>NZ_JADNRQ010000009.1 GCF_015594625.1 Desulfallas sp. Bu1-1 | reverse complement strand
AACTCCCAACCGGTTACAAATAGTAGAAAGAGCCAAGGGTCTGATGTTTATTCCCAGAAAGGAGGCAGAACCGGCGCTCCTCCCCTGAATAAATTCAGGGGTATCCGCGCCGGGTTTTGATTATGAAAATTAAAATTGATGACCACGATAGAACATTTGAATGTGTACTGCACTTTGCGGCAGTTATCGGAGATGAATTGGTTGCCGCCAGCTTTGCCGGCCCCGGGACAGCCACACACAGCATTCCCCACAGCATTATTGCCGGCAGGAGGACTGTCATCACGGACGATAACGGCAATCCCGTTGAATACTTGAGCCCGGTGAAAAACAACTACGTTTTTAACACCGGGAAGGCGGGGGACGCGCACCACTGCGTTATACTCTCAAAGGACGCCATTTTCAGCGAGGAAAGCAAAAATCCCGTGATACTTGCCCCCGACGGCGACATCGCGAAGGCGGTGGGGGAATACCTGGTGCAGAGGTTCCCCGTGCCCGGAGAATATATCAGTGACTACATTAAAATACTTGATTACAAGAAAGCCCGGGTTATTCGTGACCTTAGCATGGAAACCTGGAAAGATTTAAAAGTTATCCGAATAACATCTGTAAAACACGCCTCCGGTTCAGGGTTAACCGAGGAGTATCTCCTCGAGGGAATAAAAGCGGCCCAGCGAACCGGAATACTTAAAATCCCTCATGTGGAAATCGACGGCAAATTTGACCCGTCGTGGACCATGAAAGATTATCTACGGGCAAACGCGGCAACGCTTTCCGATCAAATCAAAAGCATTAAACCGCGCCACAACCCGGACACGGACAAATTAGACCCCGCGATAGGTCAAATGGACAGGATTCCATTCCCGGCCCAGGCCCACGTCATTCAGGGTCTTGTTAACACGCTTCAGGAGCAGAACATGGCCCTGGCCTGCGGAGACATGGGCACCGGCAAAAGCATTATCTCTCTCGGCGTCTGCAATGCAATACACAAAAGACTTAACAGGGGTATTTCAGTTTTATACTGCGGCCCTGGAATCATGATTCCCAAAATGCACAAGAAGGAGATCAAGGAAACGCTCCCGGACGCCACCGTGCAGGTTATCCGAAATACCAAAGATGCCTTGAGATATTACAGAAAGATTAAAAACGGCCATAAACCCAAAGGGATTGAATTTGTTCTGGTCGGCATTGACCGGGCAAAATTGGGGCCTGACCCGTGGTGCGCAATGATATGGAAAAGGGTTGCCGGTGCAAAATATTACGCCTGGCACTGCCCGGACTGCGGCCAGCCGGTCATCAACCCTAAGTCCAAGGAAGAAGATTACCTAAACTGGGAAGATGTTCTGCAAAATAAACCGCTGAAAACGGACGAACCGGAAGACGACCCTGAAGCTGGTTTCGACGGTGAGAAAACCGAACCTGGTAATGAGACCGGGCCGGAAAAATTGAAGAATCTTCTCCCCAACGGCCTTCCAAAGGATTTCTCTCCCAAGTGGAAACTCCCGGCCAAAGTGAAAAAATGCCCTGAGTGCGGCGCCTCATTGTGGAGGCCCGCACTGAAATCCAGGGGTGAAACCCCCAACAGGCCGCGATGGTTTGTGAGCTTTATCCTCAGAAAATTAAAAAGGCATTTTGACCTTTTCATAATGGACGAGGTTCACCAGACCAAGGCTTCGGATTCCGGACGCGGCGACGCCTTTACCCAGCTCCTGAAGGCATCAAAGAAAACCCTCTGCCTTACGGGCACTCTGGTCAACGGCATGTCCACCAGCATCAAAGAGTTAATTTGGAGGACTGACCCCAGGTCATTACTGAGAGAAGGTTTTAATCACAAGTCGGGAACCGTGGCCTGGGCCAGGAAGTACGGCGTCCTGGAACGGACAATCCGCACTTCCGATGAAGATGAGGGAGTTATAACAAGGCGCAAAAAGAACGAGCTGCAGCCCAGGGAGCGTCCCGGCATTGCCCCCGAGCTGGTGGCCAATCACCTCCTGCACCGGGCGGCTTTTCTGGAACTGGGTGACCTGGGCCTGCCCCTTGTAGAACTAAAAGAAATCCCTACGTTTATTGCTCTCGACGATGAACACAGGGATTTGTACAGCGATTTTCACAAACGACTTCACAGCGCCTGCACAGAAGCGTTCATGGAGCACAAGTGCAGGGGAGCGTTTGCCAGGTTCATCCCGGCCACAATCAACTATGCCGACGCGCCGCACCTTGGCGCTAAAGTGGAAATTCAAAAGAACGGCAAAACGCTTTTTACCGTTGAAGCGCCGGAGCTTGACTATATCCACGCCAAGGAGCGCGAACTGGTCAGGCTGGTAAACGAAAACCTCGCAGAAAACAGGGGTTGTATTATTTACTGCAACTACACGGACAGCTACGCTATTCACCACAGGTTGAAAGATGTGCTTGAAGCCCACGGCATAGAAGCCCACGTCCTTGAAAGCCATGTGAGTCCTGAAAAGCGGGTTGAGTGGCTTGCCGGGAAGGAAGAAGAGGGGGCCAAGGTTATAATCTGCAATATGAGGCTGGTTGAAGTCGGGCTGGATTTGCTGCCGTGGCCGACTATCATATTTTACCAGCTCAATTACGACATAAACGTGGTACGGCAGGCGTCAAGGAGGGCCTGGCGGATAGGTCAAACTAGAGAATGCCGAATTTATTATTTGGTCTACGATGGCACACAGCAGGCCGACCAGTTCAGGGTCTGCATGTTGAAAAGGGCTCACGCCATGCTTGCGGAAGGACGCCTTGACCGTTCCGAGCTTTCAAAATTTGGTCGCGACGGCCATACGTCCCTGGCCGCCGATATTGCGAGTTGCCTGCTTGATGAGGAAACGGCCGACAAATGGAAAGAGCTGGCCAGGAGGGACCTCGATGAAGGCGTTGAGCTGGTCGAGGAATCAAAATTTCTGGACATTCTTTCCAGGGCACAAAAAGAACTGGCAAGACAAACGCTGGAGCTTTGCGGCTTCACATCCAAAGAAATTAAAGATGCCCTTGGTGAAATTGAAGTTGAAAAACGGCCTACCGTTCTTGAGCTTGCGGCATTCCTGCCGAAACGCAAGAAGCGCAGGCGTAAACCAAAGGTACTGGAAGGCCAGCTAACACTGTTTGATGTTGTGTAGTCCAAAAAAGCCGGGAATACGCGCATTGCGTGCCTCCCGGCTTATTTTTTTTCAAAGGAGGTTATCCGGTGATGATGGACGACGAACTCAGCCGCGAAGAAAAACTGTTTTGGGTTATCGACGGAATGTTAAGCAAAGCCGTTCCCTTTCTGTTGGGATTCACGGTGCTATACCTGCTGGCATATCTGGTTAATTTCTTGCAATAGGGAGGGTTAAAATGGCCAATGTGAACATTCAGAAACTATACACCAATTTAAAAGAAGTTAAAGCATATAACCCACCCTACAGCATCGAACACCACCGTTTAAGGCAGATATTGCTTTCAATATACAGAAGCGACTTCGATTTTTCCGCAGTAACCATAGAAGAACTCGAAAGATTAATTGATATTTACAACAATGAATACGACTACGATATAAATGCAATCGAAGCTGATTTGGAACAAACAAACGAAATAATTACAGCATTGCAAAGTATCCCACCAAGGAGAGTGCGAAATGCTTTTATATAAAAGCCCGAGTTGGATGGCCTATGCCCTGGAAAATATACTTGCTCTAAAGTTACTGCATGACAGAGGTTTCAATGTCGGTGCTTTGGGTGAAATCATGGAAGGAATTATCGGCAGGTTTTTTAACATCATGTTCGGCCAGGATAATGTTATCTGGGACGAAGTGAACATCGACCCCCCGCCGGAAATGGCTCAAATGGATGAAGATAGCGAAGAATACTTTATGTTGCAAGAGTATCTGAATAGGGATCACTATGATGTGAAAGTGAAAATTGCAGGTCTGGGGGATATAGTTAAAGATCCTCAAGCCAAAAAAACGCTAATGAAAATCCTCCAAAAATTAGTGCCACCTGAAGAAGAATACGTTGACGGTGTGTTCCCATGGTATGAATACTTTGTCAATGTATCCTGGCTTCAAAAAGAAAACCAAATAACAGGAATCAGGTTCCACTTTGTTGATGTTGTGGATGGATGCTGTGACGACGAAGCCCCAGCAAGTGTACTCCGCCATCTCAAGATAATAATAGAATTTTGGGACCAGCTACAATTTCAAAAAGAGGTGCAAAAAAGTGTTTGAGCATATTGATATCAGGATAACCTCTGAAGGCTCTGTCTTTATTGTTGAGCAAAATGACACAATAAGACGAAAGCAAATTGAACCCCAATCGCTTCTTCAGTTAATTAAAAACTCGATTGACAAAAACGAAGTTGTCGATAAATACGGTAGTCCCGCACTTCCCAAGAACTGTATATACTACGGAGTTTTGGAAAGGTTTGCGAGCTCCCCCACACAAGTTGTGGTGATAGAAAGGGATAAATGCTCCAAACCATATAACCATATTGGGGACATTATTTTAAATGTTGGCTACCCGAAACTGCTGTTTGCTTACAAAATTCAGAACAACAATGTAATTTCTTCGGCTGTTGTGGCCGCAAAAGATGAGTTTATAAAAAACAACAGCGCCGTTTATCATTTCCCTTACGGCAACGTATTTGCAGATGGCATAATTTGTTGGGGTAATTACAGGCATCCGCAACTTGAAGAACTGGCCAACCTCACATTTTACCCGGAGCTGTTTTATTTAATTGAACATACTCACCCCACCAACGCAGTTGGGCAAGCTGTCGTTGACTTGCTGCATAAAGGCAAAAAATTTGATGATAGTAAGCTGGTTTTAATGACCACATTTAAAAAATTCATCAATCAGTTTACCAATTCAAAGGGAGGTTTTTAAATGACTGAAAAAAACCAAGATATTCAATTATTTGGTGCTGATACCCAGTTTGATTTATTAGATCTGGCCGTGACGGAAAACCCGCAGAACGAGCAGTTAAAGAAGAAAAACCAGAAGAAAAAGAAAAATAATTCCTGCGGAGCGTCCATAAATACCGCTGGCAAAACAACAACACCTTCAAAGCCCAAGGAGCCTGAAAAGGACCTGGAGCGGTTTGTGGTCCTCGCCAACGACAATGAGCAGATGACCTTTCCGGCGGAAATGACGCTGGAAGAAATCCGCGTTGAACTTGAAAAACAGTACCCTGCCTATACTCAGCAGAATACTAACTGGTACTTCGAGAAGCAAGAGGACAAAGGCCGATACCTCTGTATCCCGTCGTACAAATTTAACAAAATGGGGTAAGGCCATGCAGGAGATACTGAAAAAATTTAACAACTGGCACATCGTTTTGGTAGGATGTGGCGGCACCGGGTCTAACCTGGTGCCCCACCTGGCCCAACTAATTTACTCGTTAAAGTCGGAGAAAATATCGGTTGTGTTGGCCGATCAGGATATGGTTGAACCCGATAATATAGGGCGCCAACTGTTCATTGAGCCAGAAATAGGCGAAAACAAGGCCGAAGTCCTTCAAATGCGGTACTACACGGCCTGGGGGATCGACATAAGTTACCACCCGTACTATATAACTGAAGAAAGCGTGCTAATGAAATTACTTGCACCACCAGTAAATGTTCATAAAAAAATACCAGCTATGCCTATACTTTTAAGCTGCGTGGACAATAATTTCTCTCGCCGGATTTTCGATAAGGTATTCAGGGAATCGGAAAACCTTATTTATCTTGATGCCGGTAACAGCGAGTTTGTCGGTCAGGTGGTAATGGGATTCAAATATGAAGGCAAAACGCTGTTGAAACCGGCTGCGGATTATTTCCCGGATATATTAACGGAACAAGATGAAATTCAGATTGGCGGCACTTGCTCAAAAAATATAGTAAAGCAACCCCAAAGCCTGGTAGCCAACTTGTGGGCAGCAGTTTCGCTGTTAAGTTTTTTAAATAACATTATAACTCTCAAAGAAGTACCCGTTGCGATGGCAACATTCAACGCCCGCAATATAATTGTCCGCCCGAAATACGCGAACAACCCTTCCTGAAACAGGAAGGGTTGTTTTTGCGTTTGCCATAGAAAAACTTAACAATGGACAGGAGAAACCGGATTAAGTTCCGTTATCCTGTCCAAAACAATCTCAGCTGCTAAACCAAAATATTGCTCAAGCGTTCGGATTTGATCATCGCTAACCGGGTAACTAACGAGTTTCTTAACGAGGTCCTCGGGCATAAGTAATTCCGAAGCAAAAACCCGGGCCTCCCGGTCCAAAATTTCAAGCTCCGCGTCGCTGAGCGTTTCAATTACGGAACCAAATATTATTCTCTGCACTGGATAAATCTCAAAATGCCCGAGATAAACATGGGCAAATTTTTTAGTGGCAACCCACCTGATCTCTTCGTCCTTTTCATAAGGGGGGAGAAGAATTATATGATCATCTCCGCATTTAACTACGGTGGGTTCACACAGGTCCAGTATAAATTCCAACCTCACCTGCTGAAATTGAAGTAATTTATTAACATCAACCGGGGGACGAAGGTTTAAAATTCTGCTTAACATCTTGGCTTTAGCCATAACATATTTGTGTCTTATCTCAGTCGGCCTCATTCCCGTCCCCTGACCGTTCCTCGGTGGTTTTTCTTTCTTTTTCCTTGATAATATTTTCAATTACATTATGTATGATTCTCCGCTCCGCCTCGTCCATCTTATGGTAAGCTTCCCTGATAAAAAATATTTCTTTTTTAATCTCATCTTTTTCTTCCATTAATATAATATCAGTTGGGACATTCACCCTGCCCACAAGGTAATCTATGGAAACCCCCAAATAATCGGCAATCTTTGATAATGTTTCAGCAGATGGATATATGGCCCCCTTCATGAAATTATAAATAGATTTTTTTGATATGCCTAAATTGTCTGACATATCGGCTACCTTGACATTTTTGGATTTTATTAATTTTGTTAATCTTTGCGGAAAAATATCTTTCATAATAATTCCCTCCAGATTCAAAAAATATTTGACATTAACCCATTAGGTTACTATAATTATTTATAGATAATCTCATTCTGCCAGTCAGAAATGGGTTATTTTTTAATGCCTTTAAAAAGTTAAAAAAATGTTCCTAAATGTTTATACGCAGATGCTGCCTTATTCTGGGCAGCTTTATTATTTAAAGGAGGTATAAAATGGAATTACCAAAAAGAAAGAGAATCGTTAATCCTGCTGCCATTAAAGCAGCTAGAAAAAAATTTTGCCAAAACTGTGGGGCCTACAATGAAGAAGGCTGGCATGTCCATCACATTAAAACCAAGGGTTCCGGCGGCGATGATGTAGCAGAAAATTTGGTTACATTATGCCCCGCTTGCCACACCAAAGTTCATTCCGGTGAACTATCAATCGAAAACATTATAACAAAGGATTTACCGGGTGTCGAGGAATTAGTACAAATATTTGCCAATTATAAAGAGCAGGAAGAAGCAAGTAAATGGGAACAGGCCGCCGCCCTGGTCATCTTGTATACTGGCTTGAAAATGAATATTAAAAGCATTTCTTCCGAAGTTGGCTTGTCCCCTGCAATGATCAGGGAAATGATAAGGACATTTACCGCTTTCCCCGACGAGAGTACGCGCGTACTCGAATTAAGTTTCTACCATCACCGGTTGGCAAGTAAAACTCCAGACCCTGTATATTGGATAAACCTGGCGGCTGATAATGGATGGAGTACTAGGCAAATGAGCGATGAAATTAAAAAGTCCGGGTGCATTACGGAAAAAGCCAAAAGGGACTCCAGTATGTCTAAAGCGGAAAAAGCACTGAGGATGGTCAATGAAATATTGGAAGAAGAAAGCGAAGCTTCAGATTGGCTTTATGGTGAACTCCAAAAATTTTTCATGGAAGAAATAGCCAAAGTAAGCTAAAACAATCCTTCCCGGCCCCGGAATGTAACGGGGTTATTTTTTTGAGGGGGTGGTTATAATTGGAATGGCGCACTCATTTAATAACCGGGCTTACTGCAGGTTACTTAATAACAGGGGCTGATGTTAATTCACTGTTGGTTGCCGGGGTTGCCGCATTGCTGCCCGATATTGACCATCCAAATAGCTATATCGGCAGTAAAATCCCCATCATCCCGAGCCTGATCAAAATAACTCTGGGACACAGGGGACCTCTACACTCCATTTCCGCAGCCGCATTTATAACACTGGCAGTAACGATTTTCGGCGGGCCTTCCCTGGGTATTGTGGCAGGCGTTGGATACCTGGCTCATATTTTGGGGGACATGTTAACCCCATCGGGTGTCCCGCTCCTGTGGCCGGTGCTGTCAAAAGATATTAAATTGCCGCTGGTTAAAACCGGCGGATTATTAGAGCGATTCGTGGTTTTCCCCGGCCTGTGCCTGGGATTAATGTTTTTAACTGTTAAATTGTTTTTTAGATAGGAGGTTATTGGTATGCCTTTGGCAAACTGTGGTTTTTGCCCCAATACGGACAGGGATTTACATATCGCAAAAAGCCGTTATTACAAATATAAGAAGAAATTGGGAAAAACTATTAAGAAAGGAACCGACCTGGACGAACAAATATTCCTTGATTTTTTAAAAGCGTCGATAGAACTGAAAAAAATTAATCATAAAGGCAGAATCAAGTTCGTACAAAAAGATAACGCAACCATCGCCTGGGTCCAATATAATGACCTGGACATGGATACCTTCCAAAATTATCTTGTAGCCGACGCCTTTTTAACTACGTCTCAACTCAGCCAGTTTGCGGAAGACCCGTTTAAGTTTATGCTTCCAAATACGGAGCCCAATAACGTTTATGTTTACGGCATGTTTGACAGCTTTGAAAGTGATGTTGCCCCACACATTATTAAATTACATCACTGGGGCGCACAATCAATAACTTATTTTGGTTGGAACTCTCTAGCGAACGAATATATGCCAATTGACGCGCTGGATGCCGTTTTCACATTAGTTAAAATAGTTAGCGAGCCCGCTCTGTACAAGGATTTTAAGCAGAAAATCAAAGAAAACAACAATGGCCTATACGATATTAAAAGCCTCGCTTACATCAAAAGCCTTAAAAGGATGGCTTTGGCCTTCTAAAAAGGGGGATTCCTAAAAATGTTCAAAACAACAGCTAAACTTAGAGGAAAAACCTGGCCTGTCACAATCAAATCTCTCGGAAGGAATAACTACATTGTCTCCGGTCGAAGCACTGAACTGCGGTTGGCAATTAGACCATCGCATGATATAGGCGGCGGAGAATGGCTGGTAGCCGAGCTTAATTATAACAGATGCGGATGTTTAAATGCCCAAAATTGGCATGCCGAAGATATTCAGCAGTATATCGGGCTCGAAAACCTTGTAGATGCCGCAACCTTGGCTGCCGCCCTAAATATACTGCTAAAGGGGGGAGTTGATGTCTGAGGCACAAGAATATACCGGTGTCCTGACTGAATTCATTTACAGAAAAGAAAGGTTCTCTATATTCAGGTTCCGGTCGGCCAATGGAAGTTTCACGGCACTCGGTGAAGTTTACAATATTAATAAGGGTGATAAAATTTTTATCCGGGGAACCTGGGAAACACACCCGGTTTATAAAAAGCAGTTCAGGGTCAAAGCCTGGGAAAAGATCGTTCCCACAAGCAGGGAAAACGTAATCGAAGCATTATCTTGTGGACTTATAAAAGGAGTAGGCCCCGTTATGGCTGAAAGAATTGTTGATAAGCTAGGGGTAAACGCTTTGGAAATTATCCTGGAAAACCCTGAGCCACTTAAGGAAGTCAAGGGCCTTAGTCCCAAAAAAGCTGCAGAAGTTGCCCAGATGGTTGCCCAGACTTATGATGCACTAAGAGTAGTTGCAAAACTGGTAGGTTGGGAAATAACCCAAAAAACAGCTTTCCGCATATATAAAAAATTTGGGCGCTCCGCCCTGGAATACATTCAGGCAAATCCGTACTGCTTAACTAACGTGGAACAAATCGGATTTATCAAGGCAGACGAAATCGCCAGGAAGATCGGCATTGATAAAAACTCGCCTTACAGGATCAAGGCGGGTATTTTATTTGTTTTAAATGAAGCATTATGGGACAACGGCCACACTTACTTGCCCCTGGGCGAACTCATCAGGAAATGTATGGAACTGTTAAATAAAGACGACGCCTGCGTATCCGAACAGGATATAACAGAATCGGTAAATGAGATGGACAGCGTAATCGTACAGGAACACCGGGTATCGTTGAAATGGGTGGTTCATTACGAAAAGAGTTTGGCCCAAAACATAAAAAGGCTCAATAGAAAAATATCAGATATTAACCCGGCTCCGGTTATTCAGTGCTACGAGGCAAAGGAAAAAATAAAGCTGACTGACGACCAGAAGCAGGCAGTCGTTATGGCTTTAAACCACGGCCTGTCCGTCCTGACCGGCGGCCCCGGCGTAGGGAAAACGGCCACCATCAAGGCCATTATCACAGTATATAAAACGATAAATCCCGGCCATATTATAAAGCTCGCCGCGCCCACCGGCAGGGCCGCCCGCAGGATAACCGAGGTGAGCGGAAAAGAAGCCACGACCCTTCATAAACTCCTGGAAGTAAACCGTGAGGGCCGTCCATCGTTTAACAAACATAATCCCCTGTCATGCGATCTTCTAGTAGCTGATGAAATGTCCATGGCGGACCTGATTTTGGCCAAAAACCTCTTTGAGGCAATAAAAACCGGAACGAGGGTCCTCCTGGTGGGGGATATTGATCAGCTCCCCTCGGTCGGGCCGGGAAACATACTAAGGGACATTCTGAGTTGTAACAATATTCCCCGCGTCACTTTAAACAAAGTATTCAGGCAGGCGGCCAAGTCGCAGATCATTGCCAACGCCCACCGAATCAACAAGGGACAGCAGTTGATGATCGACACATCAAAAACCGATTTCTTCTTTTTCGAGAGAGAAGAACCGGGGGATATTATCAAGTGTATCCTTCACTGTATCAGTAAACTTGAATATGACGTTGCCGACATCCAGGTATTGTCGCCGCTAAAAAAGGGTCCCCTTGGGACTCAGGAACTAAACAAGACCATTCAGGAAGCCATCAACCCCAAAGGCCAGGCAATAAAATATTCCGACAGGATATTCAGGGTTGGAGATAAAGTAATCCAGACCAAAAACGACTATGAAATGGGGGTATTTAACGGCGATATAGGGGTTGTCAAAAAAATCGAGGGCTCCAGTATGTTTGTGCAATTTAACGGCGATTTGGTTAAATACGGCTACGGCCAGCTGAACAACCTTGAACTGGCCTACTGCATAACGATTCACAAGAGCCAGGGGTCGGAATTTAAAGCGGTGATCATTCCGCTCACGTCCTCACACTATATAATGCTGGCCAGGAACCTGTTATACACGGCAATCACCAGAGCCAGGGAAAAAGTAATCCTGGTCGGGACCAGGAAAGCGTTGGCCATAGCCATCAGGAACAATACGCCAGTAATGAGGTATACCAAACTGAAAAACCTTCTTTGATGGATGCCCGGAAAAGGGCATTTTTTTATTTTATCAGCTTATTTGGACAACTTCTTTGGACATGCTTCGACACATATCTTTTTTCAGGGAGGTGTTTAAATGGCGCAAAAAAAGAATGATAATGACTGGAAAATAATCGTCGAACATACAGGCACTCCTGAACAACAGAAGAAAGTGATAAAAGAAGCATACCGTTATTTAAGAATGTGCTCATTAAAAAGGGAGAAAGTCCCTGAATGTAGAAACGTAGTACAAAATTAGTTTTCATTCGGGAGTGTCCAATTTGTTTGCTATAATATATATCAGAGTATCCACGGAAGACCAGGTTAAGCACGGATACAGCCTTGAAGCACAGGAAAAATTATGTATGGAAAAGGCATTTCAACTTGGCTGCACAAAGTATATCGTTTTTAGAGATGAGGGCATTTCAGGGGACATTCTAAACAGGCCCGGTTTGACAGAAGCAAGGAAGCTCATCCGCCAGGGAGGCGTTGATTACTTCATATGCCTTGACCCTGACCGGTTAGCAAGAAGTTTGACGTTACAGCTGGTTTTAACAGATGAAATCGAAAAGGCTAACGTCAATATAGAATTCATCAATTTTGAATGGAAAAATACTCCTGACGGAAAACTGTTCGCGCAGATGCGAGGGGCCATAGCCGAATATGAAAAAGCCAAAATCAGAGAGCGAACAAACTCTGTTAAAATAGAAAAAGCAAAAAGCGGGTTGCTTACCCACTTTCCCGGAACTTACGGATACAAGTATGACAAACTGTTAAAGAAAATGCTTGTTGATAAGGAAGAAGCACGCGTTGTGCAGATGATATACAACTGGTTTTTGGAGCCCGGCAAATATACCGGCCCCCAGGAAATAGCCAACCGCCTCAACGACCTTCAGATAAAACCTCCCCGGGGCGAAATCTGGCACCGTGTAACAGTCCGGCGCATACTTAGAAACCCGACTTATACGGGAACACTGTACCTCCGCACTATTAATGCTGAAGGAGTAAAAAACAACCGCTACAAACCACCGGAAGAAAGAATATCAAGAAAACCCCGCCCGCGGGAGGAGTGGTGCAAAACTTCAGTACCCGAAATCATACCCCAGCATGTATGGGAAGAAGCACAGCAGCGGTTCGAGGAAATACGCAGGAAAAAACCCGGCAAAACTGTTGCTCAATATCTGCTTAGCGGGTTGCTCAGGTGTGGTTTTTGCAGCTGCACACTGCACGGCAACCTTGTAAGCAACGGTAAAAGAAACAGAAGGACTTACAGGTATTATGTTTGCACCGCCAAAAGTCCCGGTATCCCTGGAGTCGATAAGTGCAACTCCAGAAATGTCCCGGCTGACAAACTTGAGGAGACAATCTGGAACAAGGTTAAACAATGGCTTTTGAATCCCGAACTGCTCGCGGAGGATTTAAAGTCCCGGGATGACGAAAATAAGCTTAAAGACGCCCAGCAGGAGCAGGCTGGTATAAAAAAGCAAATAGAAGAAGTCGTAAACGAAAGAGTTAGAATTTTAAGGTTATACCAAAAGGGAAACATTCCGGAAGACCTGGCGGATTCCATCCTCAAAGAAATTAACGACCGCGAATCAAGGCTCAAAAAAAGGATGAACGAAATAGAAGAAGAAATATTAAAACATAAAATATCCAATCAGGAAATAGCCAACATTAAGACCGCCTTAAAGGAATACGCCAGGAATATTGACAACCTGGATTTTGAAGGGCGGCAGTATATTATTCGGTTGTTAATTAAAAAAGTTATAGTTTATGACAACTCGCTGGCGATCAAGGTACAAATACCACCTGTGAAAAAACCTGAAAAAGCAGCAAATATGCGTGCTGCGGTAGGGTTTGACAGTAGTAACAACGCCCCATGTGGTGGACCCGAAAAACCCGGGTGCCGTCGATGAAATTATTCATTTGGGCGATCACTGGAACGTGCAGGGTCTAAGATCCAACAAAAAAGAAATATTAGCTTGCAACAAGGAGGTTGGCAGACTTTTTAACCGGGCCTACGCTTACCTGGCGGCAGCCAAAATATTTTTGAACGAGGTCAAGTTTTATTATGCCGGCACGGGCGCTTTTAACGTGGGCAGATTCGACCGGAAAGTGCTGGAACTGGTGCATGAAATATTCGAGGGTAAAGAGCGCCAGAAAGATAACCCCAGAGCGCGCCACCTGTTTGCCACCGCCATCACGCCGGACGGCCCGGTCAGCCACCTGGGCACCATCGTTGACAATATCGGCAAAAGGTATATTATTGAAGGAGATGACGGCACCGGTAAAAATACTTTGGTGTACCGCCTGATGGAAGTCGCCATGATGAGGGGGTTTGATGTCGAGGTTTATCACTGCTCCCTGGAGCCGGAACTGATTGACCACCTGGTGATTCCGGGATTGGACACCGCCATCGTCAACTCGGTGGAGCCGCACGATTTCCGCCCCCGTAACGGCGATGTGATCATTGACACGATAGAATGCGTCAACCCCATCATTAGTGAAAAGTACCTGGCGGAAAGAACTACGGCCCGTAAAATGTACCGCCAGTGCATGGAACAGGCCATCTTATTTATCAAGCAAGCCAAGGCTGAACACGATAAAATGGAAAAATATTATGCCCCGTACATGGACTTTGACGCGATAAACGCCAGGCGCGAAAAAACCCTGGCCCGTATCCTCGATCTGGCTGAAGAATATAAATAAAACATTAATTGTATACAATATTTCTTGCCAAAGTATATTGATTATTTAGCGTAAATTTATATACTTATTAGTGTAAATAATATTCAGGGCAATGGCGTCCTACAAAGACCTGCTGAAAAGCAGATCTTGTAGGACGCTTTTATTTTTGTCCTAATGATAAAATTAAACCACCCAACGGCGGGTTTGGTTAGCGTCCGATAAATTAACATTAAGCTCAATGACGAGCTTTCACGGGCAATGTGGCCCACAAGGCATGTTTAACGCACAGTGATTAAGCATGTCCTGTGGGCTTTTTATATTTGCATTTAGAATTTTAAAGAACATCTGTAATTTAAGGTAGTAGAAAGGAAGGAGTACTATGGGAAAAATTCTGGCCAAGCCCGAAGTGTGCATGGGATGCCACCTTTGCGAAATATGGTGTGCGGTTGCCCACTCCAAGACGAAGAATATTATCAAAGCTTTTAATTACGAAAAGTCAAAACCGCTGCCCAGGATCCGGGTGGAAGAAAACCTGCCCGTAACATTTGCCCTGCAATGCAGGCACTGCGAAGAACCGGATTGCGTTGCGGCGTGCATCAGCGGAGCTTTAACCAAAAACCCGGAAACCGGCGCCGTGGAACACGACCGCGATAAATGTGTAGGCTGCTACAGCTGCGTGCTGACCTGCCCCTACGGCAATATATTCATCAATGACGAGAGCCGGCAGATTATCAAGTGCGATCTTTGCGCAGGATTGGACTCCAGGTACTGCGTCAGCCATTGTCCCAATGAAGCGCTCGTTTATGTAGAAGATTAATGGGGGGGATAGATTATGAACAAGTTCAATTATTTAATTATTGGTAATTCGGCGGGAGCAGTGGGATGCATTGAGGGTTTGCGAAGCATTGATAAAAAGGGGAAAATCGGCTTGGTTTCCGAAGAATCCCACCATGTTTACTCCAGGGCCCTGATCCCGTACTACCTGGATGGAAAGATTGATCGAGAAAAATTGTATTACCGCCCGCTTGACTTTTATGACCGGGCTGGCGTCACCCTGTTCATGGGAAAGAAAGCTGTCACAATCGATGTCGAAAAAAGAGAGGTCGAATTGTCTGGAGGCGAGCGGCTGGGATACGGCAAACTACTCCTGGCGACCGGGGGAAAGCCCATCTTCCCACCGATTTCAGGTTTGGACAAGCAAAACGTTTTCAGCTTTCATAGTTACAGCGACTTGCAAGGCATCGAAGAGACGCTGGAAACTGCACAAAATGTTGTTGTGCTCGGCGGCGGCGTGATTGGCCTAATGGCCGCCGAGGTGTTAAAGAGGAGAGGCTTAAGCGTTTACGTGATCGAACTGGCCGACAGGGTGCTGGCGCCGGTGCTTGACGAAACGGCGTCAAGACTGGTGGAAAAAGCATTTCAAAAAGCCGGTGTTAAAATATTCCTGAATAATACCATCCAGCACGTGCATGGAACTCATTTTGTGGAGAGTTTAACTTTAAAAGACGGATCTACCATTCCTTGCGATCTATTAATTGTGGGTGTCGGCGTCGCCCCCAGGGTGGAGCTGGTGGAAGGAACGGGCATTGAAGTCAAAAGGGGCATCATGGTGGATAAAACAATGCAGACCTCGGTGCCGAACATTTATGCTTGCGGTGACTGCGCCGTAAACTATAACTTCGTCACCGGCGAGATCCAACCTTTGCCGCTATGGCCCAACGCCTACCTGGGCGGCAGGACGGCAGCCTTCAACATGGCAGGTGTTGAACGGGAATACACCCTGGGAACAAGTATGAATGCCATGCACTTTTTTGACCTCAACATTATCAATGCCGGGTTAAATGTGACCGAAAAGAACGCCGGCAACTGGAAGATAGTGCAATGTCTGGATGAAAGCAACAATCTTTACCGCAAGTTTGTGTTAAGTGATGACGGGGCACTCAAAGGTTATATCCTGGTTGGTCAAATAAATAGAGCGGGGATCTTTCTCAATCTAATGCGCAGAAAAATTGACGTGCGCGAATTTGAGCAGGAACTGCTGGACGAAAATTTTGGATACAGTAAATTGCCTGCTCAGTTAAGGTGGCAGTTGTTAAAAGAAGATGTAATTTTAGGAGTGGTGTAAATGCTGGTTCAAAAATACTTTCAGAGCGAAAGGTTTGTGCCCGATAAAGATATGGACGCCTGCGGCCTTTTCGGGGTTATGAATATCAGCGGCAAGAGATTCGGCGGCGAAATGGCCATTAATGCAATAAAAAACATGAAAGTGCGCGGCAGCGGCCTGGGCGGCGGCTTTGCCATCTACGGTCTCTATCCTGATTATAAAGATTATTACGCCTTGCACATTATGTATCAAAATAAGAATTTAAACGCCAAAAGAAGGGTAGAAGCTTTTTTAAAAGAGCATTTTTACATGGTTTACGATGAAGAAATTCCCACCAATCCTGATATAACCTTGTTTTCACCGCCTATTGTATGGCGTTACTTTGTCGCCCCGCAGAAAAAGAACGAAGAATTAGCAGTGCCGGATGATGAATATGTGGTCAGCAGGGTAATGTATCTGAACACCAACGTTGATGACGCCTATGTGTTTTCATCGGGCAAAGATGTGGGTGTATTTAAAGGGGTCGGTTTTCCGGAGGAAATAGCCGATTATTTCATGCTGGACCGTTTATACCAGGGATATATATGGACGGTACACAGCAGATTCCCCACCAATACCCCGGGGTGGTGGGGAGGCGCCCACCCGTTTAACATCTTGGACTGGACCGTGGTGCATAACGGTGAAATTTCTTCTTACGGAACCAACAGGCGTTTTTTGGAGATGCACAATTACTATTGCACCCTGTTTACAGACACAGAGGTGCTGGCCTATGCGGTTGACTTATTGATGAGAAGGCAAGGGTTGCCTATAGAAGTGGTGAGCAAAATCTTTGCGCCGCCCATGTGGGACGCCATTGAACACATGAAAGAGAGTGATCAAAAACTTTATACCACGCTGCGCATGACCTACGCGCCGTTGCTCATGAACGGGCCGTTTACAGTAATTATAGCTCACCATGATGAGATGATCGGCCTCACCGACAGGATTAGGCTCAGGCCGATTACGGCGGGCGCAAAGGAAGATTTTGTTTTCCTTTCGTCTGAAGAAGCTGCCATCAGGGCCGTTTGCCCGGACCTTGAGCTTGCCTGGACGCCCCCCGGCGGGGAACCAGTGGTGGTAAGGTTAAATTCTAAAGATCATCTCCTGAGTGTAAATAAATCTATTTAAGGGTGATAAATATGTATTCTTATCTTTTACCTGAATTTATGATTGAAAGGTTGGAAAATAGATGCATCCGCTGCCGGGTTTGCGAGAGACAGTGCGCGAACAAGGTTCACGAGTATGATGGGGAACTGGATAAATTATTTTCAACTGAAGAAAACTGTGTGGGCTGCCAGAGATGCGTGGTTCTCTGTCCCACCAATGCCTTGTACGTCCGGCCGCGAGTATCGGATTACAGGCCCAATAGCAGTTGGACCAGGGACAAAATGCAAAACCTGAAGAAACAGGCCGAGACCGGCGGCGTGATTCTAACCGGCAGCGGCAACGACAAGCCTTACCGGATTTACTGGGACCACCTGGTGCTGAACGCTTCCCAGGTAACCAACCCTTCCATCGACCCGCTGCGGGAACCAATGGAGCTTAAAACCTTTTTGGGTAGAAAGCCTGATACATTGAAAATAAATTTTGACGAGGGCGAGGTTAAAATCGAGTCGGAACTTCACCCCAACGTTCCCATAAATACACCCATTGTGTTTTCGGCCATGTCCTACGGTGCAATCAGTTACCAGGCGTATAAATCACTGGCCATCGCGGCCAAGGAATTCGGCACTCTATTCAACACCGGCGAGGGCGGGCTACCCGTGCATATGCGTAAGGAATTCGGCAACAACACCATAGTTCAATGTGCCAGCGGCAGGTTTGGAGTCGATCCGGAATACCTGAACAGCGCCCGGATAATCGAAATCAAGATCGGACAGGGCGCCAAGCCGGGCATTGGAGGGCACCTGCCGGGCGAAAAGGTTTCGGATGACATAGCTCAGACAAGGATGATCCCCAGGGGTACGGACGCCCTGTCGCCGGCGCCGCAGCACGACATTTATTCCATTGAAGACCTGTCTATGTTGATTTACGCCCTGAAGGAGGCCACCAATTACGAAAAACCCGTCTCAGTTAAAATCGCTGCGGTTCATAACGTGGCCGCCATTGCTTCGGGCATAGTCAGGGCAGGAGCGGATATAGTGGCCATTGACGGGTTGAGGGGCGGCACCGGAGCGGCGCCCCTGGCCACCAGGGATAATGTAGGCATCCCGCTGGAACTGGCGCTGGCGGCGGTGGACAAAAGATTGCGCCAGGAGGGAATCAGGCACAAGTGTTCGATTCTGGCTGCGGGCGGCATCAGGTGCTCCGCGGATGTAATCAAGGCCATCGCCCTGGGAGCGGATGCCGTATACGTGGGAACGGCCGCACTGGTAGCCATGGGGTGCACCCTTTGCCACAAGTGTTATACAGGTAAATGCAACTGGGGGATTTGCACCCAGGATCCCTACCTGACCAAGAGATTGAATCCCGAAATCAGCAGCAAGAAGTTAATCAACTTGTTAAAGGGCTGGAGCCACGAAATTCAGGAAATGCTCGGTGGTATGGGCATCAACGCCATTGAAAGTTTAAGGGGCAACAGGGAACACCTGCGCGGGGTGGGCCTTGAGGAATGGGAACTCAATGTCCTGGGAGTAAAAGGAGCAGGGGAGTGAGCCGCATGAATGGTATGAATGTAAAGTTCGGTTACCGGGATAATTTTCTGGGCGATATTAGACCAGTGGATGAACTTTTTGCTCAAAACGTGATTATTGAGGGCAACAGGGGCGTAATAAACGCGCAAGGCATGAGACATAAAGAAATAAACGACGTGCTCAGGGAAACGGCAAAAAAAGGAGTTACAGACATAACTGTAAACAACGTTTTCGGCCAAAGGTATATTGGTACACGGTTATACTTTCCACAAAACCACAAACCCCTCACAATAGAAATAAATAAGTTTCCCGGCAACGACCTGGGCGCTTTCCTGAACGGGCATAAAATTATCGTCAACGGCAATGCCCAGGACGGCGTGGGCAACACTATGGACGACGGGGAAATCATAGTTCACGGCCGGGCGGGCGATGTAGTGGCCATGTCCATGCGGGGCGGTAAAATATTTATCCGGGACAATGTGGGATACAGAACCGCCATCCACATGAAGGAATACAGGGATAAGCTGCCGGTACTGGTAATCGGCGGCACCGCCCAGGACTTTCTGGGCGAGTACATGGCGGGGGGAATTGTGATTTTACTTGGTTTGAGCCTGAAAAACGGAGAACCGCATCGCGCCAATTACATCGGAACAGGCATGCACGGCGGCGTCATCTTCCTGCGCGGAAACGTGGAGCAGCACCAACTTGGTAAAGAGGTTGGAGCCCGCGAACTGGACGACGCAGACAAGAAGATTGTTGCAAAGTACGTCCATGAATATTGCAGCCACTTTGGAGGCAATGCGGAAGAAATCCTGTCGGGTAGGTTTATCAAGCTGCTCCCGGTGTCATTACGGCCATACGGCAAGATATACGCGTATTAAAAATTAAAGCAAAAAGAGGGCGGCAACGCCCTCATCTTACTTCTTAGATACTTTAACGCAAAAGAGAACGCTTGTTTCGCAGGAATTTCCAGAATAACATATTCACATTTGGGAAGAACGTCCCCAATGTGGATGTGAAAATGTGCAACTATTTCTTTAAACGATGGATACGTTGTATTCCCGTAGCCATGTGTCCACCTGGATAAGGTAAGCGAATAGTTGCGCGTCAGTCATCAACTGGCCGTAAAACGGTTGGCGGAAGCTCTGCCCGCTGGACCGGGCGATGTTGCGGACGGCCTCAACATTGATTAGCAGCAGCAAAGGGGAATCCGAGTCGTTCAGTATTTGCAAAACCATTTCCCTGACCACCCTCAGGTATTCCGGGTGATGTGTTTTAGGATAGGGACTCTTACGCCGGGTTAATACTTCCTCGGGTAAAACACCTTGAAGCGCGCGGCGCAGGATGCCTTTTTCCATCCCCACGCATGTTTTCATGGACCAGGGGATGTTCCAGACATACTCAACCAACCGGTGGTCACAGAACGGCACCCGCACTTCCAGGCCGGCGGCCATGCTCATCCGGTCCTTGCGGTCCAGAAGGGTTTGCATAAACCAATTCATGGTCAGGTAACCGATTTCTCGGATCCGGGCCTCGTGGGGATCTTCCCCCGGCAGGCGAGGTACCGTTTCCAGCGTTTCCTGGTAGCGCCGGGAAACGTATTCCTCCGGTTTTACCAGGTCAATTACCTCGGGTGAGAGCAGACCGACCCGTATATCCAGGTTCCTCATCCAGGGAAAAGTATCGAGTTCCACCAGTTCCGGCCTGTTAAACCAGGGATACCCCCCGAATACTTCATCGGCGCACTCACCTGACAACGCAACGGTGGCCTCTTTCTTGATGGCGCGCGAAAAGAGGTACAGCGAGGCGTCCACGTCGGCCATGCCGGGTATGTCGCGGGCCCTGACGGCGATAGCCAGGGCGTCCACCAGATCCGGAGTATCGACCATGACATTGTGGTGTATGGTGCCCAGATAATCAGAAACCAGGCGCACCCACTTTTGATCTGAATTGGGCTGGTACAGGCTCGGCTTGAAGTAGCGATCGTTATCCACGAAATCAATGGACCACGTGTGTAAGGACCCTTTACCGGTTTTACGAAAAGCGTCCGCGGCGCAGGCGGTGATGGCACTGGAGTCGATTCCGCCCGACAGCAAGGTGCACACCGGCACATCGGCCACCAGCTGCCGCACCACCGTATCCCGGAAAAGCTCGCGCAATCTTTCGGTGGTGGTATCCAGGTCGTCCTCATGCGGCCTGCTCTCCAAAATCCAATAACGGCGGATTCTGATTCCGCCACGGCTGTAAACCATACAATACCCTGGTTTAAGTTCCTTAATCCCCTTGAATACACCGTGCCCGGGAGTGCGGCCCGGGGACAGAACCAGCACTTCCGCCAGCCCTTCAGCGTCCAGTCTCGGCTGCACCGCGGGATGCGCCAAAAGCGCTTTCAATTCCGAGGCAAATAGAAATACATTACCGCGCTGTGCATAAAACAGCGGTTTTACGCCCATCCGGTCGCGGGCCAGAAACATGCACTGCTCGGCGTCGTTCCAGATACCAAAGGCATAGATGCCGTTAAAGCGCTCAACACATTTCTCTCCCCACTCAATGTAGGAGACCAGCAGCACCTCGGTATCGGAGTGGCCGTTAAATTTATAGCCGCGCGTTTCCAGTTCCCGCCTGAGTTCGGGCGTGTTATACAACTCTCCGTTATACGTAATTACGTATAATTTATCTCCGCGACGGCGAATCATCGGCTGGGCGCCGCCCGCCGGGTCAACTACAATCAGCCGGCGGTGGGCGAGGGCGACGTGTTCCGTCACCCACATGCCTGAAGCGTCCGGGCCGCGGTTGACCAGCGTCTCATTCATTGCCGCCAGGACTGAACGCTGTTTGGTCAAGTTTCCTTCCCAATCAACCCATCCTACAATTCCACACATTTAAACTTTCCCTCCCGTTAATTTGCCGTATGCTTGTTTAAGCAAAAAAAGCCGCCTGCCGTTCAAGGCAGGCGACTTTGCCGGATAAGAAGATGCCCTGTTGCATCTCCTTGAGCCTTCTTTCTTCATAATATGCGAAACAAGCGCAATTCGACCCGCCTCCTTACAGGCAAAATATGTTGTTTATGTCCGGTACTGGCAACCAATATGATCAGCTTTATATTTTTAGCTGGAACTTGACTTTTTTAAAAAGTTGATTGGGAATAATAAATACATCAATTTTCAAAGGAGGCCAATTTCAATTGGTTAAAGAAAGAAAGCCCAACCGTTTAATCAAACAAAAGAGCCCATACTTGCTTCAGCATGCATATAACCCGGTGGACTGGCATCCCTGGGAGAAAACAGCCTTTAAGGAAGCCAAACGCCGGGATTGCCCGGTTTTTCTAAGTATCGGTTACAGCACCTGCCATTGGTGCCACGTCATGGAGAGGGAAACCTTCGAAGACGAGGAAGTGGCGGAGGTTTTAAATAAAAATTTTGTTTCCATCAAGGTGGACCGGGAGGAACGCCCGGACATCGATCACATTTACATGACGGTATGCCAGGCGATGGGTCAGTGTGCCCAATTATTGGTATCAAACAACCCAAACTTGTGCTGCCGGAGAGGGCGTGTTACAATGTGACTGACCGCAAGAGCAGGGGTGTGGCAATGTTTGGTACTCGAGTAATGGTTGCTAATGCCGATTCCAGTTTCCATAGTCAACTTATTGAAATATTAAAAAGATCCGGGTACCTGGTGGTTGCCGAGTGCACCGATGCAAAAACCGCGCTGCAGACAGCCCTGAAAATTGAACCCGACGTGATTATTGTGGATGACAACCTGCCCGGGGGCAGTCTGACACTGGCGCGCGATATCAAGGAACACGGCTTTGCGCCTGTTTTGGTGGTGACATCCTATTCCGAAAAGGACATGATCGAAATAGCCAGGGTGCCCGGAGTTTTAGGAATCATTGTCAAGCCTTTACATGAAACAGGCATCCTGCCTGCTATCGAAGTCGCAATAAACACTTTCCATATGATTACAACCATGGAAGGCGAAGTCAAAAAGGTTAAGAAGGATCTGGAAACCAGGAAACTGGTGGAACGGGCCAAAGGCTTGCTAATGGAAAAAAGCGGAATGTCCGAGAAGGAGGCATTTCGCTACCTGCAAAAATTAAGCATGGATAAATGCCTGTCGATCACCAAAGTGGCAAAAAGTGTCATTGTTAAAATGCAAAACAAGTGATATATTTTTATATGTATACAATATTCCTTTAAAAATGTATTGATTTTTACTTCAAAACTTTTATACTTACGTTTAGGTAAAATAAGTTTTCGGGGCAATGGCGTCCCATGCAGGCTTGTTCATGACAAGTTTGCTTGGGATGTTTTATTTTTTTCCGGGAACATTTTACCTTAAGGGGGATTAACTTGAAAACCTTCACCAAAGAAGACGTTCTGGAGAAGGCTGCGGAAAACAACGTAAAGTTTATTCGGTTACAATTTACCAACATCTTTGGGACACTAAAAAACATTGCCATCACGGTGGAAGAACTGGAGCGGGCACTGGAAGGCCAGATTAGCTTCGACAGTTCCGTCATCGAGGGCACAGTGGACCGGCACGAATCGGATATATTGCTCAATCCCGACCCCTCCACGTTCGTAATTTTCCCCTGGAGACCCCGGGAAGGGGCGGTAGCCCGGTTAATCTGCGATGTGTTGAATCCTGACGGTACACCCTTTGCCGGCTGTTCCCGCTCGGTGCTCAAAAGAAACTTGGCGGAAGCGGAAAACAAAGGGTTGCACTTACAGGTGGGAGCGGAAATAGAGTTCTTTTTGTTCCAAACCGATGAATCGGGCAAGCCCACGGTTATCACTCACGACCAAGCCGGATACTGCGACCTGACCCCCGTTGATATGGGAGAAAATGCCCGCCGGGATATGGTTTTGACCCTGCAGGAAATGGGTTTTGACGTTTCGTCGTCCCACCACGAAATCGCGCCGGGCCAGCACGAAATATTTCTAAAAGACGACGACGCCCTGGCCATGGCGGACAGTATCACCACGTTCAAGTTCGTTGTGCGCACCATTGCCCAGCGGCACGGGCTGCACGCAACATTTATGCCCAAACCCGTTTCCGATGTCAACGGCTCCGGGATGCACCTGCAAATTTCACTGTGGCGCAACGATCAAAACGTATTTTTTGATCAAACAAAGCCCAACGGACTCAGCGCTATCGCCAACAGGTTCATAGCCGGGCTGGTCGAGCACGCCGGAGCATTGACTGCGGTAGCAAACCCTCTGGTCAACTCCTACAAGCGCATTTCGGCCAATGATTTGGCGCCAGTGCTGGCTGGCTGGTCTGAGAATAACCGGAGCGCCATGATTCGCGTACCTTCCTGGCGCGGAGCCGGCACCAGAGTGGTCCTGCGCAGCCCCGACCCCTCCGGCAATCCTTACCTGGTGGTATCAGCAGCCTTACAGGCAGGGCTGGACGGAATAGAACGAGGCCTGCATCCACCTGCCCCGCTAAAGGAAGACATTCCAGCATGGGAAATTAAAAACGTAATCCGGGAAAAGGGGTTGCCCCGCAGCCTGGAACACGCTCTCAAAGCATTTAAACAAGACGAGGTAATCTGGCGGGCACTTGGAGAATCAATTTCTTCCCGGTTCCTTAGAGTTAAGGAACAGGAGTGGGAAAGGTTTCAATCCAAAGTGCATCGCTGGGAAATTGACGAATACCTGCGCAATTACTAAACCGGTTTGGCAAATGAGTTGGATATAAAAAATTATTTAAATAATAAGCAAAAGATAGATAAAAAGCCGGTTAAAAAAACCGGTAATAGATAAATAAAAAATATATGTTTTAGGAGGATGGAAATTATGTCATTCAGCAAAGGTATCAACGCCAGTGCGGCAACTCTAACGCGCCTTCGGACAGGAGAAAGCCAGTGTCCATTTAGCGGTATGTGCGCCACCTGCCTGGACGGGTGTCCGGGTTTGTGTGAAATCGGCAAATCGTCCGTTCGGGGCAAGGAAGTGCTTTATCCCCAACCTTTTGGCAAAACCACCTCTGCTTCCCAGAAAGATTACCCGGTGGATTATTCACACTTTAACATTCTGGGTACTGCAGCGGGCGCATATGGCATCGAAGCCAATTCCGACAAAGCCATTTTCCCCGCCGTCAACCTGGAAAGCGCAGTCGGGGCCAACGGGGAAATTAAGCTAAACCTGCCCATCATAGTGGCCGCTATGGGTTCCACCAACGTCGCAGCCAACAACTGGGACCACCTGGCCGCCGGTGCGGCTATTTGCGGAGTGGGTATCGTCATCGGCGAAAACGTATGCGCTATGGATCCCGATTCGGAAATTAAGAACGGTCGGGTGGTACATTCCCCCAACCTGGCCCAAAGGGTCAAGGATTTCCAGGAATGGTATAACGGCAAGGGGTTTATTGCCGTACAGGCTAATGTGGAAGACACAGCCCTGGGTGTTCAGGAGTACGCCATTGAAAAATTAGGTGTTGAAGCCGTTGAACTCAAATGGGGCCAGGGCGCCAAAGATATCGGCGGTGAGGTTAAGCTAAATACCTTAGAGAGAGCCCTGCAACTAAAGAGTCGCGGTTATATTGTGTTGCCCAATCCCGAGGATCCCAAAGTACAGGAAGCTTATAAAGCTGGCGCGTTCAATGAATTTGAACGCCACTCCCGCATTGGTTTTGTAGAATACGATTCATTCATGGCCCGGGTAGAAGAACTGCGTAACGCCGGAGCCAAGTACATCACCCTTAAAACCGGCGCTTATCGCCCGGCTGACCTGGCACGTGCGGTTAAATACGCTTCGGACGCCAAACTGGACCTGCTCACCGTGGACGGTGCCGGCGGCGGAACTGGTATGAGTCCCTGGCGGATGATGAATGAGTGGGGTGTGCCCACTGTATACTTGCAAGCAATGCTGGTGAAAATGCTTGACAAGATTGCCGCTAAAGGCGCATATATACCTCCTGTAGCCATTGCCGGAGGATTCACGCTGGAGGATCATATGTTTAAGGGCCTGGCTATGGGCGCCCCGTATACCAAGGCGATTGGCATGGCCCGTTCAGCACTGACCGCTGCCATGGTAGGTAAAACTGTAGGCGAAGCCGTTAAAAACGGCAAGGTGCCCAATGAATACAAGAAATACGGTGAAAAACTGGAACAGGTATTTATCGCCGCCGAGGAACTTAGAGATAAACTGGGCGCCGAGGAGTTCAGCCGCCTGCCCGTGGGCGCCATTGGCGTATATACTTACTTTGAGCGCCTGGCTCAGGGGTTGCGTCAATTCATGTGCGGCGCCCGCAAGTTCAGCCTGGATTACCTGACCAGGGACGACCTGGTGGCACTGACCAGGGAAGCGTCAGAGATTACAGGCATTAAATACGTCATGGATTGTGATACAGAAGAAGTGGAGAAAATCTTAGGCTAACAAAAAATAAGTATTGCATATTAAGAATTGGTTAGTTTATAATAAGGGCAAATTTAAAATTATAATTCGATACAATGATGTATCGTAAAGATTAGGCAATGAGGCCCTCACAGGTAGTTATATTACCTGCAATGAGGGCATTTTATTTGATCCTTTACGGGAGGAAAACTCCGTGAGTGAACAAAGGATTGTTTTAATAGATGCAGATACTGTCTGGCGTAAAAATATCAAGTCCATGCTGAGCAAGTACGGCTACTGGGTGGTAGGCGAAGCCGGCGACGGAGTTACCGCATTAAAACTGGTACGTAGCAGACAACCCGACCTGTTGATTATCGATGCTAACTTGCCGGGCATGGACGGGCTGCAGGTAGCCAAAATAGTCCACGAGGACAAACTGGCACCTGTGGTGGCAACGGCAACCTCCAGTGAGCATGGCGTCATGGAAAAAGCTAAGGAGGCCAGGGTATATGCATTGCTGATCAAACCCGTGAGTGAAACCTCCCTGTTTCCCGCCATTGAGCTGGCCCTGGCCAATTATCAAGAAGTAGCGGCCCTGGAAAAACAAATTAAAGACCTCAAGGAAACCTTGGAAACCAGAAAACTGGTGGAGCGAGCCAAAGGTATTTTAATGGAAACGCTGGGATTGTCTGAAGCCGAGGCCTTTAAACGTATGCAACGCAAAAGCATGAACCAGCGGGTGTCGATGCGGGTAGTGGCAGAGGCAGTGATCATGTCTTATGAATTAAAAAAATAGGTATAAAGATGTACCGCAAAGGCAATGGCGCCTAATTAGGAACAGGTAACCTGTTACCTGTTCCTAATGGCGCCTTTATATTTTTTTCACGGAAAGGTGGCAATCAGCAATGAATGACAGCATGAAAAACGAGGTCCTTGCCAAAGCAAAAGAAGCAGGTGTTAAATTTATCCGTTTGCAATTTACCGACATACTAGGAGTTTTAAAAAATGTTGCAATTACCGTTGAACAGTTGGAAAAAGCATTGGACGGGGAATTAATGTTTGACGGTTCTTCAATTTTCGGCTTTACCAGAATAGAAGAATCAGATATGTACCTGCGCCCGGACCCGAAAACTTTTACTGTATTTCCCTGGCGACCCCGGGACGGAGCGGTGGCCCGGTTAATGTGTGATGTTTATAATCCGGACGGCACACCTTTTGAGGGTTGTCCCCGCAACGCCCTGAAAAAGGTGATTGATGAAGCCGCAGAACTGGGCTACACTATGCAAGTTGGCCCTGAGCTGGAATTTTTCCTTTTCCATATCGACGAAAGCGGTTACCCCACTTTAAAAACCCACGATCGTGCAGGATACTTTGACCTTACGCCTGTAGACATGGGTGAAGATGCCCGGCGCAACATGGTTCTTACCCTGGAAGAAATGGGTTTTGAAATCGAAGCATCGCACCATGAGGTGGCGCCGGGCCAGCACGAAATTGATTTTAAATATTCGGATGCCCTTGATATCGCTGATAAAATAGTTACTTTCAAGTTTGTTGTGCGCACTATTGCCCAGCGGCACGGCCTGCACGCCACCTTTATGCCCAAGCCGGTCTTTGGGATCAACGGGAGCGGTATGCATATGAATCAAAGCCTCTTTAAAAACGGGGAAAATGTTTTCTTTAACCCCGGCGACCCCATGCAATTGAGCCGTGAGGCATACCACTATATTGGGGGACTGATCAAGCACGCGCGGGCATTAAGTGCCATAACCAACCCCACGGTTAATTCTTATAAAAGGCTGGTGCCCGGGTATGAAGCTCCGGTTTATGTGGCTTGGAGCGGTCGTAATCGTAGTCCTCTAATTCGTATTCCGGCCAAACGAGGTATGAGCACACGCGTAGAACTGAGAAACCCCGATCCGTCCTGCAATCCTTACCTGGCCATTGCAGCCTGCCTGCGGGCCGGTCTGGACGGTATCAAAAACGGGATTGAACCGCCACCGCCCTGTGACCGTAATATTTATCAAATGACTGTGGCGGAACGGAAAGAATTGGGCATTAACAATCTGCCGGGCAGCCTTATGGAAGCCATCGAAGAACTGATAGCCGATGAAGTAATTCGGGATGCACTTGGACCGCATATTTTTGACAAGTATGTCGAGGCAAAAACTATTGAATGGGATCGTTATCGCGTAAGAGTTCACCAGTGGGAGATTGAAGAATACCTCACCAAGTTTTAGCTCGTTTATTTCCATCCTCCGGCCCTGATCCTTTAATGGACAGGGCTTTTTTTCCTTTTTCTTCTTGCTGGAAAAACGTTATTTACTTAAAAAAACTCTGGCTTTTTGTTAAATCTGTGTTATACTATTGCTTAATGAAATAGAAGGGTACAAGGGCGTACCTATCACCGGGCAACGAAGCCTGCATGGCAGTTGATTTGTTTACCTGCCGGTGTGGGCTTTTTTTCGTTTTGTGAAGTCCCGGTTTTATATCTCAAAGGAGAGGTGTGACAATTCGTGCCTGAATATACCAATGATGATGTACGTAGCTTGGTAAGAGAATACGGTGTTAAATTTATCAGACTTCAATTTACCGACATATTCGGTGTCTTGAAAAATGTATCCATCCCCGTGGAACAACTGGACAAGGCCCTAAACAACGAATTAATGTTTGACGGTTCATCAATCGAAGGTTTCGTCCGGATAGAAGAATCGGATATGTATTTACGCCCCGACCCTTCCACATTTGTAATTTTTCCCTGGAAACCCAGGGAGGGCGCCGTGGCACGTTTAATTTGCGATATTTACAACGCAGACGGCACACCATTTATTGGGGACCCTCGCAATGTATTGCGCCGGGCTATCGCGGAAGCGGAGGAAATGGGTTACACCATGAACGTTGGGCCGGAAGCAGAATTTTTTCTGTTCCACGTGGATGAAGAGGGAAAACCCACAACCATAACCCATGACCGCGCCGGTTATTTCGATATGACGCCGGTGGACCTGGGTGAAAACGCTCGCCGGGATATGGTGATGACCCTACAGCAAATGGGTTTTGAAATCGAGGCATCCCACCACGAGGTTGCCCCGGGCCAGCACGAAATCGATTTTAAATATTCCAATGCCCTTGATATCGCCGATAAGGTGGTTACATTTAAATTTGTGGTGCGCACCATTGCCCAGCGGCACGGGTTACACGCGACATTTATGCCCAAGCCGATATTCGGTATTGCCGGCTCGGGTATGCACCTGAACCAGTCCTTGATGAAAAAAGGGGAAAACGCCTTTTTCGACCCCAACACACCTAGCCAGCTCAGCCGGGATTGCTTGTATTATATCGGCGGCTTAATGAAACATATTTCCGCCATCACTGCCATTACCAACCCCACGGTCAATTCGTACAAGAGGCTGGTTTCCGGTTATGAGGCGCCGGTATATATAGCCTGGTCCTACCGTAACCGCAGCCCATTGATCAGGGTGCCGGCCAAACGGGGTCAATCCACCCGAATCGAGCTGCGCAACCCCGACCCGTCCTGTAACCCTTACCTGGCCCTGGCAGTATGCTTAAAAGCCGGCCTGGACGGGATTAAAAATAAAATCGAGCCCCCGAAACCCTGCGATCGGAATATCTATGAATTGACTACCGAAGAAAGGGAACAGCTGGGCATTGGTACGCTCCCCGAAAGTCTAAATGATGCCCTGCATCATTTATCCATGGACGGGGTTGTTCAGGAAGCGCTGGGGCCGCATGTAATGCAACGATACATGGAAGCCAAGAAAATTGAGTGGAACAGCTACCGGATGCAGGTGCACCCGTGGGAGCTTGAGCAGTACCTAACCAAATTTTAGCGTTCTGTGACATAGGAACCGGAGCTTACAGGCAACCATTCGCCTTGTAAGCTTTTATTCTGCCAATTTTCATTGCCTGGCAATTAGTGTTTGAGACAGCTTAATAATATATGTTAAAATGATTGCATACTTAAGTAGCCAAGTAATAAAACTGGAGGGGTACCAATGACACACACCCTGGCTGTTCTTGTGCTGAACAAACCCGGTGTACTGGCGCGCATCGCCGGTTTACTCAGCAGGCGGGTATTTAACATTGAAAGCATCGCCGCGGGCTATACCGAGGAGCCGGACATCACCAGGATCACCATTGTGGTCAATGGCGATGAGCGGGTACTGGAGCAGGTAATTCACCAGCTTTCCAAACTTGTGGATGTAATTAAAATAACAAAAATGGAAGAGCGCGACTCCATAGAAAGGGAACTGGCGCTGATTAAAGTTAAGGCTGATCCGGAAAAGCGCCGCGATATAGTAGACATTGTGCAAATCTTTCGGGCCAATGTAGTTGATGTAAGCAATGAATCCATGGTCATCCAGATCATTGGAGATGAACAAAAGATTAGTGCTTTTACCCACGTGTTGGAGCAACAGGGGATTATAGAAATGGTACGCACCGGTAAAATTGCTCTGTCCCGCCAGCCTTTTGCGGCAAAGGATGAAAAATAAGGATCGTATTGACATCAAGTTATAAAATGTGTATATAATGGAGTTAGTATTTAATATATACTTAATATGCGGAGGTTTTGCAGGTGGCACAGGTAAAGCGGATTATGATCAGCCTTCCGGAATATTTGCTGTCCGAAATCGACTGTATTGCAGCGGCTGAAAACCTTAACCGGAGCGAATTTGTCCGGGAGGCGATGAAGCTTTACATTGCCGAACGCAAACGCCGTTTGTTGAGAGAACAAATGAAAAAAGGCTACGTGGAAATGGCCAAGATTAATCTTGCCCTGGCCATTGAACAGTACAGGCTGGAATCCGAAGTTGAGCCGGTATTTGAGGAACCCGTGGCGGGAGGCAAACGCTGATGCAAATACGCCGAGGTGAAATATATTATGCCGACCTTAGCCCGGTGGTGGGCTCGGAGCAGGGGGGCACCAGGCCGGTATTAATTTTACAAAATGATATCGGCAACCAATATAGCCCGACTACCATAGTAGCCGCAATTACATCACAGATCGCCAAGGCCAAACTGCCTACGCACGTGGAACTGCCGGCGGGGCAGGCCGGTCTTGGGAAAAATTCAGTTATTTTGCTGGAACAAATCCGGACCATTGATAAAAGCAGGTTAATGGAAAAAGTAGCTTTGTTGCAAGATGATATGATGTCACGGGTCAACCAGGCCATTGAAATCAGCCTTGGCCTGGTCGATATCTAATACATATTAATTTTGATATCACGTATTCCCCTACATATTTAACCCATACAGTTTTGATGGTGAGCAAAAGCCGCACCCTTCGGGGTCGCGGTTTTATTTTATCCCCGTGTTAACCCTGCATTCCCAACCATATATTTTATTAGTGCACATTTTGTAATCCAGGCCTGTAACTTGGGTAAACCAAATCGAAAATATGGAAGGAGAATACAGCCGTGCGACCGGTGGTGGGAATTACATGCAGTTATAACACTGCGCTCGATCAATATCACCTGGCCAGGGACTACGTACGGGCAGTCAAGGCCGCCGGTGGTGAGCCTATAATACTGCCGCACACCAACAAGAATAATGTACGCTCGCTGTTAAACGTCATCGACGGCCTGTTGCTTTCCGGGGGCGGCGATATTGATCCTTACCATTTCGGGGAAGAACCCTGGCCTGAAAACGGGAGTATCGACCCGCACCGCGATAGCTTCGAGTTGCAGATCACGATGCAAGCCCTGGAGTTGGAAATGCCGGTATTCGGTATCTGCCGGGGAATTCAAATCCTTAACGTGGCCGCCGGCGGAACCGTATGCCAGGATATTCAACGGGCTATACCCGGCGCATACAAACACAGCCAGGAGGCACCTCGCTGGTACCCAACTCACGAAATCGAAATCAAACAGGACTCCCTGTTATTTGATTTATTGGCAGCCCATAAGTTTCGGGTGAATTCTTTTCATCACCAGATGATCGGCCAAACCGCCGAAGGTTTCACGGTTTCCGCCCGCGCAGGAGACGGTGTGATTGAAGCTATTGAGCGCACCGACAAAAACAGTTTTGCAATGGGGGTTCAATTTCACCCGGAAAATATGTGGGAGAAATACCCGGCCGTGCTCCAGTTGTTCATCGCACATGTTCAAGCATCGGCTCGATATTTGTCGAATAGAAATTATCGTGTGATACAGGAAAAAGTTAAATCGTTGTAGAACTTATCTAAAAAACGTGCAGGTGACTTAACAATGCAAGCGATAGTAGGCGGCAAGATTATCACTATGGATGGTGCATCCGATGCGTTAACCTAAATCGCTCAAACCCGCGTCAATACTGGATTTCCCCATTTGCACTTTTCATGAGACACAACGGATTAACCCTTATTTGCGTTGTGTCTTATAATTTTGGTGACGGTTTTTTGGAGGACTTGCGCCGGCGCTACCTGCCGTCTTATAAGTTAAGAAAAAGCAAATCCGTCACCCTTATCGAAGGCAAGGAATGGGCTTTACCCAAGTCCCTTTTCACCCACACCCAGGCCCGGGAGAAGGCCTTGTCGCCGAGCTCTTGCTCCGCACTCCGCCTCCCACCATCGAACAGGCGAACGAATACCCGGCCGCCTTAATCACCCAGGATTACCACCGCCGTATCCACTCTTCAACCGGCCGGACGCCCGAAGAGCGGTTTTTGAGCTTCCCGCCGGAGTACCGCCGGTTTGTGTCGGACAAGGCTTTGACCATGATCTTTTTGCCTTTTGAAAAATCCCATGTAACGAAAACGGGGTTGATCCGCATCCGGCCGGTGTGCTGTTGGGGCTACTGGCTTTTTTATTTTAGTTCGTTTCTTTTAATGTATTTACCTGAGATATCGACAAAATGGATTGACGAATTGAAGGACTGACTCACGGATGGACTAATACAAATTAATTTGATGCTATTAGTCCAGGATAAAAAAATTTGGTTTATCCATTATAATTTTCATTTGTTACCTTCCAAGGAAGGCTTGGGTTTTTGTTGTCTTTTTTAAGTTCCAATTTTTTGCAATTAGGAGCGCTTGTCTTTGTGTTTGCTCTGCTCAGCTTTAATTTGTATCCCATTGCTTAAATTGGGGTTGCCTGGTTATTATTGCATTCTTTCCCCGGGTTCTTTTTACTGTTTCCGAGATTACTCATGTATATATTTTGCGTGGCTGCCATGCAATGATATAATAATTAACGTTAACGTTGAGGGGAGTTAGTTAGCATGGAAAACATGATGCCCAAATATCAAATTATTACCTTCGGTTGCCAGATGAATGAACACGATTCCGAGCGAATTGCCGGCATGCTGGAACATTGCGGTTATATCCCAACGGACGAGCAGAATGAGGCCGATATAATTATCATCAATACCTGCTGCGTGCGTGAAACCGCGGAAAATAAAGTTTTTGGCCTTTTAGGCAGGCTTGGAAAACTAAAAAAAGAAAAGCCCGGGCTTATTATCGGCATGGGCGGGTGCATGAGCCAGCAGGAACACATGGGGCGAAGAATTAAACAGCGTTTTCCGTACGTAGATATTGTCTTCGGAACCCATAACATTCAAACACTTCCCGATTTAATCGCCCGTGTAAATGATAGTCGCCAACAGGTTATTGACGTATGGCCCGAAGCTGGGGCCATCAATGAGGGCGTACCCGTGAAAAGGGCCGGCGGCGTCAGAGCCTGGGTGACGATTATGTACGGCTGTAATAACTTTTGCACTTACTGTATTGTTCCTTACGTACGCGGCAGGGAAAGAAGCAGGCAGCCCGAAGCGATTATTCGGGAAATAGAGGAATTGGGCCGGCAGGGTTACAAGGATATTACTCTGTTGGGGCAAAATGTTAATTCTTACGGTAAGGATTTGGAAAGCAATGTGGATTTTGCTGAACTGCTTACGGAAGTCAATAAAATTGAGGGCATTGAAAGAATCCGTTATATGACTTCCCATCCGAGGGACTTTTGTGATAAACTGATTAAAACCATTGCCCGGTTACCAAAAGTTTGCGAACATATTCACCTGCCCGTACAAGCGGGTAGCAATCACGTTTTAAAACTTATGAACAGGGGGTATACCCGAGAAGATTACTTTTCCCTGGTGGGAAAAATCAGGTCGGCAGTGCCGGGTGTTTCACTGACCACGGATATCATGGTAGGGTTCCCCGGTGAGACGGATGCCGATTTTGCGGATACCATTGACCTGGTCCAAAAAATTGAGTTTGACGGCGCGTTTACTTTTATTTACAACAAAAGAAGGGGTACTCCGGCTGCCAAAAGGGAAGACCAGGTGCCCGAAGAAATTAAAAGCGCGCGCATCCAAGAACTCATCAAGCTGCAAAATGAGATTACCCTGCGCAAAAACCGGGGGGAAGTTGGCAGAATCATGGAGTGCCTGGTGGAAGGCCCGAGCAAGACCAATGCGGATCTTATGAGCGCCCGGACGAGGACGAACAAGATCGTGGTTTTCCATGGTGAACGGGGCATGGTAGGCCAGATGATGCTTTTGCGCATTACTGGTTTTAGCCTTACACATCTGGTAGGCGAGGTAGTTTTAAATAATTTTTAAAATGGGGGTAATGTCGTGTCGATTTTGGAAAAAGCTTACGAGTTGGGCCAGGAGATAGCTGCATCAAGGGAACTGGCTGACATGAAAAACGCCGAGCTGTTAATGCTTCAAAACGAGGAAGCTAAAAAAATTATTGAGGAATTTAAAGAAAAGCAAAAAATATATATGTCGATTCAGCGGCAAGGTAAAGAGCTGACATCAAGCCAGAAAGAAGATGTGGAAAGAATCGAAAAAGCCATGCTGGATAATCCTTTAATTTATAATTTCTTTAAAGCGCAACAAAACTTTGAAAAGGTACTGGAAGAGATCAATAACATTATATCCCAGGCCATAGCCGGCCAGCATGCTTCCTGCTCGGACGAGTGTTGTTCCTCATGCAGCGGTTGTGGTGACTAACACGGCAACTAACCCTGGCTTTATAAGCCGGGGTTTTATTTTGAATTATTTAACACTGTGTTATAATGTCCCTAGGAGGGAACAGCAGTGGCTTATACCCCAATGATTGAACAGTACCTGCAGGTTAAACGGAATTACCAGGATTGCATTTTATTCTTTCGCATGGGCGATTTTTATGAAATGTTTTTTGATGACGCTATAATTGCTTCCAAGGACCTGGAAATAACCCTAACCTCCCGGGATGGAGGGGGAGGGGAGAAAGTGCCCATGTGCGGGGTGCCCCACCATGCGGCGGAGTCCTACATTGCCCGCCTTATCGAAAAAGGCCGCCGGGTGGCCATTTGCGAGCAAATGGAGGATCCCAGGCAGGCCAGGGGACTGGTTAAAAGGGAGGTTATCCGAGTGGTTACCCCCGGCACAGTGATTGAAGGGCAATGCCTGGATGACAAGAGCAATAATTACCTGGTTTCAATTATTGTGGAAGACGATGGATGTGGGCTGGCTTGTACCGACGTTTCCACGGGATTATTTACGATTACGGAATTTGCAGGCCCAAGCGCTTTTGCGGAGCTTGTCGATGAAATGTCACGCCTTGACCCCGCTGAAGTACTGGTGGCCCGGAAGGACCTGGAAACGGTCAAATGCCGGGTTCCCAAGCCGGCCGGTGTAATCACCGTACTGGACGATGCAAAGTATCAATATGAAGCGGCTGTGGAGCTGATGAACCGTCAATTCGGGAGCCATTGGCTTGAAGGGGAAGCTTTCAGGCCGGTTTACGGTGTAAGGGCTGCCGGTGCTGTGATTTGTTACCTGGAGGAAACGCAGAAAAGAACACTCAAGCAGATTAATCAACCAAAAGTTTATTTTACCGGACAGTATATGAAAATGGACGCTGCTTCCCGGCGCAACCTGGAACTGACTAGTTCCATCAGGGACGGCTCGCGTTGGGGTACGCTGATCTGGGTGCTGGACAATACCGACACGGCCATGGGCGGTAGGTTGCTAAAATTATGGCTCGAGCAGCCGCTGGTGGATACGCGCCAGATCAACATGCGCCTTGATGCGGTTGAGGAACTGACAGGTAATATAATACTGCGCAAGAAAATCAAGGATGCCTTGCGGCAGGTTTACGACCTGGAAAGACTGGCAAGCCGAGTTGCTTATGGTACTGCCAATGCGAGGGATTTACTGGCAATAAGAAAATCCTTTGATGTTTTACCCGCCCTGAAAGGCCTGTTGAATCAATGCGGCTCTGCGTTGCTGGTTGATATCAGGAATGATCTTGATGACATGCGCGACCTGAATGACCTTTTGCACGCAGCCATTGCGGAAGAACCCCCGGTTTCCGTGAGGGACGGAGGAATTATCAAAAACGGTTACCATCCCGAAGTAGACCGCCTGCGTGCTGCCAGCAGGAATGCGAAGGATTGGCTGGCCAGAGTTGAGGCTGAGGAAAGGGAAAAAACCGGCATCAAATCGTTGAAAGTAGGTTATAACAAGGTTTTTGGTTATTACCTTGAAGTAACCAAGTCCAACCTGGGCCAGGTGCCGGATTATTATATTCGTCGTCAGACTTTGGTCAACGCGGAGAGGTTCATTACTCCCCAGATCAAAGAATACGAAGAAATGATTATGGGTGCGGAAGACCGGCTGGTTCAGTTGGAATACCAGTTATTTAGCGACATAAGACAGAAACTGGCAGATGAACTTTATCGCGTTCAAAATACAGCCAGGCAACTGGCCAAACTGGATGCGCTGGCGTCTCTGGCCGAGGTTGCCGAAAGAGCCAATTACGTGCGTCCCGTGGTGAATAACGGCAACAAGATCATCATACGCGACGGCAGGCACCCGGTGGTAGAACGGGTTTTGGGAGCCGGTAATTTTGTGCCGAACGATACTTTGTTGGATGAACATGGGATAATTTTGCTGACCGGCCCTAACATGGCCGGCAAAAGCACTTATATGCGCCAGGTCGCCCTGATTACGTTAATGGCACAGGCTGGTAGTTTTGTTCCTTCTTCCAGCGCCGAAATTGGTGTGGTGGACAGGATTTTCACCCGTATCGGTGCTGCTGACGACCTGGCGGGAGGTCGAAGCACATTTATGGTGGAAATGAGCGAATGCAGGGAAATTGTAAAAAATGCAACCGCAAAAAGCTTAATTATCATGGATGAAGTGGGCAGGGGTACCAGTACCTATGACGGTATCAGTATTGCCAGGGCGCTGGTGGAGTACATACATCAGGAAATAGGAGCCAGAACCCTTTTTTCTACACATTACCATGAGTTGACCGATTTGGAGGACTTGCCGGGCGTGCGTAATTATACAGTTAGCGTGCGGGAAAAAAATGACGAAATTATATTTTTACGTAAAGTCCTCCCCGGCAAAGTGGACAGGAGTTACGGAATCCAGGTGGCCCGGCTGGCCGATTTACCGGAAGCGATTTTAAGCCGGGCGAAAAATATACTGGCGGAACTGGAAATGCGTAATGGAGTCGAAAAAAAAATCGCCGTATATTTGGAAGCAGGAAACAAAAAAACTGTAAGTGGCCAACCACCGGAACAATGTAACGGTTGTCCTAATAAGTTTATTCTTGAGGAAATTACGAACTTGGATATTATGCGGTTAACACCACTTGATGCATTAAACTTGTTGGCCCGCTGGAAACAAAAAATAGAATGTGAAGTGAAGATGGAAAATAGGTTATTGCAGGATATTGACACTGGTTCGAAGAATTAAGTATTTTTAATCAGGATATAAACACTAGTTCGAAGAATTAAGTATTGATTTTGCTGCAAAAACACCACAGCGGCAGGTGATCCGGCGGATTTCCGGAGTGTGTGGAGCACTGGATGCGGTCCCTAGCCCGTCATATCCCAAGAGCCATGACCCCTTAGGGCGTGAAGAAGTAGTTAGGCAGTAAGTTGCAAGCGTTAACTACAAGCTTCACCGGCCTCAAGGGTAAAATTGCGAAACGAACGATTGATACCGCCGGAGCGCCAGATAGAAGTAGGCGATTTTTGAAGCAAAATCAGTAATTTAATATAGATGAATTGATGTGGGTCTTGGGGGTGGAGTGAATGTATATCGGCATCGATGTTGGAGGAACATGTACCGACGCCGTACTGCTGGATAATGGCCTGGTGATGGCTACCGCCAAGGTACCCAGCAGCGATAATATTCTAACGTCCTTGCTGAAGGCACTTGATCAGATTATGAAGGGTGTGCCCGCGGAATTAATTGAGCGAGTGGTTTTTAGCACGACTTTAATAACAAATTTAATCGCCGAAAAAAAATACGATCCAGTAGGCTTGATCTTAATCCCCGGACCCGGTTTAAGCCATGCGCATTATCAATATAATACCGATACATACATTATATCCGGCGCCATTGATTATCGAGGCCGGGAAATCATGCCTCTGCGCCACGAGGAAATTCAAAACGCGGTTAATAATCTGAGCGCCAAGGGTTATAAAAAAGTAGCGGTGGTCGGTAAGTTTTCCGTACGAAACAATAAACATGAAAAGGAAGTTGCCTCCAGAGTTAAGCAGTATAACCCGGATTGGCAGGTGGAAATGGGCCACCAGGTGGCCGGTCAACTGAGCTTTCCCAGGCGCGTGGTGTCCACCATGCTGACCTGCGCCACCAGGGACAAATACTCGTTTTTTGTTGATTCCGTCAACGAAGCACTGTCCAGGCGCGGCATTAAAGGAACTGTTTATATACTTAAGGCCGACGGCGGCACGATGCCCTTAAGCAAAGTTGCCGGTATGCCCATAGAAACCATTTTCAGCGGTCCCGCGGCGAGTACGCTGGGCGTGCAGGCATTAATTCCGCCGGGAGAAACATCGGTTGTCGTGGATATCGGCGGCACCACAACCGATCTGGCCCTGATTTTAAGCGGCCAGCCGTTACTCTCTTCCAGGGGAGCCCGGGTATACGACCAACTTACACAGGTTCGCGCTCTGGCTGTAAAATCCGTTCCCGTGGGCGGCGACAGCGTCGTGGAACGGGTTGGTAAGGAGATTTTACTTTATTCGGAAAGGCTGGGAGCGCCCTACTGTCTGGGGGGGCCGATGCCCACACCGACCGACGCCTTAAGGGTGCTCGGGCTAACCAACCTGGGCAACCTGGATAAGGCATGTGAGGCTATGGAATCAATTGGCCAGCCGCTGGGGATGAGCTGTAACGACGTTGCCAGCTATGTTACCAACTTGGTTGTTGACATGATCGTTCAGGAAATAGAAATGATGTTTTTACAATGGCAGCAGGAACCGGCCTACCGGGTGTGGGAGGTTCTACAAAAGCGCAAGGAACGCCCCCGAACGGTGGTTGGGGTTGGCGGCGGGGCCGCGGGCTTTATTACCCAAATAGCGGCCAGGATCGGTTGCTACCCGGTGATACCGCCTTATGCCCGCGTGGCCAATGCCATCGGGGCGGCGGTTGCATTACCCACCTTGCAGGTAAGCTTGCGCGCCGATACGGAGCAAGGCTATTACACCGTTGAAGAGGAAGGTTACCAGGGTAAAATTGACAAAGACCCGTTTAGCGAAGAGGATGCATTGCTTCTGGCAAATGAGTGGCTAAGAAAAAGGGCGGAAAATTATGGGCTTGAAACGATGATTGAAAAAACGGAAGTTACCCGGAAGGATGTATTTACCATGGTCCGCAACTGGGTAACAACCGGGAGGATTTATGATATTTGCGTACAGACTTCCAGGGGTATCATGGGGCATATTGGATCAAGGGGTGGATTTTAAATGAATAGTGATAAAACAGGGCTGATATTTTTTCCGGCTTTTGACTGGGCGATATCGCCCACACACCCCGAACGTGAAGAAAGGTTGCTTTATACTCGGGATCAGATTTTCGAAGAGGGCGTAATGGATCTGCCACAGATCAAGGAGTATGCTCCTCGCCTGGCAACGTTGCATGATATTGCCAGGACTCATTTCTGCGTACCGAGGGTCCAAAGCCAGGTTACCGAAGCGCATCTAATTGCGGCCGGGTCGACCCTGCAACTGGGGGATAGTATTATCAACAAGGAAATCAAAAACGGGTTTGCCCTGGTTCGACCGCCGGGACACCATGCCATGCGCGTCGTGCATGGTAACCGTGGATTTTGTAGCATTAATAATGAAGCTATTTTAGTGGAATACTTGCGCCGCAGGCATGGAATTAAAAAAATAGCCATTGTTGATTCGGACGCCCACCATGGCGACGGCACCCAGGACATTTTCTACCACGATCCGGATGTTTTATTTATATCTTTTCACCAGGACGGGCGCACAATTTTCCCCGGAACTGGTTTTACCCATGAACTAGGAGGCCCCGGGGCCTATGCCAGAACGCTGAACGTGCCCCTGCCCCCGGGAACCACAGACGATACCTTCATGTACGTGGTGGATAACCTGGTATTGCCGGTGGTTAAGGAGTTTCAGCCGGAAATCATCATCAATTCGGCCGGGCAGGACAACCATTATACCGATCCACTCGGGAGCATGCGGTTTACCGCCAGGGCCTACGCCGATTTTACCAAAAAATTAAAGCCTCACCTGGCGGTCCTTGAAGGCGGGTATGCCATTGAATCCGCGCTGCCGTATGTTAATTTAGCTATCATTTTGGCACTGGCCGGCGCAGATTATTCCTACGTGATGGAACCGGATTACTGGCCGGGCCGGTTCAAGGAGAGCCCCGACAGGATATCCAACGTGCACCGGATGGTGGACCAGTTGCTGGAAACCTGGGAGAAACGGGACCAGGTAGACCTCCAAAAGATATTCGGCACAGGCAAGTTCTACCAGCGTAAAAAATCCATCTATTACGACACTGATTATATCGAGGAGGACCAATTGGAAAAGGTCCGGCTTTGCCCCGACTGTCCCGGCTATATTGTTATTGAATCGCGCGCGGAAAGAGGATACCGTGAACCGGTCAGAATTTTTGCCGTTTCCATACCCTTTCAAGCTTGCAACTCCTGTCAGAGCGAGGCCTATGACCTGTATGAAGAATTTAAGCGTAAAACGGAACGCAGTTTTGATTACCTTTACCTGCAGGATAAGTCGACCGATACCTGCATTTCGTATGATAAAAAGAAACAAAAAGAATGGATAACTGAGGGGTAAAGCGGGAAATATGCCAAAAATCATTGTGCTGGATGAGGAAACGGCCTGTAGAATCGCCGCTGGTGAAGTGGTCGAAAGGCCTGTCTCCGTGGTGAAGGAACTGGTGGAAAATGCTCTTGATGCCGGGGCGGATTCCATCAATATATCCGTTCGTGGTGGGGGTATTGACTTTATTTCCGTAATTGATAACGGATGTGGTATAAGCCAGGAGGATACCCCCCTGGCTTTTCAACGTCATGCCACCAGTAAAATTAAACATGCCGGGGACCTGGACCGTATTGAAACGCTGGGTTTCAGAGGTGAGGCGCTGCCCAGCATTGCCGCTGTGTCCGATGTGTCGCTAAAAACACGAGTTCCGGGAAATAATGAAGGGTACCATATCCGCGTTCATGGCGGTAAGGTTATGGAATCGGGACCGGTTGGCTGTCCTGCTGGGACAAGCGTTACGGTGCGGGACATTTTTTTTAACACCCCCGCACGTCGCAAGCATCTCCGGTCCAGATCCACAGAGGCCGGATTAATTAACGACCTTGTTTATAAACTGGCATTAATCAATCCCCGGGTTAAGTTTACTCTGGAACACAACGGGCGCGAGATATTGCGAACGCCGGGTTCGGGAAAAACACTGGACGCACTGGTCTCCGTGTACGGGTTAAACGCGGCGGAGATGCTGGTGCCGGTAAGTTGTCAAGACTCGGGCATAACTATGGAAGGTTACGTCGGAAAACCGGATCTTAGCCGTAGCACAAGGCAGCAGATAACACTGGCGGTTAACGGGCGGGTTATTCGCAGCCCGTTAATTAACAACGCTCTTGAGGAAGCCTACCGGGGGGTATTGACCACGGGGCGTTACCCGGTGGCGGTTTTGTCGTTCAGGTTACCCCCTGAAATGGTGGACGTCAATGTACATCCTTCCAAAATGGAAATTAAAATCGACATGGAAGATAAGCTGACGTCCCTGGTAACACAGGGCGTGCGCAGGGCCATGAAAGAGGTAAGTTTAGTGCCCTCGATTAAACGAGAAAATTTCGGGGAAAAGAAATTACCGCCCACAAGCGAACCGTTTCGGTTAAACCTGGCCAGCCAGCCGTCGCGCCCGGCGGAATCAACAAATTTAACCCGAAAGACCAGTGATACAAGTTTTACCCGTAACCCCGGAGACGCACCGGAAACGAGCGTAGCATCCGTTGCGGAAAACCCGCCCCACGCCCCGCATTACCCGTTTAAACCGGGAAACGAGGCGGACACCGGCGCGGTCGGGGAAAAATACCGGCCGGACGAAGGCGAGCGCGGAGAACAGGTTGCCGAAACACGAATGAACTACCACCGGCAGCCCTTTCCTGAACTGCAGGTAGTTGGGCAGTTAATGAATATGTACATAGTGGCCGGCAATGACGAGGGAATTTACATCATTGACCAGCACGCTGCCCATGAACGGATTTTATTTGAAAAATATAATCAGCTTTTAAGCGAAGGCAGCCCGGAAATTCAGTTTTTGCTAACGCCGGTGCATATTGATTTGCGAATTCATGAAAAAGATATAATTAGGGAATATAAAGCCAGCTTTGAGGCTTTAGGTTTTGTTTTTGAAGACTTCGGACGGGACAGTCTTTTGCTCCGGGGCATTCCGGCGGATTGTTCCGCCGGCGAGGGCGAGCGGATCATTTTGGACCTTGTCGAAACTATAATGGTAAGAGGTAAGGTGAATAATAACAGGGTAAATTATGAACTGGCGTCTATAATGGCGTGCAAAGCGGCCGTGAAGGGGGGGGAAAGGCTGTCCGCTGACGCGATGCAGGTTTTGGTCAACCGTCTGGCGCGGGCCGGCGAACCGTACACTTGTCCACATGGCAGGCCAACAGTAATTTCTATTACCAGGCGCGAATTAGACGCCATGTTCAAGCGCACGTGATCGAGGGGGGATCAACTGTGGTAAACATGCCGGGAGGCATGCCTCGCTGCATTGTAACCACGTCGCTAAGGGCCCACGCCGATCAGTTGGAGTTGGCCGTAAGGATCAGCCGGGAGATAGGCGCTCCGCTCGTTGCCAGGAATAAAAAAGCGATCAAGAAGCTGTCGGAAGAATGGAATGTTTCCGGTGTTGTTGTGGTCGACGCCAATAAAGTTGCCTATATTACCGGAGAAAATGAATTTTTTTTCCATCCTTCCATGGCCGTGCTGCGCATAAAGGAAATTAAGTCAGGGAAAAATGATCAGATGATTAGCGCTATGAAATTGTCTTCGGGGCAGCGCGTATTGGATTGCACTTTAGGCCTGGGCACCGACGCCATAGTAACAAGTTACGTACTTGGAACAGAAGGTGTTGTGGTAGGGTTGGAATCCTCACCCGTTATCGCTGCCATCGTTCGCACCGGCCTGCAAAGCAACTATAAAAAAGTCGGCCGGGATGTGCTGGAAGCGATGCGGCGTGTGAAGGTTAAATGCGCCGACCATGGAGCAGTATTGGCTGAACTGCCGGAAAACAGTTTTGATGTAGTTTACTTTGATCCAATGTTTCGACTGCCGCGGTTGAAATCAAGCGGGATTAATGCCCTCAGGCCGCTGGCTGACCACAGGCCCCTGACACCAGAGGTAATCAAACTTGCCATGCGGGTTGCAGCAAAACGGGTGGTTGTAAAGGAAGGCAGAAGATGCAACGAGTTGAGACAACTCGGTTTTGAACACTTTGTTGGGGGGACCAACGCCCCTGTTATTTATGGTGTTATGGTTAAGGGAAAGTAATGGGGGATATACCTTGGATAAAATACCGCTTTTAATTATTGCCGGGCCGACGGCTACGGGTAAGTCCGCGGTTGCCGTGCAAGTGGCCAAACAATTGGATGGCGAGGTGGTGTCCGCCGACTCCATGCTGATCTACCGGCGCATGGATATCGGTACCGCCAAGCCTACCCTTTCCGAAATGGAAGGTATCCCGCATCATTTAATAGATATTGTTGAACCCGACGCAAATTTTACGGTGGCGGTTTATCAAAAAATGGCCAGAAAGACAATTGCGGAAATTGACCGCCGGGGCAGGTTACCGATCTTGGTAGGTGGAACCGGGTTTTATATTGATGCGGTTATTTATGATTATGATTTTGGTTTTTCCGGCATCAACCGGGAACTGAGGGATGCGTTGAAACGGGAGGCGGAAGAAAAAGGAAATGAGGCTTTGTATCAAAAACTCCGGGAAGTGGACCCACGGGCGGCGGAACGAATTCATGTCAATGACGTGAAAAGAATTATTCGGGCTCTGGAAATATACCACCAGGCAGGTGGTTCGGGTTCGCTATCCCGCCGGGAAAACAAAAAAGAATATCCCTGTTATGCGAAACTGTTTATCGGCTTGTCATATAACCGTGATGAGTTGTACCGTAGAATTGAAGCGCGAGTGGATAAAATGATTAACGACGGGTTGGTAAGTGAAGTGGCGGGACTGCTGAACGACGGTTACCATCCGGGGTTGACTTCAATGAAGGGATTGGGTTATAAAGAGATTGCTGGTTATTTACAAAACGAGTATTCGCTGGAAGAAGCGGTTAAGCTATTGAAAAGAAACACCAGGCGATTTGCCAAGCGGCAGTTGACTTGGTTTAAGCGATATAGTAGTATCAAATGGATAGATATGGAGAAATATGATACAATAAACAATGCTGCGGATAAAATCTTGAGCTTTATAAGGCAGGAAATTGCTTTAGCAGGTAGAAAGAAAAAAGAAAAAATACCAACGGAGGGAACCACATGTCAAAACCTCAAATAAATTTACAGGATGCTTTTTTAAACCAGGTCAGAAAAGACAATATACCCGTAACAATTTTTTTGGTTAATGGATTTCAGTTAAAAGGAATGGTTAAAGGTTTTGATAATTTTACAGTGATCATGGAAAGCGACGGAAAACAAATGATGGTATATAAGCACGCGATTTCCACCGTCAGTCCCATGAAGCCTGTGAATACAACTTTTTCGGAGCCTAAAGTCGGCTGATTTCAAGGAAACGCCCGTTTGAGCAACTGGGCAGTATACCGGCTTTACGATATAGTTATTGTTGATTAAGTCGCTAAACCGCGGATTCCGGTCTCTCATACGAGAGACTTTCATTTTTCAGTCAGCTTGACCTGGCCGGGCGCATAAACATTAGTAATATGCCCGGTGAGGTGATGGAATTGGTAAGAGTTAAGATGTGGCATACATCCGGGGGAAAAAATATAATTATTCCGGAATCCAACGAGCGTCCATCCCCCGAAAAAGATAAGACAAGATCAATTCCGGAGAAACACGGGGCGAAGGGAAACGACCCTGATAAAATTATTTCCATCAAGCAAGAGTTGGAATCACTGGTGGGTCTCCATAACGTTAAAAAACATATTAACGAAATATACGCTTTCATGGAAATCCAAAAGCGAAGATCCCGGGAGAAATTGCATACCGAGTCCCAGGTATTGCACATGGTGTTTAAAGGAAACCCGGGTACCGGCAAAACAACGGTGGCCAGGATCCTGGGCAAACTATTCAGGGAAGCGGGCATTTTACCCAAGGGGCACCTGCAGGAAGTGGAAAGGGCCGATCTGGTGGGGGAATACATAGGGCACACCGCCCAAAAAACCCGGGAACAAATCAAAAAATCTCTGGGGGGCATTTTGTTTATTGATGAAGCCTATTCCCTGGCCAGGGGCGGGGAAAAGGACTTCGGCAAAGAGGCCATCGATACAATCGTCAAGGGCATGGAGGATCACAAGGATAATTTGATTATCATTCTGGCCGGGTATAGGGACGAAATGGATAGGTTTATGCAAACAAACCCCGGACTGCGTTCCCGGTTCCCCATTCATATCACCTTCCCGGATTACTCAACGGATGAATTGATCGCCATCGCTGACATGATGCTGCAGCAAAGGGAGTATCGCCTGTCAGCTGGAGCCAGGGAGGAACTGGTTAATATTATAGAATCGATGCGCAGGTTACATGAGCACAACGGCAACGCCAGGCTGGTTAGAAACCTGATTGAAAGAGCCATGCGCGTGCAGGCGGTGCGCTTGGTTCAGTTAAAAGAAATTTCCCGGGAAGATTTGATGACTATAACAAGAAAAGATATGGCCGGTGCGCGGGACGCTATCAATAATTAATTCAATAAAAATAAACTTCAAACAGAGGAGTGTACAGGATTAATTGAGGAACTTATCACAAATTGCGGCGGAAGTTGATCAGCAGGTGCAGGAAATTTATCGCGGGCTGGAGCCGGTTGAATTCGCCAATCACCGTAAGGTGATCAATGCCTTTAAAGAAGCGAGGGTAAGCTCGCATCATTTACGGGGGTCGACGGGTTATGGATACGATGATGACGGCCGGGAAACCCTGGAAAGGGTATTTGCTCAAATTTTCGGAACGGAGGATGCACTGGTCAGGGGGCAAATAGTCAGCGGTACCCATGCCATCGCCCTTTGTTTGTACGGTATCTTAAACCCTGGTGACCTGCTTTTGACGGTGCAGGGAAAACCGTATGACACCTTGGAAAAAATAATCGGTTTTAAAGATAAACCGGCGGGTTCGCTAACCGGTATGGGGATACGCTACCGGCAGATTGAATTGTTGCCTGGCGGTGGATTGGACTGGGAGAGCATTGAACTTGCGTTGAAACAACCGGTAAAAATGGTATTGATTCAAAGATCTTGTGGCTACAGCACCAGGCCGTCCCTGAACATGGCCGGTTTAAAAAAGCTCTGCCGGTTCATCAAGTCAAGGCAACCAGAAACGATTATCTTTGTTGATAATTGTTACGGCGAGTTTGTGGAAGATACGGAACCACCGGAAAATGGCGCAGACATTATAGCCGGATCGTTAATTAAAAACCCGGGCGGGGGTCTGGCGCCCACCGGGGGTTATGTGGCCGGCAAAAGGAACCTGGTTGAGCTGGCCGCCAACAGGTTAACCGCCCCCGGCATCGGGGCCGATGTGGGACCGACGCTGGGCTGGCAAAGGCTGTTTTTTCAAGGGCTTTACCTGGCGCCGCACCTGGTCATGGAAGCATTGCGCGGCGCCATCTGGGGAGCGCTACTTTTTAAAAAATTGGGATTTGATGTTTTGCCCTCACCCGACGAACCCCGAACCGACATCATACAAACCGTAATATTAAAGTCGGCCGAACGGTTGGAAGCCTTTTGCCGCGGTGTTCAAGGAGCTTCCCCGGTAGACAGTCATGTGACGCCAGTACCGTCACCAATTCCGGGTTATAGCCATCCGGTTATCATGGCGGCGGGTACATTTGTGCAGGGAGCCTCACTGGAGTTTACCGCCGATGCGCCTATACGGGAACCATTTGCGGCCTATTATCAAGGGGGCCTATCCCTGGTATACACAAAAATCGGCTTGCTTGCGGCGGCCCGTGAAGTATTGCGTGGTGAAATAATTTGAACTTTAAGCAACTTGAAGCTTTTATTTGGGTTGCCGAGCTACAGAGCTTCACCCGGGCTGCCAGGCATTTGTACATGAGCCAGCCAGCCATCAGCTTCCAAATCAAAGCACTGGAAGAAGAGCTTGAGGTAACGCTTTTTCAGCGTAGTGAAAAAAGGGTATCTCTTACTCAAGCGGGCCGGTTGCTTTATCCCGAGGCGAAAAAAATGCTGGCCCATTATAATAATATTAAGGCCGGGTTGGATGCGTTGCGCGGCTTGAAAGCCGGCCACTTGCTCATTGGAGCCAGCACAATTCCGGGGGAATATCTTTTGCCGGGTTATCTCGGTATGTTTCGGCAGCAGTACCCGGGAGTGCGGGTTAATTTACGAGTAGCCGGAAGTGGGGATGTGATCCGGTGGGTTCAGGAAAGGGAAATTGATCTCGGGGTGGTTGGTGCGATCCAGAACGCGGATAATGTACAATTTAATGAATGGATTAAGGACGAGTTGGTTCTGATTGTACCACCCGGGCACCGGTGGAACGGCTCGTGGATTGATGTGTCCGATCTGATGGATGAAAAGTTTATCCTGCGCGAAGAAGGTTCCGGCACTCGTAAATCCATGTTGGAGATACTGGAAAGACACGGGTTAAACATAGAGAAGTTAAATGTCAACATGGAATTGGGCAGTACCAGATCGGTAATCAGTGCGGTGCAGGCGGGAATGGGAATTGGTTTTGTATCGCGCTGGGCCGTCGCGGATGCGCTCGAGGTTGGAAAAGTGGGGAAAGCAAACTTGTGCAATGTTAATCTTACCAGGAGTTTTTACCTGGCCCGCTATCACCCCGGAATTGCCAATTACGCCGCGGAAGCCTTTGAAAAAATGCTTTTACAGTCGAAAATTTAACTTAATAACATGGAGAGCGTGTTGCCGTTTATCTTGATTATAATAGCGGTTCTGGTGTTGTTTGTTTGTGGCCGGATGTATCAACCGACATCCCGAGAGTATTGATGGATTAGTCCAGAATGAGAAAAACTCCTTTTGCTCCACAATAAGGAGTTTTTTTATGCTTTTAGGAGATTATTCCCGGCTAAATTTATGGCCAGGGTTAAGGAAAAAGTACTGAAAGGCGCGCGTTAAAGGGAACTGATTTAGGGCGCGCCTTTCTTGTAGTTATTAAAGGATCGCCCGCGCCGCTATCTGCCGGTAACCGGGGGCCCTTCCGTGTTTGTTGAAGGGTTTTAAAACTTTCTTACAAGTCCCACAACCTTACCAAGAATTTTTACGTCTTTAACTAAAATGGGTGACAGGCGATAGTTTTCGGGTTGCAGGCGGATGTGGTCGTTTTCCCGGTAAAAGCGCTTGATCGTGGCCTCTTCCTCCAAAAGGGCCACCACAATGGCGCCGTTTTCCGCGTCTGGCTGGCGTCTCACCAGTACCAGGTCATCTTCTAAAATCCCGGCTTCAATCATACTATCACCCTTCACCCGCAGCATGAAAAATTCTCCCCGGCCGGCAAAATCAACCGGCAAGGGAAATACATCCTCCCGATTTTCCACCGCCAGCAGGGGAACGCCCGCCGCAACCCGCCCGAGCACGGGCACCATGATCATTTCCTTGAACTGTGAACCCTCGTCATCCAAAACCTCCATGGCCCTCGGTTTTGCCGGGTCTCTTCTTAAGTATTCTTTCTCCTCCAATTTACACAGGTAGTTATGTACCGTAGAGCTCGACTTTAGTCCAACCGCCTGACCGATTTCCCTTACGGAAGGAGGATAGCCCCTTGTTTGAATGTTATGTTTAATAAATTTCAATATTTCCTCTTCGCGCTGGTTTAATTTTTTATTCAATTTTTATGCACGTCCTTTCTCCAATTAATTTTTAATTATACCATAAATATTACAAGAGTAAACATTTGTTCGCGAAAGTTATTTTTTTATATTTTAGAAGGAATTGTGGGGAAATAGTTGAATTTATCAGAACATAAAAAAATTTATTTAATTTAGAAGGTGAAAAGTTGATGCAAAAGATAAAAGTTGCAATCATCGGTACCGGCGCCGATGGGGTATCGGTATATAATTTGCTAAAAGATATAGTGGGCATAGAGGTAACTTGTTTTTTTAGGATAGCCGGCGAAAATGAAGAATCTACCGGCAGTTTGGAAGACGGTAATATCAAAATCTATGACGGTCTTCAAAAAATCAACGATATTGCCGACCTCGATGTTATCATTAATACCGTCGAAGGAATTGAATTGGATAAATCAATCAGGGGAAAAGTTTCAGTCATTGATACCCGGGCTGTAAATTTAATGGTTCGCCTGTTCAAAGAAAAACAGGAATTCTTAAAAATTAAAAGAATCCAGGGAGAACTGTCCACTATATTAAATTCGGTCCAGGAGGCGGTGGAAGTAGCTGATAAGGATGGGTTGATCAAGTATGTTAACCCGGCTTTTGTACGTATCACAGGCATTCCGGCTGATCAAAGAATAGGTAAAAATGTTTTGGAAGTATCCCCGGATGGCGCGCTGGCTATGGTATTGCGAACTGGTAAAAGCGTTTTTGGTCACCGGACCAGGGTGGGGGGCAGCAATGCGGAAGTTATCAGTAATGCTTCTCCGATCATGGTAGACGGTAAATTAGAGGGAGCGGTGGTGGTATTTCAACACTTTACCGATGTCATGAAATTAATGGATGAATTAAGACAGAGCACTTCGATTATTGAAAACCTTTCCGATAAGTTCGGGCAGGTTACCACATGTAAGTATAGTTTTGCCGATATTCTGGGTGATAGCCCTGACTTGAAAAAATGTATTCAGGTGGCCGAACGGGCTGCACGCAGTAATACTACGGTGTTATTGCTGGGGGAAAGCGGCACTGGAAAAGAACTGTTTGCGCACGCCATACATCATGCCAGTTCGCGCCGCGATAAACCGTTCATCAAGGTAAATTGCGCGGCTATCCCGGAAAATTTGCTGGAAAGTGAATTTTTTGGCTATGCCAAGGGCGCTTTTACCGGTGCGGTTAAATCAAAAATAGGTAAGTTTGAACTGGCAAACGGAGGGACTATTTTTCTTGACGAAATCGGCGATATGAATTTAATGTTGCAGGGTAAATTGTTACGAGTGTTGCAGGAGATGGAATTTGAAAGGGTCGGCGGCAATCAAACGATACGTGTTGACGTCCGGGTTGTTGCCGCAACCAACAGGAATCTTCGAGAAATGATCAGGAACGGCAAATTCAGGGAAGATTTATATTACCGGTTAAATGTTGTGGAGATAACAATACCGCCGCTGAGGGTACGCAAAGAGGACCTGCCCGTACTGGTCAATAACTTAATCGTGAAATTAAACCGTAAACTGGGTAAGAAAGTCAAGGGTCTTTCCAGGGATGCGGAAGAAATATTGTACAGCTACGATTGGCCGGGTAATGTCCGTGAACTTGAAAACGTTGTGGAAAGGGTAATGGTTACGGTTGACGATGAAGTATTAACGAAAAGGAACTTTGTTCAGCACGTTAGCCAGTTTAAATCTTTACCGGAAAGGGATGTGGAACTGCTTCCTATTGACCAGATGGAACAAATATTGATCAAGAAAGCTCTGGCCAAGTTTGGAAACACTGTAGAGGGAAAAAGAAGGGCCGCCCAGGCTTTAAATATTTCTTTGGCCACGCTGTATAATAAACTTAAAAAAGCAAAGTATGAAAGTTCAAGCATTTAGAAAGGATTAAAAAAATTAGATACATAGTCAGTTGTTATTAGCTAAATAAAGTTCATTTTTTTTACAAGTTGGTTCTAAAAAATATAAATTTTGAATGATGCCTCAGGATATTGTATTTTTTATAAAAATAAGATGTGCTACAATTTTTATATTAGGTTGGTGCAGTAATGTTGGAATGGTTAGCTTGGCATTTTTTAAGATGGCACGGATATTGCGTGTATATTTTTTAATTATTCTATTTAAGGGAGGGGACGACCATTAAAACAATTCATAAGGAAGAGATAGCACGGGCTGTTGCCAAATTATGCAAGCAGGCCAATTACTACCTAGGCCAGGATATGACCGATGCTTTGCAAAAAGCATATGATCAAGAACTCTCCCTTACGGGCAAGGAAATAATTCAGCAGTTGTTGAAAAACGCGGATATTGCTCGTTCGGAAGAGGTCCCCATGTGTCAGGATACAGGTTTTGCTGTGGTATTTGTGGAATTGGGACAGGATGTTCATATTGAGGGCGGTGCCTTAGAGGATGCCATTAATGAAGGAGTACGCAGGGGTTATACCGAGGGTTATTTAAGAAAGTCCATTGTAGGCCATCCGCTTGAGCGCGTCAATACCGGTGATAATACACCGGCGGTGATTCATTTAAAATTGGTGCCGGGGAATAAAATGAAAATCACGGTAGCCCCCAAGGGTGGCGGCAGTGAGAATATGAGTGGCATAAAAATGCTTAAACCGGCTGAAGGGGTTGAGGGTGTTAAAAAATTTGTGCTTGACACCGTCAAGGCGGCCGGCCCGAACCCGTGCCCGCCCATCATTGTAGGAGTGGGTATTGGTGGTACCTTTGAAAAATGCGCCTTGCTGGCCAAGGAAGCGTTGCTCAGGCCGGTTGGTACTCCAAGCCACAGGCCGGAAATTGCCCGGTTAGAGCGTGAACTACTGGATGAAATAAACAGTACCGGGATCGGGCCACAGGGATTGGGTGGCCGTTTTACCGCTTTGGCCGTTCATATCGAAATATACCCCGTGCATATCGCCAGCCTGCCCGTGGCGGTTAATATAAATTGTCACGCCAGCAGACACAAGGAAATTGTTTTATAAAAAAGGATGTGGGTGTAATGACAATGACCAAAATAAAATTAACGACACCTCTTACCGATGACGTCGTTGAAAAATTGCGCATTGGACAACGTGTATTATTAAATGGCGTTATTTATACCGGTAGAGATGCTGCTCATAAAAAGCTGATAGAGCTTTTGGACACCGGGCGGGAACTTCCCATTAATCTCCGGGGGCAAATAATTTATTATGTAGGGCCTTCCCCGGCCAAACCGGGTAATATTATCGGATCGGCTGGACCAACCACCAGCGGTAGGATGGATGCTTACGCACCAAGGTTAATTAGTTTGGGGTTAAAGGGAATGGTGGGCAAGGGTAAACGGTCACCTGAAGTAGTTAAAGCAATGAGGCAGCATAAGGCCGTTTATTTTGCCGCTGTAGGTGGAGCTGCCGCATTGATCAGCAAATGTATCAAGGAATGTGAGGTGGTGGCATACCCGGAACTTGGCCCCGAAGCAATACACCGCCTGGTGGTGGAGGATTTACCCGTTATCGTCGTTAATGATACTTTAGGCGGGGATTTATATGAAGAAGGAACGAAAATTTATGCATCTAAATAACCGGCGCTGGGAGGTGAGCAATTTACGGATTAAAATGGTAGCGGTTGTTTACCGGTAACAGTCTGTTACAAAAGACCGCTTCAACCGGATATTCAATTAAAAGTACGAATTGAAAATAAGAAAATACTTCAGATATAGAGGGGGAAATGCTGTAGTGAAGCTCTTTGAATATATGGGTAAATCAATTTTTTCCACGTACGGGATTAAAGTGCCAGCCGGCAAAATGGTAACCAATCCTGACGATGCGGCAAAGGCGGCGCAGGAGGTCGGCGGTCCGGTGGTGGTTAAATCCCAGATTCTGACCGGAAAGAGAGGTAAGGGTGGTGGCATCAAATTTGCCGACAATCCGGAAGAAGCGAGGCAAGCGGCGAGTGATATTTTATCCATGACCGTGCAGGGTCATAAAGTGGAAAGGATTCTGGTGGAGGAAAAGCTTCAAATTGACAAAGAACTATACCTGGCCATCACCGTGGACGGGGCGGCCAAAAAACCGGTGATTATAGCATCGGCCCAGGGCGGAATGGATATTGAAGAAGTGCCCGATGATTATATCGTCAAGCAGCATGTGGACGTGTCCCTGGGTGTTTACCCCTACCTGGGACAGGAAATTTCCAGGCGTCTTGGACTTGCCGGGCAGATCAGCAAAGAATTCAAGCAGTTGCTGATTTTACTTTATAAGATATTCAGGGAAAAGGATGCCGAACTGGTTGAAATTAACCCGCTGGTAATCAGTGGTGATCGATTAATCGCCGCCGATTCAAAAATGACGATAGATGACGACGCGCTGTTTCGCCAAAAGGATATACCCTACGTTGAGGAGCGCACATCCATTGAGAAACAGGCGCATGATCTCGGCCTGGCTTTCGTGGAACTGGGCGGCAATATCGCCGTAATGGCCAATGGTGCAGGCATGTCCATGGGCAGCCTGGATACGCTTGTTCATTACGGGGGACAGCCGGCAAACTTCCTTGATGCCGGCGGCGGAACCGGTATGGAGGGAACGGCCAAAGCCATTGAACTGCTGCTGCAAACAAATCCCAAGGTAATATTTATCAATATCTTCGGGGGCATCACCAGGTGTGATGACGTGGCCAACGCGCTGGTTCAGGTTAAGAAAACCAGGGGAATACCCGTCCCGGTGGTAATCCGCCTGGTCGGTACCAATGAGGAGGAAGGGGTTAAAATCCTCCAGGAAAACGGCATGAACGCGTACAAAGTCATGCAGGAAGCTGCCGCCAAGGCTGTTGAGATAGCAAACGCCGGTTAACTAATAATCTTTATATTCCAAGCATTATATTCCAAGCATTGATTAAAGGAGTGTTATATATTGGCTATTATTATAAATGAAAACACCAACGTGATTGTGCAGGGGATTACGGGTAAACAGGGAAGATTTCACACCCGCCAAATGCTGGCTTACGGGACCAAAATAGTGGGCGGCGTTTCCCCGGGCAAAGGCGGGCAGGAAGTTGAAGGCATTCCGGTTTATGATACCGTTTACGAGGCTATGGAGAACGAGCGGGTTGACGCCTCCGTGCTGTTCATCCCGGCTCCATTCGCCAAAGACGCTGCATTTGAGAACATCACCGCCGGGGTTAAGGTGCTGGTTATTGTTACCGAACACATTCCCGTGCACGATGAAATGGAAATTATCGATCTAGCACGTAAAAAAGGAACAACGGTGGTGGGACCCAACACGTTTGGCATAGTATCCTCCGGGAAATGCAAAATTGGCATTCCACCCAACCAGTTTTTCGTGGAGGGGCCGATCGGAGTTGTAGCCCGCAGCGGGACCTTGACTTACGAAATTGTCGCTAACTTAACCGCCAATGGGTTTGGACAATCCACGGTAGTCGGGCTGGGTGGCGACCGGGTTGTCGGTCTTTCGTTTGTGGATGTGCTGGAAAAGTTTGAAAAGGACCCCGAGACCAAAGCGGTGGTTTTGGTGGGGGAAATCGGCGGTAATGCCGAAGAAGAAGCGTCCCTTTATATCAAGAAAATGACCAAGCCCGTTGTGGCTTACATTGCCGGTAAAAGCGCACCTCCCGGAAAACGAATGGGGCACGCCGGCGCCATTATTGAAAGAGGTAAGGGCACTTTTGGCGCCAAGGTGGAAGCTTTGCAATCCGCCGGGGCGAGTGTGGCCACCCTGCCCTTCGAAGTGCCCGAACTGCTGCGCAACGCACTTAAGTAACACCAGGTTGCTCGTGAAAGGAGGAGGTAAATTGTTTGAGAAGGAAACACTGGAGAAGATCAATGTAAATAAACAAAAATTTAATGAGAAACTTTCCAAGCTCAAGGAAAAACGCCCCGAACGGCAGCCGGAATTTGTGACGGATTCCGGGATTGAGATCAATACGGTTTATACGCCGGAAGACATAGCCCAGCTTGATTATGATAATGACCTGGGGTTTCCCGGCGGTTACCCCTTTACCAGGGGTGTTCAGCCCAACATGTACAGGGGCAGGCTTTGGACCATGCGCCAATATGCCGGATTTGGCACAGCTGAAGAAACGAATAAGAGATTTCGGTACTTGCTGGAGCAGGGACAAACGGGTCTCAGCGTAGCTTTCGACCTTCCAACGCAGATCGGTTACGATTCAGACGACCCGCTTTCCATGGGTGAAGTGGGCAAGGTTGGTGTAGCCATAGATTCCCTGCTGGATATGGAAACTCTTTTTGACCAGATCCCACTGGATAAGGTCAGCACTTCCATGACCATTAATTCACCCGCAGCCATTTTATTGGCGATGTACATTGCCGTGGCCGAAAAACAGGGCGTTAAACAGGAACAACTAAAGGGAACCATACAAAACGATATTATCAAAGAATATATCGCCCGGGGAACCTATATTTTCCCGCCCGAACATTCCATGCGGCTGATTACCGATGTTTTTGCCTATTGCGCCAAGTATGTTCCCAACTGGAACACTATCAGCATAAGCGGCTATCATATCCGGGAAGCGGGTTCCACCGCGGTACAGGAAGTCGCCTTTACGCTGGCCGACGGTATCGCTTACGTACAGGCTGCCATAGACGCGGGTCTTGACGTGGACGCTTTTGCTCCCCGGCTGAGTTTTTTCTTTAACGCCCATCTGAACTTCTTTGAAGAAATCGCCAAGTTCAGGGCGGCGCGCCGGCTTTGGGCCAAAATTATGAAGGAGCGTTTCGGTGCCAAAGATCCCAGGTCGATGATGTTGCGCTTCCACACACAAACGGCGGGTTGCACCCTGACCGCCCAGCAACCGGACGTTAATATTATGCGGGTTGCCTTCCAGGCGTTGAGCGCAGTTTTAGGAGGGACACAGTCTCTTCACACCAATTCCCGGGACGAGGCGCTGGCGCTACCCAGTGAAAGTTCGGTTTTAATTGCGCTGAGGACCCAGCAGGTTATCGGTTACGAAATTGGCGTGGCGGACACTGTTGATCCGCTGGCTGGCTCGTATTTTGTGGAAAAATTGACTGACGAGATTGAAAGAATGGCTTTAGAGTACATCAAAAAGATCGACGACCTGGGTGGAGCCCCTAAAGCAATCAATTTCATGCAGCGGGAAATCCAAAACAGCGCATACAAGTACCAGCAGGATATTGAAAGCGGCAAGAAAATCGTTATTGGTGTAAACAAATTCCAGCTGAAAACGGAACGGCCGAAGGACCTGCTCAAGGTCGATCCGGAAGTAGGTAAGAGGCAGGAAGCCAAGTTGGCTAAATTAAGAGCCGAGCGGGATAACGAAAAGGTACAAAAAATATTGCAACAAATAAAAGAAGCCGCTGCTACCGATGATAATTTAATGCCTTACTTTATTGAGGCGGTGAAGAACTACGCGACTCTGGGTGAAATTTGCGGTGTGCTGAGGGGAGTATTCGGTGAATACCAGCAGCAAATTGTTTTTTAGGCGAGGAGGAGTGCTTGGATGAGTGAAAAACCAATCAGGGTGTTGGTCGCCAAACCGGGTCTCGACGGTCATGACCGGGGCGCCAAAGTAATTGCGCAGGCTCTCCGTGACGCAGGGATGGAGGTTATTTATACCGGTTTGCGGCAAACCCCGGACCAGATTGTCGGAGCGGCGCTGCAGGAGGACGTGGATGTTGTTGCCTTGAGTTGTCTCTCTGGGGCGCATATGTACTTGTTCCCGGCCGTAGTCGAAGGGTTAAGAAAGCAAAACGCCGGGGATATTTTGGTACTCGGCGGAGGGATCATTCCGGATGAAGATATTCCTGAATTAAAGGAAAAAGGGATAGTAGAGATTTTTACCCCCGGGACAAGTACAACAGAGGTTATAAATTATATCCGACAGAAGATTGGCAGATCCTAGAAAAGGTTAGGATATATTATAAGAAAAGACTAATTTTCATTTTAACTAGGAGGTGTGGGGATGGTTAAAAAGATAGACCATATCGGCATAGCCGTGAAAGACTTAGCCGCGGCCAGGGAGTTTTATGAAAAAGTGCTTGGTCTTAAAGTTACCGAAGAAGAAATAGTGGAGGAACAGAAAGTAAAGGTGGCATTTATTCCTACCGGTGATAGCGAAGTTGAGTTACTGGAAAGCACTACCCCGGACGGGCCGATTGCCAAGTTCATTGAAAAAAACGGCGAAGGTATTCAACATATTGCCTTCAGGGTTGATAACCTGGAGGAAACTCTGACCCGGCTTAAAGCCAAGGGGATCAGGTTAATAGACGAAAAGCCGCGGCGCGGGGCAGGTGGCGCCAAAATAGCATTTTTACATCCCAAGGCTACATTCGGCACTCTGGTTGAACTTTGCGAGCGCGACTAGAGGAGGATTGATAGAATAATGGGTATGCATGATAAGTTGGAACAGCTTAAGGAACTAAGGGCAAAAGTACACTCGGGTGGCGGTGAAAAAAGAATCGCCAAACAGCATTCGGCGGGCAAAAAAACAGCTCGAGAGCGCATTAACTACCTCTTTGATCCTGGTACTTTCCGTGAGATAGATGTTTTTGCCGGTGATCCCGACCAGAACCCGGGCGAAGGCGTTGTTACCGGGTACGGCATGATCAACGGCAGAAAAGTATTTATCTACGCCCAGGACTTTACAGTGACCGGAGGCTCCCTCGGTAAAATTCACGCCCAAAAGATTTGCAAGGTTCTGGACTTGGCCATGCGGACGGGCGCACCCGTAATTGGTTTGAATGATTCCGGGGGGGCGCGGATCCAGGAAGGCGTTGATGCCTTAAACGGCTACGGTGAAATATTCTTCCGCAACACAATCGCCTCCGGGGTAATACCGCAACTTGCTGTAATTATGGGGCCGTGTGCCGGAGGGGCCGTTTACTCCCCAGCGTTAATGGACTATATATTCATGGTCAAGGAAACCAGCCAGATGTTTATCACCGGGCCGCAAGTAATTAAAGCCGTAACCGGTGAGGAAGTCAGTATGGAGCAACTGGGCGGAGCGCTAACGCATAACCAGACCAGCGGTGTTGCCCACTTTATGGGGGAAAACGAAGAGCATTGCCTGGACATGGTTAAGCAATTGCTGGGTTATTTACCGGACAATAATCGGGAAACACCGCCGGCTTGCCCAGCCAAAGAACCGGTTATCGACAGGGAAAAACTGTTGAATATTGTTCCGGACCAGCCTGTTTTGCCCTATGACGTTAAAAAGGTGATTAGTGCCGTAACTGACGGCAGCGAATTTTTCGAAGTATTGCCTTATTACGCTAAAAACGCCGTTATCGGCTTTGCCAGGATCGACGGGCAATCAGTGGGTATTGTAGCCAACCAGCCCGATTTTCTTGCCGGCTGCCTGGATATCAACGCTTCAGATAAGATCAGCCGCTTTGTGCGGTTCTGCGACGCATTCAATATACCAATAGTTACATTTATGGACGTGCCCGGCTTTTTGCCCGGAACCGCCCAGGAATTCGGGGGAATTATCCGGCACGGGGCCAAGATGCTTTACGCCTATTCGGAAGCCACGGTTCCCAAGGTAACCATAATCTTACGCAAAGCGTACGGCGGCGCGTACCTGGCCATGTGCAGCAGTTCCCTGCGTGCCGACATGGTTTACGCCTGGCCTACCGCCGAAATAGCGGTGATGGGGCCTGAGGGAGCGGTCAATATTATCTATAGGAATGAAATCGCCAAAGCTGAAAACCCGGCGGAGGAAAGAAACCGCCTGGTTCAGGAATACCGCGATAAATTTGCCAATCCCTATGTAGCCAGCTCCAGGGGCTTTGTGGACGATGTCATTGATCCAAGGGATACCAGGAGCAAAATAATTGACGCGTTAAAATTGTTGGCTACCAAAAAAGAGAGCAGGCCGTATAAAAAACACGGCAATATCCCTGTTTAGTACTGAGACGGTTGAAAATACTAAATGCGTAAAAAATTATGGGAGGGTTAAATGTTGAAAAGAAACAAGATCACCATTATCGGTTCGGGCAACGTAGGAGCCACTTGCGCGCACTGGGCAGCCACAAAGGAATTGGGAGATATTGTATTGATGGACGTCGTGGAAGGGGTGCCGCAGGGGAAAGGCCTTGATTTGCAGGAGGCCGCACCCATCGAGGGCTACGATATCAATATCATCGGGACCAATAATTACGAGGATACGGCCGGCTCGGACGTCGTTGTCATCACCGCCGGAATTGCCCGTAAACCTGGAATGAGCCGCGATGACCTGGTGAACACAAACATTAAAATAGTCAAGTCGTGTGCCGAACAAGCGGCTAAATACTCGCCCAACGCGTTTCTTATTGTTGTTACCAATCCCCTGGACGTGATGGTATATGCCGCTTACAAGGCCAGTGGTTTCCCACCCAACCGGGTGCTCGGCATGGCCGGCGTACTGGATTCCGCCCGGTTCCGGACTTTTATTGCCCAGGAGCTGGGGATCTCGTTCAAAGATGTAAGCGCATTCGTACTTGGCGGCCATGGCGACGACATGGTGCCACTGGTCAGATATAGTTACGCCGGCGGTATTCCCATAGAGAAACTGATTCCCAGGGAGCGCATTGAAGCCATTGTGGAAAGAACGAGAAAAGGCGGCGCGGAAATCGTAAATTACCTGAAGACCGGCAGCGCTTATTACGCACCAGGCGCATCCGTAATCGAAATGGTGGAGGCAATCTTGAAGGATAAGAAGCGGATTCTGCCTGTGGCCGCATATCTCCAGGGAGAATACGGGGAAAAGGATATGTATTTTGGTGTTCCGGCCATCATCGGTGGTGGTGGTGTTGAGAAGATTATTGAGGTTGACCTGACCGAAGAAGAAAAAGCCGCTTTGCAAAAGTCAATTCAAGCGGTAAGAAAAGTTATGGCCGTGGTTGATTAATTACCAGTTATTAAATTGGGGGGGGAAAATTAATGGGAGAGCCCAAAAAGGTATTGATTTGCGATACCACTATGCGTGACGGCCACCAGTCTTTACTGGCCACCCGCATGCGTACCGAGCACATGTTGCCCATTGCCGAAAAAGTAGAACAGGTCGGATTTTATTCGATCGAAATCTGGGGTGGGGCTACATTCGACTCCTGCATGCGCTTTTTGAACGAAGACCCGTGGGAGAGATTGCGAGCCGTCAGGAAAGCTTTTAAAAACAGTAAACTACAGATGCTTTTACGCGGCCAGAATGTTGTGGGTTATAAACACTACGCCGACGATGTGCTGGAAGAATTTATCAAACGCGCCGTGGACAACGGGATGGATATTTTCCGGATTTTCGACGCTTTAAACGACACCAGGAACATGGAAAAGGCCATTCAATTCGTCAAGCTCGAGGGGGCCCACGCACAGGGTACAGTGGTTTATACCATCAGCCCCGTCCACGACTACGATTTTTACATGCGCATGGGAGCCGAATTGAAAGAAATGGGCGTGGACTCGCTGTGCCTGAAAGACATGGCGGGTATACTGGCTCCGATGCCCGCATATGACATTATCAAGGGTTGGAAAGAAAACCTGGGTATCATGGTCCAACTGCATTGTCACTATACCAGCGGCATGGCCTCAATGGCGTACCTGAAAGCGGTTGAAGCCGGCGTGGACGTTCTGGATTGCGCCATTTCTACCATGGGGTTACAAAGCTCGCAACCGGCAACTGAAAGTATCGTTGCCGCTCTCAAAGATACCCCGTATGATACCGGACTTGATTTAAGCCTGTTATCGGAAATAGCCGAGTACTTTAAAGAGGTCCGTAAAAACTACGCGGAATATGATAACGCCAGCTGCAGTCCTGATACCAATGTTTTGACTTACCAGATCCCGGGTGGTATGATTTCCAATTTCATCGCCCAGCTTAAGGAGCAAAACGCGCTGCACAAGTTGCCGGAGGTATTGGCGGAAGTACCCAGGGTGAGGGAAGATTTCGGTTATCCGCCCTTGGTTACGCCGTCCAGCCAGATCGTCGGTGCCCAGGCGGCATTGAACGTGGTACTGGGGCAAAGGTACATGATTGCAACCGACGAAGTGAAGAATTATATGCGCGGTTATTACGGGCGGCCTCCCGCACCGGTCAATGAGGAAGTAAGGAAGAAAATTATTGGTAATGAAAAACCAATTGACTGCCGCCCGGCGGACCTGATTGAGCCCGAACTTCCCAAAGCCAGGGAAGAATGTGCTCCTTATATGGAGAAAGAGGAAGACGTGGTTTCATGGGCACTGTTCCCTCAAGTTGCCCGTACGTTCTTTGAGGCCAGGAAAGCCCGGAAAGATAAGTAAATTATTTTTTATTAGATTCCATGGTTTATGTTTGAGGTTATCTTTTAACTGTTGGTTAAAAAAAGATTTAATAACATTGGTTAAAAAAAGGGTTAAAAAAAGATTTAATAACACAGGTTTATTAATTGACCTGTGTTTTTTCTTGCTTGGTAAAGCCAACTTTTCGTCAAGTTACTTCTCATGTTTAATTGGTTAAAATTCGACCTACAATTAGAATAGCACAGAATAGTACAGTTTTTATCATAAAATACTTCCGATAATAGATATTATGTAAACCGGGCAAGGGACGCTTATTCTGCTGGCACTCTCCGTTTTGGTTCGGGTTATGCTACGGGTAAGGTTCGGAAAACCGACCATTTACGGGCTGTTAGAGAGAGCCCGTAAAAAAGTGGCTAAAAAAGGTTTAAAAAAAAGCCGGCCCAACACTGGTTAAGTTTTGGCCGGCTTTTGTTGACATTACTTACCCTTTTTAACCGGGAAAATGCCCCCGTGGATCCGCTTGGCGTCAGAAACATTGAAGAATGCGTCCGGGCAGATTTGATTGATGATGTTCAGGGCTCTATTTAAATCTTTACGCTTAATCAATACAAATAAAATAGTTCTTTCGCCGTCTCTGCCGCAACCTTGAACGCTTGTTACTCCGAATCCCTCGTCCCGCATTTCGCTAATAAATTGATCCACCAGTTCACAAGGAGGGAAAATCTGGACAGATAAATAACCCATGGCCAGTCTTTCTTCAATTAAACTGCCGATGTAGTTGCCCGTGGCAAAGCCACCGGCGTATGCTACAATTTTTCCCGGATCATCAAGTCCACCCTTTAAAACCTCGTTCAGGGCAAGTATAAATACTGAAACTTCCACAAAACCTATGGACGCTGCCATAAAGCGCCGGTCCCTCATTAACATTAAAATGCGCATCACGTCCAGTGACATGTCGATAACCCTGGCGCAGAAAATAAATAAATAACTAAATATTACCGATAACCAGACTTCCAAAATCTCAACCCTCCAGATTAATTGCATATATAAACCAGCAAAACGGGAACACTGAAACGTTCCCGTTTGATTTTATGTAAACTTAATCATATACTACCTTACTACCAGCTATCTCTTACCTTTTGGGCGTGGTAACCATTCTTCCTGTTAATCACTTCATTATAACAGTTTATCAATTTATTTGTGCAGCTTTGCGCCGAAATTTTAACCGCATTGCGCAGTGCATTTTGGCTGAGTGAGTGACGAAGACTCTCATCGGTAAGCAAAAGATTTATTTTTTCTATAAACTGGTTCATATCCAGATCTGTCAAAAATCCGTCAATGCCGTCTTCCACCATCTCCGATATTCCAAATGCTTTAACGGCAACAATGGGTAAGCCCGCCGCCTTAGCTTCTCCAACCACCAGCCCTTGAGTTTCGGTAACCGAAGCGAATATAAAAATATGGGCACTATTGTACGCTTTTATTATTTCTTCCCTGGATAAAGTTCCGGTGAAAATTATTTTTTCCAGAACACCGATTTCCCTGGCCAGATTTTCCAGGGCATTCTTTTCCGGACCGTTGCCTACCAGCACCAGTCTGGATTCAGGAATTGATTCAGCTATAGATTTGAAGCTCCTAATGATAAAGGCAAAATTTTTTTCTTTGCCCAGCCTGCCCACACTGATTAATAGCTTGCATGAAGGATTGATTCCGAATTTTCGATGCACCCAATCCTTTTCGTTAGTTCTGAAATCCTGAATTTTTATCCCAGTCGGGATGGCCTTAATTGCGCTCCTGACCCCCCAGCTTTGCAGGTGTTTACCGATGATTTCCGTCGGCACAATCACCAAGTCGCAATGATTGCAGAAATCGGCACAATATTTTTTAGTGATTTCTTTGGTGATGTTTTGTCCAATAGGTATATAATGCACGTATTGATCATACAGGGTGTGAAAAGTAAATACCAGTGGAAGATTTAATTTTTTCGCGTAACGCGCTCCTAGCCTCCCTAATAAGAAAGGCGAATGTACATGAATTATATCTAAATTTAATTTCTTTATGGTTGAACGCAAACGAATGGAAAATGGGACGGCCAGGGTAAAATCATGGTTTGTCGGCGCCGGTATCGATGAAAATCTGAATACCCTGCTTTCTTTCTCTTTATTACAGTTCGGATAGTCAGGAGCGAATATATATACCTCATGGCCTTGAGCCTGAAGTTCTTCGGAAAAAGTTTCGATTGACCGGACAACCCCGCTGGTATACGGCCGGTAACTGTCGGTAAATATCCCAATTTTCAGGCCCAATGCTAATCACCTCCAGTGCGGGTATTCACTTATAAACAATATGATAACTCGAAAAAAAAGTCAAGGCATGGCGTTTTTAACCTGGATAAGCATTTTCCCTGTATACTACCCTATAATCCCCTGCTGTATTCGGGCCGTAACGGTATCGCATCTGGCCGGGTTATTGCCTGCTCCAGTATTGCGATCAAATCTTCTTTATCCTTGTTTAATACGCCGCGTAAAGGAAGATAATTGGACGCATGGTTGGTTCTAAAAATACAATGGGATAGGTTCAGATTTTCCAACATGCATTTTAATTCTTGTAGTATTCCCGTTGAACCGGGTATTTTAAATTCTCCTTGCTGTACCTTACGGTATAACGGGGTATTGGGGACTACCATCAACGTCAGTGCTCCAAGGTAAGTAGGGTCTATGGCGCTTAAAACCTTACCGGTATCCTCGGCGTGGCGGCGCCAATGATCCGTTCCCCCCAACCCGTTGATGATGGTCACGGAAACTTCGAACCCCGCTTGCAGGGCTTTTCTGCCCGCTTCGACCATTTCCCTCGCGTTGACACCTTTATGCACGGCTCGCAGTATCTCATCGTTGCCGCTTTCTACCCCAAGGTAAAGCAAACTGACACCGGAAAATTTTATTTCCTCCAGTTCGCTTAACGATTTATCTAGTATATCTTTGGGGCCGGCGTACATGCTGACGCGTTCCAGGTCAGAAAATTGCTTGTAAAGATAAAACACGGTTTTCAGGATCAGGGGTGTGGGTGCGGACAAGGCATCCCCATCTGCCAGAAAGACCCGCCTGATTCCCGCCATCTGTCGGGAACAATCATCTATGTCTTTTTTTATTTCCTCCCAGGTTTTAATGCGGAATTTTTTCCCCTTGTACATACCGCAAAAAGTACAGGCGTTGTGCCGGCAACCGATAGTAAGCTGAAGTATTAGGCTGAACGCTTCACTGGGCGGTCTGAAGACCGGTGGTTCCAGACGCATCAAATACCTCCTATGTGTTTTACTTGTTTTATTAATGCCTGGGAAATTTATGTACTTTTTGTATGGCTGCCGTTAGAGCCGCTATAACCTGCGCTTTACCGCCAATCTGGTCAAAAATGGCCTTTGTATAAATGTGTCCCTTTTCGGTTACTATATATTTAACAGGTAAATTATTCAGGGCCAGTGCCATAATATCATTGCGACAACGTTCGCAATCGCAGATATCCGGATTCTTTTTTTTGTAATTCTCCAGTACTTCATCAATCAGTTCTCTTACCGCCACTTCCGGGTAGTTGATAATCATAGGCAATCCTCCCCCAAGCTTTAATCACCCAAACAAATTCCCAACTGCCTGGCTACTCTGACAAGCTCACCGTCAACCGGTACCGTATGCATTTCGCCAAGAGCCGTCTCCAAGGGTACCGATTCGATGTTTTGCCCTTTTAGACATACCATTCTACCAAATTTGCCCTCTGCCACTAAATTGACGGCACCGGTACCGTACCGTGTCGCAAGGATCCGGTCAAAAGCGGTTGGAGAACCACCTCTTTGCAGGTGCCCCAGTACGGTAACTCTTGTTTCCTTGCCTGTGGCGGCTTCAACTTCCTGGGCTACCAAGTTACCGATGCCACCTAAACGGATCGGGTCAAAACTGTCCTCTACGCGTTTTTGCACCACCATTTCCCCGCCTAGAGGTTTTGCTCCTTCGGCTACGACAATAATACTGAATTTTTTTCTCTCCTGGCTGCGAGCGTTTATCTTCTCAATTACCACTTCAATGTTATAAGGAATTTCGGGAATTAATATAACATCCGCTCCCCCGGCCAATCCGGAGGCCAATGCGATCCAGCCGGCGTAGCGACCCATCACTTCCAGTACCATTACCCGGTGATGCGACTCGGCTGTGGTATGGAGCTTGTCAATGGCTTCGGTAGCTGTTGCTAGGGCGGTGTCAAATCCGAATGTTTGGTCTGTTGCGGAAAGATCGTTATCTATGGTTTTTGGCACCCCCACGACCTTTAAACCTTTTTCATAAAGCTCTTTTCCGATTGACAAGCTGCCGTCTCCCCCAATTACGATCAATGCCTCAATCCCATGGATGCTAATATTTTCAAAAATGCGATCCGAGACATCTACAAATACCTTTTTGTCGCCCTTTATGACGGGATAGTGAAAAGGATTATCCCTGTTTGTAGTGCCTAGAATCGTCCCTCCTCTGGGTAATATGCCTACTACGTCGGCTTCAGTCAGTTCCCTGGCCTGATTTTTAATTAATCCTCCAAAACCGTTTTCAAAACCCACAACCGTCATGCCGTATTCACGAATAGCTGTTTTAACTACGGCACGAATTACCGCGTTTAAACCCGGCGCATCGCCCCCGCCCGTTAGCACACCGATTCGTTTAACTACTGTCTTGGCCATGCATATCTCTCCTTTAGCAAAATTGTTTTTCAATGAATTGTATTATTTTTGTGTTAACTTGTTCCGGTTTTTCCAGCATCATCATGTGTCCGGCATCATCAATTTTTTCGAGTATTGAATTGCAAATATTTTGTGCTAAAAATTCGCTATATTTCAGCGGAGTCATCCTGTCTTCAGACGCCCCCAGGATCAGGGTGGGAGTCTTAATTAACTTTAACTGCTCCATTATATCAAAATTATCGCAGGCTAGGAAATCGTTATAATAAACGTTTGGGTCAGTATTTTCCATTTCCAATCTGGCTAAATTGATTAATTCGCTCGGAGCTCCTCTGCCGTAAGCAAAATCCATCAGCTGAGGGAATCGATTACCAGCTGCGAAAGTTTCGAGGATTACCGTTGCTACCCGCAGCCGGGCTCCGGTGCCGATCAGAATCAAACCGTTCAATTTATCGGCAAAACGGACGGCGTAATTCATGGCAATAGCTCCGCCCATGGAATGGCCAGCCAGGTAAAACCTGGTGCCAACGACATGTTCCGCAAATTCGTAGATAAAGTTACTGTATTCCTCTATTTTACTACTGGCGCTGCCCTCTGAATCACCGTGACCGGGCAGGTCGACTGCGATGGTAAAATACTTGTTGCCCAGTTCGGAGACCTGGCGCGTCCAATGCCTGTGGCTGCCGCCAGCGCCGTGGACAAAAATTATTACTTGCTCGCAGTGCTCGGGAATCTTAGCTTCATAATGGTACTTAACACCGTTGATTACAACGTTTGGCATAACAATGCACCTCCATTTTAAAAAAAACTACCGGGCACTATAACCGGTAGTTGGTATATGACCAAAGGCAGGAGTAAGATTCAAACGCAATGGCGGAATCATTTTGGCTACTTGATTAATGATGTGAATTGCAAGATTGGCTATTCTTTTTACTGCTGCCGTCTTCGTATTTTCTCCAGGCCATGGCAAATGCGTAACAAATAGCCAACATCGCAGTAGTGGTTACAACTCCGAATACTATTCCCTGCCACCAAGTTTCAAAAAACATTTATCACATCTCCTTTCCCGGATATCATTAACTGGTTAAAAAAGTTTATTCCGTTTGATTTGACAGAGCATCCAGTGTTTCTTTCAACTTGTTGATGGCTTCACCATAACCTGCCCAGTCTCCGTTTTTCAGCTTTTCCTGGGCCTGGTTATACAGATTGTTGGCGTCTGATATCAGATCTTTCAGCGTCTTCTGTGTTGTCTTGGATGTTTCGCCGGGGAGCGGCGCCGCATATTCGACATCCTCTCCAATACTGATGCCGGTACCGAATATCCTTTGTAAAGCCATTTCAAGGGTTGGCTCCATCACTACCTGATCGCCATGAGCCACGATTACGCGACGCAGTTCGGGCATTTTACTTTGTTCCGCCTGCAGATAAAGCGGCTCCACGTAGAGCAGCGCGTCCTCGACCGGTATGACCAGCAGGTTCCCACGGATTACGGATGAGCCGCGTTGATTCCACAGGGTCAATTGCTGCGAGATGGTGGTATCCTGGTCGATTCGCGCCTCGATTTGCATTGGGCCGTAAACAAGTTGCTGCTTGGGGAATTCATATACGATCAGTTTACCGTAATTGGGTTCGTCCGACCTGGCTGCCATCCAGGCGATCATATTTGTCTTGTTTTTTGGGGTAAAAGGTAAAATTAATACATATTCCGGCTTGTCACCATTTGGCAATTTGGTAATAGTATAATAGGGTTCCATGTCCACTTCTTCATTGTAGACTTTTTCCGTGGGCATGTTCCACTTGTCCTCTTGATTATATAATACTTCAGTATCCGTCATGTGGTAAACTGTATATTTTTGCGCCTGGATAGTAAATAGATCAACAGGGTACCGGATGTGTTTCTTAAGGTCTCCGGGCATTGTCGCCAGCGGTTTGAAAACCCCGGGGAAAATCTTGTCATATGTTTTGATGATGGGGTCCTCATTATCCGCAATATAAAAGTCCACCGTACCCGTATAAGCGTTAATCACTACTTTTACTGAATTGCGAATATAGTTATACCTACCGCTAAAGGGGTCGGAATAAGGGTACATATCCGAAACAGTGTAAGCATCCCACATCCAGTATAAGTTACCTTGTTCATCGAGAACTATATACGGATCACTGTCGTACCTTAAAAACGGCGCCAATTTGGGCACCCTGTCCCGGATGTTGCGATAATACAGTATTTGGCTTGAATTTTGGATATCGCCGGCCAGCAGCATTTTATAGTCGCCAAAGGCCAGGGCGAAGATGGCCCTATTAATAAAACCGCCGATTCTGACCCCGTGTTCCCCTTCGTAAGTGGTATAAGCGTTTTCGTTGCCGCCGACCGGGTAATCAAACTCCTTGGTTTTCGTATTCACAATAACGTAGTTGTTGGTCAGCTCGCCGAAATAAATTTCCGGCCGCGTCACTTCATGTTCAATATTACTATCAGGAGGAATGTTTTGGATGAAAAATTCAGGTAAACCTTCACTGGTCATCTCATTCACGGGGTTCATGGCAATGCCGTAACCATGGGAATACTTGAGCCGCTGGTTAATCCAAGTTTTAGCTTGATCCGGCAATTTGTCCTGGTCAAGTTCCCTGGCAGCCAGCATCACCTGGCGATACTCGTTGTTAATCATGTAACGGTCAATATCAATATTTTTTAAGTCGTAATAAGGCCTGATTTCCTGCAGTTGTTCGTAGGTTTGTTCCAGGGGGCGCCAGTCCCACAGCCGGATATTTTTCACGGTCTCAATGTTTTTTTCAATATCTGCAGGATCCAGTTTTTGACCTGCGGGAAATTTATTTGTTTCCACCTTGTCCAAATTATATGCCAACCGGGTATATTTGATGGAGTTGGCAATATACGGAGTCTCCCTGTTTAGCTCATTTGGCTTGACCACCAGGTTTTGAATAATCGTCGGGTAAATGCCTCCAAGGACGATCGACGCCAGGAATAAAGCGCCGATACTGTAGAGAATCAACCTGAATCTGCGCATGAACAGGTTGATTAAAATTATAACGGCAATTAAAAGTGAAATAAAGAATAAAGCTTTATATGCAAGTAACCTGGCGTGGATATCCGTATAGCCGGGTCCGAAAACAACCCCGTTTTCAGAATACAGAAGCATGTACTGCTCAAGGCTGTAACCCCAGGCGCGTACCACAAAAAACAGGGCGGCCAGAAATGAAAGGTGCAAACGGGCCGGGAGTAAATTAAAAAGCTTGTTGAACCCGTCTTTACCTGATTCAACCAGGAAATAAACCAAGGCCACAGCAAAAGCGGCCAGAATGATAAACCATGTTAACAACTGGTAAATAAACTGGTAGAAAGGTAACTTAAATACGTATTCACCGATATCCTTGTTAAAAATGGGATCGGTATAACCAAACCCCGTACTATGCAAATATCTCTGTAAAATAACCCAGTCGCCGGTTACCGCGGTGCTCACAAAAACGGCCAGTACTACGCTGGCAATAAAATAGATTACGGTTAGAAAACGCGGGGACAGGTATTTGCTCAGCGGGGATTGATAGATACTGATTACGCCATCCTTCTCCATGTACTGGTGGGAACTGACGGTGTGCAGTACCGATTTACGGGTCAGTATTAAATTGACAAATATAAATAAAAAGGCGGCCAGTCCTACCAGTAACCGCAAGCCCAGTTCGGACAGCAAAATAGTTTTAAATATGTTACTGTAACCCAGCGTTTTAAACCAAAGCCAGTCTACATAAAGATTTGCGCTCCACCTGGCCAGCAACACAAATAAAAATAAAAAAGTAATAATTACTGTAGACATCCGCTTAAGCCCTTTGTGCAAATATATACCTCCTTAATACTGTGACCCGGCCGGGGGCGGAGAAACGTTACATCGGTTTGGGATTCTTTTGGGCGTCATCCGCCTCATGTCTTATTTTAGCCTCGCACATCTGACAAAAAGAAGGTGATTTTTTCGGCACATCTTCATCGTCCAGATACGGGTTTTTATTATCTTCGGCAATCTGGTCGGGATCAAATAACCTACCGCACATAATACATTTTTTTTGAGCCATTTTTCGCCCACCTCCGAGATGTTTGAGAAACATACGTATATTGATATTTCTCCGTGGCCAGTGCAATTCCTGCTTAATTTAATAACCAGTTTATTGGGGGGAATTAAAAACGTCCTTCAATTCCTGGGCGATTAATTCCGGGAGAATAACGGTCCAGGGATCGTCATGTAATACCTGCATGTGGGTGATATCGCTGCCTACCAGCGGGAATATAGTAAACCTGCCCACTATTCGTACGTGAACCGTGAATCCCCTGTCCTCCCGGCGTGCAAAATACAGGGCGGCGTTAAAGGAAGGTAAATTATTGCGGTCGTAATAATGTATTATTTTCTGCAAGCCACCAGCCAGGTCCACCAAATCTTGATCGGTTATATCGTCAATTGTTTGCTTTCCGGGAAGAATGCCGATGACCTCACCGACGTGCCGGGGCGCAAATGCGCTGATCCAGTGAACATCACCCGTTTTACCGATATATCTTTCTCCCCTGTCAATCTCCGCGTAGATCAAATCCGTCCAATAATTTTGGTTGCATCTCATAAAGTATTCGGTTGATGCATTGATTAATTGCCTGTTGAAAGTGGTTGGCTCGGGGCCCGTTAATACCTGCAAATGCGGGTGGATGATTGAGCCTCCGGCGTACGGCATGTAGTTCCAGTTAATGGATGGATAACTACCTTCAGCGGGGTCTGCGGCGGTAACCCTTTGTAAATAAGTTAGACCGGCCCGGAAACTGTCCACCATTGTTTGCACATTGATTTCATCCATGGGGATGTAGTGCCTTGGAGACATTATTACCACCGAGGCATGTTTTTCATAAGGATTCAGGTTGGGAATGGCCATGGCGTCCCCTACCTTGATCCGCCCATCGGGGGCGATGGCTTCAATGAATTTGGGGGTTACTTTTTCCACCACTTCGGGGCAAAATGGGCAAAATTTTTGTTTGGATTCTTCGACAAAGGGTGTCCAGTCGTGTCGGTGTAGGACCAGCTTGCGAAAGGGGAAAATACGTGAAACGCGTTCCGTTAACGGGTCTCTACGAATTTCGATGGTTACGGTCTGGGATTCAAAGTTGTTTCTGGGATCCAAAAATACGGACTCTTTTGTGATTTTTATAAAATTAACAAACATTAAATGAATAACCTCCTTTACTGACTGTCCATATTTTTAAGGGTTTAATGTTATTGTTCATAACAAACAAAAATGTAGCCAAGCGGTGCAAGTTATTTATTTTTGCATGGCCAGGTCAATCAGTTTCTTGATCAATTCTTCAAAGGATATGCCCGCCGCCCGCGCGGAATCGGGGAAAAGGCTTGTTTCAGTCATTCCCGGAATGGTATTTACTTCTAGAACGTATGTGTTTCCTGAATTATCCACAATAAAATCAATCCGGGCCAATCCCCGGCAACCAATGGCCTTATATACCTTGTGAGCTAAACTTTTGATTTCGTTCTGAATGTTTTCCTCAATTCGGGGCGGAATAATATGCTCACTGAGACCAACGGTGTACTTGGCCTTATAATCATAAACTCCCGTAGCGGAGACAATTTCAATCAATGGCAGCACTTCCGGTTCCTCGTTGCCCAGTACAGGCACGGTTATTTCTATGCCTTCAATCATTTTTTCAACCAGGGCTTCCGGATCATATTTGAACGCTTCCTCCAGGGCCGGTTTTATTTCTCCGGGATTACGCACAAATGATATACCGATGGTTGATCCCTGGGTGGCGGCTTTAATCACCACGGGTAGCCCCATCTGTAAAATCCTTTGCTCAACAGTTTCCGCCCGGGCGCTGAATTCCCTGCGTGTAACGGTCAAAAATTCGGGCGTGGGTATCCCCTCGTAAACCAGAATTTTCTTGGTGGTGATTTTATTCATCGCAATTGCGCTGGCCAGTACTCCCGAACCGACATACGGAATTTCCAGAATTTCCAAAAGCCCTTGAATGGTACCGTCTTCGCCATATTTCCCGTGTAGTGCAATAAAAGCCAGCTCAACTCCGTTGGCTTTTATATTTTCCACGATATTACGATCAACATCAATTTTGACGGCATCATAGCCATTATTTAACAGCGCTTGATATATGGCCTCCCCCGTCCGCAGTGATACTTCCCTTTCCGCCGAACGTCCGCCCAACAAGACACCAATTTTGGGGCTCATTTAGCCACCTCCGGGTTTTTTGATTGATAATATATATTCGGTTGCAAGTCCAAAAATCCTTTATTACCGCATATTCCCCTTGACTGAATGAAAATATTAATTTATAATAACATTTGCTATGATGAATATATTCTAGGGGAGTAGCTCAATTGGTAGAGCAACGGTCTCCAAAACCGTGGGCTGCGGGTTCGAGTCCTGTCTCCCCTGCCAGAAAAGCTGGTATTCGTAAAGGTTTACGGGTACCGGCTTTTTGCATTTGGCAAACGGGCGACAAATTGGTAATTCAACTTGTAAATTGGGAATACAACAAAAGACTTAGTATTTAAAGGGCCGGGGTTATTTTTAACCCGGCCCTTTAAAAAAGTTGTAAATTATTTTTCCGCTTCGGCTTCGGCCTTGGCTTTCTTGATAATTTCCTCGGCGAGTTTCGCGGGCACTTCTTCGTAACTATAAAACTCCATCTTGAACTGCCCGCGGCCCTGGGTCATAGATTTCAGGTCATTGGCGTACTTGAACATTTCTGATGCGGGCACATGTGCCTTGATTACGGTGCCGTCCTCGGTCTGGTCGGTGCCCAGCACGCGGCCCCGCTTGGTGTTGAAGTCGCTGATGATATCACCCATGAACTCGTCCGGTACGGTTACTTCCACGTAATTAATGGGCTCCAGTAGAACGGGCTTGGCGTTGGGAATTCCCTTTTTAAAGGCCAGGGACGCGGCGATTTTGAACGCCATTTCAGATGAGTCCACGCTATGGTATGAACCGTCATACAGCGTGGCTTTCAGTCCCACCGTGGGGTAACCGGCTAAAACGCCCTCCAGCATGGACTCCCGCAAACCCTTTTCCACCGCCGGGAAATAGTTGCGTGGTACGGCACCGCCGAATACTTCTTCATGAAACTCGAAGTCCCCTTCAGGCAACGGTTCGAAACGAATCCATACGTGGCCGTACTGGCCGCGGCCGCCGGATTGTTTCTTGTGCTTGCCTTCCGCTTCGACTTTGCTCCTAATTGTTTCCCGGTATGGAACTTTGGGTTCTTCAACTGTGACATCGACGCCATAACGGCGTTTCAAGTTGTTGATCGCAATGCTGACATGGGCTTCGCCGATACCGGTAAGCAATGTCTGCTTTGTTACCGTATTCTTCTCCACTTTTAATGATGGATCCTCTTCAAGCAGTTTGTTGACGGCATCCCCCAGCTTGTCTTCGTCATTCTTGCTCTTGGGCGCAATTGCCACGGTGTAGTTCGGTACCGGGAAGTCGATGCCTTCCAACTGCTCTTTGTTATCCTTGTCACATAGCGTATCGCCGGACGCGGTATCCGTAAGCTTCACCACTACAGCCATATCGCCGCAAGGAACCTGCGGGGTTTGCTCCGAGTGCTTGCCTCTTACATATAGCACTTGACCAATTTTTTCCATTTTTTCCTTATTGGGATTGTAGACCTGCGAATCTGCCTTCAAAGTGCCGCGGAAAACCCGGATAAAGTTCATCCGGCCGACATACGGGTCCGCAAGGGTTTTAAACACCAGGGCAGCCAGCGGTCCGTCTTCGCATTTAGGTGCGGGCATGTACTGGGTTAAAAACTCGGTCAGGTTGACCACGGCCATGTTTTTAATGGCTGAACCGCATAGTACAGGTACCACCCGGTTGTTGGCGATGCTCAGACGCAACCCGGAAATGACCTCCTCCGGGGTTAACTCTTCCCCTTCCAGGTACTTCATGGTCAGGTCGTCATCACCTTCGGCGGCCGCTTCAATGACTTTTTCGCGATATTCCTCCAACTGGCCTTTTAAATCATCCGGCACCGCAACTTCCTTGGGTTTACCATCATTGCCGAATTCATATGCTTTTTGGCTGATAACATCAACAATCCCCTTGAAATCAAGGCCTTCACCTATGGGGAAATTTATGGGTGCAAAATTGGCGTTAAACTTTTCGTTTAGTTCGTTCATCAGCTTGGCAAAACTTGCATTTTCCCGGTCCATCTTGTTAATGAACACTATCCTGGGGAGACCGGCCTTTTGCGCAAACTTCCAGATAATTTCATGCTGGACCTGAACGCCGTCCACCGCGGAAAGAACGAACATACCGGTATCAACCACTCGCAAAGTACCTTTGACTTCACCGATAAAATCGGAGAAGCCCGGGGTATCCAACAGGTTCAATTTTACATTGTTCAATTCAACTGGAACCAGACTTGTGTGAACTGTCGATTGGCGCTGGGCTTCCTCCGGGTGATAGTCCGCAACGGTTGTTCCATCTTCCACGCGACCAATCCGATTTATTACACCGGTGTTATAAAGCATTACTTCCACCAGTGATGTTTTGCCTACTCCGCCGTGGCCGAAAATGCCAATGTTTCGTATCTGTTCAGTATTATAATTTTTCAAGTCACTTGCCTCCTTTTGTAAATAATGGTTTCCCTCCAACCCTTTTTCTATACTTTAACTGTAGCCAAAATGCCTAAATATGGGTTTAAACACAAAAATAACCCCCTCTGGGCTCCTTTGGCCTCAGCAATACGGGTTTCCGGCTAACTCTATCTACTTCTACAACAGAACAAAAAATCCTTGTCCTTTTGATTAAATTTAAAATTTTTTATTTGAATTTCCAGTTTTTCATAGGTTTGAGCATTTAAACATAAACATATTCTAGTTTTAAATAAGGGTGGTAATATATGGCCGGTTACTCTTTTTTGCAAGGAGCAGTGGTGCTGTTGGCCGCGGGTTTAATCAACCGGTTGCTTGGTTTTTTTTATCAAATTGCTATGATCCGTTTAATCGGCCCCGAGGGTGTCGGTCTTTTTAATATGGTTTTCCCTATTTATATAATGGTGCTTGTACTGGCTACCGCTGGAATTCCGCTGGCCATCGCCAAGCTGGTGGCCGAGGAAGCAGCTAGAAACAATATGCGGGGTGCATATAGGATTTTTAAGTTGTCTCTGGTAATGTTGGTTTTTACCAGTATGTTTTTTACCCTGTTGTTGATTCTAGGCGCGCCCTTTTTAAAGGGTTATGTTTTTCCCAACCCCAAGGTTTATTATTGTTTTTTATGTTTGATCCCCGGTATTACGATAGTTTCCCTTTGTTCTGCTTTTCGCGGTTTTTTTCAGGGATTACAGCAAATGACTCCAACCGCCGTTACCCAGACCATCGAGCAGTTGGTCAGGGTGGCGGCAGGTTTAACCATAGCGTATTTTTTGTTGCCCTTCGGAATTGAGTACGCCGCAGTGGGGCTGTCGCTGGGCGTTGTGACCGGCGAACTTACGGGTTTTATCCTAATGCTTCGTATATATAGGACCCGCAGGCCTGTTTTAGGAACTCAAACGCCGGCGGTTATTCGGTTAAGAGATATTTTGACCAGGATATTTAATTTGGTTGTGCCTGTTACATTAACCAGGTTTGTAGCGACTGCTCTCATGTCGCTTCAAGCCATCCTGATTCCCAAAAGGTTAACTGTTGCGGGTATGTCTCTGGCTCAGGCAACCAGTGCTTACGGGCAGTTTATTGGTATTGCCGAGGCTTTGCTGTTTATACCGGGCGTGGTAACCATGGCATTGGCAACGGCACTGGTTCCGGCCATGTCGGATGCGATGGCGTTGAATAACCCGCATCTGATCAGAAATCGCATTCTGGATGCTCTGCGTTTGACGGTGCAGGTGGGATTGCCGGCGGCATTTGTTTTTCTTTTACTGGCGGAAGAGCTTTGCGGTGTATTGTTTGGATATCAGCAGGCGGGAGTTAGTTTACGGATCATGGCCCTGGCCGGTCCCTTTCTGTATCTGCAGCAGGCGACAACCGGCATATTGCAGGGTATCGGCAGGGCCGACATTCCCTTTAAAAACCTGGTACTGTCGTCCCTGTTTTGTTTGGGCGGCATTTATTATTTAACGGCCATGCCCCAGCTGGGCATTAAAGGTAGCGCCCTGGCGGTTGGTGCCGGGTATGTCATCATGGCGGTGTTAAACATGTTCACTTTATTTCAACTTACCGGTTTTCAATTTGATTTCAGGGAAAATATTTTTAAACCTCTAGTTTCCGCTATTGGTATGTCTTTAGCAATTACATACCTGAAAAATACAATGCCGGAGTACGGAGCCGGCGTCGGCGCGACATTGTTTGTATGCCTGTTGATTGGTGGGATAATATACATTTTATTGATGCTTCTCACCGGGGGATTTAACGAAGAAGATAAAAAGAAATTCAAAGCGATTTTCTGGTTTTAAATTATTATCTTTCCAACCGTTGCCGGGTTGGTCTATTCTCCCAAATAAGCTTTTTTTACTTCCGGGTTATTGGCCATTTCCTCGGCTGTACCCCGGAGGACAATTTCCCCGGTTTCCAAGACGTAAGCCCGATAGCAACCGACAGGGCCATATGGGCGTTTTGCTCCACCAGTATAATCGTTGCGCCGGCCTGTTTAATTTCCTTGATAATGGAGAAAATTTCCCAGACCAGCTTGGGGGCCGGGGTCATAGACGGCTTATCCAGTAAAATCAGTTTTGGTTTAGACATTAAAACCCGGTCGATGGCCAGCATCTGCTGTTCACCACCGCTCAACGTCCCTGCCAGCTGGTCTTTTCTTCCCTTGAGCCGTTTAAAACGGTTGAACACGTTGGCGATTGATTCCCTGATCTTGGCTTTGTTTTTCCTAATATACGCGCCGTATACGAGCCCATCTCCAGGTAAAAGAAATGATCCTGTTGACATTGATACCCATCAGGCTGGCCGTTATCAATAGTCTCCATGGAATAAAACTATTCTGCGGTTACAGGGATAAGCAATTATTTAAACTCGGTAATCATCCGGCTAAGCTTCCGAATGGCATCAAAATCGGTCAGGTCAAAATGCAATGGCGTCATAGAAATGTAATTGTTTTTGACGGCCTCAAAATCAACATCCACATCGACCGGGAATTTGTCGGGGGGCGTATCCTCCGGTTCTCCCGCCATCCAGTAATAAACACGACCGCGCGGGTCGATTCGCTTGTGAAATATGTTGACGTAACGCCGGTTTCCCAATCGGGTCACCTTAACTCCTTTGGGCTTGCCAGGAGGGACATTGATGTTTATTAGTACACATCCCGTTTCCCGGCTGATTTTCAACAATAGTGGAATGACGCGCGTTAAAAACGCCGCTGCATATTGAAAATTTTCATGTTCGTAAGTCGCCAGGGATATGGCTACCGAGGTTATACCATTGATAATCCCTTCGATGGCGGCGGATACGGTACCGGAATACAGCACATCGGTGCCTAAATTGGCGCCAAAATTAATCCCGGACACAACAATATCCGGGGCTTGCGGCATTAACGCCTCGATCGCTAGTTTAACGCAGTCGGCAGGCGTGCCGTTGACGGACCAACCCCATGTCCCGTCTGAAAAGTTAACTTGCTTTGGCCTAAGGGGTTTATGAACAGTAATACCGTGTCCCGTACCGCTTCTTTCACGTTCGGGTGCTACAATGAAAACTTCACCCAGGGGATCGAGCGCGTGTTTGGCTTCCTTTAATCCGGGGGCGAGAATGCCGTCGTCATTGCTGAGCAGTATCCGCATTTCATTCCTCCAGGGGAAATCAAAATTCGTAAATTGATATGGTCATAGTGTTTTCTTTATCATTTTTCGTAAGACCGAACATGATTTTTTTATCTTTTAAATTTTTATTAAGAAAATCCACTACTTTATACATATCTTCATAAGCGGGGAATGATTTATGAGCAATCAGTTCAAGTTTACCTTGCGGAAAATTATCATGATTCAACTAGAATTCCCTCCCGATCATTTTCCTATTAATGAAAATGCTTCTGCCCTTGTAGCCTCGCTACGCTGGAATTGCCCGCGTACCGCCGAAGTAATCGTTTTCGAACCGGGTTTTCGAACACCTCGCAAGGTCATGCACATGTGCTCCGCTTCAATGACAACAAGCACGCCGTGAGGATTAAGTTTTTTCATTATTGTATCCGCTATCTGCGTAGTTAACCTTTCCTGTAATTGAGGTCTCTTGGCAAATCCCTCCACCACTCTGGCCAACTTGGATAGGCCCGTGACGTTACCTTTGCGGGGGATATAAGCAACATGGGCCTTCCCGTAAAAGGGCAACAGGTGGTGTTCACACATGGAATAAATTGGGATGTCTTTTACCAGAACCATTTCCTCGTGTTCCTCAGAAAACATCTTTTGCAAGTGCATTTCAGGATCATCCCAGAGGCCGCAAAATATTTCTTGATACATCCTGGCAACCCGGGCCGGTGTTTCCCTCAGACCCTCCCTGTCGGGGTCCTCTCCAATGGCTTCAAGAATCATGCGTACGGCAACTTCAATTTTGTCCAGGTCTACCATGGTTTCTTCTCTCCCTTCATAAATGTTGTGAGCAATTTCATCATCATGTGTGTCCGGCGTCTGAGGGATGATCCGGATTTTATTATAACTATTAACTCGTAATTTAAAATACTTCTTCTTTTTTCGCGCTCGTCCTGCTTTTGTAAATAAAAAAATGGGCACATTTGCGCCCGTTGGTTAACCGGTCAAGCCCATCGCTTTTCGATAACTTTCTGCCGCCTCTTCAATTCGGCCTAATTCATTAAGCAATTCCGCCCGCATCCCCCAAATTTCAAATTCCGAATCATCATGCGGCATACTGTCGCAAGCAGCAAGCGCTTCGTGGTAACTTTTTAATTTGATCAAGCAGATAATTTTATTAAACAGGATTTTCTTTTTGACCTTAATGTTTTTTGCCATAAATAAAGCTTTATCATAATGGTTGATTGCTTCCCTGGTTTTACCCATCGTTTCCAGACACATAGCCAGGTTATTTTCCAGCGTTGCATCCCCGGGATTGTTTTTTACGGCGGCGTTAAAGCAGTTTTCGGCCCGGTCCAGTTGGTTATTTTTTAAATAGCATGCCGCCAGGTTGTTTAAAATTATGTAATCGTTAGGGGCTAAGCCTCTTGCTAATTCATAACACGTCAGGGCCTCTTCAAACCGGCCCATGCTAAATAAACTGTACCCTTTGTTGTTTAATAATCCCGGGTTGTTTAAACCCATGCTTTGTGCCCTTTCATAGTATTCCAGCGCTTCCTCGTGTCTGTTCAACTTGCTGAAGGAAAGACCAATATTAAACAACAAAGACGGATCTTCCTTCCCTTTCTGCAGGTCCTTTAAAAATACCTGCAGGGCTTCGCTAACGTATCCCCTCTCCAGCAAACTCAGGCCCATGTCGTTTAACGGCTGCTGTTTAACCGGCCATTTGCGGATAGTCCCAGAAAGTTTGTCCGGGCCATTCAATTCCTCGTTGATTTGGTTTGATCTTCCGGACAACAAGAAATGTTTTTGAGAATTGTCCAGCCAGTATAGAAAACTGCCGATATTTTCAGATCCGACTGCTTTTTTCCAATGTATTACGGCACTATCCACCTGTCCCTTTTTCAGGTATAAACGGCTGGCGTGCAAATGCAATGTGCGGTTTTGTGGGAATTTATCCATAGCTTTTTTAATCAGGTTCAGGGCATGGTTTTCCGAACCCAGCGTCTCGATAGCCAAAGCCAGGACAAATAGTGCCACGGCGCTACCTCTTATCACTGAAGCTTTGCTAATTATCTTTTCCACCAAACCACTCTCCTTTTAAAGCAGGTTTGGTTTAAATATATTCGACCTGAAATATTCCATATCCTGCCAATGAATCCATTTAAATATAAATATATTAAACATTGGGCATTAAAAACAAAAAAAAGAAACCGTGACTAAATGTTTCAGTATTTTTTTACCTTAAAAATGAGATTATTAAACAAGAATAATATATAATTTTTCTCTAAAAACGGAGGAGAAAAAAGATGAAAAAAAAACAAACCAGGCCATCCAGGGCGCGCGGAGACGCCTTCGTAGGAGAGCCTACGGGCTCTGCGCCGTTAATTAATCTTGACGGGCGGTGGGAACATGATTTTACCAACCATGTTGAAGAAAAAACCGGTAAATAAGCCGGTTTTTTTATTAATGTTGGTATACTTTGGCGAAATGGACATAGTAATTATTTTAAAAACATGGAGGTGGGATCATGACGCCCCTGAGAGAGGAAAAATCAGGTTATTTCTCTTTTAAACTTAACGCGGTATTTAAAGGCGTAATTGCGGCTCTGATAATTACCATTTTAGGTTGCACAATATCGGGCATTTTTTACCATGTCACGTCGCTGACGGAAAAAACACTGCCTGTAACTGCTACCTCGTTATTTTATTTAAGTATCTTTCTCGGTAGCGTTTTTGCCGCCCGGGAAGCGGGTTGTAAGGGACTTTTGCATGGTATAGCTGTGGCTTTATTATTTATTGTACTGGGCTTGTTGATAGCAAAAGCCTTTCTTCACATGGGTGTAACATCCATAATGCTGTTACAAAAAGGATTTTTCTCTCTAATGGCCGGGGCCGTTGGTGGTGTTTTGGGGGTCGGGTTATCTAAATAACTATTTACGAATAAACGGCGGAAGCGGCTTTTTCTTACTTGATGAAAAATGAGCAGACAAGCAAGATTATTCCTATGCCTAACATAATCAACCCGCAGAAAAAACGATTAAGGGTCTTTCCAGGCATTAATCACATGCCTCCGGTTTAAAGTATATGTTTATTTATTATATGCAGTTTAAAAGCAATTGCAATTTGTAATGCACTATACCACAAATCGTTTTTTACAAAGAGCGTATCGCAAATAAAAAAGCAGGCTACAGCAGCCTGCTCTCCCGTTTATTTCCATACTTTTAACAACCAGTTGCGCAAAAATGAAGGAAGACGAACGAAGTATACCCGCAAAACTTTCACTCTCCTTCGTTGTTTTTTATTATATATATTATTGAATCGATGGCACGGATGTGCCTTTTAAATCCAACTTGTAAGTTTTTTCTTGATCAATTCCACATCCCCGTGGAGATAGGATTTTACCGGCAACGAATTTAAAAAAATCCTTCCATATTGCTTTTTAGTAATGCGCCTGTCAAGGACTATTACCGCCCCCCGGTCCTTTTCGCCCCTAATCAACCTCCCGAAACCTTGTTTAAACCGGATGACCGCATTAGGCAAGCTTAATTCATAAAAACCGTTTAAGCCCGAGGTAATAATTTTTTCATTTCTAGCTTCGAACACCGGGTCATTCGGTGGAGCAAAAGGCAGTTTAACGATAATCACCTGTACCAGGGTATCACCGGGGATATCCACCCCTTCCCAGAAACTGGAGGAGCCGAATAACACGCAGCGCTCACCCCGGGAGAACTCTTCCACTAGCTTTGAGCGTCCCCCGTCTAAATTATGGCCCAGCAGGCAAATATCTACTTCGTCAAACAACGGTTTAACTTTGTAATAAACATCTCGCAATAGTTTATGCGATGTAAACAGTACCAGTGTCCTTCCACCTGCGTCCAGTACCAGTTTAAATATCGTATCCACCAGCGCGTTTATATAATGTTCTCCGCTGGTTTCGCCGAATAAAGGAATATCGTCCGGTATGCACAAAAGGCACTGGTCTTCATAATTAAAGGGTGATTCCACGATTAGAGTTTCTGTCACGCCGGCGGGCAACCGGTCAAGACCGCATTGTTTAATGTAATATTCAAAGTTGTTATCCACGGTCATCGTGGCGGATGTCAGGATAATCGCTCGGGTTGTATCGAATAACCGTTTACATAATAATTCGCTGACGTCAATGGGGGTGGCGTTCAAAACACAGTTCTCCCCCGGGACGGTGTCGTACTCAAATATTTCAATCCAACACACATAGTTTTCCGGGGGGTTTTCCATTATAAACGTAAGGTCCGCGAGAAAAGCGGAGCCGGTTTCAATAATAGCCCCAAGATCATGTGTCGTTTTGTCCCAGGACATGTCAACAGCGGACCATGTGTCAACCCACTTGGCGATATTCTTTAAGCAGGCATTAAAATCACGCAGGTAATAGAGCATGTTTTGGTAATCGGCTTCTATTGATTTGATGATCTCTTTTTCACGATGTAAACGAATTTTACTTGTATTGTAGCCTGGCGTTTTCTTCTGGTGTTTAATACAGGAATCGATTAAGCATCTAAAAAAAGTTTTGACATGCTCTGTTAATTTATGTCTTGATTGTTCACCTTGCTTAAGGGCGGCGGGCCAGCCCGGATCGCGTTGCGGCGGGCGGAGTTCGCTTAATCTTCTGATGGTTTTACCCGCTATGGAAAGCCATTGCATAATATGTTTGCCGGAGACCTTTATTCCCAGGTGCCGGGTGGCTGTTTCCACGATATGATGAGCTTCGTCGATTACCAGTGCACCATGGGGCGGAAGTAATTTATAATCCGATGCAATATTAGAAAAAAGCAGCGAATGATTAATAATTACCAGTTCCGAATTCTCCGCCTTCCATCTGGCCCGTGAGACAAAACAATAACGGTTGAACCAACCGCAGCCGCTTCCCAGGCATGATTCACTGTCGGAACACATTTGCAACCAGGTTTCGTTATCCTGGCCGAAAAGAGCCAACTCGGCCCTGTCACCGGTATCGGTTTTTTGCAACCAGACCAGGGTCCGGGCCATGAGCATGGCTTCCTCCGGCGCCAGGTTGCCGGCCTGGGAAAGGAGATGGAAAAAACGACGCAGACAAATATAGTTTTGCCGGCCTTTGAGCAGCGCGGCCCGGAATGGAAAATCCAGGGCTTTTTGCAATAACGGGATATCTTTTTGCCAGATTTGTTCCTGCAAATTAATCGTATTGGTTGCAATAAGAGTCCGTTGGTGATTTTTACAAGACCATAGCAGAGCGGGTAATAAGTATGCCAGTGATTTACCTGTTCCCGTGCCTGCTTCAGCCAATAGAATCTTTTGCTTATGTAAAGATTGATTAACCGCCCGGGCCATTGCAACCTGTTCCCGGCGGAACTGGTAATTGGGCCATACCCGGGAAAGTGGGCTATCTGGTCCCAGTAGAAAATCCACCGTTAAATCATTATGATTGGATTTTGGGGAGGCGGTCCCTGCTTGCCGGTGATGATCTTTTGCGGGTTCCCTGATTGGAACCTTGCCGGAAATCTTATCCGCGGCAAAGTGCTGCATCTTTTTCTTAATTAAGTCTTCCAATATTTTGGCCCAGGGGGACTTACCCGCCTTTAGTAAGGATGATAGATGAAATAGAACCTCCAATCTCAAAAGGGACACCTCGCTTAATAAGGTAAATAACAATTCCGCGGTGGCCAAAGCGTCATCCAGCGCCCGGTGTTGAGGCCGGTGGTTCAACCGCAAGCTGTTGGACAGGCTGCCGAGACTGTGCCCGGGCAGCTCAGGCGTTATAATGCGCGCAAGCTCCAGGGTATCTAAAAAATCCGTGAATGGTAAACGACAATCAAGGGAAGCCTCCAGAAAAGAACGGTCAAAGCCAATATTGTGACCGACCAGCGGAACTTTAAGCATGAAGCCGGACAAATGAGGGAATACCTGTTGCAGGGTTGGACTGCTAAAAAGTTCCGCTTCGTTGATTCCGGTTAACCTTTTTATCCTGAGGGGGATCTTGCATTCGGGGTTGATTAAAGAATAAAATTTGTCCACAATAATGCCGTTCACAACTTTAATCAGAGCGATTTCCATAATTTTATCTTTGCCGGGGATAAACCCCGTGGTTTCCAGGTCACAGACGATAAAGTCTCGCAAAATCTCACTTCCCGCTTTAACTTTTCCGGCTGGTTTTTCATTGCTTTTTAGCCTGTCCTGTATTATTGTTCCTGCAAGTTTTGCTTTTCAGCAGTCACAAACTGCAGTTTACTATTTAAAATTGTTTATGAACCGTTTATTTATTTTGGGCCATGTTTCAAAGGACGGTCAAAAATTCCCGCACTGAATGAAACCGGGATAATCGTTACTAAAGAAATGTTTGAAAAGATGGTAAAAAAACAAAGATCGACAGGTGTGGAGTTTTACACGGCGAATATTGACAGGGCCAGGCGGATATTATCGCGAGTAATTAAAGTCAGATTTAACTGCAAAAACACCACAGTGGCAGGCGATCCGGCGGATTTCTGGAGTGAGTGGAGCACTGGATGCGGTCCCTAGCCCGTCATATCCCAAAAGACATGACCCCTTAGGGCGTGAAGAAGTAGTTAGGCAGTAAGTTGCAAGCGTTAACTACAAGTTTTACCGGTCTCAAGAGTAAAATTGTGAAACGAACGATTGATACCGCCGGAGCGCCTGATACAAGTACCGGTTTTTGCAGCGAAATCTAGTCAGTATTATTAAATCCCCATGTGTTTTTTAACAAGTATTCTTTTAACGTGCTGTTTTTTCCTTCACCTAACTGTTGGGAGGATGGAAAATGGATGAAAGATTAATTAACATTCGCCGGGCGGTGGAACACCTGGAATCCGCCCTGGGCGTGCCGTGGCTAAAAGAAAACTTAAAATCAATAAAGAAAGCGCACGGTGGAAAGGTGAGTTTCGGTTGCGGTATTGGTACTGGTGGGGTCGGGGTTGCTCCTGTGGCCTATCTTTGGTACCGGGCACAAGAGGAATTGGCGTTTGCCGAAATGAGCGGGAGGGATTATCCGGGACCTCATTCTTTGTTCGCCGCCGTTATCGGAGCGGATCTCGCAATATTACGGGATTGTCCGGGCCTGGCGGAAAAAATCACGGAGCTTAAGCTGGCTGATCAGCCAACGCGGGCCATATGTGAACTGGGTCTTGCCTCGGGTTACTTAAGACGCGGGTTTGGAGTTATATTCGCTGGTAATGGTTTTAAACTTCGGGACAAAAATATTCTGGTCAGTTGTTTGAACCTGGATCCGAAATCGTTGGAGAATGAAGAACAAAAGCCACCGGCCGTTCATCTGGAAACTGCCGGTGGCCAAAATCAGTCCAGGCGCGTAATTTATCTGCATGTTGAAGATAAAAACAACGCTGTAGAACACGGGCTTGATCTGCGTGTATTAGTGCCCGGTATTCATCGAATGGTAAACGCGTATGACATTTCCGTTGTGGTCTACCGGACTGGTTTGCGTAACCAAAACAACAGGCCCACTTTTGTTCGCACGGGCCGGGTCCTGCGATCAACAAAATCTTTACCCTTCAAGGATATATATATTCCCGATGAAGTAATTAGTCCCGGTAACTAATGGCTGTCTTCGCATTCACATTTATGTTCCGTAATCACCGGTCTAACCAATAAAGCGGCCTTTTCCCCCCAATTGCCCGGCCCCGGGTAGAGCAAGCGCAGGGCCAGGGCGAGACCGTAAGCCTGGCCGTGTAAAAAAGCGGCGTAGACTTCCGGCAAGTCGCCGGCCCTCGCTTTTTTAAGTTTATTCACCGCCTGCGAAAGATGGTTTAATACCTCTTCGGCGGCTTTTACGGCTGGCACGCCGTTAAAATTGCCGGTGTTATAATTCATAGCTTTCTCCGGGTTCCAATATAATTACGCGGGCCGGGGTCTCTTTCTCCACGTTCTCTTTGAATTCACGGGGGTTCTGGGCAATAACAGGCCATGTATTGTAATGCATGGGTATGACCACGTTGGGCTTAATTAATTTTACCGCTTCCAGCGCATCTTCCATGCCCATGGTAAAATTATCCCCGATTGGTAGCATGGCCAGGTCAACGGGGTTGCGTTTGCCGATTAACTCCATATCGCCGAACAGCCCCGTGTCCCCGGAATGATAGATTGTTTTTCCATCCAGGGTAAATATAAAGCCGCACGGGTTCCCCAGGTACTGGATTGAGCCGTCTCCGGCCGGTAACCCACTGCCGTGTAATGCCGGGGTCAGCTTAACCATAACCGGACCGAAACGATTGCTTCCGCCAATATGCATTGGATGAGTCTGTACTCCATATTTACTGCAGTAAGTGGCGATTTCAAACACCGAAACGATCGTGGCTCCTGTTTTCTTGGCCAGACTGATCGCGTCACCCAGGTGGTCTCCATGCCCGTGCGAAACAAAGATCAGGTCGGCGGTTAATTCATCGGGTGTTACTGTTGCTACGGGATTGCCGGTTAAAAACGGATCAATCAGAATATTCATTTCACCCGCCAGCAAAAAACCGGCATGGCCCAGGAAGGTAATTTTCATAAAATCATCCCCTAAAAAACAGCTATTAACTATTAACATTAAAGTGCAACCAATTTTACCAGTTGTATTTATTTACCGGTTGGTCCGGAAACGACGTAATCCAAAATAAAATCCGCCGCGGTATACGGATCGATTTCTTTATTCATTACCCGCTCCAGCTGGTCGTTAAGCCTGCCGGGTATGTTGATTTGCTTAAGTATCTTCTGTTGCCACTTGTAGTTTACTATTTCTAACGCTTCAGACCGTATTCTTTCCCTCCGCTTTAAGGACAATAAACTATTGTCTTCCAGGTGTTGACGGTGTGTTTTAATTGCCGCCACCAGGTCGGCAATGCCCTGCCCGGTCAAGGATGAAACCAGTTTCACCGGCGGTCTCCACCCAACTTGATCACATTGCTGGTCCAGCATTATTTCCACCTCGGCGGCTACTTTATCCGCCCCAGGCAAGTCACATTTATTAACTGCAAACACGTCTGCAATTTCCATGATTCCGGCTTTGATGGTCTGGATGGCATCCCCCGCTCCGGGGGTGAGAACGACCACCGTGGTATCAGCAACGTGCATGATATCAAGTTCCGCCTGGCCAACGCCCACGGTTTCTATAATTACCCAGTTAAAACCGAACGCGTCCATGGCCTTGACCACATCCTTGGTTGTTTTGGCCAACCCCCCAAGGCTTCCTCTGGTGCCCATACTGCGGATAAACACGCCTTTGTCCAGCGCATGCTCCTGCATTCTGATGCGATCGCCGAGTAAAGCGCCGCCCGTGAAAGGGCTCGTTGGATCAACGGCGATTACGCCGACGGTTTGCCCCTCCTTGCGCAAATGTTTAATCACCTGGTCCACCAGTGAGCTTTTTCCGGCACCCGGCGACCCGGTAAAACCGACCACGTAAGCTTGACCGGTGCGATAAAAAAGCTGTTTGAGTATTTCCTCATGCTGAGGATCTTCATTTTCAAGCATTGATATCAAACGGGCCAGCGCTCTGGTTTCCCCCGCTTTAAATCTATCAATTAAATCCTGCATATAGAACATCCTCCCAGGCGATTTAGAATAATAATTCCGAACCTTTTAAATTTAGTGTTTCGCTGCTCAAAGGTTGAAATCCTGTTTAAAGTATCTTAATTTACAAATAAAAAGCCCTCCCGGGTTTCAGGAGGGTTGCGACAACCGGTTTAACCTGTATTTTTCCGTTAATGCCTCAATTTTAACCGTTTAAGCGAGAGCTATTTCCCGAGCCCCAATTTATTCAATACAATAAAGGTAATCAGTTGTTAATAACCTAATCTCCTCTCCCTTTCTCCGCTGTATCAGTTGATACAGCTATCTTTTTTTATGGCTTCAGGTTTTCTTCAATGTATTTTTCAGCTGAGACGGCAGCAATGGCTCCATCGGCCACAGCGGTTACCACCTGCCTGAGTGTTTTTTGTCTGACGTCTCCCGCTGCAAAAATACCCGGCCTGGATGTGTGCATGTTCTCGTCGGTGATGATATAGTTGCGCTCGTTGAGTTGAACCAAGTTGCCAACCAGTTCGGAAACCGGACGGGTTCCAACGTAAATAAACACGCCGTTTACGTTAAGTTTATCAGTTTCCCCGGTTCGAACGTCTTTCAGGGTGACTTCCTGGACGGTCGACTGCCCGGCAATTTTTTCCACGACGCTGTGCCAGTGAAAAATAATTTTTTCGTTATTCATTGCCCGCTGCTGAAGGATTTTGGTTGCCCTTAACTCGCCCCGGCGGTGAATTACGTGTACCTGGCTGGCAAACTTGGTCAGATACAAGGCTTCTTCGATTGCGGAATCGCCGCCGCCGACCACGGCAACAATTTTGTCCTTGAAAAACGCCCCATCACACGTTGCGCAATAGGAAACGCCGCGACCGTGGAATTCCTCTTCACCTTCAACTTTAAGTTTTTGTGGTTGTGCGCCGGTTGCTATGATTACTGTTTTAGTTTTTATTTCGCCGTCATCCGTTTGGATTGCAAAAATTTTTTCAACCGGTTTTATTGATTCGGCATTGGCGGACTTTACCTCGAGGCCGAACCGGCGAGCTTGGGCCTCCATTTGCATCATTAATTCCGGGCCGCCGATTCCCTCGGCAAAACCCGGGTAATTTTCAATTATTTCAGTGCTTGCGGCAAGGCCGCCGGGCATTCCCTTTTCAAGCAACAGCGTTTTCAGAGCCGCTCTAGATGCATATATTCCCGCGGCAAGACCGGCCGGTCCGCCGCCGATGATAACGACATCATATGTATCCATTCTATAATTACCTCCATTTAGAAAATGCTTAATTAATATCGTTATTTTACAATATTGTTTCCGTAATGGCAAATCTTAATTTTATTGTTTCCAGGTATGGGAGGGATTTATTTTGAAACCGGAAGGTGGATTAATTCTGGGCAAGGCAATCAGGGAAACACGGCTCAAGTTGGGGTTAACCCAGGAAGGTCTCGGTAAAAGAGCTAACTTGCACTACAGTTACATCGGCCAGGTGGAACGCGGCAATAAAGTACCTTCCATTAAGACGTTGAAAAGAATCGCCGCCGCCTTAAATGTCAACGTGGAGGACTTATTGAAAAAAGAACCTTCCGCCATGACCAGTGATGAAGATATATTGATCAAAGAGCTTGTAAACTCGGTCAAGGATTGTTCAGCCGAAGAACTCAAGTTATATATAAATATAATCAAGCAGATAAGATGCTACCTGCAGGAATTAAATAAGGGTACCCCGGCAACTTAAACTTATATCATTCCAGCTTGTAAACCACTAATTTTTTTATTGTTGGTTATTATTCAAAAAAATTCCACTATTGTATTATCCGCCAAGTTTAAACTCTCGGTGCCATGCCTGCTTTTAATGTTTCCGGGCCCGTTTCTGCCGAAGCAATACCAGCAAGACCAGGGAAAACATGCGTCTTGCTCCCAATCTTCAAAAAATTTTGCAAACAGCCGTCTAAACGGCAGGAAAATTCACTCACCCAACGAATATACTTTAATTGCTTTAAATTTATGCAAAAAAGCTGAAAGTGGAGGGGGGATAAACCAACCGGCTCAAAATTTTTCAGGTCACTTAAAATAAATAATGGGAGGTAGGTTAAGTGAGTAAATCCAAATGGTTTTTGTTTTTAGCGGTGGCCGTTATAGCCGTTGCCCTGGTGGTTAGCGGATGCGGCGGGGCCAAGGAACAGGGCGCGCAACAGGAGCAAAACGGCAGCAGCGGTAATGTAGTGAAGATCGGCCTAATGACCCCCTTGCAAGGCGACGTTAAGACTTTTGGCGAATCGGTGCAAAAAGGATTTGAACTGGCCTTGGAAGAGGCCAATTACAAAGCCGGCGATTTTACCATTGAGAAAGTAATTGTTGATGACCGTAATGACGCCACTGAAGCAACCAACGTGGCCACAAAACTGATCGACCAGGATAAAGTGGCAGCTATCGTAGGATCTGTAACCTCGAAATGCACTATCCCGGCCTCTGCCATTGCCCAGGCCAAAGGTGTGGTAATGGTTTCACCCACGGCCACAGCCGCCAAGGTTACCATGGACCCAGACCGTAAGGATTACATATTCCGGGCTTGCTTTATCGACCCCTTCCAAGGCACTGTGGGGGCCAGGTTTGCCCTTAATGACTTGAAAGCCAAGACCGCTGCCATTATGTATGACCAGGGCAACGATTATACCATCGGGCTGGCAAAAGCGTTTAAACAAGAATTTGAAAAGGGCGGCGGCAAGGTCATCGCCGAAGAGGCTTATGCCCAGCAGGACGTAGACTTCTCTGCTGTATTAACAAATATTGCCAAGCAACAACCGGATATTCTATACCTGCCGGACTACTATCAAAAAGTCAGCTTGATCGGCAAACAGGCCCGGGATAAGGGCATAACCGCCGCATTCCTGGGCGGCGACGGTTGGGACTCCACCGAGTTGGATTTTGCCACTATGGACGGCGGGTATTTCACCGCTCACTATTCTTCGGACGACCCGCGCCCGGAAGTGGCCAACTGGGTTACTAAGTTTAAAGAAAAGTACGGCTCTGAGCCGGATTCCTTCGCCACTCTTGCATATGACGCCACCAAGCTGGTATTGAAGGCCATTGAGGACGCCAAGTCCAATGACCCGGCTAAGATTAAGGAAGCCCTGCAGGCCATTAAAGATTACCCGGTGGTTTCCGGTAATATTACCTTTGACGATCAGGGTAACCCTGTTAAAGCGGCTGCCATCCTCCAGGTCCAAAAGGACGGAAGTTACAAATTTGTTACCACTGTTAAACCATAACATTAGTTTAAAACCGGGGGATAGGGTTTTGTGCTCTTTCCCCCGGCTATGTCGTTTTTGGGGGTATTAAGGACATGGAGTTTTTTTTGAATCAAGTGATTAACGGAATACAGTTGGGACTGGTTTACGCTTTAATTGCCCTAGGTTATACAATGGTGTACGGTATTGTCAAGCTGATTAACTTTGCTCACGGCGACGTCTTTATGGTGGGCGCGTTCTTGGGCTATTTCGGTTTTACCTACTGGGGCCTACCCTGGCCCGTAGCCATTTTGGTGTCTATGGTAATATGCGCCATACTCGGGGTGGTTATTGAACGCATAGCCTACCGGCCTCTGCGTTACGCTCCCCGCATCGTGGCGCTGATCAGCGCCATCGGCGTGTCTTTTTTCCTGGAATATTTTTGTTCCCTGAAGTTCGTATTCGGCGCCAACTACCGCGTGGTGCAACGCCCGCTGCCCGAAATAAGCTGGCACATCGGCGGTATAACAATTACCAATATCCAATTGCTGATCCTGGTTGCCGTGGTGGGCATGTTAATCTTGTTACAGTGGATTGTCCATCGCACCAAGGTCGGCGCGGCCATGCGTACGGTTTCCTTTGACCATGACGCCGCTCGCTTGATGGGCGTTAATGTGGACCGCACCATTTCCTTTACGTTTGCTCTTGGATCCGCCATGGCTGCCATGGGCGGAGTGCTTTACGCCATTGCCTATCCGCAAATCCAACCCTTTATGGGGATCATGCCCGGATTAAAAGCCTTCACTGCCGCGGTATTGGGCGGGATTGGACTTATCCCCGGCGCCGTGTTGGGAGCATTGATTATGGGCCAGGTGGAAACCATGACGGCTGCTTTTATCTCCTCCCAGTTGCGTGACGCCATTGCTTTTGCCATTTTGATTATTGTATTGTTATTCAGGCCGTCCGGTATACTCGGTCGGACGGAACCGGAAAAGGTTTAAAAGGCGGTAATGCTTATGGGAATGAAGGGTAATCAATTGGCTAAATCGATTATCGGTGTAGTTGTTTTTTATGCTGTGGTTAAGTTTGCTGTTATTTCGGGCGTGATTAATCCGTACTGGCAGCGGGTTCTCGACCAGAGCCTGATTTATGTTATCGGTGCCCTGGGCCTCAGCCTGATTTTTGGTTTTACGGGCCAGTTTTCCATCGGCCATGCCGCTTTTTACGGCCTTGGGGCTTATAGTGCCGGTCTGGTCAGTAAAACACTGGGTACGGGAAGCATCCCCGCTTTCCTGCTATCATTGTTTGTGGGTGTAATCTTTACCGGGCTGGTGGCCTATTTAATCGGCAAACCCGTGCTGAGATTGCAATCGGATTACCTGGGTATTGCCACCCTGGGCTTCGGTGTTATTGTCAAGGTCGGTTTGGATAATGCCAATAAACTGATTCCCGAGTTGGGTGGGGCCACTGGCATGACCGGCATACCCCAGGTGGCCACCTTTGAATGGGTACTGTTTTTTACTGCGTTGGCGATAATTATTTCCCGCAATTTCTTGCATTCAACTTACGGGCGAGTTTGCACCTCCATCAGGGAAGATGAAATAGCCACCAAAGCCGTGGGCATCAACCCCGCCAAGTATAAGCTGTTGGTTTTTATATTTGGCTGCGCTCTGGCCGGGCTGGCGGGAGGCATTTACGCCCACCGGTACCCTTTTTTACACCCCACCAGCTTTGATTTCCTACAATCCTTTAATTTTCTTATCATTGTGGTGGCCGGTGGGATGGGCAGCTTAACGGGTACGGTGGTTACCGCCATTGGCTGGGTTTTTTTACTGGAAGGTTTGCGGTTCGTCCTAGGGGAAGCGTTTATGGACTGGCGCGGCGTCATCTACGCGGTATTGCTGGTGGTACTGGTACTGGTGCGCCGGCAGGGGTTGTTCGGCAACAAGGAATTTGGCTTCTTTGCCCCGCGGGCCGTCATCACAAAGGAGGGAAAACAACATGTCGCTGCTGGAAGTTAAAGACCTTTGCAAGGCCTTTGGCGGGTTGCAGGCAGTGAACAATTTCAACTTAACGCTCCAGCCCGGAGAAATCGTCGGGCTGATTGGACCCAACGGGGCCGGCAAAACAACGGTTTTTAATTTAATCACCGGCCATTTCCCTCCCACTTCGGGGATCATTAATTTTGAGGGGCGGAGCCTGGTGGGCCTTCCTCCCCATGATATATGCAATGCGGGTATTGCCAGGACATTCCAAAACATTCGATTGTTCAAAAACAATACTGTTCTGGACAATGTTAGGGCCGCTTTCCACCCCAAAGCAGCTTACAGTTTACTTGACGCGGTTTTCCGTACGCCTAGATTCCGGGCCGAGGAGAAAAGAATTACCGGTGCCGCCATGGAGTTGCTGGACACTTTAAACCTGGCCCACCGGGCCAATGACACTGCGGCCAGCCTGCCTTACGGCGACCAGCGCCGCCTGGAAATCGCCCGGGCCCTGGCAGGTAACCCGCGGCTTTTATTACTGGATGAGCCGGCTGCCGGCATGAACCCTTCCGAGGTGATGAACCTCGTTCAATTGATCAGGTCAATTAAAGAGCAATTTAAACTTACCGTACTACTGATCGAACACCAGATGGGCCTGGTGATGAACCTTTGTGAGCGGGTGGTCGTGATGGATTTCGGCCAGGTCATCGCCGCCGGGTTGCCGGGCGACGTACGACAAGATCCACGGGTATTGCAGGCATACCTGGGCAAGGGGGCTGTGGCCTGATGCTGGAAGTTAAAGATCTGGATATATATTACGGGTTAATTAAAGCCCTTCACGGTATATCCTTTGAAGTAAAACAGGGTGAAATCGTGACATTGATTGGGGCCAACGGTGCGGGCAAAAGCACTACCCTGCGTACCATTTCGTCCCTGATTAAGCCTAAAGCAGGCACCATCACCTTTGAGGGACGGAATATCACCGGCATCCCTCCCCATAAAATAGTAGAAATGGGTCTTTCCCATGTTCCGGAGGGGCGCAAGGTTATTGGCGATATGACGGTGCTGGAAAACTTACGCATGGGGGCCTATACCAGACGCGACAAGGGGGAAATTGCCGCATCGCTGGACGAAGTTTTTACCCGCTTTCCCCGCCTGAAAGAGCGCGCCAAACAATTGGCCGGTACCCTTTCAGGCGGAGAACAGCAAATGCTGGCCATTGGCCGGGGTATGATGTCCAAGCCCAAGTTATTATTGCTGGATGAACCGTCCATGGGTCTTTCCCCCATCCTGGTGGAAGAGATATTTTCCATCATCTCAACCATTAACAGCCAGGGAACTACCATTTTACTGGTTGAACAAAACGCCTTTATGGCTTTGCAGGTGGCCCACCGGGCCTACGTACTGGAAACCGGCCGGGTGGTATTATCCGGAGATGCCAGGGAGCTGCAGCAAAATGAAAAGGTACGCTCGGCGTACCTGGGGGAAATTGCCTGAAATTTGTCTCATAGGCCGCAACAGAAACTCCGCTCAAGGCGGAGTTTTTTTCAAATAAGGACAATAGCACGTAAAAACGGCATAACGGTTTAAGGTACCTCAAATTACTACTTATCTGAATTTAATGATCATCCCGCAAAAGAGTGTTATATCTTAGCTCCGGGCAACCACAGGCGTCACTTTCGTCCAGTTGCTTAAGCGTTTCAATGACGATGGAGGCAATGGTCTTCGATTCATTGTAAAATATGTCGGCCAACTCGCGATGTTCCCAATCGGCAACAATTCCTTCGGCATAGTTCACCACTATATCAATGCGCCCGTAACAGGCGCCTATTTCCCGGGCCAGGTAAACTTCGGGGCACATGCTCTGGCCAACCATGTCAGCACCCAGGCGGGCGAGCATTTGGACCTCGGCGGGGCTCTCAAAGTGCCTGCCATCGGTAACTGCGTATATTCCGCGGTCAAAAACCTTGCCCGTTTTATGTAAACGCTCGGCCGTGGTGAATAAAGTTCGCGCTATTTGAGGGCAGACGGGTTGCCTCATGCTCAGTAAAAAGGATCCGCCCAGACCCACGTCTTTACGCATGGAAAAATCAAGATAATCGGAGGGTATTAATATGTCGCGGGGCTTTAAAAGGTGGTTGATGGACCCTACCCCCCCATCAACGATAATTTTTTTAACGCCGGCTTGCTGAAGAACCCAGAATAATTGTCTTGAAGCGTCACCCCGGCTGCACCCGGCGCGCCATCCATGCATTTTACATGTCAAAACGCGTTTGTTGCCGCAGGTAAACAATTTAAATGTGGGGCTTTCACCAAAAGGTGTGGCGAAAGTTAATTTGTCGTTAATTACTTCAATTTCTTGCAGGCCCAGGTCTTCGGGAAAATTGATGGAAAAAGTACCCGAACCTCCGATTACGGCGTAACCAGCCGCCGGTATCAGGTCTTGACTCATTTTACATCACCCCGGTTTAATTTTTGCGCAACATAAAAATGACGGACGCTGTTATGTTGTATCGGGTCGAAGCTAAAGGCGTTGAAGCTGCCCAGCAGGTCAAATCCGGATTCCCGCAGGCAGGCGGCGATGTCTTCCGGGTTGTATGCTTTTTCACTGTGTATTTCCGTAAATTTATAGTAATGGTTGTTTTCCCGAACAAAACCGGTAAGTTTGATTTGCCAGGTGTTAATTATATCGTTGTAGCTTGTTTCCCAAATTAAGGTAATATCCTGTTCGTCGACCACGGCGACATTGTGATCAACTCCGGCCGTCCAGATCACGGCATTAAGGTCAAAGATAAACGCCCCTTTTTCATTCAGGTTTTCATGAACTCTCAGGAAAGTTTTTTTAATATCGCTGATATCCGGTAAATAATTTAAACCGTCGTGAAAACAGGTTACCAGATCGACTTTTTCGGGTAAGGTAAAATGTCTCATATCCTGTTGGATAAAATTTATTTCCAAACCATCCGCCGCCGCTTTATTACGGGCGCATGCCAGCATTTCACCGGCTATATCGACGCCGGTTGTCTTGTAGCCGCGCCGGGCAAAAGGAATGGTCGTGTTGCCCGTTCCGCAGGCCAGGTCTGCGACGCTTCCGGCCCGGAGGTTAAAATGATGCATTAATGCCTCCACATAATCGATCCAGCCTTCAAAATCAACACCGGAAACCAGGTAATCATATATACGGGCCAACCCGCTGTATTGATCCATTTTTAAACCACACCCGCGTTTAAATTTTTAAAGCCTCCGGTTTAATTTAACCGGAGGCTCGTTAATTATTTCTTTAAACTGGCCAGGATATCCTCGAGCACTTTCTTGATTTCCTGGTCACCGTTGATGTTTAGCAGCAATCCCTGGGCCTTGTAATAGTCTATCAGCGGCTGGGTCTGGGCTTCATAAACGTCAAGGCGGTTGCCCACCGCTTCCTCGTTATCATCGCTCCGCTGGTACAGTTCGCCGCCACAGCTGTTGCATTTACCCTCTACCTGCGGTTTGTTGAATAATATATGATAGCTTGCCCCGCACCCGCGGCATACCCGGCGTCCCGTTAAACGAGCCATTAGTTTTTCCCTGGGGACGGCAATATTAATCACGCCGTCCAGCTTGATGTTCATTTCCTTAAGTGTGGCGTCCAGTGACTTGGCCTGTTCCAAGGTACGCGGGAAACCGTCCAGTAAAAATCCACCGGCGCAATCGGGCTTGGACAGCCTGTCCTTGACCATGCCGACAACCACTTCGTCGGGTACAAGGGCCCCTTTGTCCATGTATTCCTTGGCTTTTTTGCCCATTTCGGTTCCTTCCTTGATTGCGGCGCGGAACATATCACCGGTGGAAATGTGGGTGATATTTAATTCCTTGACCAGCACTTCCGCCTGCGTACCTTTTCCGGCGCCGGGCGGCCCCATGATTAACAGTTTCAAATTAATCCCCCTCCTCTAAGGTTCAATAATAATCAGCTTGTACACATTATAGCATGTATATTAGTCAGTGAAAATAATAAAACTTAGATGGTTATGAGGTTTTAAAATTTATAGCCACTAATTATCCAAATATACCAGTTATTATGATGAGTATGGAAAGAAAAAAAGAGAGTGTGTTAAAATGCATTGATCTTGGCGCAAAGGATTATCTTCTAAAACCTTTTGATAAAGAAACTTTAATCTCAAGGATAGAGCGTTTTTATCATGTATTATTAAGGGAACAGGTAGAGGATACTGATTTAAAGGATCTCGATAATACTCTTCTTTTGGAAGTAGATAGGGCCAATCGGGCAGGTACTTCATTAACCGTGCTTTCTTTAAAAATAAAATCTCAAAATATATTAAAACGAAACAATATTATTGCATTAAAGAACAATTTAAAAAAAATATTAAGAAAGTTAGATAATGTATATGCTTATAATGGATATTTAGTGCTAATCTTGCCTTTAACAAATAAAGATGGATTTGAAGTGGTAAAAAATAAGATTGTACACAATTTTAACCAGATAGGTATTTCTTTTTCAGAAGAGATAAACCTTAAAATTTTCTTTTACCCTGATGATGTACATCAAAAAGAACTCATTAATAATTATAATAGTAATGCAATTAAAGATTTGATTTTAAACAAATTAATGGACACTAATAAATAATTATCAAGAAGCCCAAATTGATATACCGGAGTAGAAAAGAGGTTTTGATATTAAGATGTAGCCGACCAGGGATATACCCAGGCCCGGCAGCCCGTTTCCCTCTTTCTTCTTTTATTTTCTTCGAACAGGCTCTTAAAAAAATTATGCTCAACTTAAAAAATTTAAAACCCGCGTTAGCCTTTAATTTATACAGCTTCGCGGGTTCTCGAAAAGCTATGCTTGGTCGGGATGACACGATTTGAACGTGCGACCTCACGGTCCCGAACCGTGCGCTCTGGCCAAACTGAGCTACATCCCGATAATTAACGGCAAGTATTATGATACCTTAAATTAGTCCAATTGTCAACCGGAATTGCCTTGTGAATTAATAACAGTATTAAAAATTAATAATTGAACTGTTTTTGCTTAAACTATATTTAAATTTCGGATCAAAATGGAGGTGCACAATGAGCAACTTAAGTCCATTTACCTTTTCCGCTCCGATTCAGGGGGTTCAGGTTAAACCTTTGACACAGGACGGGTTTCAAATCCGGATTCGGTATAACGGCTTATTGAGACAAAACGGTGCTCAACAGATATGGTTGCATGCCGGTTACGGCGATATCAACGCATGGAGAGATGTTAAAGATCATTTAATGGAACATACGGATGAAGGTTGGGAACAAACCGTAAATTTACAAGAAAAGCAGCTTAATTTCTGTTTCCGTGATAATGCCCAGAACTGGGACAATAATAACGGGGCCAACTGGGTATATAAAATAACATGATCACGTTAAAGGGCCGTTAGTAAGTGGTTGGAGAGCCAGCCACTTATATTTTTAGACGGCGTCATATAAATTTTTTTAATAGACTGCAAAGCGGTTGGAGCTGGTAGCTCAAAGAAAAAGTTGTGTTATAAAGTTAATAACTTTTTGGTTAATTCACAACCAAGTACCCAAAGTGCCGCCGTGGACAAATGGTGGGGCGCGATGCTGTCAAATAAAATAGTGGCCTTGGCAGGAAACTCTTCGTCTCCTTCCCACAGCACAACAGCAAGGGGTAATTTGGGAAAAGCTGGTACCAGGGCGGAAAAATCACCCAGGTCAAGTTTTTGGCCGCCCAGTTTCTTGACCCGTTGCTCGAGCAGCGCCGGGTTGTCGCCGAATGCTTCGGAGATTGGTTTGCAAGCATCGTTCAAAAAAGGTACATAATGGTGTTCCCCTTGTGGCAGTTCCAAGAAGGAAATCCACTTGCCCCTTGGCGGTAATCCGCTGCATTGTTTAAGGTATTGCAATACCAGTGTGGCGTCGTTAAAGGAAATTTTACCACCTGGTGTTGTTACCTCACCGGTGCTTAAGGAAACAAAGTGTTTCCGTGCAAAATAGTTGATCACAATGTGTAACCGGTCTTCAGAATAACACGCACCGCTCTTCAAGGCCATTTCATCCGGGTCAGTGGACAGAAAATCTTTAACTGCGGCGCTGTGGGCCGTCAATTCGTTGCACAAAATAAACACCCCTTATCAACAAATAATCTTATGTTACCTGGCCAGCAAGTACAAAACAAGTGCGGTGATGGCCCCTACCAGCATGATTACGGCACCCATTCCACCGAAATTAGCCAGTGCGTTTAATTTTATTCCTTCCGTTTCGGCCCTTTGGCGCATATGGTTATATACGGGCAATCGCCCGATGACGCTCATTACGATGGAGTCGGAAAGGTCGGGCTCGCCTCCCTGGTCCAGCATGCTCTGCGCTACGATGTTGACCCATTGCTTTTGCATATCGCTGTCAAGGGATGCATAATAATCTTTGATATATTGTTTAAACGCTTTTTCCTTTGGTTTTAGATGCTTAAAATAATACCGTCGATCCTTACGCCTCAGCTGACGCATTGTTTTTGTCAACAATGTGATTTCCGCTTCATTTAAACTAAATTTATCTTTCAGCATATTGATAAAAACAGAGGCCAAGCTTATCCCACCTGATATTTTGCGTATTTTAACGTTACGTATTGTTTATTATAATAATATAATATAGCCATACCTTCAATAAGCAAATAAAAAGCAGATATTATATCTGTAGCACTGCAGTATGTGGGTAAGGACGAAAGCTAAATAGTTATTGAACGGGGGGACCGTAATGGAAGTATACGCGCTGATTGGTCCCAGCGGTACGGGAAAAAGTCACAGAGCTGTTTTGTTGGCCCATAAATTGGGAGCGGAAGTGATTATAGATGACGGGTTAATTATTAAGGGAAATCAAATTATTGCCGGGGTATCGGCTAAAAAGCAACCCACCCGGATCGGGGCGATTAAGACGGCGCTGTTTACGGATGAAAATCACATTAATATGGCCAGGGAAGCAATTAAACAATCGAGTTCTAATAAGATATTGATCCTGGGTACATCCCGCAAAATGGCTGAAAAGATAGCATCCAGATTGGGGTTGCCAGGGATTAAAGAGTTTATCGGTATTGAACAAATCGCCACGGAAAAGGAAATCAGGAAGGCACGGATAATGCGCACCCAGTACAGCAAACATGTTATACCGGCGCCAACGGTGGAGGTAAGAAAGAGTTTACCGGAAACTATTATCGACCCGTTGCAGGTGTTTTTAAAGCGCAAAGGATATAAGGGTAACAGAAGCTGGTTGGAGCAATCCGTGGTTAGGCCTACTTTTACCATGTACGGAAAGCTATATATCTCTCAGGGAGCGCTGGGTGCTATTGTAACCTGTGCGGCTACCGGTATTCCGGGTGTTGCGGGCGTTAAAAGGGCAAGCATCATTAAAGATGATCAAGGAGTGGAGATAGAGGTTGAAGTTGTGCTTGATATTAAATTTAAGTTAAATGATATCAGCCGGGATGTTCAATTGGCTGTTAAGGAGCAGATTGAGAAAATGACCGGGCTCACCGTAAAGTGTGTTAATGTAACCGTGGCGGGCTTAAAAATTGAAGAAATAATATAGCAGGGATAGCGCTCCCTGCTTTTATGTTTTAGTGGCAAAAATATGTTTACCGATTTTTGTTAAAACCGGCAGCGTTTTTATCCAGTTATCTGATGCTATGTGAGGGTTGTAAAAAAACAGCGCCCCTCCTGTTGGGTCATAACCTTCCAATGCTTTGCGGGCGGCTTTGATGGCCGTGGCATCGGGAGTTAAATTTATCGTACCGTTGGATACGGGAGTAAATTGAAATAAGTTTCCGTCGCGCTGCGTGATTACTTCCCGGATTGTATTGGGGAAGTACGGGCTGCGCGTGCGGTTCAATATTACCGCTCCTACCGCCACCTGGCCGTCAAAGCTCTCTCCCCGAGCTTCGGCGTAAATTGCCCTGGCCAGAAGCAAAAAGTCTTCCCTGGAAATTTCCCCGGAAATAATACTACGTGAAGAAGATAAGGTTTCTGTTTCACTTGAGGGAATTACCAGTACCTGGTAAGGATGAATTGCTGATGTCTTTAAATTGTTGGCACTGATCAGCAGGTTGACGTCGATGTTAAATGTATCGGCTATTTCGGAAAGGGTATCTCCCGGTTGTACTGTATAACTGACAGTGCCATCAACTAATCTTCCGGCCACTTCTTTTTCCACACCGGCGTTGACATTACCCGCCCACATGCTCATCAACACAAGCGCAACAAGTAAAAAGCCGGATATTTTGGGAAAATGAGTGATCATTTTCTCCTCCTTTCTCAACAAAAATTATCTTTGACATTCTATTTATATTATATACATGCCAGAATAATCCATAAATTATATAAATCCCCTTCACAGGGGATTTATGTCATATACAATAGGGCATTTACGGCAGCCGCGGCGATGGTACTCCCGCCTCGCGTGCCCAAAACAGTGATATAGGGCACTTTGTTCAAGTTTACCAGCAGTTCTTTGGACTCGCTCGCCCCTACGAAACCAACCGGCGTTCCGATTACCAGCGCCGGATCTGCCTGTCCGGCTTGAATCATTTCGCAAAGGGAGAACAGTGCCGTGGGTGCATTGCCAATTACTACAATATCACCCGACATCGGCCCCGACGTTTGCATTGCCACCATGGCCCGGGTTTTTCCCGATTTTGCGGCTTCCCTGATCACATCCGGCTCGTTGATGCGGCAAATGGCCCGGATGTTGAACGATTCCATTTTGCTTTTATTGAATCCGGCCAGGGCCATGTTCACGTCTACGTAAATTTTACATCCCCTCCGCATTGCCGTTAAACCGTTGCCAACCGCGAGAGGGTGTATTTTAACCAGGGAGGCGATGTTGAAATCACCGGTGGTATGAATAATTCTTTTAATAATGTTTCTTTCCCCGACCGGCAGGCCGGAAAGTTCAGGCACGTTTCTTTCAATAATGGCCATGCTTTCCCGTTCAATATCGCCTGGATTGAAATTATATTTCAACTGGAAGCCCCCCTGACCCGGTCCATGATTAAATCTAACAAGCGGGGATCCGCTCCGATATGTTCGGTCATGGCAATGCTTACGCCCGGGTATTTATTCCTTTCCCGGGCCAAAATTTCCGGAATGTCGCGTTGCATGTGCAGACCCATGTACAGAAAAAGGGGAACTATGATAATCTTTTTTACTCCGCGGTCAACAACCCGCTGGATGGCCGCGGGCAGGTCGGGCTGATTGAATTGTAACGCAGCGCTTTCCACTAAAAAGTTGTCTGTTATTCCCGCTATGACCATGTTTTTTATTTTTTGCAACGTGACTTGCGCTTCAGGCAGCCTGCTGCCATGACTTAATAATATGATGCCGGTTTTATCCATGAATTTCCGTCCTTTCAAATTTAGCTATGTAATCTAACAGTTGATCCAAATCAGTTAAGGCGCCGGATATTTTATTCGGCCGCTTAATAACCACAACCGGTACGGACAGGTCCAGGGCCGCTTCTATTTTTGCCCCGGTACCGCCGGCTACGCCGCTTTCCTTGGTTACAAGAACATCCGCGTTAAATTCCCGCAGCAGTACTTTGTTCATGGACGTGGAAAACGGTCCCTGTATCGCGATAATATTGCCGGGAGCAATCCCCAAGTCAAGGCAACGTTTTAAACCGGTTAATTCCGGGATAATCCTCACCACCAACTGTTTTCCCGCTCTCTGGGCGTAATTTACAAAGGTCGGCAGTGTTTTGGTACCTGTGGCCAGAAAAATGATATGAGGAGCCAGTTCAACGGCCGTGACCGCCGCTTCCTCGTAACTGTTGACGGTGTGAATTAAAGGGTGCCCGGGTAAAACCAGGGCTGGCCTTTCAAACCGGAGGTATAAAATCCCGGTTTTGGCACAGGCATTCCTGGCATTAGCGGTGACGATTTCCGCAAAAGGATGCGTGGCGTCAATAAGTATGCGCACTTTTTTATTTTGAACCAGCGCGACTAATTCACGCTCATCAAGTCGCCTGGCAATAATTTCCGCCGCCCCTGTTCCCTCCAGTAATTTGCCGCCGTAAGCCGTGGCCGCACAGGCGATGACCCTGTAATGTTTTCGGACGAGCGCTGCAACAATCTCCCGGCTTTCGGAAGTGCCCCCCAGCACCAGGATCATAGGCTGTACCCCCGCGGGGTAATGATGAAATTCCCGGCTTTCCTGGTTGACCGGTTCCCGACTATGACCGTGGTGAGCATGTCGATGGGAAAGTCAAGCATATTTTCAATGTCCGTAATATATAATAATTCTTCATCACGCGCCGCGTTCTTGACAATACCCACGGGAGTCGACGGTGACTTGTGTTGCAAAAATATTTCCCTGGCCCGCTTGATTTGCCAGTTCCTTTTCTTACTGGCGGGATTGTAAAGTACAATAACAAAATCGCCCCGGGCGGCTGCTTCCAGCCTTTTTTCAATTAATTCCCAGGGTGTCAGCAGATCGCTGAGGCTGATCACGGCAAAGTCGTGCATCAACGGGGCGCCCAGGCGGGAAGCAGATGCCGTCGCGGAGGTAATCCCCGGGATAACCTGCACCGGTATTGTTCCGAGCCTTCCCGAGGTCTCCAGCATTTCCAGCACCAACCCGGCCATCCCATAAACACCGGGGTCCCCGCTGCTTACCACGGCTACTTTTTGGCCCGCCACAGCTCGATCAATGGCTGCCGCGCAGCGCTCCTTTTCCCTGGTCATGCCGGTGCTGATAATTTCTTTATCTTTCACCAAATCCCGGATTAAATCGATGTAAGTTTTATACCCTACAATAACATCGGCGTTCCGTAATGCCTGGACGGCTCTGCTGCTGAGATCTTCCACCGCTCCCGGTCCGGTGCCTACAATCGCTATCGATCCTCTGCTATTGCCACCGTGATGCCTGGATATTGTTGTTTCGGTAATATTAACTCACCCTTTCCTGTTGCCAGGAGCGCCGCAGGTTCACAAACGGCGGGCACTCCCACGCTGTTCCGAACAAATTCCGAACTGTGCAACTGCAGCTCCGTTGTTTGAAAAAAGTGATTTATTTCCTCCGCGGAAAAACTTAGGATCGGTAAATTTAGTACGGCAGCAGCTCCAATTAGACCGGGTTCACTTGCTTTACGCCCAATGGTAGCCAGGGCACGCAGGCTTAAGATTGAGTACCCGCACCTGGCGAGGGCGTTTTGGACGGCCTTCAAAATATCATTTTCGCTTGTTCCAGAACGACAACCGACGCCGGCCACCAGGTTGCGGGGCCGGAGAAACATCGTGTTATCCGGAAGGTTACCCATTAAACGATTGGTAATGATTACATGGTAACGAGCATGGTTTTGTAGTTTCAGGTAATCTTCGGGTTGATAAATTTTTACATTGGAACTTGGTTTTACCGGTAGCGGGATCCGGGTGTAGATGTGGACTGTTTCGCCGTTGACCACGGCGCTGTTTACTTTTCGCACGGCTGAAACGGGATCGATAGCCAGGTTTAGTTCCCGGGCCAGGTCATCCACCGCCGGTAAGCCGTGTACGTCGGTAGCCGTGGTGATTACCGCTCTGGCTCCGATGGAAGCGGCGATAAATTTGGCCAGGCTGTTCGCACCGCCCAGGTGTCCGGATAAAACGCTGATCACGTTCAGTCCCGCCTCATCAATCACCACCACCGCCGGATCGGTGGTTTTGTCCTGAATATGTTTGGCGATTATTCTAACTACGATGCCCAAGGCCATAATAAAAACAATTTGGCGGTACCGCGGAAATATCGATTGTACGGTATCGGCAAGGTTTTGAAATAATGTGGCTTCCCCTGGATCGACAAATGCGCGCGCCGGGGCGAAAAGATCCACTTCTCCGTTGCCGTGCAAAAGTCTTTGTTTAACACGCAGGCCCAGGTGGTAACCATGTTTGGTAATGCAAACAATGGCGGTTTTCAACTTTTGCCTCCTCGAAAACCGTGGGTAAAATCGGGGTCATAAAGGCGCGACGGAGTATAATCGGCCTTCAAAACGTCGCCCACAATGATCATGGCTGTTCGGTTGATACCGGCTTCCCTCGCTTTTTCCGCAATGTTCGCCAGGGTGCCCGTCACCACGCGCTCGTCCGGCCATGAAGCCTTTTCCACTACGACCACCGGAGTTTGGTCGCCATAACCGCCGGTAATTAGTTCCCGGGCTAAACCATCCAGCATATGCACGCTCAGAAAAATGCACATAGTGGCGTTATGAGCTGCCAGCGAACTGATGGATTCTTTTTTCGGGACCGGGGTGCGACCTTCCATCCTGGTCAGGATTACGGTTTGAGTGATTCCGGGCAAGGTGAGTTCGTGGGGAATGGCCGCGGCGGCGGCTAAAAATGAACTGACGCCCGGGACAACGGCATAGGGCACCGCCGTACTGTTAAGAGCGTCCATTTGCTCCTGGATGGCCCCGTACAGGGAAGGATCCCCGGTATGCAGGCGGACCACCTCCCGGCCGGCCTGGTGCGCGTTAATCATGATTTGGGTTATTTCCTCCAGGTGCATGCCCGCGCTATTATAAATTTCTGTTTCGGGCTTGCAAAGATCAAGCAGTTCCCTGTTAACCAGCGATCCGGTGTAAATCACCACATCGGCCCGGGCCAATAGTTTGGCCCCCTTGACGGTGATTAATTCAGGATCGCCGGGACCGGCTCCGACAAAATAAATCATTAGGCTCCCCTCCGCTTTTTAACAATCAGCAGCGACATGTAATCCAGGTTATCGTTCATAACTTGCTCGGGCCTGTTTGTGGCGAATTGGTTGGAATAACCGCAGCGACTGACAAAATAAGTTTCCACGTTGCCCGATTGTCTGAAGTATTGCATTAACTCCGGCAGCCGTTTGTTGACCTTCATCAATACCACGGTATCAAAAATCTCCATGATTTTTTGCAGGTCCTCCAGGCTGTACGCGGCCGGGATAACGGCCAGCTTCTCCTCCCCTTCCACCAGGGGCTCCTGGATAAATGCCGGGCAGGCGGTGATGGAGGACACTCCCGGCACGGTTTCCGTGGATATTTCGGGATAATTGGCCTTAATGTACCTGAGCAGGTAACCGTATGTGCTGTACAAAGTGGGGTCGCCGACGGTGATAAAGGCGACGTTACGGCCCGATAAAAGCGCCTCGGCGACCAGCTGCCCCGCCTCTCGCCAGCTTTTTTCCAGTACAGACCTGTCCCTGGACATGGGAAACTCCAGTTCCAATAGCTTGTGCTCCTTGGGCACCACCGCCTTAACCACGGCCAAAGCCAGGCTTTCTTTTTCCTGGCGGGACTTGGGCACACACAGTAGATCCACATCGGAGAGTATTTTTTTCGCTTTAATTGTCAGTAAGTCCGGGTCGCCCGGTCCCACGCCGATACCATAAAAAATACCAGACAATCTCCATCACACCTTCCCTAAACCATTAAATCTGCTTACTTTTCCAGGGTAAATATGTAGACCGGATTTAAAGCCCGCCACATCCTGACATTTCCGGCCGGAACGGTTCGGGAAATGTTTACCAGGATGGCTTCCCAGTTTAGCCCGGTAAAAAACTGGGTACAGTGGTTAAATGTTTCGACAGTTACAGCGTTGGCCACTATCCTCCCCCCCGGTTTTAACCTGTTCACGGCCAGCTGCAATATGTGGTGTAAATTGCCTCCGCTGCCGCCAATAATTACCCGGTGTGGGTCGGGAAGGTCATGTAATACGGCGGGTGCTTCCCCGGGAACGGTAATTAAATTATTAACCCCGAATTTTTCCGCGTTCTGGATTGTTAATTGCGTGGCCCGCGCGTTTTTTTCAACGGCAAATACCTTACCGCCGGGTACCAGCAAGGCCGCTTCCACCGAAATGGAACCCGTTCCGGAACCTATGTCCCATACTATTTGCCCGGGGGCCAGTCTGGCCTTGGCCAGGGTTAAAATGCGTATTTCTTCCTTAGTCATGGGCACCTTTTCCCGGATAAAAAGATCGTCCGGAATACCCGGCGTGGAATAAGGCCACTGGCTATTCATCACAAATCACCATCACGCAATTGCCCGCCTGCCACTGGTCAACAGCAGCAAGCTGCCCTAAAGTTGTTTTTATGATCACTTCGTTTGGATATGACAGATTACAGGCGACAAAGACGGGCCTGTCGCCCGCGCCCTGTTCCAGTAGGATCCGGGCCAGTTTACCCGGGTTCCGTTTGGGATCGGTCAGGATAATGACTTTTTTATGATTTTTTACCTCCGAGGCCAGCGCCGCGCAATCACGCCCATGGCAACTGGTTAAAAAGGCATCGTCCCAGGTAATTCCCAAACTGGCACAGGCTAATTGGATCGAAGAAATGCCCGGAATAACTCTTATATCTAGATCCGGTAAACCACGCTTCAAGGAGGACAGGATGCCGTAAAAGCCCGGGTCTCCCGACGCCAGGACGACGATCTTGCTGCCGCCTGCCGCTTTGCTTTTTATGATGTTGAAGACGGATTCCATGTCGGAGGTAATGGTATATTTTTCCGCCGGTGTGGCCTGGAACATTTCAAGTTGCCTGCGTCCCCCGATTAACACGTCGGCCTGCGTAATGGCTTCTTCGGCCGCCCGGGTCAAGTAATCTTTGCTTCCAGGTCCCAGACCGACCACGGTTATAGTCGCCACCCCAATTCCCTCCCAATCAAGCGGGCCTCCCGGTCGGCCGCCAGTACCTCGCCCTTCATGGACAGCAGGGCGGTTCCCACCGCAAGATCTCCCCTGACGTATTCGGAAGCCCTGACGCTGGCTTTTTCAGCTGCTATATTCAGCACCTGCATTAAATTTTCCCTTCTTAATATTTTCACGATGGCTTCGGTGGTGACGCATTCCAGTATGGATGAAACGATGGTGGGCCCCGCTCCCAGCGCAGCCGCCAGTGCGGCAAAGGTCTCTTGCCTTGCATCTGCCGTTCTGCTATGAGTATGGAAAATGCCCGCAGCCACTTTAACCAGCTTGCCGTGATGACCCCAGAGCAATACTTTCTTAATGCCCTTTTCCACGCACTTCTCCAGCATAAAACCAACAAAGTTGCTCATCTCAACTACGGCCGGTTCCGGAATGCCCCGGCTTACGGCCCATTTCGCTCCCAGGCGGCCGGGTGTCAGTACAACGCTGGAGTATCCAAGGGCAACGGCCATGTCGATTAATGGTACCAGCGAGTTTTTGTAAGCTTCCTCAGACATGGGATGGACTATGCCGGTGGTACCCAGTATAGAAATTCCACCCACTATGCCCAGGCGAGGGTTCAGGGTGCGCCGGGCGATTTTCTCGCCGTCCGGCACGCGGATGGTGACGGTGCAACCCGTGCCGGCGGGCATGATTTCGGCCAGGGCAGTTTTAATCATCCATGCGGGCACCGGGTTGATGGCGGGCCTGCCTACCGGGACTTGGAGCCCTGGTTTGGTTACCGTACCTATCCCTTCCCCGCCCTTGATAACGATAGTGCCGTTATTTGTAGCAACTACCGTGGCTATAATTTCCAGGCCGTGGGTGGCGTCGGGATCATCTCCACCGTCCTTGATCACCGTGGCGCCTTTGCCGTCTTCTTGGTTTATATATCTGTGTATGGGTATCCTAAGCTCTTTCCCATCGGGATTGCGAACGGTTACATGTCCGGGGCGTTCTTTTTTATAAAGGGCGATTGCGGCAGCCTTGGCCGCGGCTGCGGCCGCGGCGCCGGTTGTAAAACCTGTTCTTAATTTACTTTCGACAGACATTGGCATTTCTCCTCGATAAAGAAACCCGTCCGAAAAAAGAACGGGCTAAATATTTGTCTAAAAGCCGGATTTGGCCATTTGCATGCGGATATCCACATCCACCAGCAACCGGTATGGCCGGCACATTTCAAAAATACGCGATGTTGTTCTTTCCCCTAGATACTCTTCCAGGTCTTCCAGGTTGATGTTACTGGTGATGATGGTCGGAAGCAGATAATTTAACCTGTAATTGATAATGGTAAATATTTTATTGCGGGTCCAGTCCGTGTAGTTGTGCGCACCCAGGTCGTCCAGAATTAAGAGGGGCACTTCCCGCGCGGTATCCAGCAACTCCGACTCGGTTACGGTTTTTTGCCTGGCGGCGTCGTAGGTGGCCCTGATCTGGTCCAACAAATCGGGAACAACCACAAATAAAAGAGTTTTATTTTGGGCTAATAACGCGTTGGCAATGCAGCAGGCCAGAAAGGTTTTGCCGCTGCCCACCGGGCCGGTAAGCAACAGGCCCCCGGTATGATTGTTTTTTAAATAGCTGTGTACAAAATTTTTCGCTGCCGCCAGCGTACTGGCCGCGATCTCGCGGTGAGAAATTCTTTTTTCCGGGTCCAGCATGGTCCTGGAGTAATAACCAAGGTTGAAACGGTCGAACGTATATTGACTAAACTTGGGTGGAATTTGGGAGGCCTTGATCTTGGCATTAATCACCCTTTGTTTTATGCAGGGGCATGGTTCCGCAACGCCATCCTGCACAATAATGCCGCGCCCGGCGCATTTATCGCAATGAACAATCATATTCATACCTTTCTAGTTCATATACAGGGATTTGATCAAACTTTTCTTGTCGGTTTTGTCCGAATTGGAATTGCGCCTTAAATTGCCGTCGTTTTTCTTTTTATCAGTACGCTTCATTTTGTACTGCCGGTCATATTCCGCAATGTCCTCGGGACAATTGATGTTGTTTTTTTCCCACTCCAATAAAATGCCGTCTATATACTTAAAATTATGTTTACCCATCAATACGGCCCTGCGCAACGCTTCCAGTACCATGACCGGCTTCATTTTTTGAGACCAGATATTGATTTGTTCAACTTCCATGGGCGACAGGGGTCTCCCGAATTCTTTTTCAAACCCTTTGTACAGATTGATGGTAAAACCGGGTTCCTTGTCAAGTATGTTTTTTATCTTTTCGTTTTCTTTGACCTTGGCGCAGGCCCAGAATTCAGACAGTTTTTCAAAAAGGGGCTCAAAATCGTAACCCCGCAAAATTAATCCCTTTTCAGCATCAAAAAACTCCGTTATTTTAAGCATTTCCTTACCAACCAGGCTTTCCAGGTTCCGGGCAATTTGCTCTTCATCCTCTGACAAAACTGAACTCAGCAATGATAGAGTAGGCAAAAAAATCTTTTCTTCCGTACGTATTCTCAGCAACTGAATAATTAACATCATTTCCGTATCCGTAATCCCCAGCTGCTTATAAAACTTCAACAATAAGTTGGGGATGGCTGTAGAGCCGTGTATAAATAAATCCACCCCAAAAGCGGCGGTGATATTACCTTTTTTATATTTTTTGACAGTTCTGAGGTTTCCCGAAGGTCCCATCCAAATCTCTCCTTCATCGCCTTTATTTATTTTATGGTAGAGTGGGTGGGTTTGTCCACCCTTTCGGGTCGTTCGGGTTGGCGGTTAGTGAAGGTGGTTATGGATAAAGAATACTTGCTTAATATTTTTTCAGCCTGGTCGAGACCCTTTCCAAGTTCGTCGATGGAATGGGCATCGGAACCAGTGGTATAAAATTTTATTCCTTGTTGGACGGCGGTTTCCAGGATGGTAATGGAGGGATGCAGATCGTTGAGTCCCCGCCGCAGTCCGGAAGTGTTTATTTCCAGTGCCATTTTATGATCGGACATAAATTGCAGGATGCGTTCGATATACCCCTGGTGAATGATTTTAACGGAATTCCCCAGATAAGGCTTGCCATAACGGCGATATAAATCAATATGGGCGATGCAGTCGAACAAACCGGTTTTTACCGCAGCTTCCAGCATGGTAAAGTAATCCCTGGCTACTTGGGTGCCGTTTTTGTGCATAAAATAACCCGGGCATTCTTTTTTAGATGAAATGGCAATGTGGTTTAAGCAATGTATGGACCCGAGCACAAAATCAAAAGGAAAATTTGACAGGATCATTTCTATTTGTTTTTCATAACCGGGCTCAAAACCGACTTCAATCCCGGCTTTTACTTTCAAGTCGGGATAATATTTTTGTTGGGCGGCATGGATATCAGCAAAATATTGTTCCAACCAGCGCCAATCATCCATTTGGTGCACCTTGCCGCCCCAGCGCACAAACCAATCGATATGTTTGCGTACCGGGTCAACCTCCAAGTGGGGGGTGAAACATATTTCAGCCAGTTGCAGTTCAATGGCTTTAATACAGTATTCGTCAATACTTACCGGCGCGGCGTCAATGGAATACCCGGGGTGAACGTGATAGTCAGTAAAACCCCTCCGGTTAGACAATTACGGCCCCCAGTACGGTTTCCATTTGCTTTAATGCCCAGTCATGCGCTTGGTCATCAAAGCTTGCGACGCCGTCCCGGTGCACGATTACCTTATAGTCGCGGTTGCAAAGTTCCTCTACGGTATATAACACACAGATGTTCGTGCAAACCCCGACAACGTGGATTTCATCCGGGTTGAATCTCTGTAATAATTCCTCCAGATTGGTCTTAAAAAAACCGCTGTACCGGTTCTTGGTAACTTTTTCAACGTTTTTCCCGTGGACTGCCACAGAAGCAAGCTCGTTGATGATATCCGCACCGGACGATCCCTTGACGCAATGCCTGGGAAAACGGGTAAACTCCAGGTCATCGGGCTCATGGGCATCCATGATGAAAATAATTGGTTCATTATTGTCGGCAAATTCTTTCGCTACGGCGGCAACATTTTCAATGATCCGGGCCGCGCTCGGCCCACAATAAAGACTACCGTTTTCCCGGATGAAATCATTGAGCATATCGACGATGAGCAGCACTCTACCGGGCATTTTTGGGCCACCTCGCATTAAACCAGTTTCACTGCGGTTCCGCTGGCGGTAACCATGAGCATGCCTTCCCGCACCACTTCGTAATCGATATCTATACCTACTATGGCGTTGGCGCCCAGACGCTGCGCTTTGGCCGACATTTCCTCCAGGGCGATTTCCCTGGCCTGGGCCAGCTTGGCTTCATACGCGCCCGACCTGCCCCCTACGATGTCCGTGATGGCGGCAAATACGTCCCGAATGACGTTGGCGCCCATGATGGCTTCCCCGCACACCACGCCGAGATAGTTTTCTATCTTTTTTCCTTCAACCGAAGGTGTGGTGGTTAATATCATGATCGTAACCTGGTTCAAAAAAGCTCACAATACCTAACAAGCTGTTAGTTTTTGTGAACCCGGCCTCCCCATGACCAGGTTTTCGCTCCTTTCTGGATTGGGTTTGCCTACCCCCGGGAGCAGGCTATAGCGAC
>NZ_JADNRQ010000099.1 GCF_015594625.1 Desulfallas sp. Bu1-1 | reverse complement strand
GCCTCCGAGTTAAACCGGCACTACCGGAATCCGGCTTGATTCCCGCCAATCATTAAGCGGGACCCGTGGCGCACGGTCCCAAAGCACACTTGCTGCAAACATCGCACAGTCCCAGGTCGGTAAATTGGCCGGCCACTTCCAGCAAGCGCCGGTAACAGGTTTGCTTGTCCAACCCGTCAACTTGTAGCGCCCCCGTGGGGCAGTTTGTGACGCAGTACAGGCATTTCCCCCCGTTGTAATACCGGCAAAACTCCCTGCCCGGCCGGGGGGTGG
>NZ_JADNRQ010000098.1 GCF_015594625.1 Desulfallas sp. Bu1-1 | reverse complement strand
TGGGGAGCAATTGACGCCGGGGCAAGATTTTTTGCCGGCTATCCCATAACACCATCATCTGAGATTGCAGAAGTTTGCGCCCGGGAATTACCCGGGTATGGCGGGGTATATATCCAGATGGAAGACGAAATCGCCAGCATGGCCGCAATTATAGGAGCTTCATTATCCGGTCAAAAAACATTCACCGCCACCAGTGGACCGGGATTTTCTCTAATGCAGGAGAACCTCGGGGTTGGTATATACCAGGAAGTGCCCTGCGTAATCGTAGACGTGCAGCGA
>NZ_JADNRQ010000097.1 GCF_015594625.1 Desulfallas sp. Bu1-1 | reverse complement strand
CCGTATATCCCGAACCAGCTCATTCCATAAATTTTCCGGCAGGGTATCAGGATAGTATTCTTTGTTTTTGGGATGAGGCTTTAGCAATTGAATGGGCACCTGGTTCACAAAATCACCTCCAAAAAAAACAAAACCGGGCACACGTTTACCCGGTCTTTAACTGGCACCCCCGCCCTTGATAGAGCCGAATATACTCAAAATGAAGCCCTTGATAATACCTACTATTTCCAAAGGTTGATTGGTAAACATGTACATAATCGCCGCGCCCAACAAAATGCAAAACCC
>NZ_JADNRQ010000096.1 GCF_015594625.1 Desulfallas sp. Bu1-1 | reverse complement strand
GTCAAAAAACATTCACCGCCACCAGTGGACCGGGATTTTCTCTAATGCAGGAGAACCTCGGGGTTGGTATATACCAGGAAGTGCCCTGCGTAATCGTAGACGTGCAGCGAGTAGGCCCGTCCACCGGTTTGGCGACCCGCCCGGCACAGGCGGACGTAATGCAGTCTCGCTGGGGAACCCACGGCGACCACTCAATTATAGTCCTGTCTCCCGCATCGGTAAAAGAGATGTACTATTTAACCGTGCGAGCATTCAACCTGGCCGAAAAATATCGTACGCCGGTAATATTGTT
>NZ_JADNRQ010000095.1 GCF_015594625.1 Desulfallas sp. Bu1-1 | reverse complement strand
GCATGGTTCGTTACTTTTCAACTCTACGGTTTCCCGGATAAAAACGAACCGTCTGGCCTTTTTCCAGGTGGGCAGGGGTACTGTTATCTCAGCCATATCATACTTGGCATCCAGGCGCTGCCATGCTTTTTGGTCATCAAGATAGGCAATAATTTTGTAGATGCTCTGTTTTAGAGGTACTTTACAGACATATTCGATCTGGTTATCTTCGAAAAAGGTGAAGTTCTTATCATCAAAGAACCCTTTATCCATACGAACTCCCTTAACTATCAGCCTTTGGGGCAGTAAAGCCAGCGTTTCTTTGAAGAAAT
>NZ_JADNRQ010000094.1 GCF_015594625.1 Desulfallas sp. Bu1-1 | reverse complement strand
AGGAGCATATTTGTCGAAATAAAGTGCATGGAAAATGCGGTAAATGCTGCAAAAACCGTGCACTTGGAGGAAAAATATGTTCCGCAGAATAGAAAATCAATATTATCTCGAAGAATTCAATTTGCCCTTCGAAGGCAAATTACGAGCCGATAACCGCTGGGTAAAACTGGCTAAAATGATTCCCTGGGACAAAATCGAAGAACGCTATGCCAATCTTTTCCCCAGCAACCGTGGCCAGGTGGCCAAACCCGTCCGAATGGCACTTGGCGCTTTAATCATCAAAGAAAAATGCGGCTTCAGCGACCGTGAAA
>NZ_JADNRQ010000093.1 GCF_015594625.1 Desulfallas sp. Bu1-1 | reverse complement strand
GCATGGACACCAACCCGGACGGTGTAGCTTTGGCCAACGTCAATTATTTCGGCCAACCCGAACCCTGGCCGGAAGGATTCGCTGTTCCTTACCCGAAGGCACTGCATAAATTTGCCGGAGAGTTCCAGGTGACAGTACAACCGAACGGTTTTCTCCATATCAAGATGCCGGAGCTTGCTTACAGTCGTGGATACCGGCGCACATACCTGACAGGCGTGTTGGCCAAAGTGGTGGTGGACATTGCCAAAGTTTTAGGCAAACCCATCGCATTGGAGGATCTGGACTTCGGCAAAGACCGGCTGGACACGGACA
>NZ_JADNRQ010000092.1 GCF_015594625.1 Desulfallas sp. Bu1-1 | reverse complement strand
GCATGGACACCAACCCGGACGGTGTAGCTTTGGCCAACGTCAATTATTTCGGCCAACCCGAACCCTGGCCGGAAGGATTCGCTGTTCCTTACCCGAAGGCACTGCATAAATTTGCCGGAGAGTTCCAAGTGACAATACAACCGAACGGTTTTCTCCATATCAAGATGCCGGAGCTTGCTTACAGCCGTGGATACCGGCGCACATACCTGACAGGCGTGTTGGCCAAAGTGGTGGTGGACATTGCCAAAGTTTTAGGCAAACCCATCGCATTGGAGGATCTGGACTTCGGCAAAGACCGGCTGGACACGGACA
>NZ_JADNRQ010000091.1 GCF_015594625.1 Desulfallas sp. Bu1-1 | reverse complement strand
GGGAATCATCATCGCCGGGCTGACTTGTGCCGTTGAATGAACATGCACGGTGGCTAATAAACCCAAGTACGCAAAAATTACGGAACAAACAACTCCGGTTAAATTAATGGCGATAGTAAAGAAGCGCTTTAATGCGCCCTTAAATTGTGAAACAATGGCGTCCATGCTGATCATCATGCCCTGGCGGACACAAACTACCCCACCCAAAAATGTAATCCAAATAAGTGTGTAGTTTGTCAATTCCTCCGCCCATTTTAAAGAAAACCCGAAAATATAGCGCGTAATTACATTGAAACACAACATAACGGTGACAGCCA
>NZ_JADNRQ010000090.1 GCF_015594625.1 Desulfallas sp. Bu1-1 | reverse complement strand
TTCCAAATGTGAATCAAAAAATAAACTTTGAAATGGGGCTAGAACATTGAAAGAAAATTAGGGAGGCAGGGCCTGGGAAAGACCTTTTAGGTCGCAAATTATTGTCCTGAAAGCCCAGGAGAAAAAACCCGGCTGCCAACTCCGCAGAAAAAACATCGGCTGCTCATTGCAAAAATCCAAGCGATTCACTGCAAAAAACTGGACCAGAACCTAAAGGAACAGAATATTCAGGAAAATCAAGATGAGACGTCACCAATCCCTGAATGAAACTGACTGCCTAATTCAAATTAGGCAGCGAGCTGAGGCCAGCCCGGGTAGA
>NZ_JADNRQ010000008.1 GCF_015594625.1 Desulfallas sp. Bu1-1 | reverse complement strand
TTTTAAAATGTTTTTAAAAAGGTCTATTTGTCATGCGCTTTTTTAGGCTCTTGCTTACTATGCTTGCTTATCATTACAAGTCTCCCTATATATTACATTTGGGATTTATTGTTTATCGAATACACTCGTCGGGGTGGTCGTAAAGCACTTCTTCCACCTCCCGGGGGTTGATATTAATGCCGCCCCGAATGATCAGCTCTTTTTTGCGGTCCACGATGTATAAGTCTCCGTCCGGGTCGAAGTAAGCCAGGTCACCGGTATGGAACCACCCGTTGCGCAGTGCCCACTTGGTTTCTTCATCCTGGTTGTAGTAGCCCTTCATTACGTTGGGGCCGCGAACTACGATTTCGCCCACCTGCCCCTGGGGGACCTCCCGGTCTTCGTAGTCAAATATTTTGACCTCGACACCGGGGATGGGTTTGCCGATGGAACCGGGTTTTCCGGATTCTTTGATGAAATTCAAAGTGACCACCGGTGATGTTTCGGTCAGACCGTAACCCTCGGTTAAAGTTAAGTTCATCTTGGATTCAAATTCCTCATATAGATCCGGCGGCATGGAGGCGGCGCCGGTCAGCGCGATGCGCAGCGAGCTGGTGTCGTATTTTTCCAGATTGGGGCAGTTGATGATAAAACTGTACATGGTGGGCGGCCCGAAAAAGAAGGTGATTTTTTCCTCCTGGATGATTTTTAATGTTTCCTCGGCGCCCTGCCAGCCTTCCTGGATCACTATGGTAGACCCGGCAACGATGGAGTTGTTCATGATGCACGTCTGCGCGGCCGCATGATAAACGGGCGCCGTCATGAGGGCACGGTCCGAAGGGGACATGCGGCACATCTGGGAAAAAGTCAGCGCGTTGCTGTAAAGGTTGTAATTGGTCAGCATGGCGCCCTTGGGTTTACCCGCCGTGGCGGCGGTGTACAAAATCACGGCGACATCATCCCGGCTGTATTTCATTTCCGGAAAAACACCGGTGCCCTTGTCACACACCTCTCCGAAAGTGAGAAAAGCTTCCTCTTCCGTTTTGTCATTGTTGACGATGACCCACCGGGGTGTACCGGCATCCTTGTTGATCGCGGCAAGCGTTTCCTTGAGTTCGGGAGAAGTTATCACTGCTGCAGGCAGGCAATCCTTGATGATAACACCCAGTTCGTTGATCGTGTATTGCGGACTAACGGGTACCACCACACCCTTCATCCTGATGACGGCATAGTAAGCGATCACAAATTCGGGGCAATTGCCCATGGTCAAAAGAACCCGGTCGCCCGGTTTTATGCCCAATTGCTGCAGCCCGTCGGCCAGCTGATTAACCCGGTTTTCCAGCTGGGCGTAGGTCGTTCTCCTGTTTTTAAAAACTATTGCCTCCTGGCCGGGGGATACCCTGGCTATTTCAGCAAGTCTCGCAGGTAAGTTCATATTGAAACCTCCTTGTTGTGCCGGGGCCAATTTTTATATGGGGGCACTGGTTGGTGGTATCTTGGGTTTATGCTTAAAAAATCGCTTATTGGGGGACAATGTTTTTCCAAGTTCCATTCTTATTCACGGTGATCTGGTTAAATTCTATTTTTATTGATCGAAATCCTTCTTGTAAACTTAATGCATCTGCTAAAAGGTTATACGCAGGTGGGCCAGGGAATGTTTACAAAAACGCGCAAAAATAATGACAAGAGAGGTATTTCACAAGTAAAAAATTGTCTAGTGATAAAAGGAACTTGCGTAGAAACACTTGCTAATAAACGTGGTGACAATATAAAATAAAATTAAACATGTGGCATGAATTTTAGTAATTTTCCAATAACTCAAGCCGGCTGTTGTGAAACATTCGCCAAAACTTTGAGCCGGTTGAGGTTGAAAAAATGGATGCTAACGGAAAACATCTCAACACCTGGCTGTAAAAAGGTATTATATTCCTAAGAACACGGGTGGTGATATAAAATGTCAAGCGTCTCTCAAACTGGGGAAAAATGCATGGGCTGGGCGGTGCCTAATATATTGCAAAGACTTTTGAAATCGCTGGAGGGCTTTTACAGGAATACGGATACCAACATCAACAAGCGGGCTCGCATCTGGCACGGGATTTTTTCATACCCGCTGATTCCCAATACGGCCATCAGGAACTTTAACAACATGAGCCCCGTTACGTCAATTAACTCCGGCGACTGCTACATTTGCATCTTTGAGCACGACAACTACCAGGGGAATTATCAAATCATCGGGCCGGGGGAAAAGGTGCAGGTGAACAATTGCGCTTCGGTGGTGGTCAGCACCCAGAAGTTTTCCATTGAAGCTGTGCGGAAAAATGCAGCGCCTCCCAAGGACTACTGGGAAATGGACGGGCCGATGTACATGATGCATTTTTCATCGGGATACAGGTATGCGTGAACACCATTAATAACATTCATAAAAAATAACCGGGCTGCCGGGTAAAACCGGCAGCCTGTTAAAGCCGCTTATGGGGTTGGAGAACCCTTTTTTTTATGCATTTGGCTTTGATTCCGCTGCAAAAACTTGTACCAGGCGCTCCGGCCCCAAGGGGTCATGATTCTTGGGATAGATGAGCTACAAACTGCTTCACCGCTTAACTGTTGTGATAAAATTTAAAATAAAAGAATTTTTGGGGGGATTTTATGTTTATAGAGCAGGGCCCCATCAGGCCGCCCAGCGAGGCCGCCAGCCTGCTGATCAGGGTGACCCGGAATTGCCCCTGGAACAAGTGCGCTTTTTGCAGCACCTACAAAGGCGAACAGTTCAGCCGCCGGCCCGTCGAGGATGTGCTCCGGGACGTGGACACCGCCCGGCGGATTGCGGACCGGGTGGTGCAACTTGCCTGGGAAAAAGGCTTCGGAGGGCGGGTGAACGCCGAGGTGGTCCGGGAGGCGGGCGCCCGTTACGGTCATCTTTATTACCACGTGGCCGCCTGGCTTTATTACGGCGGAAAAACCGTGTTTTTGCAGGACGCCAATTCCCTGGTGCTGAAAACCTCCGACCTGGTGCGGATTATCGGGCATATCCGGAAGGTCTTTCCCGCTGTGGACAGGATTACCACCTACGCCCGGGCCAACACGGCGGCCCGGAAAACCGGCGATGAATTGCGTGAATTGCGGGAAGCCGGGCTGGCCAGGATCCACATGGGCATGGAATCCGGCGCCGATGTGGTATTGAAAAAGGTGCAAAAGGGGATCACCGCCGCCGATTTGCTGGAAGCGGGACGTAAAATCCGCGACGCGGGCATTTCCCTGTGTTGGTACATTATGCCCGGGCTGGGCGGCAGGGAGCATTCCCGGGAGCACGCCCTGGAAACCGCGTCCGTGATCAATGCCGCCAATCCTGATTTTATTCGCTTTCGCACGTTGTCGGTGCTAAAAAATACGCCATTATATGATATGATGCAAAACGGAGAATTTACTCCGCTGGACGAGGATGAAATCGTCGAGGAGCAGCGACTGCTGATCGAGTCGCTGCAGGGGGTGACGACGACGATTGTCAGCGACCACATTCTCAACCTGCTCCAGGAGCTGGAGGGCACCCTGCCCGGCGACCGGGAGAGGCTGTTGGGAATCATTGACCGCTATCTTTCCCTGGCGCCCCATGAAAAGGCCAACTACCAGCTGGGCAGAAGGGCAGGGGTATATAATTGCATGGACGACATGCAAAACCCCAACAAGTATCAATTTGTGGAAGGACTGCTTGAAAAAATAGGCGGGCCGGGCAAACTAAAGGGTGAACTGTCCCGCATCCGCCGCCAATTTGTGTAAGGTGCCAGGCACTTGGATTTAAATTCCAGGTGCCTGGCACCTGGAATTTACTTTTTTTGCCGCCAGCGCTTTTTTATTGTTGTTTTTCCTCTGGCTTGCTTCTTGAGTATGATTGCTCCCCGGCCGGGCAATACTACATTCCGGGCGAGCGCGGATTGTTTGTCTCCCGTGCTTGACCGCTTTGGACAACGCGGGCGGGTAACGTATCCACCCTGCCGGAGGGGAGCCGGGTTATGGAATTTAAGATGCGTTACGGCAAGGGGCATTTGAACCTGGAGATACCCGAACGCAACGTGAGCGCGGTGATCGAGCCGCGGTTTCCGCGGGTCCGGGATAGCCGGGCGCTGGTCGATGCGGCGCTCCGCCACCCCATCGCCTCGCCGGCCCTGGAGGAACTGGTCAAGGATAAGCGGCCCGAACGGGTGGTCGTGGTGGTGAACGATCACACGCGGCCTACGCCATACGGCGATTTGCTTCCCCCGTTGCTGGAGGAACTAACCCGGTCCGGGGTGGACGCCGGTGCAATCACCCTGGTGGTCGCCACCGGCGCGCACCGGGGCAATACCGGGGAGGAAAACCTGCGCTGGCTGGGCCCGGTTGCCCGCGCGCACAGGGTTGTCAACCACGACAGCGCGGGCAACCTGGTTCGCCTGGGAGTGCTCGGCAACGGGTGTCCGCTGGAGGTTAACGCGCTGGTGGCCGGGGCCGATCTGGTCATTCTAACCGGTATGATCGCCCCCCACGAACTGGCGGGTTTTTCCGGCGGCCGCAAGTCGATCTTGCCGGGGGTGGCGGGGGCCGGGGCCGTGGCGGCCAACCATGCTCTGATGATGGCGGGGGGCACCGGGGCGGGCAGGCTGGAGGGCAACCCCGTGCACCGGGTGATGATGGAGGCGCTGCGGGCGGTAAAACCGGGCTTTTTATTGAACGTGGTGGCCGGCGCCGGTAACCGGCCCGTGCGTGTTGTTGCCGGCGATCCCGAAAAAGCCTGGCTGGCGGGGGTTGACTTTTGCCGGAAAGCGGTAAGCGTGCCAAGCGGGATCAAGGCCGACGCGGCTTTCACCAGCGCCGGCGGCTATCCCCGCGACCTCAACCTGTACCAGGCCATCAAGCCCATGCGCAATGCGGCGAAACTGCTAAAAGACGGGGGCACCCTGGTGGTTTGCGCGGAATGCCCCGAGGGTGCGGGCAACGCCGTGCTGGAAAAGTGGGCCCTGGAAGCCGGCACGCCCGCCGAAATGACCGCGAGGTTGCAAAAGGGATTCGTGCTGGGCGGGCACAAGGCGCACCTGTTGGCGGACCTCGTGCGGAAAGTTACGGTGGTGCTGGTATCCTCCATGCCCGAACCAGCGGTGCGCAATTTCTTTATGACGCCGGCGGAAAGTTTTGCCGCCGCGCTGAAACTGGTGGCCGGCAAGCACGGCCCGGACTTTGGCGCGCTGGTGATCCCAGAAGCCGGCCTGGTGATGCCCGCGGGTTAAGACGGGTTAAACCTGTGTACAAAGGATTATTTTTGTGGCGCTACTTTATACCCCTCGATGTGTTCCGTAGATGTCAAACAGGATGATAAAAAACAGTTGGTTGACAAATTATTGGTGAAAATGTAGAATTTATTTAAACATACTTTGTGATATATGTCACTATTTAAATTTTAAGGAAAGGTGGTGAACCGGGCATAAACGGCTAAGGATTTATGCCCATTTTTATGCGGTCGAGCATTAAAACAAAGCTGGCTATAGTTACTACTTCCTTAATCCTTATAGTCGTTTGTTCAATTGGTTACCTGTCGTACAACAAATCCCGCGCCATGCTTGTGGATTACACCAGGGAGAGGCTGTTGACCGATGCCAGAATTTATTCCGATATGATCGACAAATATATTTACGAGCGCAGCAAGGATATTGCGGTCATGGCCAAACACCCCAAGCTGGTGAGCATGGATGTGTCCGGGGCGGAAAAATCGGCGGTGTTAAAGGATTTCAAACAGGAATACGGTTGTTACGCCTCCATTTCCTTGACGGATGCAAACGGCTTGCAGATCGCCGACAGTGATGGCAATACGGGGACATCCAAGCGTGACATGGAATGGTTTAAGACCGCCATGCAGGGAAAACTGTACATATCCGACGTGCGGATGTCCGTGGACCTGCAAAAGCCGGTGTTGAACTTTGCCTGCCCCGTACGGGACGCCGGCGGCAACATCACCGGGGTGATCACCAGCCGCTTGCTCCTGGAAAATACCATCTGGGCCATGGTGGACGAATTTGCCGCCATGCAGCAGCAGGAGGGCAAAAAGGGGTATGCCTACCTGGTTAATAGCAAGGGGGTGCTGATGGCCCACCCTGACAGGGAAATGGTGCTCAAAGACAATATTTTGGAAATGGGCATTGACGAGCTGAAAGCCGCCGGGGAAAAAATGATCCGCGGCGAGAGCGGGTTCGCGCGGTATGTTTATGAAAATGTAGATAAATACGTCGCTTACGCGCCCCTGGACGGCTGGGGCAATTACGGGGGTATGGGCTGGTCCATTGTTTTGACTTCCCCCGTGGATGATTTTTTAAACCCGGTTTACGCGATGCGCAGGTATAACCTGGTTCTGGGTGTTGTTGCGGTGCTGGCCGGCCTGGCGCTGTCAATTTTCTTTGCGCAGCGTACCGTCAGGCCCGTTAAGGTTCTGCTGGACAATGTCAGGCAGGTGGCGAAGGGCGACCTGACCAAACAGGCCGGCGTGCGGAGCTCCGATGAAATCGGTGAGCTGGGCGCGGCTTTCAACCAGATGGTGGCCGGCCTGCGGGGCATTGTGGCCAGGCTGCAGGACAGCTCGATAAAATTATCTTCCCACAGCCAGGAACTGGCCGCATCCGGGCAGGAGGTCAGCGCCACGGTGGAGGAACTGGCCGGCACCACCAGCCAGGTGGCGGCCACCACCGCCCGGAGCGCCGAGAACAGCCGGTCGGCCGAAAAAGAGTCGGTGCGGATGCTGGAAACGGCCGGCGAGGGCAGCCGGGCCGTGCAGCAGGCGCTGGAAAAGATCAATGCCATCGCGGAAAACACCGGCATTATATCCCGGGCGGTACATGAACTGGGCCGCCGCTCCGGTCAGATCGGGCAGATCATCAACACCATCACCGGCATCGCGGAACAGACCAACCTGCTGGCGCTGAACGCGGCCATTGAGGCGGCCAGGGCCGGGGAGCACGGGCGGGGATTTGCCGTGGTGGCCGAGGAAGTGCGCAAACTGGCCGAGCAATCCGGAAAGGCCGCCGGAGAAATAACCGGGCTGGTGGAGCAGATCCAGGCGGGTGTCGGCGAGGCGGTGGCGGCGATGGATCAAGGCCTGGCCGTGGTGAACGAGGGGGTCCGGCTGGCCGGCAGCGCCGGGGCGGCGCTGGATGAGATTATCGAGGCCATCGGCAACAATACGGCGATGATCAGGGACCTGGCGGCCGGCGCCGAACAGGTCAACGAGGGGACGCAGCAATTAGCGGCGGCCCAGCAGCAAATTTCCTCCACCGTCCAGCAGGTATCAGTCGCCGCCCAGGAGCTTGCCCGCATCGCGGTGGAACTGCAGCAGGCCGCAGCCGGGTTTAAAGTGGAGGAATAGAACAGTTATTCGGGAATATGACCGGGGATCGGGTCATTCCACAAAATGGCCCGGCCCCCGTCCCATTTAAATTTATAACAATAGGATTATAAATTGATCAATTGGCAATATTAACATATATTTATCATTACCATAAAATTGTACGAAAAATATTTTTATAATTTTTAAATTTTAAAAAATGAAGTTTATATTGATCAAAGGATTGATTGAATTTTTTTTACAAGATCGAACACCCGGACGAGGTATTGCTGGTGAACAAGGAAATCGAAAAAATAAGCCGGTTGGTGCGGAACCATTTCGGGTTGTTGATGGGAGTCAACAAGTTTAACGGGGGGTAATCCTTTGAACCTTCATGCGGATAAAAAAATGCTGCTGGCTTTTACGTCGATCCTGTTGGGGACGCTGGTTATGGCGGGCTGCGTTGTGCTCTGGCTGGTGCAGATCAGCAACAATACCAACATCATCTCGCGGCAGCAAGACAAAATTACCAACATTACTCAAATATATGAGAATATTCTGCTGCAGTTTCAATCCCTGAACAAGTATATCGCCACCGGGGACCCCGGGAGCCTGGACCGGTTCAGGCAGCTGGCCCGGACAAACTCCCGGCTGGAAGAACAATTGATTGAAGTGATCAGGGATTCCAGAAAGCCGCTGGCCGGGAATATCAAGTCGCTGCATGACAGGTACAACCGGCTGTGCGAGGAAAAGGTCGTCCCCCTGGTGCGCCGGGGAGCGGAATTACCGTTGGAACTGCGGCAAGAACTCGTAAGGCTGGAAGAAAGCATGGCGCGATCGGCAAAGGAGATTCAAGATATGCGCGTGGCCGATACCAGGGCGATAATTGCCGCGGCCATCGCCAAAAGCCGTTTTGCCGCCGGGATGGGCATATTGTTTACAGGGGTGGGCATCATCACGGGCATTACCGCCAGTTTACTGACCTGGCGCAGATTTTTCAGGGAGCATACCAATCGCCGGGCTATCCTGAACACCACCAGGAACGCCGTGATCACCATTGAAAGCAACGGTAAAATCACCTCCTTCAACAGGGTGGCGGAGGAACTGTTTGAAATCGACCGGTCCCTGGTGCTGGGAAAGAATTACAAGGATGTATTTACGGGTGAAAGCACCGGGTCAACCGTCAGGTTCATCCCCCCGGTACAGGACGTGATGAGCAGCGGAAAAGGTAAATGCAACCAGGAAATGTTTTACACCGCCCCGGACGGGTGGGAAATGGTGTTGAACATAGATTGTTTACCCCTGACGGACAAAAAGCCCACCGGTGTGCTGCTGATCGCCAGGGATATCAGCCAGCGCAAGGTCATTGAAGAAAAACTCTACGAAATGACACTGCGGGACGGCCTGACCGGGCTGTATAATCACTGCTACCTGCAAAAAAGGTTGAGCAGCGAACTGAAAAAATGCGGGGAACAAAACAAGCCGCTGGCTTTTATTCTGCTCGATATAGATAACTTCAAGTATTACAACGATAATTTCGGTCATCCCGCCGGCGATGAGCTGTTGAAGGAATTTGCCCGGGTGCTGCTTGATAATACCCGCTCCAGCGATATAGTGGGGAGGTACGGGGGAGACGAATTCGGCATTATTTTGCCGGATACCGGTTATAAAATGGCCGTACAGGTGGCCGAAAGGCTGCGCCGGCAAATAACGGAACATGCTTTCCCCAACAGGGACTTGCTGCCCGGGGGGCGCTTGACGGTGAGCATCGGCATCGCCTTGTTCCCCGACCATGCTAACAGCGCCCATGAACTGGTCAGGCTGGCCGATGAGGCCATGTATCATGCCAAGCGCAATTCAAAGAACCAGGTTCAGCTTTACTTTTCCGCCATTGAAGAGTTTCAAAGGCAATTGCGAAATTCCGATGAAGACTTGCTTCAGGTGCTGAACACGCTTTTAACAGTTATTAATAACAAAGACCGGTATACCTATGCCCACTCGGAAAAGGTTTCGGAATATGCGGAATTGATCGCCCAACAGTTGCACCTGCCGGTCGAGGAGATAAAGAACATTAAAATAGCCGCTTTTCTGCATGATTTGGGAAAGCTGGAAATTCCGGGCGAAATTCTGTTAAAAAACGGGAAGCTGGACCAGCGGGAATGGAATATAATCAAACAGCACCCCAGGTGGGGAAGCAACATGCTCGTCTCTTTTCCCCGGTTCCAAAAAATTATACCATGGATTTTACACCACCATGAAAGATATGACGGCAGCGGGTATCCGGACGGCCTGGCCGGTGAGGATATTCCGCTGGGAGCGCGTATAATCGCCATCGCCGACAGCTTTGATGCGATGATTTCGCAAAGGCCTTACAAAAAAAGCCTTACAATCAACGAAGCGCTGAATGAGCTGCGTGCAAACAAGGGCAAACAGTTTGATCCCGGGCTAACGGAAATTTTTATTCAGATTATTGAAGGCAAGTACCTTGGGAAAGCCGGGGAGAAAACGGGGTAATTGTCTGTCATGAATCTCCTGGTTTTAGAAAACAATATTGGTTACGGGGCCGTTATCGGCGGCCCCGTACCGGTACGTTTGAAACCGGGCCGGTTTACTTGCCCGGGTGGCGGGAAACAGCCAGCAGGTACACTTCCTGGCCGGCTCCCGTGTTGTTGATTTCCTTCTCCGCGCTGATAAGGCGCTTTAACTGTTCATCGCTCAATTGAGCCACTTCCATACCCTTGGTATCGATATTGGCCATTTGATCAACCCTCCTTTTGCTTATATTTTTTCACGGTTATTTTTTTTTATCAGTTCGGCGGATAATTGTTGACCGGGATGTCCATGAAAAATATAATATAAATGAGAACGGTTTTCTTTATCATTTAATGGGAGACGCCGCCATGAAGCTGGATCAGGTAAAAAGAGGCGATTTAGTTAAAATATTATCCATCTCCGACCCCCGGATAAAAGAACAAGCCCTGCGCATGGGTATTGACGAGGGATCGGTATTAACCTGTTCCGAGGTGATTCCGGCCGGCCCGGTGGTGCTGGGCAAGCACAGGCAGGAACTGGCAATCGGCAGGGCTTTGGCCCGCAATATCTGCGTAGAGGTGTTAACCCGGGCGGGAGAGGTGAGGGCGGTATCCGCCCCGCTGAAAAGTGAACCGTGTTGAACAGCAGGCGTTATCTCAGCCGCCGGCGCTTCTTTACGTGAATAAGCAATGTCCCGGACAGACCGGGTTTTTTTATTTGGACACGCATGCCGCAAGCGGCATCATTACGAGGATAATTGCGAAGAGAGCGGAAGAACTTTCATTCGATACCAATCCCACCTGCTTTAGCAGGTGGTGGTTAAGTGCATGGTGAAAATTTATGGAAATAGAAAAAATGACTGGAGACGGGCAAAAGAAAATTGTACTGGTGGGCAACCCGAACGTGGGAAAATCAGTTGTCTTTCACCGGCTCACCGGCCACTATGTGGATGTCTCCAATTTCCCCGGTACCACCGTGGAGTTTTACTGCGCCAGGTGGGGGCGCGATTTTCTGGTGGACACCCCCGGGGTGTACGGTTTATCTTCGCTGAATGACGAGGAGGCGCACGTCCGGGACGAGGTGTTGACCGCGGACCTTGTGATCAACGTGGTGGACGCGGTGCATCTGGAACGCGACCTGTTCCTCACCTGCCAGCTGGCTGATGCCGGAGTGCCCATGGTGGTGGCTCTGAATATGGTGGACGAACTGCGGTCCCGCGGGCTTGAGGCGGACGCGGGTGAGCTGGAGCGCCGGCTCGGTGTTCCCGTTGTGCCCGTGGTGGCGGTTACCGGAAACGGCATTGACCGGCTAAAGGAAAGAATGGCGGAAGCCCGCCCGGGACGCAGCGATCCCCCGGTTAAGGAATTACTGGGGCGATACCCCGGCCTACCCCGCAGGGAAGCGCTACTGTTGCTGGAAGGGGACCCGGATGTGGCCGCCGGAAATGGCCTGGCGCCCGGGCAGGACCGGGAAAAAATTTACGCGGCCCGGCGCCGCCGGGCCAATGAAATAGCCGCGGGCGTGCTGCGGGAGCTGGGCACGGATGCGGGATTCGCCGTCCGGCTGGGGCGCTTGCTCATTCACCCTGCAACGGGGATACCGGTGTTGTTGATGACTTTATGGTTGATTTATGAACTGGTTGGCGTCTTTTTTGCCCAAACCGTTGTGGGTATCACCGAGGGCATGATCATGCGGGAATATTACGAGCCCCTGGTACGCGCCGGGCTTGGCCGCATCATTGACCTGCATTCCCCGTTGGGGGTGATCCTGGCCGGGCAGTTCGGCCTCTTGACCATGGCCGTAACTTACCTGTTTGGGCTTTTGATGCCCCTGGTGGCGGGATTTTACCTGGTGCTTTCATTACTGGAGGATTCGGGGTACCTGCCCCGGATCGCCATCTTGATGGACCGGGTGATGGGTTACCTGGGGCTGAACGGCCAGGCGATCATACCGCTGGTGCTTGGGTTCGGCTGCGTGACCATGGCCGCCATCACCACCAGGGTCCTGGCCACCGACCGGGAGCGCCGCATTGCTATTTTCCTGCTGGCCCTTTCGGTGCCCTGTTCGGCCCAGCTGGCTTTCGTGGCGGCCATCCTGGGGTCGCTGGGTCCGGGGTACATGTTTTTATACGGTTTGATTATTTTAAGCATCATGGTGGGAGCGGGCACCGTGCTTGACCGGGTGCTGCCCGGCTACACCGTCCCCCTCTGGCTGGACCTGCCCACCATGCGGGTGCCCAGGCCGGACAATGTGCTGCTCAAGACCTGGACCAGGACCTTTGGTTTTATCAAGGAAGCGTTTCCCATTTTCCTGGGCGGGGCGTTTTTGCTCAGCCTGCTGCGGGTCACCGGGGCGATGGACGCAATTCAGCGGCTGATGCAGCCCCTGACCACAGGGTGGCTGCTCTTGCCCGGTGAAACCGCCAGTGCCTTCATCATGGGCTTTATCCGCCGGGACTTCGGTACCGCCGGGGTTATGGCCGTTCCCATGGAGCCCCTGCAAAAGTTCGTGGCCCTGGTGACCCTGACCATGTTTGTACCTTGCATTGCCACAACGCTGGTGATTTTCAAGGAAAGGGGCTGGCGCGAGGGGGCGGCTATGTGGCTGTTGATCCTGGCCCTGGCCTTCTTGGGCGGGGGGCTTCTGGCCCACCTGGTTTACTTGATCCAGGATTTCAACGCGGCATTGGCGCTGCCGCTTACCGCCCTGGCGGTGGCTGCCGCCCTTTCCACCGTCGTCGCCCTATCCCGGTGGCGCCGGGGGGTTGGTTAAGGACAAAAAATGTGGTAAAATTACGGGGGTTTGAAATTGACCAGGCTGGAGGAAAGTTTTGATTAGAAAGGTTGCTTTATTTACAATTATCATGTTTGTACTGGCTCTGAACATAACTCCGGCGATCGCCGCGCCCGCCGCCCCGGACCCGGTGGGGGAAGCGGCGCTGCTTATGGATGCGCAAACCGGCCAAGTGCTGTTTGCCAAAAATGCCGGTAAAAGAATGTACCCGGCCAGCACCACCAAGATTATTACCGCCCTGGTGGCACTGGAAAAATCGTCGCCGGGCGAAATGGTCAAGGTAAGCAAGCGGGCGGCGGAGGTGGGAGGCACGCGCGTCGGCCTGCAGCCGGGCGAACAAATCAAGATGGAAGACCTGCTGTATATCATGATGCTTAACTCCGCCAACGACGCCGCGGTGGCCATTGCCGAGCACGTGGGCGGTTCGGTGGAGGGATTCGCCAAATTAATGAACGCCCGGGCCAGGCAAATCGGGGCGCGGAACACCCATTTCGTAAACCCGCACGGCATGCCCGACGAAAACCATTATACCACCGCCCGCGACTTGGCGCTGATCGCCCGGGAGGCCATGCAAAACGCCAAGTTCCGGCGGATTGTGCAAACCGGGAGTTACAAGGTGGAACGCAAAAAAAACATGGATCCGGATGTACTACAGCGGGTTGAAGAACTGGAGCGGGTATACGGGCCGGTACAGGAGGATTTTTTTAACCAAAACAGGCTGTTGTGGCACAATTACTACGGCTATAAAGGAGCCAACGGCGTTAAAACGGGCTACACCTCGGAGGCCGGGCAGTGCCTGGTGGCCTCGGCGGAGCGACAGGGCCGGGAATTGATTGCCGTGGTGCTGAAGAGCCAGGGCGCCAACTTGTGGACCGACGCCGCTATGCTGCTGGATTACGGGTTTAATCAATTCACCCGGTTGGAACTCATCCGCCCCGGGGAGATCATTACCGACGCCGGGGTCCGGTACGGGACGGAACGGGCCGTGCTGGAGACGGCCGGCTACCTTTATTATAACTTCCCCGCCGGGGAAGAGCCGCAAGTGGAGCGCCGGGTGGAATTAAAACAGGAAGCAGTCGCCCCGCTGGAGGCCGGGGAACGGCTGGGCGACCTGGTGCTGGAAGCCAACGGCGAGGTGCTGGGCCGGGTGCCCCTTGTAACGGTTCGCCCCGTGCCCCGCAAAGTTACCACCTACTGGTGGTTCCGGCTTGGAGTGGTGTTTGCCGCGCTGGGCGCGGCGCGCTTGTTGACGGCGCGGCGCCGGCGCAAGGCTGCAAACCGGGTTGTATATATGAGAAGAAGGGAACGCTGGTACTAACAGCATTCCCTTTTTTATTAAATGGCCATGGTGATAATAAAAGCTTGCATTGGGTGGTAGTCTTTAACTTGTTATTTTCTTTAAGGCGAGAAATTTGGCATCATGTTTTGCTACTTTCAACATGAGGTAGTCTAGCTTTTCATCCATGTCGGCCAGCTTTTCCATAACCTCGGCGTGCCACTGATCATTTTTAGCCGCGGCATCTTCCAATGCCGCGATTCTTTGGATCACTTCGGCATGCCGCTGGTCGCTTTTGGCCGCATGACCTTCCAAATACACGATTTTTTCTTCCATGGAGATCAGCCTTGCGGAGTTTTCTTCCGTGCGGTGTTCAAGCGCCTTAACCAGGTCATACAGCTCCTTTTGGCCCGCCTCCAGGCTTTGAACCCTCATGTCAAGGTCAGAGACTTTTCGGTCAAGATCAGAGACTTTTCGGTCAAGATCAGAGACTTTTCGGTCAAGATCAGAGACTTTTCGGTCAAGATCAGAGACTTTTCGGTCAAGGTCAGAGACTTTTCGGTCAAGGTCAGAGACTTTTTGATCAAGGCTAGAAACTTTTTCATCAAGACCGGTAAATTTTTGGTTTAGTATATTGAATTGCTGGTTCAGAGAGCTTATTTGACTAAGGATTTCTTTTAAGATTTCTTCGCTCAAAGCGATTCCCCTTTCATTTACAACTTTCAATCATGCCGCTTACGCATGTCACTAATGCGGGTCCGGCGGGTGGTAGAAATAGTTTAGTATACAAATGTTTTCTATCAATTAATTCCTCTATTGGATAATTATACTCCAACCCTCAACCGGGGTGCAAGGTGCCTGTCACCTGGAAAAATTTACCTCCTATCGTCCGGCACGATCAGCCTGACCAGTGCGGTAAAGGGATATATTACGGGCAGTACCACCAGGCTGCTGATAATATTGAACAGCGTGTGGGCATTGGCAACCTGGCGGGGTATACTACCGGCGGTGTACTCCACCAGCGCCGAGAACGGTTCCAGCAGCGGCAGGAACAGCAGCGCGCCCAGCAAGTTCAACAGCACGTGGGCTGCGGCTACCTGTTTTCCCGCCCTGGAACCGCTTAAACTGGCCAGCACGGCTGTGAAGCAGGTGCCGATATTATTGCCCAGCACCAGGGCCACGGCGGTGGGCAGGGAAATCAGCTGCTGGTTTGTAAGCAGCATCACTATGCCCGTGGCGGCGGCACTGCTGTGCAGCAGGGCGGATGCCAGCGCGCCGGCCAGCACCGCCAACACCGGGCTTTGCCCCAATGAAACCAGCGTTTCGGTTAACCACGGCGCCTGCTGAAGCGGGACCAGTGCTGAAGCCATCAACCAGAGGCCTGCGAAAACCACCCCGAAACCGAATAGCGCCCGCCCGGCCTGGCCGTACGGGCTGTTCCGCCCAAGCAGCCACAGGGCGGCGCCGGCCGTGGCCGCGGGCAGGGCCAGCCTGTACAGGTTGAAGGAGATTAACTGTACCGTAACGCAGGTGCCGACGTTGGCTCCCAGCAGGATGCCGATGGCCTGCACCAGGTTAAGCAACCCGGCGTTAACAAAACCGATGGCCAGTACTGAAATGGCGGTGCTGCTCTGGGCCAGCATGGTCAGCAGCATGCCCGAAAGGGCCGCCGTTACCGGTGTTGCCGTCATGGTGGCCAGGACCCGGCGCATTTTTGCCCGGGAAAGGTTTTCCAGGCCCCCTTTCATCACCTGCATGCCCCGCAGCAGCATGTAAAGGCCGGCCAGCGCCCCAAGGATAATTGCCAATCAACTGTCCCTCCTTATTTTCCCTATATAATGTTTGTATGTTGAAACCCCGGGGATATGCCCGGCGCTTCCGGGGTCAAGCCCGGTCTAATTAAAACCGTACCGGATGGAGCATGGGGGATTATTACCAGGACGGGCCGGAAAAACGGGTTTGGGAACGGGGCCGCGGGGTAATCGTAGAACGGGACGGGTTACGGGTGTTAAAAGGTACAGAAAATTTTTATTTTTGGGGCGGGCGGGCTCGGGAAAAAAGAGGGTAAATAGAACAAAAAATTAACCCGGCTCAGCCGGGTATTATTGCTTATCATTTGATTTCGCTGCAAAAACCGGTACTTGTATCTGGCGATCAGGTGGTATCAATCGCTCTCTTCGCAATTATCTTCGTAGTGGTTAAAGTTACTGTTTGTTAACGCTTACAAAGCCCTGTCAGAGCAATACTTTACGCCCTTTCAGGGTCAAGCTCTGGGGCTATGACGGGCTAAGCACCGCACCCAATGCTCAGTTCGCTCCAGAAAACCACCGGATCGCCTGTAGCTGTGGAGTTTGTTACTTTTTCTCCGGTTCTTTTTTATCGTCTTTTTTGTCGTAGGGCATGAAACCGCCGCCGGGCATATAACCTTCGTCAGAGTAACCACCGCCGGGCATGTCACCACCGGGCATATAACCTCCGCCGGGCATGTAACCGCCGCTTTGCAGTAATTCATGCCAGAAGTGAAGTTCCCGCCGTTCGTGCTCGACCATCTCCATGATCATATTCCGCAGAGATTGGGTGGGGGCACCCGCGGCGATTTGCTGGTATAAAGCAATTTCCTGTTTTTCATGCTGGATAATTTGGTTAACTAAATAATGCCAGCTCATAAGACAACCTCCTTATATTATTCAAGGAAACGTGTTTATATTATATTCCAGATCACTTTGTTATTTTTCAGCATCTTTAGTATCGACGCCGCAATAACCGGGGGCATAATATCCGTCAAAACAGGCGTGAATGCAGTTCCAAAAGTTGGCTTCAAAGGCTTCTTCCGCAATTTTTTCAATTACCCGCATACGCATTCCGTGTGATGGAAGCTGTTGGGCCAATTGGGTCATAAGAGCAATTTCGCGCAGTTCCATGTCCATGGCTTTTTTAACACTTTCCAGCCAGTAATGGTGTGACATGGTTTTTATACCTCCCCAATTAAATATTCACTATAGACTATTCTTCGTACCAGGCGATTGTTACCATATAATGTTAAAATATGTAGTAAAATGGGCATAACACGTTATTGACATACGTTCATATTGACAGAACAAATGACTATTATATATACTGGTTTTAATAAGAATCTTTTGGTGGTGGTTTTAAAATGCGCAGGGTAATCGGGGAAGTTGAGGAAAAACTGCGCTCCAACGAGTACAAGATGACCCCCAAGCGGGAACAAGTATTACGGGTGCTGCTGGAAAACAAGGATAAGCACCTCAGCGCCGAAGAAGTATACAACCTGGTGAAACAAAAGGCGCCCGACGTGGGCTTGGCCACTGTGTATCGAACGCTGGAGCTGTTTACCAGCTTTGATATTATTCATAGCATGGATTTCGGAGACGGCAGAAAACGTTACGAATTCGGATCCGAGAGCGCGGACGGGCACAGGCACCACCACCTGATTTGCGAAAAATGCGGGAAGATCATCGAAATGAACGAGGACCTGTTGGAGGACCTGGAAGAGCGGGTGACTCGCGCCTATGATTTTGAAGTTGTCGACCACGAGTTGAAAGTTTTCGGCCGGTGCCGGGAATGCGCGGCCGGGAAAGAAAAGAAGTAGAATTTGCTTTTTGCCTGGAAAGGGAGCTGGGGACGTGGACGAGCGGGAAAAAAGAATCAGGGAATTGGAGGAAATAATCGCGGACCTGAAGAGAAGGCTGCCGGCTCATTCGGTTAAACCCGCAATGATCAACCGGCTGGAGGAACTGGAGGAGGAACTGGAACGGTTGAAGAAAAAAGAGTAGTATCACATCCACCGCCCGGGTTTCATACTATGGTAGTACCATGAAACACAGGCGGTGGTTTTTTTATGACTGCCAAGCCGCTGGTGGGGCTGGCCCTGGGCGGCGGGGTCATGCGGGGCATGGCTCATATCGGGGTGTTAAAGGTATTTTTGAAGTCGGGCATTCCGGTGCATATGGTGGCGGGCACCAGCTCCGGCAGCATCGTGGCGGCGCTTTACGCTTCGGGTTACAGCCCGGAGCGGATGGAGGAAATAGCCGCCGGGCTGCGCCCCCGGGACATATTTGATTACGGGTCTTCGCTTGTTGGTTTGATTATTAAGGAAATTGTTGCAAGCATGTTACCCCTGCCCAGTATCCCGCGCCGCCGGTTGGGCCTGATGAAGGGTAAAAAACTGGAGGCGCTGCTGGAAAAGCTGGTGGGGCAAGACCGGCTTTTCAGTGAAACTAAAGTGCCGCTGGGCATAACCGCGGTGGATGCCCGGGATGGCACGCTGGTTATCTTTTCAGGAGACGTCCCATCCACGCGCACGGTGCTGCCGCCGGAGGATAGCTTTGTTACAAATGTGCCGGTGGCGAAAGCGGTTAGGGCCAGCATTGCCGTGCCCGGCATTTTCGAGCCGGTGCGGCTGGATGACCGCATCCTGGTGGACGGCGGGGTTCGCGATAATGTTCCGTGCTACGTGCTGCGGAGGATGGGGGCCGATTTTGTCATTGCGGTGGATGCCGGCTATGACGGCGTCCAGCGGCACCGGATCGACAATATCATCGACATGTTGACCCAGAGCTTTGAGCTGGTAATCTCCGAGGGTATCAACCTCAAGCTGGAACGCTATGCCGACGTGGTGATCAGGCCAGTGATCAAGATGAGCCCCTGGGATTTTGAAAAAATCGAATACTGCATCCGCCGGGGCGAACTGGCGGCAGCCGGGGCGGTGGAAGAAATTAAGCAAAAATTGGGTATCCGGTAAACAGATATTGAAAAATCACACCCGGATCGCTGATCAAGGGTGCTTCCGTCGCCCTTGTTCATTCCAAGGGTAATAATCGTCTTTCCGACCACTGACGACCAACGACCAACCACCAACGACCAACCACCACTTTGACACCCTTTTCCGCCACAGGTATAATTACCTTGTTGGGAGGGGTGCCAAGTGAAATTTTTACCACGTGGACTGGCCACCGGCATTGGCAGCATGCCGTTTACAGAAGCCGGCCCGGCCCTTGAATTGATCGGGGAAAACCTGCCCGAGATTCCCCACTGGCCCCAGCTGCCCCGGCGGGGCGGGGACGAGGGTTTCGTGCACCAGTTCCTGGACCCGCTGGTGCGGCTGGGACTTTTGGAAAAAAGAGGGGACAAAGTGGTATTTCCGGTGGACAACCCGGCCTGGCCCGACCGGCTGACCGAGTTTTACTCCACCTACCTGGCGGCCGAGGCGGGGGACCCGGAAGCCCTGAAGGTGTTTGCTTTTCCCCCGGCATCGGCCTCGGGCTTTTACGCTTTTATGGAGGACCTGCGGCAAAAAGGCACGGGTGCGGCCCGTTATCTGAAGGGGCACCTGGCGGGGCCTTTGACCATCGGCTTCCAGCTCAAGGACGAGCGGGGGCGGCTGGCCTATTACGAGGACCAGCTGCGGGATATGCTGGTAAAAACTCTGGCTATGCACGCCCGCTGGCAGGCTGCGGAACTGGGTCAATTCGGTTTGCCGGTAATTATCTTCGTGGACGAGCCCGGCATCAGGGTCTATGGCAGCAGCAGTTACATCACCGTGACCAGGGAAATGGTCACCGGCGACCTGAATGTCATTTTCGAGGCCATTCATTCGGCGGGCGGGCTGGCCGGGGTGCATTCCTGCGACGCCATTGACTGGTCGGTGCTGTTTGAATCAAACCTGGAGATCGTCAACCTGGATGCGTACCAGTTCGGGGATTCGTTGATTCCCTACGTCAACGAATTAAAAAGCTACCTGGAACGGGGCGGGGTAATGGCCTGGGGTATTGTGCCCACCCTGGACAGGGCCTTCGAAGAGGACGCCGGATCGCTATTGGCCCGCCTGGAACAGCTCTGGGCCGAACTGGCCCAGAGGGGCGTGGACCGGGAAACGCTGCTCCGGCAGAGCATGATCACCCCCGCCTGCGGTACGGGCCTGTTGGAGCCGGAACTGGCGGAGCGGATCTACCGGCTGACCCGGGAAGTCTCAAAACGGTGCCAGGTGTTGAAAGGTTGAAAGTTAAAGCGAGGGACTCTATATGCAACTGCCCGACTACCACATCCACACCGCCCGCTGCGGGCACGCCGGGGGAGAGATGCACGAGTACGTGGAAAAGGCCCTGGAACTGGGCCTGCGGGAAATCGGCTTCGCGGACCATATTCCTATGTACTGGTTGGAAGAAAACGAGCGTGATCCCTCGCTGGCCATGTCGCCTGAGCGGCTGCCGGAATACGTGGCGGAAGTGGAAAGGCTGCGCTCCTATTACCGGGGTATTACCATTAAACTGGGCATTGAAGTGGACTTTATCCCCGGGTATGAGGACGAGGCCAGGCGGGTTCTGGACGCGTACCCGTTTGATTACGTGCTTGGTTCCGTGCATTACATCGACGGGTGGGGCTTTGATAACCCCGCCTATATTGAAGAATACAAGAACCATGACATCGATGAACTGTACCGCAAGTATTTCAAGCTGGTGCAGCAGGCCGCCCGCAGCGGGCTGTTCAACGTAATGGCCCACCCGGACCTGATCAAAAAATTCGGCTACCGGCCCAAGGGGGACCTGCGCGAGCTATATGCGGAGACCGCCTGGGTATTCGCGGAATCCGGTGTGTGCATCGAAATTAATACCGCCGGGCTAAGAGCCCCGGTGGAGGAAATCTACCCCGGGCTAATCCTGTTGCAGGAATGTCGAAAACGCGGCGTGCCGGTAACCACGGGCTCCGACGCCCATGTCCCGGATCAGGTGGGGTATCGATTCGACAGGGCTCTATCTTTATTGACCGGCACCGGCTATACCAAAGTATTATTTTTTCAAGCTTAAAGTAATTTTTTAAAAATATTTGAGCGGTAGTTCAGAAAGTATAAGGGTTTGTGAAAGCATAAACATGAATTAACAAAAACCCCCATTTTAACAGTAGTTTCGCGGCAGGAGTTTCCAAAAGTAACCGTGAATAGATGTTCAAAGTATTAATACCAAACGCTTTCACGATCCTATACCGAAAGGGCAATCTCCTACCACCAGTAATAACCTGTTTGACTAAAATTTTCGGGGGGCAACTTTGGATTATTATTCTGAATTATTTAGAACCCGCAGGCAGTGCTTGTGGAATCCTTTTCCACCCGGAGGGCAGGAGAGCGCAAAGCCAGGATCGCCCGGTTGAACGGGTTGATGGACCGGTTGCCGAAGATAGGATATGTAAACTATCTTTAAATTTTACAAGCTTAGTGTGTAAAATTTTGGAGGAGGCCGGTTGGGATGAATAAAATTTGCGTAGTCATTGCCAGTGAGGATTCTTCCGCCAGGCGGGGTTTGGCGGCTATTTTCGCTTCGGAAAGCGTGTTTGAAGTGCTGGGTAGCTTTTCGTTAAGCGAAGCCAGGGAGAAATCAATTATGTTTCAACCCGACGCGGTGTTGGTTGATATTACCGGGGAAACACCCAAATACTTTGAGCCGATCAGCCAGTTAAAACATGAATGCCCCTGCAGCCTGATTATTGCTTTGTTGGAAAATGAACATTGCGAAGGGATTACCGAAATGCTGGCCCACGGCGTGGACAGCTGCGTGCCAAGAGGGATTATGCGGGGGTGTTTGCTGAAAACCGTTGAACTGGCCTGCCGGGCAGGGATTTTCTGCCTGCCCGGTTCCTTTAAAAAGTTGATGTCCAGCGCCGGAACGGAAAAGGCAATTCCTGCCGCCCAGTTCAAAAACGGGCTGCTAGGAGGCGGGGAGTCCCTCACCAGGCGGGAGATGGAAATACTGCAGCTGATGGCCAGGAACTACTCCAACCGCGAGATTGCCTCCAAGCTGTTTATCAGCGAGCCCACAGTGAAGACCCACGTCAGCAGCATCCTGCGCAAGCTGGGCCAGAACAACCGGGCCCAGGCTATAATATATTCCTACAAGATTGGCCTGGTGAACGAACACCTGGCGGTGCACAGTTAAGTACTAGTACTAAAAAGTTTTATCCGAAAAAAGCGGTTCAAGACACTTGCATTGGAAGGCCTTCGCCCGTGAAGGTCTTTTTTATTTTATTTCATTTTTATACCGGGGATAAAATTTTTCATACCATCGTTCAATTGTTAGACAGATCAAAAAGAGATATTTTTTATTTCAGCTTTTATCTTTTGATTATTTATTGAAGACATCAAGTTTTCTATTTTTTTTATTTCCGGCCGGGGGGAAATCGCATGCAAAAGGTCAGGGTTATTGTAGCAAAAAACGGTCAAGTGGTTTGCGGCGGGGTGGCGATGATTTTAAACTCCGCTGAAAACCTGGAAATAGTGGGGCATGAAGGGAACGCTGTACTTGAAGAAGCTTTTGTACTGCAACCCGACCTGCTTGTCTACGAGCTTTCTCAACCCTTTGCCGGTGATTATGAAACGTTGGGGAAAGTTAAGAAACTGTGCGGCTGGACTAAAATTATCCTTTACTCGGCCAGTTCACTGGATGCCAACTGCCTGAGAAAATTCCTGGTCTTGTGCGACGGTTACCTGCAGGGGCCCATACTACCCGGATTTTTGCTCAAGGCCGTGGAACTGGCCTGCTACTCGGGTTACTTTTTCTTCCTCGGTTTTTCCAAGGATATCAAGCCGGAATCAAAGGCCGAGCTACAACTCGCGATCCCGGAAAACTTTTCGGGGGAGAACTAATACCTTTAACAGATTTAGATTAAAGGAGGAACTCTATTTAAACCTCAAGTTCATACCCGGGATGGATGGTATGCCTTTTTGCCTGTGGTAACATTTTAACCGTGCGCGGCAGCAGGACGAAATAAGTGGCTTGCCTTTTTGTATGTTGCTTAACTGTAGGGATAGTGCATCAATTAGTGCTACAAAGGAGGATTGACGCATGAAGCTGGTTTTGAAGATTTTAAATTTTACGATTACGGCGATTCTGGTACTGGTGATTGTCGCTGCGGTCGGCATCACGGTTTCCGCCCGTTTTTCCAACGACCGGATACCGACAATTTACGGTTATAAACTTCTAAACGTGCTCAGCGGTTCCATGGAGCCGGTGATCCATACCGGCGACGCCATAATTGTCCGGCCCCTGGCCGGGAATGACGAAATCGGTGAGGGCGACGTGATCACCTTCCGCACCAAGGAAAAGGAATATATGCTGATCACCCACCGGGTCATGGGCGTGGTCAAAGTAAACGATAAGCCCGCGGCGTACGTGACGAAGGGTGACGCCAACGATTCCGAGGACCTGTCCACCGTGGCGAGAGATCAAATTGTAGGAATTTACAAATGGCGACTTCCATACTTCGGGTACCTGAACAACTTCCTACACAAGCCCACGGGGATCATCGTGTGCGTCATAATTCCGGCCCTGCTGATCACCGGGTCGGAGCTAATTAAAATATACAAGGTCCTGGAAGAGGAAGAAAGGGCCAAAAAAGTGGGGGGTGAGAGCGGGGAGCACAGTAAGGCGTAAGGATTCTGATTTCAGTTTTTTTGCGGAATATAGTTTATTGGTAGGTTGTTTTTCGTGACGCCCTGACGTCGAATGTACTTAATTAAAAATTTACTTAACCCATTATTAAGGAGGAAATGAAAATGAAAAAACGGTTGATGCTCAGTCTGATGACTGTGGCTCTGGTTGCGCTCCTGGCAAGCGGCGCCACCTTCGCGCTGTTCACCGCGGATACCAGTAATGTGGATAATACCTTTACTGCCGGCACCGTTACTCTTGATGAACCCGCTACAACACTTATCGATATTAACAATATTGCTCCCGGGGATAGTGGTTCATTTACTTATGAAGTTGCTTATACCGGTAACCTGGAAGCCTGGCTTGGTTTGGATACCGTTCTGAATGGGGATCTTGCGAGTGGCGCAACTCCTTTGGATGTTACTATTTCCGACGGGACAAATAACTATAGCAGCAATGCCAGTGATCAAGTTCTTGGCCGGTTTAGCCAGGATGACACAGTGTCACTGGATATCGACTGGAGCCTGCCTCTTGAAGCCGATAACGATTATCAGGGCGCTTCAGCCCAGCTGTCCCTGTCGGTTAAAGCCGTCCAAGCCAAGAATAATATCAATGCTGCTGGCACTGGTCCTAGCTCCTGGTAATAAAATTTAATCCTGCCACAGGCATAACATACCTGCTGCAGGACTCATAGGGGAGGCCCCTAAATGATTAAGAAAAAGTTTTTTCTTGCCTTAGCAGTTGTTCTCTGCACAATAGCGTTGGTAACGGGAGGTACGTTCGCTCTGTTCACCGATAGTACTTCACCGGCTGATACCAGTTTTACAGCCGGGCAGCTTGTTATTACAAGCGAGCGCGATGCCGGTGACACCGTCCCGGGCCCAATGTTTTATGTTACTGCAGCCCAGGGTGCAACACCGAGCGGGCAACCCGGCATATACCCGACTGGTGTTTGGGCGCCCGGCGATTTCTACATGGGAACTCTGACCGTGTATAATCGTGCTCCGTCAACATTGGACGCTTGGCTGGTAAGCACGCAGGCTGATTTACAGTCCGGGAATGCAGCCATGGCCGATAAATTATGGGTTGAAGTATTCCACCCGGAAATGGTGGGTAGTAGCATGACGGACGTAAAAATAGCTGAAGGGTGGCTATCAACGTTTTTGGCCGGTCCGGTAGCCTTTAATAAAAATCTGCCCTGTATGCTTGGTGGCAATTGCCAACTGCACTTCAAGGTTACATTTGACAGGTCAGCAGGTAATGATTTGCAAGGCGAGGAACTGGTAGTTACATTTGCGGTCAATGCCGTTCAGAAGAAAAACAATCCCTAAAAATTCAAACAATGAGTACAGTTTAACGCGTCAGGGCGTTATGCAAGCCAACAGCAAATGATGACCCAAACAAAAAAGGGGGTACTCAAAGGAGTACCCCCTTTGGATAAATTAATGTGCTTATCGCTATTTTGTCGCAATGCGAGAAAACGGGGGTGTTGAACAAACTTGTGAACTTTAAAATCCTCCCCGGGTGGCGGGGAGGGATTAACCACTCATTTTATTTGCCGGGAATTAAAAACCGTTTGTGATCGAGGCCTGCCGCTTCAAACAGCTTTAATTGGTTTTTATCCAGGTTGATATGCCCCTTGTTCCAGTTCCACATCAGCGCGAAAACCGAAAGGTCTTCAAAGTCCACCATACCATCCGGCTGAACAACCAGACCGGGAGGAGCGCCCGCAGCCGGGCCTATATCGGCCTGCCGGTAAGGGGTGCCGGGAACGCCCGGGACCTTTTCGTCCCAGCCCGTGTCTCCGGCTTTATGCTTCCAGGACAGGCTAAATACTTCTTTGTCGGCGGAGTCGATGTTGCCATCTGCGTTAAAGTCGCCCACCAGGCTGGTGACATTCACCGTGCAGCTACTGGTACCCACCTGAACAGGCAGGTTCCGGTCATTGCGCAGTTCAGGTGACAGGTGGTTCAACGCCGTGGTACCTTCACCCCTGGCACGCAGGGTTATATTGTAAACTAAACCGCCGCTTCCCGGGTAGTTGACGTTCTCCCTGGCCAGGGCGAATTCGATAACCCCGTGCTGGTTGTCGATTTGGTGGTCCCAGAAAAGGACCGGTTCCAGGAGCGAGCCGGTTGGTATTTCCACTTTAACTGCTTCCAGCAGCGCGGGATCGAATTTGATCATGTCATGGAAGCTGAGTATTTTCTGACCGCCGGCAAGGCCGTTAATAGTTACGCTGATGACGAATTCAGGGCTGTAATCTTCGATAGGGTTTTTATAGACGGTTGTTTCCGACGGGTCGAAGCCGACAACGGTGTTCGAAGGGGCCGTGATGGAGAAGCTGCCGTCGCTGGTGTCGGTGCAGGAACTGTCGGACGTGCTGGTTACCCTTACCGTGTAGTCGCCGCCGGGTGCCTGGTTTTTCGGAATGGTCCAGCTGTAGGAGCCGGCACCTTCAGTTCCAACCGGTGCGCCGGAGGAGATGACGGTATCCACGGCGTCGCCTTTAAGCAGCTCGATTTTAACTTGTGCGCCGGGGTCACCCGTGTAGTTCCAGGTAACGTTGTGCGTTGAACCGGCGGCCCAGTCCTCTCCGCCGTTGGGTGAGGTCACGGTGATTGTCGCGCCGGCGGGTTCTGTGCCCCCGGCCAGCCAGGTGAATATGTTTTTGACCAGGGTGCGGTTGTCGTACATGGCCAGGAACTTGTTATGAAAATCCCAGTCCCTCCTCGAGCATGGTCTTTAATGTTGAGTAGCCGTAATCGGAAGTGTTGCTTACTTTGTTGCTTTCTTCCGAACCGTTGTGGATGAATAGTGCTACCAATTCACCGGCTGCGCTGATAATGAAATTGTTTTCGCTGGTGTCCGTACAAGCGCTGTTGGAGGTGCTGGTGATCCTGATCCGGTAGTCGTTTCCGGCAACCTGGGCTACGGGGATGGACCAGGTGTAGGAGCCGCTTTTTATTCCGAATCCAACTCGTTTTCCGAAGCCCCCTTTCCGGCAACTTAAAATCTTCTTCCGCAATTTCCATCGCAAAGCTGTTTCGCTTGCTTGGGTTTGCGGTACCGGGTTATGGACGGAATTTACCAATGGTAATTGATACTTTAACCCGGATGTACTTTGGGGGGAAGATCAGCCATTTACCATTTTATGAACGGTTGAGTTATTTTGTTAAGGCCGGGCTGTCCGGAAGACTGGCATGGCGTCGTGGCCGGCGGGCATGATGGCGTGAGCGTTGAAATGTAACGCGAAAATACAACCAAAGTATGATTGAAATTTTTCATACCGGCGGGTGATATAATAAGTTTTCACATTTTAGTAACATAACAATAGGTTCTCCAACATAGACGGGTGATAGTTTGAATAACCTTCATAAAAAATGCAGCCAACGGGCGGATCAAATGACAACGGAGGATTAATTCATGATCAAAACCAAATTGATTCTGTTAACCGGATTAATAGCGCTCATAATATTTACTCTCTCGGCCGGATCTCTGGCTCTGTTCAGTGGTGAGGCCGTCAGCCAGGGCAATACAATTAACGCCGGTACACTGTTCATTGGCAAAGATGACGGCTGTAAAGGGGTGCTGGGTGAATTTGTCAGTCTGAATGATATGTTGCCCGGTGCCGAGCCTCAAAAGCTGAAGATCAAAGTCAAGAACCTGGGCACGATGACGGCATATATCAACGGCCTTTCCGTAAATATTACGGAAAGTAACGGTAAATTTTTAGCGAATGCGCTTCGAACCAAATGTGTAAACAGCGGCGGAAACGTGTTGTACCGGGGATCGCTCCTGGCCCTTGACGGAAATGTTATACCATTGGAGCGGGAAATTGTTCTGGAGCCCGACCAGGCCACCGAGCTTGAATTTTTCATCCAGCTGGATGAAAGGGCCGGCAACTGGTACAAAGGCAAGGGCGTGGAATTTTCAATAACTGTATATGCGGGACAAAAACCGGGCCAGGCAGTGGGGGAGCGGGTCCACCTGGCTGAAGGCGGCAACGTGCAGGCCGTTCTCGATGGAGCCGAACCTGGTGATGTCATATTAATCCCTGCCGGTTCTTATGGAAACCTGGAAATAAAACCCGGAGTGGCGGTGAAAGCGAAAGACGTGGTGTTTGACACCGTTGTGGGAGGATTTACGGTTCGTGCGGGCGGAAGCGGCAAGGGGCCTGCTACCGGTGGGCAGGGCGGTAATTTGCAAGGTAATGCAACCTTAATTCAGGGCTTTGCCATCAACGGAACCGGAGTTAAGGTTAAACCGGGCCGCGAATGCAAAATTTTAGATAATATTTTTAACGCTGCAGGCAATCCTGTAATAGTTAACGGTTCCGGTAAAGCTTTGTTGACAAGAAACGACTTTACCGGTTGTAGCAGTAAAACCGAACCGGATCAAGGCGCTGGTGGTCCTTTCACCTGCAGCAGCTCCGGGGGGCAAGTGGAAGCCCGCTATAACCTGGGAGTAGACCTTGACCCTAAGGAACACGCACTTTAAGGGCATTGTTGTGGGAGGTGTTGAATCCTGTATGAGTCCAGAGTAGTGCGCCTGCATAAGCGACGAAAAAACAAGAGGAAAAAACTGCTCAAGGTTATGCTGGCCACGGTATACATTTTTATCCTCACAATGGTGGGGTTGGGCTTTAACGGCACATACGCCATTTTCAATACGCTGGCCAGGACGCCGCCCGGAGAGGCCATAGCCGCGGATGAGCAGGATATATTGAAGGTGACCGGAGAATTTGACGTTGAAAACTGGCTGGATACCGGTGACAGCGGCTTTGTTGTAACCAATGTGTCGCCCGGTAAGCTTTGGGTCTACTTCAGTATTGAAGGAAGCCTGGGCGAAGCAGTGCAGCACATCAATCCCGTGTGCCTGAAAGCCGGGGAAAGCTTCAAAATACCAGTTCGCCCGGCACGTTTGGATGAGTTGGGGTTGCTTGACTGGAGGAACAACAAGCAAACCTTTACCGGTAAAATAGTGGTCAGGGTATTGAACAACTATTCTTCCTATGAAGTGGGCACCGTCACCATTGATGGCGAAGAGTTGTATGCCCGAATGGTGGAAGATCGGGACGATCCCGAAGGCCAGGTTAGAGAGATCAAGTCCGTGAAAGATTTACTCCGGCTGATTGCCGAAAAGATGGCCTTGATTGAAGAACGGGATCAATTAAAGCAGGAAAAAGAGCGACTTATAGAATTAAATGACGAACTTACCAGGGATAAAGCCAGATTGGAAGACAGGATAGCGACGCTGGAAGAGCACATTGATAGTTTAAGCGAAAGCCTCGGGAATGCCGGGGACTTAATTGACCAGTTGAGCCGGCAGCCGGAACCGGTCGATAACCCGGGTCAGCCGGAACCCGGCAATAGCGGGTCAGAAGCTCCCGGAACAGGAAACCAGGGCTCCGGCAGTACCGGCACCGGCGGTAACGAAGCAGGTTACCAGGAACCGGCAGGCGCGGGCACCGGCGGAACCGGAACAGATAGTGCGGACCCGGTAAACCCAGCACCGGGCAATAATGGAACGGAGGATCCAAATCCAGGCAACTCTGTTTCGGGTGAAGCCGGATCAGGGAACCAGGCTGGTGAAAACGGTTCAGGTAACGCTGGAACCGGAAACTCCAACTCCGTTCAGGAAGATTTTGGTGATGAGGGCTTGGGAGGCACTGGAACAGGCAACCCGGGATCCGGTGGGACAGATTTGGTTAACACCGGGGCGGGGGGAGCGGGGACGGATAGCTCGGGAACGGGCGGCTCGATTCCCGGCGATTTTGGAACAGGCGGCCGGAATAGCGTAAATACGGGTTCGGATTGCGCCGAACAGGGTAATACGAATGCCAACGCCGGCCCGTCTTCCAGTAAAGACAAGGCCGCTTCGCCCGAAGCTGCAGTACCGGCGACCGAACCTCCAAGGGTTACCAAAAATGATGGTGAGCAAACGGATTCATAAGACAGATATGCCAACCGTTATGGTTGGTTTTTTTCTTTGGTAAAGGCCAGCCGGTATTGGTTTTAACAATCAGGTTATTCCGAGTGGACACAAACGGTGATGGGATTACCATGACCTCCTGGAAAAAATATATTTAAAAAATAGTTCTAAAGAATGATTTTATCTAATACTGTTATTATAGTAAAATATTGTTAAATCTGAAATATAAGTATTGGGGGAGATGAGATTCTAATGTATAGAAAAATTTGCCCTTTTTGTAAAGGAGATTCATACTCCGCCGCCCTGGGCAGGTGGATCTGCCCGTATTGCAACTCCGACCTGACTAAAATCTTTCCGGAGCCGTCCGGTTGGGCTTCATTCAAGACCGGGGACGGGGGAAAAAAATCGCCGGAGCGGAAAGTAATATCAATCTGTGAAGAAATGAATAAAAAGACCTGATTTGGCGGCAAGGCCGCGCGGCATCTTGCGCCGGCTGCCGGTCGCGTATCCAATCGGGTAGCGGAAAGCGGTGGTGTTATGGAATATGTGATTCTGATCTTTTCCCTGGTGCTGTTTTGCGCGTCTATTGTTATGACTTTGACCGGCGACAGGAGGACGGATGGAGTAAAACAGCCCTTGGCAAATGCCGGCAAGCCGCAGTCGCGATATTTAAAAAAGAAGGATCCGGGCCCGCAGCCGCTCGGTGTGATTAATATATGCGACTTGAAGGACGACGTGCCGGTGGGCATTATTGTTTACCGCATGTCCCAGGCAGCGGAGATGGGAATATATAATAGAAGGGGAGAGTTTTTAAAAAGAAAAAATCCTCCTTTGTATTAAAGCCAGCGACCTCTTTAAACCAGAAGCTTACAGCTCTGGTTTATTTTTTTGCCTGGGACTTAAGAACTATTGCAATGGGGATAAAAAAAATATAAAATAAGTGGTGGAAAGTGGTGGAAAGTGGTTTGCCAATGTAACCCGGTGGGGTGCCGGCATGTTTTTGGGTGAATACCAGCATACAATTGACAGCAAGGGAAGACTAATCATTCCAGCCCGTCTCCGCGAAGGTCTGGGCGATAAATTCATCGTAACCAAGGGTTTGGACGGCTGTTTGTTTGCCTACCCCCCTCAAGAATGGTCTGCGCTCGAACAGAAAATGCGTTCACTGCCCTTTACCAGAGCTGATGCCCGGGCCTTTGTGCGTTTTTTCTTTGCCGGCGCCACCGAGTGTGAAATAGACAAGCAGGGGCGGGTGTTGATTCCTGCCAATCTGAGGGAGTACGCCGGGCTGGAGAAGGAAGTGGTGGTCATTGGCGTGTCCAGCCGGGTGGAGATCTGGTCTTTGGAGCGCTGGGAGCGCTATAACGCAGAATCGGCCTCATCGGTGGAGGAAATCGCCGAAAAGATTGTGGATTTCGATCTCGGCATATAATACTAATGGTGAATTATTGAATTATATGGTAGAGAATTTTTTTTGCAGCGATAAAATGTCTGACAATTTCATCTCTTTTAGCCACCGGCCTATTATGGTCGAGGAAGTGCTTTCAGGATTGAACCCCGGCGTGGCAGGGGTTTTTGTTGACTGCACGGTGGGCGGGGGTGGGCATGCCCATGCCCTTTTGAGCAGTACCGGACCCGGGGTGAGGGTGGTTGGCCTGGACCAGGACCCCGACGCCCTGCGAGCCGCTGCGGAGAAACTGGCGCCTTTCCAGGGCCGGTATACCCTGGTGCGCTCCAATTTCGCGCGCTTGGCCCGGGTGCTGGCGGAACTTGACCTGGACGCCGTGGACGGGTTTTTATTTGACCTGGGGGTCAGTTCCTACCAGCTGGACAACCCCGCCCGGGGATTCAGTTACATGCACGACGCGCCCCTGGACATGCGCATGGACTCCGGCGGGCTGGTGACGGCGCGGGACCTGGTGAACAACCTCCCGGAGCGGGAACTGGCGGACATCATCCGTCGTTATGGCGAGGAGCGCTGGGCGTCGAGAATCGCTTCATTTATCGCCCGGGCCAGGAAAAACCGTAAAATAAACACCACCGCGGAACTGGTGGAAATCATTAAACAAGCCGTTCCCGCTTCGGCCCGCCGGGAGGGGCCGCACCCCGCCAAGCGGACCTTCCAGGCCCTGCGCATTGCGGTGAACAACGAACTGGGTATTCTGGCGGATTCCTTTCGTGACGCCGTGGCACTGCTCAAGCCGGGTGGCAGGATTTGCGTGATCACCTTTCATTCGCTGGAGGACCGCATCGCCAAGGAAACATTCCGGGAACTGGCCAACCCCTGCAAGTGCCCGCCCAAATTTCCCGTGTGCACCTGCGGGCAAAAACCGGTGATCAGGCTGGTGAACAGCCGGCCGGTCACTCCCACGGAACAGGAACTGGCCGAAAACCCGCGCGCCCGAAGCGCCAAGCTGCGGGTGGTGGAAAAAATAGACTCTGTTCTAAAAAGCCGGGAGGGTGAATAGTTTTGATAGTAGCCAGGGAGAAGGCTGAATATTACGGTTTGCCTCAACTACCGGAAGAGAAAAGGCAAACCCCCGGTAAGCAGGGCCTGAGGCTGGTAAGGAAAGAGCGGCTGGCCCTGACGGGCATGGTATTGCTCCTTTTTTGTTCCTGCGTGGTGATCGCTTTTTATTACGCCCAGGTGCTGATCACCGGTTACCGCTTGAACAAAGCCGAGCAGGAATTGGCCCTGCTGCGTACCGAAAGTGATGACCTGTACGCCAGGGTAAACCAGCTTTCCAACCTGGAATACATCGAGGCCGTGGCGGTGCACCGGCTGGGTATGGTGAGACCCCAAAACGACCGGGTTGTGGTGGTGGAAGCCGTGGAACCCGCCGGACAAAAGCCGGCGGCCGGTACTGTGGCGGCCGGGGAACCGGCTAAAAAAGACGACCGGAAAACGGCGGCCGGGGCACGGCGTGAACAAAACTGGGTGATCAGGGCCTTCGCCGACATGGTGGGCAGGCTGGAAAGCAGTATCCGTACGGGGTAATTATTGTGTATTGCTGCGTAATATTTAGTACCGTTAATGATTTTACATAATAACGCGCGCAGTTGACGGAGGGTCGGGGAATGTACGGAACCAATATGACCGTGCGCAAGCGTTTGACCTGGATATTCCTGCTGGCCAGCCTGTTTTTTTTCATTTTGATCGGCAGGTTGGCCTGGATTCAGTTTGTCCAGGGCGAAGAACTACATAATAAGGCCCTGGAAGTACGGTTGAGGGATGTTCCGGTGGAGGCCAAGCGGGGCTCCATCCTTGACCGCAACGGTAAAGAGCTGGTTACCAGCATCAGCGTCGATTCCATTTACGCAACACCCGGGCACGTGAAAAACCCGCGGGAAGCCGCGGAAAAACTGGCGCCCATCCTGGATATGGACGTTGATACACTGTACAAGCGGTTGACTAGAAAATCGTCCTTTGAGTGGATCAAGCGCAAGGTCGACAACGACACGGCCCAGCGGGTCAGGGAGCTGAACCTGACGGGCATCGAGTTTGTGGAGGAAAGCAAGCGCTACTACCTTAAACCCACCCTGGCGCCGCACGTGTTGGGGTTCACCGGCATTGACAACCAGGGTCTGATCGGCATCGAAAAAAGCTATGACGAGGAGCTGCGCGGCCAGCCGGGGCGGATTGTGGTTGAGCACGACGCCGCGGGGCGGCCCGTGCCCGAGGCAATCCACCAGTACATCCCCCCCAAGCCGGGCTACGACCTGGTGCTGACCATCGATGAAACAATCCAGTATTTTGTAGAAAGGGAACTGGACAAGGTGGTGGCCCAGTACAATCCCAAGTTTGCCCTGGTGATTGTCATGGACCCGGAAACAGGGGGTATTCTGGCCATGGGCAACCGGCCCACCTTCAACCCCAACAACTGGCAGGAAGAGCCGCGGGAGGTATGGGACAAAAACCCCGCCATCTGGTACAACTACGAACCGGGTTCCACATTCAAAATCGTGACGGCGGCCGCCGCCCTGGATGAGGGAACAGTGCGTCCCGAGGACAGATTTTTTGATCCCGGTTACATCAAGGTGGCCGACCGCAACATCCGCTGTTGGAAAGCGGGGGGTCACGGGAGCCAGAGCTTTGCCGAGGTGATTCAGAATTCCTGCAACCCCGGCTTTATCGCGGTGGGCCTGAATACGGGGAAAGATAAATTTTACAAGTACATAGAAGCCTTCGGGTTCGGCCAGCGCACGGGCATCAGGCTGCCGGGCGAGGCCGGCGGGATAGTGATTCCGCAAAAGAGCGCCACCACCCTGAACCTGGCCACCATGTCCATCGGGCAATCCATCGCCGTCACGCCGATTCAACTGGTCACCGCCGTGGCGGCGGTGGCCAACGACGGTATGTTGATGAAGCCCCAGCTGGTGAAGGAAATCAGGTATAACGGTAAAACCGTCAGCACTATCAAACCGGAAAAGGTGCGCCAGGTTATTTCCAGGGATACCGCGCACCAGCTGTGTGGGCTCTTGGAAAGCGTGGTGGCCGAGGGAACAGGCCGCAACGCTTTTGTTGAAGGCTACCGCGTGGGCGGCAAGACCGGCACGGCCCAGGTGGTGGGCGAAAGAGGGGGCTACGTTGACGGCCGGTACGTCGCTTCCTTTGCCGGCATCGCCCCGGTTGACAACCCCAAGGTCGCCGTGCTGGTGGTCGTCGCTGAGCCAAAAGGAGGTATTTATTACGGGGGCCAGGTGGCCGCGCCGGTATTTCAGGCCGTTGTCAGGGACACTCTGCGTTACCTGGGGATCCCCGAAACGCCCGGCCTGGTAAAACCCAAGGAACCCTGGGAGGTGGAAACACCCAGAGTTGAAGTTACGGTGCCCAACGTGGTGAATTATCCCGTGGAAGATGCCTGCCGGGCCATCCAGGCTGCGGGGTTGAAGTACCGGACCCGGGGGGAGGGTGAAATTGTTTACGAGCAGACTCCCGGCGCCGGGGCCAGAGTGAACGGAGGCACCACCGTCATTCTTGAACTGCAGCCGGTGGGGAAGAGGAAGAGCGGCGACCCGGTGACCGTGCCGGACCTGCGGGGTCTTTCCATTAAGGAAGCCGGCAATTTACTGGAGAATATCGGGCTGCGCCTGTCGCCCGAGGGAAGCGGCGTGGCGGTTGAACAAAGTGTCAAGCCCGGGGGGAAGGTGGCGGAAAGAACGTTGATCAGGGTCAAATTCGAACCGCCCAGACGGGAGCCTGCTAAAACGTCCCCGGAAGGAGGAACTGTCTCTAGGGGACAGGATAAATTGGAAAATCCATATAGAGATTAAACCGGGGTCGCCGGGGCGGGTTAGCCGTTTCCGGCGCCCGGCGTTTTTCACGATCAACAGGTTAAATATACTAAATCTGGTAATAATGTTTAATAAAATTAAGGAGGATTGCGGGTTGTTATTATCCAATCTATTGGCTGGACTGCCGCTGGTGGATGTGGCGCTGGTTTCGGATCAACAGGTGCTTGGGATCGCTTACGACTCGCGGCAGGTTGAGCCGGGTTTTTTATTTGTAGCCATCAAGGGGTTTAAAACGGACGGTCACCTGTACGTGCGTGACGCCGTGGAACGGGGCGCCGTCGCCGTGGCGCTGCAGCAAGACGTGCCGGTGCCGGAAGGCGTGTCCCGGGTGCTGGCGGAAGACACCCGCAGGTTGTTGCCGCTGCTCTCCGCCCGATTTTACGATTACCCCGCCCGGAAAATGAAACTGGTGGGGGTAACGGGCACCAACGGCAAAACCACCACCACCAACCTGGTGGAGGCGGTATACCGGGAGCACGGGTTCAAAACAGGCCTGGTCGGCACCATTCACAACCGCATCGGCGATCGGGTGCTGCCGGTGGAGCGCACCACGCCCGAGTCTACCGACCTGCAGCGCCTGCTGGCTGGGATGGCCGGGGAAAAGGTGCAGGTGGTGACCATGGAGGTGAGCTCCCACGCTTTGGTGCTGCACCGGGTGGACGAATGCGAATTTGACACGGCGATATTCACCAATATCACCCAGGACCACCTGGACTTTCACGGCGACATGGAGGAGTACCTGCGGGCCAAAAGCCTGCTGTTTGCCGGGCTGGGCCGGGACGCGCACAAGCCCGGCGCCAAGCATGTGGTGGTCAACATCGACGACCGGGCGGCGCAGGCAATCATCGAGGCCTGCCGCGTACCCGTGATCACCTACGGGGTGGAGCGCCCTGCCGGCGTGACTGCCCGGGACGTGCGGGTGACGGCCGGGGGTGTGTCCTTTACGGCGGTGGTGAGGGATGGGGAAAGCATTGATTTGCGGCTCAGGCTCACCGGCAAGTTCAACGTGTATAACGCCCTGGCGGCCGTCGCCGCCGGGGTTGCGGACGGCATTCCCCTGCCCGTGATCAAGCGGGCGCTGGAGGGGGTGCCCGGGGTGCCCGGCCGCTTCGAGCTGGTGGACCGGGGACAGGATTTCGCCGTGGTGGTGGATTATGCGCACACCCCGGACGGCCTGGAGAACGTGCTGGTTACCGCCCGGGAGATTACCAGCGGCAGGCTGATCACAGTATTCGGCTGCGGCGGCGACCGGGATCGTACCAAGCGGCCCGTCATGGGGGAACTGGCCGCCCGGATGAGCGACCTGGCGGTGGTGACGTCGGATAACCCCCGCACCGAAGACCCCATGGGCATTATCGAGGACATTCTGCGGGGCGTGCAGAAAGTGGCCGGGGCGAATTACCTGGTTGTGCCCGACCGGCGGGAGGCCATCAGGCGGGCCATTCAAAGCGCCAAAACCGGCGACGTGGTGTTGATCGCCGGCAAGGGCCATGAGGATTACCAGATTATCGGTACCCGAAAATACCACTTCGACGATCGCGAAGAGGCGGAAGCCGCCCTCCAGCCTGGTGCCGGGTGTTGAAAGGTTGAAAGGTTGAATCATAGGATTTCCGGGTTAATCCAAGGAGGTTTTATCTATGATAACCATGACGGTGGGCCAGGTTTACAGGGCCATCGGCGGCAAGCTGTTGCAGGGCGATGAGGGGGTAACCGTTTCCAGGGTTTCCACCGATACCCGGCAAATTCAGCCGGGGGACCTGTTTTTTGCCCTGCGGGGGGAGCGGTACGACGCCCACGACTTTGTGGACCGGGCGGTGGCCGGCGGGGCGGCGGCGCTGGTGGTGAGCCGCAAAGTGCCGGTGGATGCCCGGGTGCCGGTGATCATGGTGGGAGACACCCTGGCCGGCCTGCAGGCCCTGGCGGCCTACAACCGCCGGCAGTTCGCCGTGCCCGTGGTGGGCGTTACCGGCAGCAGCGGCAAAACCACCACCAAGGACATGGTGGCGGCGGTGCTGGAAACCCGGTACAAGGTGCTCAAAACAAAGGGCAACTTTAACAACGAAATCGGCCTGCCGCTGACCCTGCTGGATTTTTCCGCCGAGCACGGTGCGGCGGTGGTGGAGATGGGCATGCGCGCCCCGGGGGAAATCGACGCGTTGTGCCGGCTGGCCCGGCCCACCTGCGCCATTATCAACAATATCGGAGTGGCCCACCTGGAAAGGCTGGGCTCGGTGGAGAATATCGCCCGGGCCAAGGGGGAGATCCTGGACCACATTTCCGCGGACGGGTTCGCCCTGCTGCCCGGGGACAGCCCGCACGCCCGGGAGCAGGCGCGCCGTTGCCACGGCCGGGTGTTCTTCTTCGGGCTGGACCCGGGGATGGATATTTTCGCCCGGGACGTGCGCCGGGAAGGCGCCGGCAACCGGTTCACCGCGGTGATGGGCGACGTGCAATGCGAGGTTTACCTGCCCCTGCCGGGACGGCACAATGTGATGAACGCCCTGGCGGCCGCGGGAACCGGCCTGCTCCTGGGGCTGACGCCGGACGAGGTGGCCGCCGGCCTGGCCCGGGTAACCCTTTCCGGCATGCGGACGGAGCTGGTTGACGCCGGGGCTTACACCATCATCAATGACGCGTATAACGCCAACCCGGATTCCACGTGCGCCGCCCTGCAATCCCTGGAGGAAATCGCCGGCGACCGGAGAAAGGTGGCGGTGCTGGGCGACATGCTGGAGCTGGGCGGCGGCGCCGAGGAAGGCCACAGGCGGGCCGGCGCGGCGGCGGTGCGGCACGGGACGGCGCTGCTGGTCACCGTGGGCGAACTGTCCCGGGAAACGGCGGAGGGCGCGCGGCAAGCGGGAGGCGTAAGGGACGGGATTATTCCCTGCGGGAATAAGGACGAGGCCGTGCAGGTGCTGCGCCGGGAACTGCGGCCGGGAGACGTGGTTCTGGTCAAGGGCTCGCGGGGCATGCGCATGGAGGAAATAATCAGAGATCTATTGAAAGACTAAATTATCAGCGCTTTACAGGGAGTAGGGGAAATGACCGCATCGATTTATTCCCAAATGATTCAGGCATTTGTGATCGCCCTTGTAATCGCCCTGGCCCTGGGTCCTGTTTTTATCCCACTGCTGCGCCGGTTGAAATTCGGTCAGAATATCAGGGACGACGGCCCGGCGCGGCATTTAAAGAAGGCCGGCACGCCCACCATGGGCGGGGTGATTTTTGTCTTTGCCACCCTGGCGGCCGGCCTCGTTGCCGGCCGGGGCAACCCGGACACGCTGGTGGTACTGGGCGCCTTGCTGGGGTTCGGGCTGATCGGTTTTCTGGATGACTTTATCAAAGTGGCGCTGAAGCGTTCCCTCGGCCTGCGGGCCAGGGAAAAACTGCTGGGCCAGGTTTTGCTGGCGGCGCTATTGGGCGTGCTGGTTATTACGGTGCTGGGGCGGGGCACCGCCGTTACCATACCCTTTGGAGCCCTGTTTACGGGAAACGAGGCGGCACTTGATTGGGGACCCTGGTTTTACGTTTTGTTCAGCACGTTTCTCGTGGTGGGCATGGCCAACGCCGTCAATTTAACCGACGGCCTGGACGGGCTGGCGGCCGGGATTACCGTGGTGGTGGCGGCGGCCTTCGCGGTGGTGGGGCTTGGTTCCGGCAAGCCGGGGGTTGCCCTGGCCATGACCGCGCTGGCCGGCGGCTGCCTGGGCTTTCTATTTTATAACCGGCACCCCGCCCGGGTGTTCATGGGCGACACAGGGTCGCTGGCCCTCGGCGGCGCCCTGGGTGCGGCGGCGGTAATCACCGGCAACGAACTGTTGTTGCTGGTCATCGGGGGCGTATTTGTTCTTGAGACCCTTTCGGTGATGCTGCAGGTTTTTTCCTTTCAGGTATTCGGGCGGCGCATCTTCCGCATGAGCCCGCTGCACCACCACTTTGAACTGGGCGGCTGGAGCGAGGTCCGGGTGGTGCGCACTTTCTGGCTGGCATCGATATTTTTTGCGCTGCTTGGTCTCTGGGGGAGTCACGCTTTATAAAGATAAACCAACGTATATTAGAAAGAAGGTAAAGTTCTGTTGGAATTGCAAGGCAAAAGAGTTCTGGTGGTGGGCGCCGGCAAGAGCGGCGTATCCGTAACAAGGTTTCTCCTGCGCAAGGGCGCGGAGGTGACGCTTACGGATAGCAGGACCAGGGACAAATTTAACGGTGAGCTGGACGCACTGCTGCACGCGGGGGTAAGGGGCGAGTTGGGAAACTACCCCGAGATCGGGCCGGGCAGCTTCGACCTGGTGGTGGTAAGCCCCGGCGTGCCGCCAGGCGTGCCGCCGGTGGCCGCGGCGCGGCGGGCCGGGGTGCCCGTGACCGGCGAGCTCGAGCTGGCCTACCGTTTTGCCCGGGCGCCCGTGGTGGCCATTACCGGAACCAACGGTAAAACCACCACCACCGCGCTGGTGGGCGAAATTTTTCGGGCGGCGGGCTACCGTACCCTGGTTGGGGGCAATATCGGTTTGCCGCTGGTGGACGCGGTGGAGGAATACGGTCCGGGGGATGTGATTGTGGCCGAGGTTTCCAGCTTCCAGCTGGAAACGGCGGACCGGTTCCGCCCCCGGGTGGCGGTGATCACCAATATCACACCCGATCACCTGGACCGCCACGGCGACATGGAATGCTACACGGCGGCCAAGGCGCGGGTTTTCGCGCGGCAGGGGCGGGGCGATTTCACCGTGCTCAATTACGATGATCCCCGGACCCGGGCTCTTGCCCAAACGGTGCCGGGAAAGGTCATATTCTTCAGCCGCAGGCATATTTTAAAAGAAGGGGTGTTTGTCCGGGATTCCCGGATCGTGGCACGCCTGGATGACGGGGAAACCGGTATCCTGGCGGCGGGCGAAGTGGCCATACCCGGAGCGCACAACCTGGAAAACGCCCTGGCCGCGACGGCGGCCGCCCGCGTGATGGGGGTGGAACCAGCCGTAATTGCCCGTACGCTGAAAACGTTTGCCGGGGTAGCGCACCGGCTGGAAACGGTGGCGGAGATCAACGGTGTCAAGTACGTCAACGATTCCAAGGGCACCAACCCCGAGGCCAGCATGAAGGCGCTGGAAGCCTTTGACCAGCCCATTATTTTACTGGCCGGGGGCAGGAACAAGGGCAGCGATTTTACCGAATTCGCCCGCCTGGTCCGGGAAAAAGTACGGGTTTTGGTTGTGCTGGGCGAAAGCGCCGGGGAAATCGAACAGGCCGCCCGGCGGGCCGGCTGCACTGAAATATTGCGGGCGCCGGATTTCCGCGAGGCCGTGCTGATGGCGCACCGGTGCGCGCGCTCCGGCGACGTGGTGCTGCTGTCACCGGCCTGCGCCAGCTGGGATATGTTCAAGAGCTATGAGGAACGCGGCGACCTGTTCCGGGAAATTGTAAACAGCTTGAAATAATTATTGCGTTATAGCTGTTTTTAAGCGCGTCATCCGGCGTAGAAGGGGTGTTGTGGCTATGCGTATGCGCAGAAGAGCGACCGATTTTGTGCTGTTTTTAACCGTTCTGACGCTGCTCAGCATCGGCCTGGTCATGGTGTTCAGCGCCAGCGCGTATTTTGCCGGCGATCCCGAAGGCCCTTTCAAGGACCCCTTCCATTTTTTTAAACGCCAGTTGTTTGGCGCGATGCTGGGCATTGGCGCCATGTTTTTCATGATGAATTATGATTACTGGCGGCTCAAGCGCTGGGTCGGCGTGATGCTGATTACCTCGTTTGTACTTCTGGTGCTGGTGTTGATTCCCGGCATCGGGATGGAGTTTCTCGGCGCCAGGCGCTGGATCAACCTGGGCTTTTTCAGTTTCCAACCCTCGGAACTGGTTAAAATATGTATTATCACCTTTACCGCTTATGGCCTGGCCCGGAAAAAGGAGCGGGTGCAAAATTTCACCACCGGGCTGCTGCCGTTTCTCATGGTGGCGGGAGCGGCGGCCCTGTTGATTCTGGCCCAGCCCGACCTGGGCACCGCGGCCACGCTTATGGGCACGATTTTTATCATGTTTTTCGCCGCGGGAGCCCGTGGCGGGCACTTGGCGGGACTGGCCACCGTGGGCGTGGCCGGGGTAGTTGCGGCCATCTTTCTGGAACCTTACCGGATGCGACGGTTTATGGCCTTTCTTGATCCGGAGGCCGACCCCACCGGGGCGGGCTGGAACATCCTCAACGCCTTGATGTCGCTGGCCTCGGGCGGGCTTTTGGGCACCGGGCTGGGCCAGGGGCGGCACTCCAAGTTTTTATTCCTGCCCGAGCGGCATACCGATTTTATTTTTGCCGCCATCGGCGAGGAGCTGGGCTTCATCGGCGGATGCCTGATTATTTTACTGTTTATTTTACTGGTGTGGCGGGGTTTTCGCATCGCCATCACCTGCCCGGATGCTTTCGGCAGCCTGCTGGCCGCCGGGCTGGTTTCCGGCATTGCGTTGCAGGCATTTGTCAATATCGGGGTGGTTACGGGCACACTGCCCGTGACGGGGATTACCCTGCCCTTTGTCAGCTTCGGTTCAACTTCACTCATTTTTTCACTGGCGGGCGTGGGTATTCTTCTTAACATATCCAGGTACTGCACTCCCAGATAGTTGCTCTTGTAGAACTAAATTTATCTGGCCGTGGTGATGCCCGGCGACCATTCAGTGAGGTGAATTATTTGCGTTTTGTTGTGACCGGAGGCGGCACCGGGGGGCATATTTACCCGGCGCTGGCCATTGCCCGCGGGCTGCAGCAGCGTTTTCCCGGCTGCGCCATCATGTATCTCGGCACCAACCGGGGCCTGGAGGCGGACATCGTCCCCAAGGCCGGGCTGGAATTCCACGCCGTCCGGGCGGTGGGAATCAAGCGCAGCCTCTCGTTGCACAACCTGAAAGTGCCCTGGGAAGCGCTGGCTGGCTACCGGGAAGCGCGTAAACTGATTCGCCACTTTGTGCCCCGCGCGGTGGTGGGCACCGGCGGCTATGTTTGCGGCCCGGTGATGCTGGCCGCGGCCAGGCTTAAAATCGCCACCCTGATCCACGAACAAAACGCGTTGCCGGGCATCACCAACCGGATTTTGTCCCGGATGGTGGACCGGGTGGCAGTCACTTTCGAAGATTCGTTGAAATATTTTCCCCGGCGGGCCGGGGTCCGGCTTACTGGACTTCCGGTGCGCCCGGAAGTGCTGTCCGCCAGCCGGGAGCGGGCCAGGGAAAAATTCTGCGTGCAGGAAAACGAACTGCTGGTGCTCTCCTTTGGCGGCAGCCAGGGGGCCCGCAGCTTGAACCGCGCCGTGGCGGAGGCCCTCGGATCCCTGGCGGGCCGGCAGGGCCTGAAACTATTGCACGTAACCGGCAGCGGGCAGCATGCCGAGTTTATGCAGATGATCCAAAGTCAGGTTTTCAGCACCGGTCTTCCGGGAAATATTACCGTTGTGCCCTATATGTACGAAATGCCCGAGGCCCTTGCGGCAGCGGACCTGGTGATCAGCAGGGCGGGGGCCGCCACCCTGGCCGAAATTACGGTGCGGGGACTGCCCTCCATCCTGGTGCCGTTTCCGTATGCCACCGGCAACCACCAAGAGCACAACGCCAGGGCACTGGTATCCAGGGGCGCCGCGGAGATGATTAAAGACGCGGAGCTTTCCGGTGCGGTGCTGGTAAAAATGCTGGACAAACTGCTGGGCGACAGGGACCGGCTGGGGAAGATGGCCGAAGCCAGCCGCCGGCTGGGAAAACCCCGCGCCCTGGATGATATTCTCGATTTGCTGGAGGAGATAATTCGTGGTAAAGGGTAATTCCGGGTCGGGGCGATCCGGCGGTTTTCCGGAGTTAAGCGAAGTATTGGATGCGGTCCCTGGCCCGTCATGGTCCCGGAGAGGCCCAATAGATAAGAGTATCCAACCATATCGGACAAGCCCGGGGCAATCTTGGACATGTCAAGTAACACCTTGTTTGCAAAATGCATAATATAAGATATCTTTTCTCCCGGCTTGTCGCACTTGCACCCACCGGTGCAGGAAGGAGCTGATTAAGCAGGTGTACGATATTCCGGACAAGGTTCATTTCATCGGCATCGGCGGCGCCGGAATGAGCGGCCTGGCCAGGGTGTTGCTGGACCTGGGCTACGACGTCAGAGGCTCGGACCTCAACAGCGGCCAGGTTACCGGGCGGCTGGCATCGCTTGGGGCCACCGTTTACAAGGGCCACGCGAAAGCCAACATTAAAGACGCTGAATTGGTGGTTATTTCCACGGCCATAGATTCCACCAATCCCGAACTACAGGAAGCCAGGGAAAACGGCATTCCGGTGATCCACCGGGCGGATATGCTGGGCCTGTTGATGGAAAGACAAAAGGGATTGGCGGTGGCCGGCGCGCACGGCAAGACCACCACCACTTCCATGCTGGCGCTGGTCCTGGAAAAATGCCACCTGGACCCCACCATATTGATCGGAGGTGAATTGACTGATATTGGCGGCAATGCCAAGTTGGGGCGGGGAAAATACCTGGTGGCGGAGGCCGATGAAAGCGACCGGTCATTTTTAAAGCTGCGTCCTTATCTGGCGATCGTAACCAATATTGAAGACGATCACCTGGACCATTACGGCTCGGTGAATGAAATCATCACCGCTTTCCGGCAATTTCTGCGGAAAGTGCCGGAAAGCGGTGCGGCCGTGCTTTGTTTCGATGACGCCAATGTCAGGGAGGTGGCCGGGGGCTGCCGGGGTGAGGTGATCAGTTACGCCCTTGACTACCCGCAGGCGGATTACGTTCTGCGAAATATCAGGCTTACTCCCACCGGCTCATCGGGCGAGGTTTATTTTCGGGGGGAGCACCTGGGATTGCTGGAACTGGTGGTGCCCGGGCGGCACAACCTGTCCAACGCCCTGGCGGTAATCGCGGCGTGCCGCTACCTGGGGCTGGCTTTTGAGCAGGTGGCGGAGGCGCTTAAAGATTTCCAGGGTGCGGGCAGGAGGTTTCAACTGACGGGGCGGGCCAGGGGTGTTACCGTGGTCGATGATTACGCCCATCACCCCACCGAGATCGCCGCCACGCTGCGGGCGGCCCGGCAGGCGCATTCCGGGCGGGTTATCGCCGTCTTTCAGCCGCATCGCTATACCAGGACATCACTTTTGCACCGGCGTTTCGGGCCCTGTTTCGGGGACGCCGACCTGGTGATTATCAACAATATTTACAGCGCCGGGGAAAAACCCATTGAAGGTGTTTCAGCCCAGCTAATCGTTGACGCCGTTCGTGAATTTAAAGGTGACGATTTACTGTTTTTACCGGATGCCGAACAAACCGTCAATTACCTGGTGAAAAATTTAAGGGCGGGCGATCTGGTATTGACCATGGGCGCCGGCGATGTATGGAAAACCGGCCCGGCGCTGCTGGACCGGTTAAAGGAGAGTTAACGTTGGCAGAACCGTCAACATATTATGAACTGAAAGATGTGATCAAGGGCGAGGTTCTGGTGGGTGAGCCGATGAGCAGGCATACCAGCTGGCGTATCGGCGGGCCCGCCGACCTGTTTGTGGTACCCCGCGATATCGACGACTTGCGCGAGGCTCTAATGTATGCCCGCCGGTATACAATACCCGTGAGCGTGGTCGGCAACGGAACCAACTTGCTGGTATCCGACCTGGGCGTTCGGGGCATGGTGATTAAAATTGGGCCTGGTCTGGCCGGTATTGAGGTGCGGGACAATACAATCACCGCCGGCGCCGGAGCGCCGCTGCCCCGCCTGGCGGCCCGGGCACTGGAGTCCGGCCTGGCCGGGTTCGAGTTTCTAGCCGGCATACCGGGCACGGTGGGCGGGGCGCTGGTGATGAACGCCGGGGCCAACGGCTGTTCCGTGGGGGAACGGGTGAAACGGGTTACCGCCGTTGACTACGGGGGAAACGAGTTGCACTTTGACCGGCGGGAGCTGGGATTTTCCTACCGCCACAGCTGCCTGGCCCAAAAAAGATTGATTATAGCGGAAGTGGTTTTTGAGGGAGTCCCCGGCCGACCGGAGGAAATTAAACAGAGAATGGAAAGTTACCTGATACGGCGGCGGCAGACCCAGCCCCTGGAACACCCCAACGCGGGCAGCGTTTTTAAAAACCCGCCCGGCGATTCGGCCGGCAGGCTGATTGAGCAGGCAGGCTGCAAGGGGATGCGGGTGGGTGCCATCGAGGTTTCACCGCGTCATGCCAACTTTTTCGTCAACCTGGGCGGCGGCACCGCCCGGGACGTGCTTAAGCTGGTGGAGCAGGTACGGCGGCGGGTGGAAGAAAAATACGGCTGCAAACTTGTACTGGAGGTGCAGAAGCTGGGAGAGTTTTAGCGGAGGTGACAGAATTGCAAAAGTTCATGATCATGGGCGGTAACCGCCTGGTGGGAACGGTGCGGGTAAGCGGGTCCAAAAACGCCACTCTGCCCATTATGGCGGCCAGCCTGCTTCTGGACGGCCAGTGCACCATCAGGGGCATTCCCCGCCTGCGGGACGTGGCGGTGATGCGCGACGTGCTGGTTTACCTGGGGGCCAACGTGGTCTGGGAAAAGGACGTTATGCGCATCGATGCCCGCAATGTCAGTTGCCAGGAGGTCTCGGAGGACCTGATGAGACGCATGCGGGCGTCCAACCTGGTGCTGGGCCCCCTGATCGGCCGGTTCAGGCAGGCCAAAATCTCCTACCCCGGTGGCTGCAATATCGGGAGCAGGCCAATGAACCTGCACCTGAAAGGGTTACAGGCGCTGGGAGTGGGAATTACGGAGCGATTCGGTTACATTACCGCCCGGACCGGTAAACTTGCGGGCAGTGAAATTTACCTGGATTTGCCCAGCGTGGGGGCGACGGAAAACCTGATGATGGCCGCGGTTTTGGCCAAAGGAACCACCGTGATCCGCAATGCGGCCAGGGAGCCCGAAATCATCGACCTGCGGAACTTCTTAAACCTTATGGGCGCCAAGATCAGCGGAGCGGGGACGGACACCATCAAAATCACCGGTGTTGATTCCCTGCACGGAGTGGAGCATACCGTAATACCAGACCGGATTGAGGCGGGCACGCACATGGTGGCGGCCGCCATAACCGGGGGAGACGTGGTGGTGGCCGACGTAATCCCCGAACACCTGGAGCCGGTGATCAACAAATTGCGGGAAGCTGGAGCTTATGTGGAGGTGAAAGATAACCAGGTCCGGGTGGCGGTGGATAAAAAACTCAAGGCGGTAGACATAAAAACAATGCCTTATCCGGGTTTCCCCACCGACATGCAGCCGCAATTCATGGCCCTCTTGACCATGGCCGAGGGGACCGGTATAATCACCGAAACAATATTTGAGAACAGGTATAAACACGTGATGGAGCTGCGCCGCATGGGCGCGGATATCCGCCTGGAAGGACAGACGGCGGTGGTCAGGGGCGGGCCCAGGCTGTCCGGCGCCTGCGTGGAGGCCAGCGACCTGAGAGCGGGCGCGGCACTGGTGCTGGCGGGAATGGCGGCGGAAAACGGCACGGTGGTTGAACACGTAGAGCATATCGACCGCGGCTACGAGCGGTTGGAAAATAAATACAACGCCCTTGGGGCAAGGATTATTCGAGTGCACAATTAATGTGGACTCTTTTTTGGTGTTATGGGGGACAAGCGCGAAATTTATTGTTAAGAATGTAGAAGGAATTGCCGCCTCCCCAATAAAGCAAGTCAAGGATTTTAATGAATCCAAATGTAATACATGGTAACATAGTGAATATAACAAGGGGAGGGCACAATAATGGAAAATTACTATATACCGCAGGAAGTGGTAGGCAAACTAAAACTAAACGTTAGGACGCTTTATAAATGGATTAGGGAAGGGAAGTTAAAGGCAGTGAAAGTGGGAGACGTTTGGCGTATCCCCGAATCCGCTTTGCGGGAGTTTATAGAAGGAGGCGTGGAGAAGGGAGAGGATAAAGCTGAAGGTTAGGGACGTTATTAAAATGCTCCAGGACGACGGTTGGTATCTGGTGGCGCAGAAAGGCAGCCACCGCCAATTCAAGCACCCCACAAAACCCGGGCGAGTTACCATTGCCGGGCACCCCGGAGATGACCTGGCGCCGGGTACGTTAAACAGTATCCTTAAACAGGCCGGATTGAAAGGGAGGCGTGAAAAGTGAATCGTTACCTTGTGATCATTGAGAAAGCCAACGGCAATTATTCGGCATACATCCCGGATGTGCCGGGATGCGTGGCTACTGGCAGAACGGTAGAAGAAGCCAAAGCAAATATAGCCGAAGCCTTGAAGATGCACCTTGAGGGGCTGGCAGAAGACGGTTTGCCCGTGCCGGAACCTAAGGCGGAAAGCGATTACGTGACAGCTTAAACTTGCATGGCAGCTATTGCACTGTGTTCCACTGGCGCGGTTGTAGAACGGCCCAGGAGCGGGGTTTTCTGGCCGGGCAAGGATAACGTTAGCCCGGCATTTTTATGCCCTTGCAGGTGGTTTTTACGCAGACATAAGGCGGGGTGAAAGTGGCTTTTCTGGTTAACCCGCTCCCAACCACTTTTGGAAGCAGCAAGCCATGAAAGGCGCATGGCTGTATGCGTAACCGGTTTTCTCTTTGGCAGCATTTTGGGAGCATATTGGGAGCAAAAAATGAAAAATGGGAGCAAGCGCCGCTCTTCTCCAAGATGGGCGCGGTCTTCCGGTGCGAACGTGCTGTGTTTGCTGTTCGCCCCGGCGACCGTGCAGTTATCTATTCTGTACCTACAATGTCAGAACAACATGGTGGACCTGCCCGTCATCGTACAATTCAATGTAAGGACCTTCTTTCACGTCTTGTTCCGTAAGAGCAACTTCCCGCCCGTCAATTTGTAAAGCGGTCGCTCCGCCGGACTTGCGCGACGGGTTTTTGACAGTTATCAGGTAGCGCGCGCGGCCAAAGCGGTAGCTGGCGAAAAACTCCGGCCACTCGCAAGGAATGCACGGTTGAATGTACAGCCGCTTGCCACGCCGGCGAAGGCCGAGGATCCACTCAATTCCCGCCTGGTACATCCATCCCGCAGCGCCGGTGTACCACGTCCAGCCGGCACGTCCTTTGTGCGGGTCCGCCGTGTAAACGTCTGCCGCCATGACATAAGGCTCTCCCGCGTACTGCCGCACTTCATTGGGCGTGCGCGTGTGATTGAGAGGATTTAGCAGGTCAAACAATTCAAAGGCCTTATCTCCATTGCCAAGCCGGCACCAGGCGATAATGCTCCAGATGACACCGTGGGTATACTGGGCCCCGTTCTCGCGAATTCCGGGCGGATAGCCCTGAATATAGCCGGGACTTGGATCGGTGCGGTCAAAAGGCGGTGTCAACAGTCGCGCGACGGAAAGATCCCGGTCCACAAGTTCACGGTCGAATGACTGCATCGCCTGCAGTGCCTTCTCTTTCGGCGCCGCTCCGGAGATGACTGACCACGACTGGGCGATGGCGTCAATGCGGCATTCCTCATTGTAAATAGAGCCCAGCCATTGTCCGGCGTCGGTAAAGGCCCGCCGGTACCACTGCCCGTCCCAGGCGTGCTTGTCGAGAGCGGAGGCCAGTTGTTCCCGTACTTCCCGGTAGCGGCCGGCTCGCTCGACATAGCCGCGTTTCCGGCACAAATCCGCAAACCGGTTCAGCACTTCGCAGAGAAACCAGCCCAGCCACACGCTCTCACCGCGTCCTTCAGCACCGACACGGCTCATGCCGTCGTTCCAGTCGCCGGTTCCCATCAAAGGCAGCCCGTGTTCACCGAAGCGCTGTAAAGCCCTGTCGATGGCACGCAAGCAGTGCTCGAAAACGGTTCCGCTCCGGTTGGAGATTTGGATGGGCTCGTATCGTTCATGTTCACCTTCGGGCAAAGGTTCACTATGAAGATAAGGCGCCTCCTCGTCAAGTATACTGTCGTCCGCCGTATGCTCGACATACCGTGCGACGGCATACGGCAGCCACAGCAAATCGTCGGAAAAACGCGTGCGGATGCCGTGCTGTGTCTCTTCATGCCACCAGTGCTGCACGTCGCCCTCTTCATATTGATGCGCGGCGTGCAGCAAAATTTGCTCCCGCGTAAGGTCGGGACGGGTGTGCAGGAGCGCCAGGGAATCCTGCAGTTGATCGCGAAAACCGTACGCGCCTCCCGCCTGGTAAAAAGCGGAACGCGCCCACATTCTGCAGCCAAGGGCCTGGTAAATCAACCAGCCGTTCAGCAGGACATTCATCTCCGGGGAGGGCGTGGAAACCGAGAGCTGGTCCAACACGCCATCCCAGAACTCCCGTACCAGTTCAAAAGCCTGGTCGCAGGCACGGGCCTGGCTGTATTTTTGCGCCAGTTTCACGGCAGCGTCCCGGGAATTTCCGCATCCAAGCAGGATGAAGACTGTCCGCTCGGCTCCGGGCTCCAGCGTGAGCTTGACCTGCACTGCACCGCAGGTGTCATAAAGAGGTCCTGTTTTACCTGACAGGCGTTCCCGGCCCAGCGCGGCGGGATTTTCCAGTGTGCCGTTGCGGCCGAGAAATTCGTTGCGGTCTGCCGTCCAGGACAGGTCATGCACCCCGGCGGTTTTCCGTTTCGTTTCGACTTCCGCAGCAGCCGGTGGCTCGACAGGCGTTTCCGGTTGCGGGTACACGCCTAAAAAGGCTGTTGCATCGCGAAATGCCTCCTGATACACGTTGCGTGCCAGCATGATCTGGGCGGACTCATCCCACTCCGTGATGATGAAAGAGGCATTTGCCCGGCGCAGTACTCCCAGCACCCATTCCGCGTAGTATGTGACGGAAAGGCGCCGCTGCACGGCACTCCTGTTTTGTAACCGTAATTTGACCACCTTGACCGGATCATCAAGTGGCACAAAAACGGTCATTTCCTGCCTGATACCGTGTCTTGCATGGCGGAAACGCGTGAACCCCCGGCCGTGGGTAACGGTGTAAGGCTGGTCCGCCCGTGCGGTGGACGGCGTGGCAGACCATACTTCACCGCTCTCTTCATCCCGCAGGTAACACACTTCACCGGGCGGGTCGAGCACAGGATCGTTGGACCACTGGGTCAGTTTGCATTCACGGCTGTTGCGCCACCAGGTGTAACCCGTGCCCAGCTCCGAGACAAGGCAGCCGAAGCGCGGGTTGGCGATTACATTGATCCAGGGCGCCGGCAGGTGATTGCCGTTTTTGAGCATAATCTGATACTCCCGGCCATCCGGCGAAAATCCTCCCCAACCGTTGAAGAACATCAACTCGCCCGCGTCCTCCGGCGGAGGGTTACCGAACCTGTTTAACGGCGCCACCGGCGTCAGGGGTGCCGGGAAGCCGGTATCCGGCTTGGGCGGTCTGGTTTGCGCCAAAAGACTCGGCCCGTCCGCCCGCAGCACAACACGGGCTGCGGCGATGAGCAGTATCCTGTCCTGCTCCGGCAGATGGTTGGCATTGACGATGGAAACTCTGCCGGGTCCCGCACCATACCGGTCAACGCCATGTTCCACCGCCCGCCGCAGCGCTTCCCGTAGGTCCTCTTGGTATCCACCCGCCGATTCGTTCAGAATGACCAGGTCGAAATGTAACCCCAGGCGGCGTAAATAGTCGTACCCGATCAGTATTTTAGCGACAAAGGGCAGATTGGCCCGGTTCTCGATCCGCACAAGTATTATGGGCAGGTCTCCGGAAATCCCGTAGGCCCAGAGGCCGGATTGCCCTTTTAAGTTGGCAGCTATACAAAGCTTTCGCTCCTGCTTTAGCGGTGGAGTATACAACACCCGGCCTGCAAAAGTTTGAAAAGCCATCGCCTCGGCTGCCGTTATATGCAAATGCCGAAGTTCGATTTGACTGCGATTCCAGGCCAGTTGGAATGTCCGCTCAACCACCAGGTCACCGGAGAAACGGCCGGCAATGTCGACGGCCTCCTCCTTCGTATCTGCGACGGCAGTGATAGCAAACAACTGCACCTGTTCGCCGGGCTCGATGCTTAACCGCCTCCGCATGATCAAGACGGGGTCGGCCACTGAGCCCACCGATCCACGCAGGCGGGAACGGATTCCCTGCGGCCGGGCGAGGGTATGGCCCCGGCCGATAAAACCGGCCCGGTCGGTCTCGTATTCCACCGGTCCCAGTGTTCGACCCGTGGATACCAGCGCGTGTGCCGCCCACAACGGTTTCTCGTCTTCCCGGCGAGGCCTGCGCCGGGCCAGCAGGCACCCGGCATCCTCCGCAAATTCCGTTTCAATGAACAATTTGCTGAAGGCCGGGTGCGCATCGTCGGCGATGGGAGGTGCCAGGGCCAGTTCAAGGAACGTCGTGACTTCGATGATCCGAGCTTCACTTCCCGCGTTGGCGAGCGTCAACCGGCGCACTTCCGCATTCCATTCCGGGGATACGCAGATTTCCAGGCTCGTTTGTATGTCTCCGTCCACGCGCATAAAGGTGGCCCGGTCCAGCGAGAACTGCACCCGTTGTTCATCAGACGGGACACGGCACGGCTGAAAGGCCGGCGACCAGACCATGTCGCGGGTGACGTCACGGATATACATGTAGCTCCCCCAATTGTCCAGCACAGGATCCTCCCGCCAGCGTGAAACCGCCAGGCCTGCGTATCGGCTGAACCCGCTGCCGCTTACCGTCACTATGGTCATCAATGTCCCGTTGGAAAGGACACACACCTCGGGCGTCCGCGTGTCCGCGGAGAGGTATTCGCGCTGGCCGGCGGTCACCGCCGGTCTGGTAAATGGCGCATGGACATGTGTCATTGCAGGATGTTTAATGATTTTAGGCCGCGCGGGAATACGTTCCTGCAGCAGCAGTTCCGCCGCCTGCACGCGCTTGTCGCGGTGAAAGCGCTCGTACATTTTTCTCGGCAACAGCAAGTTGGCAAGGGCGAGCAGGCTCATTCCCTGGTGATGGGCCATAAAACTGCGGATGACCATGGAAGTCCTATCTTGCGGCAGCCGCTCGGTCGTGAAATCGATGGCTTCAAAGTAGCCGTATTTTCCACGGGCGCCGAGTTCCTCCAGCTTGCGCAAATCCTCCAGCCCTTGACGCTTTGCAAAGGGTAAAGCAAGGATTGTCGCGTAGGGCGCCACAACCAAATCTTGTTCGAGGCCGCGCTTGAATCCGAGACCGGGAACACCAAAGGCCCGGTACTGGTAGTTCATCTGGTAATCAAATGCGTAGTAGCCGGATTCGGAGATGCCGAAGGGGACTCCCCGTTGATGCGCGTACTCGATTTGCCGCTTGACCACCGCACGGTAGGTGCTGTCCCAGACGGTGTTCCTGTAGGTACGCATAAAGAGCCGGGGCATCAAATATTCAAACATCGTCCCGGACCATGAAAGCAGTGTAACATGCCGCCCAACCCTGGTCATTGTTCGTCCCAGCGCATGCCAGTGCGCCACAGGCACGTGACCGAGAGCGATGGCAATAAAACTGGCCTGCCTTGCCTCGGATGCCATCAGGTCATACAGGATCTTGTCAGGTTCATGCAGCGCGGCGTGATAGCCCAGGGTGAACAATTTGGCCTTGTGGTTGTAAAGCGGTCGAAAGTCTGTTCCGTTAATCAGCGCTTCTATGCGGGCGATCAGATTTTGCCCGCGGGCCGGCCAGTCCTGATCAAAACCCGGCTGCTCGCCCCCTTCCAAGTCCGGCTTAAGCCACTCCGCCAATCCCTCTTTGACCGTTATCAAACAGCCGGCGAAGTTGCCGGAGTCCACCGTTGACACATACAGCGGAGGCAGTGGTTTGAGAGTGACCGTGTCGTACCAGTTGTAAAGATGGCCGTTCCATTTGTCCAGGCGCTCAACCGTCTTGAGTGTGCGTTCCAGACGCTCAATCAATCCGGGCGTATCGATGAACCCGAAATCCCGCGCCGCCAGCGCGCAGGCGAGATAAAGCCCGATGTTGGTGGGCGAAGTGCGGTGCGCGATCCCTTTGGGCGGGTCGATTTGCACATTATCAGGCGGCAACCAGTTATCTTTGGCGGTAACGAAGTCCTCGAAAAACGCCCATATCTGCCCCGATAACTTTCGCAGTTCTTCCTCCTCAGCCGCTGAAAGCGGCCGCTCGGGACGCTCTACGGGCCGGTCCAACCAGCGGATGGCAAGTGGAGCAAAAGCCCATACAGCGCAAAGGGCCAAACCTGTCCACTTAAGCGCCGGAACGGTACTCGACGCCGCTGCCAGCGCAAAGAGGAAGACCAGCGCGTAACCTCCGCACATACCCAGCAGTGCGGGGTGGCGCCCGGCCCGGTTGCGGCGTTCAACTTCCGCGGCGCTGACCCATTCTAGCAAATGACGTTTGGATATGAATAAGCGGTATAGTGCCCTGGCGATTGCGTCAATTAACAGCGCGCTTTGAAACGGCAATGTCAGGATAGTTACCAGAACTTGAGCGGCCGTAGCCAAAAAGCTTTGTGGGCGCCGAATTACCTGGCGAAGCGCTGCCAATTGGCGGATTACCGGTAAAAACATTGTTGCCGTCACCAGGGCAAGCCAGTGCCGGGGGGAGCCGGGTAAGACGATCGGGCCAAGCAGCAGTATTGCCAACAACACCGGCGGCAGTAGACTGCGCCGCAGGTTATCGATCATCTGCCAGCGAGTAAGGGCCGGTAAATCAACCGGCTCAAGGGTTCCCCTTCGGTTGGCAACGCGGGGAAACAACCAGGGCAGCAATTGCCAATCGCCGCGCACCCAGCGATGCATTCTCTTCTGATAAGCGCTGAAGGTAGCGGGCTGGTCATCGATTAATTCGATGTCCGACAGCAGGCCGGTCCGTAAAAATCCTCCTTCCAACAAGTCGTGGCTGAGCACCCGGTTTTCCGGAATACGTTCACACAATACCCGGGTAAAGGCATCAACATCGAATATACCCTTCCCCGTAAAAATGCCCTGCCCCAACCCGTCCTGGTATGGATCGGAGGCGGCAAAGGCGTACGGATCGATACCCGGATCCGCCGACCATAAATGAGCAAACCGTGAACGCAAGGACGCCCCGTGGCTAATGGCGATACGCGGCTGTAGTACGCCGTATCCCTCGACGACCCGTGTTCCCGTGCGGTTTAACCGCGGCCGGTTGTAGGGCAGGTGCAGGGTGCCGATCATCCGGTGGGCGCTTCCCATCGGCAGTTGCGTATCCGCGTCAAGGGTGATGACGTAACGGATGCGCGGCAAAATGGACCTGTCCCCGGCTATGAAGTCGTAAGTAGTATCCGCCCGCCCCTTCAGCAGCTCGACAAATTCCACCAATTTGCCCCGCTTGCGCTCCCAACCCATCCATACCCCTTCGGACGGGTTCCACAACCTGCGGCGCTGAAAGAGGTGAAAGGTACTGCCGCCCGGGTGAGAATACTTGCGGTTTAACTCCTCAATGCTTGCGCGCGCGGCTTCAAGGATGGCAGCATCTTCCGGGAGTTTTTCCGCTTTTGCGTCGGCAAAATCGCCTAGGATGGCGAAGTGGATATTCGGATCGCGGTTGGCCAGGTAATGCAGTTCCAGCCGGGCCGCCAATTCATGCACCTCTTTTACTGTGGACCAGATTACCGGAATAACAACCATAGTGGTTGCTTCAGGCGGGATACCGCGGGAGAAGTCGTATCTCAACAGCGGCCGCGGCCGCCTGGCGCACTCTATAAGCCGGTGTGCCGCCGTGACGGCCCACTCGCTCGCGGGCAACAACAGCGCAACCAGAGTCATCACCCACCGGGTAGTGGTGAAGCTTGCGCCTTCTCTGATCCACACGCTGAATCCAAGCAGGGCGATTGCGAACAAGCCTGTGAGGATTGTGAAATATGCGCCGGTGGCACGACGCAAAATTCCTATTTCCGGTAAATACCGGGGTGTGCCGCACATTTTCAGCGCGCGCCACAGTTCCTTGACGCCATCCGGTTCGAGCAGGTAGTAAGCGGTAAATGCCTGGCGCGGCAGTTCATCTAAATCTGCCGGGTTGCCGGCAGCCTCCTCCGCTTCCGCGAGCTCCGCGCGCGCTTTTTCGTATTCCTTGGCCGCAAGCTCGACGGCCTGCTGCGCGACCAGATTTTCCGGCACGCGCAAGCGGCGGGCCAATTTCTCAACGCGCTTTCTCAAGATGTCGCGGCTTGAAAAATCAAGAAGCGGGTAGTCGCCTGCGCTTTCTTGGCGCAGAGTGTGCTCAACCATGCAAATCTTCTCGAAAGGATCGCGCCAGTCCAAGCGAGATATTTTACGCAGGCTTTCGATGAGGTTGCCTGTTGTCACTTGATAGGCAGCCTGAAGCTGGTACTCGTAGGAGACGATCCGATCAATGCTCTCGGGGCCGTTTTCCAGTTTACATACCAGCCATTCGCGCACGGTTGCCGAATTGTCCGCCCGCTCGCGCAGGTGCCTGACCAGGTGGACGATCAGCGGGCCGGAGAGCGGTATATTTTGGCCCGCTTCTTCAAGCACCGCATTCAGGGTATCCGGGTTTAAATTGGATGACTCTATTCGTGACAGCAACCGTTCGACTAATGTACACACCTCTCGCCGCTGGCGAACCAGTTCCATGACCTCGGCCAGGCGCCGGATCAAGGCGATGCGCAGGATAAGCGGGAACGCCCACGCTTCGGCAATAGTTAAAACGGATATTTCCTGGTAAAAATTGATATATGAAACAAGCGAGTCCTCGTCCAGATTCCCGTCCACATGCTCGAGATAATCAGCACAGATAGACAGTATTCTTGTCTTGCCTGTCTTGCGCAGGCGCGGCAAATCACGCAAGAATGCTTCGGAAAGCTGGTGCCGGACGATCAACACCTGTTCTTCGATGAATTCAGCATGATCGAGCAGCCATTCTTCTGCGGGCTGCGAACAGCTTGTGTCACTATCCTGCAGGGAGCGTATAAACGCGCGTAAATTCTCGACGTCCTTATAAAACTCCCGCCACAGGCGATTTGATGGCCTGCGTCTCACGTAAGGGTCATGTGTTAACGCAAGTTCGTGAGCTTTTTGCCGGAGTTGTTCAGTATTTAAAATCATAGTTCCTCCCGAAGAAACCTGGGATCTGAATAGTGGTTTGGGATTAATTCCCAAACGGTGCTGAGAACCGGAAACAGTTAAAATGTTCCCGTTTAAGGCATAAATTATAATTGTGATTTACCCCGTCGTCCTTCGGAAGCGGTCATTACGCGTCATATAGCGCAAGTACACATAAGGATGTAACAGCTTTATTAAAAATAAAAAGCCCCTTTCCGGTGTTGCCCGGCAAAGGGGTTGTTGTTTGGTGATGTGCCTGGCCGGATCATCCGGCCAGGTTCAATCCCAACGTCTTGGCATATTCCAATGCTTTCTTATATTCGTTATCGCTCAGTCTTCTTGCTATTTCTTCATATTTATATGCCCGGTGGGCCGGGTAATACTGGTCCATCAAGTTTACCATGCAATCCGGTGATAATTCATCCTTAATAAATTTTAAAATTTGTTTTGTATCCTCCAATCCCCCCGGCATCATCAGATGCCTGATAATCAACCCTCTATATGCTATTCCACGCTCGTCTGTTTTTAAGCCCCCCACCTGGCGGTCCATTTCTTTAAGCGCTTTTTTCACCATTTCAGGGTAATTTTTTACCCCGGAGTATTTTTGGCCCCGTTCAGCCAGGTGATATTTAAAATCCGGCATGTAAATATCAATTACATCTTCCAATAAGAATAAGGTTTCAATTTTTTCATAGCCGCCGCAGTTATATACCAGCGGCAACATCAATCCTCTATCCGCTGCCAGCAGCACCGCTTCCAAAATATTGGGCACAAAATGTGTTGGCGTGACAAAATTAATATTATGGCACTTATAAAAATTTTGCAGCTCAAGCATAATTTCAGCGAGCTCCTCGTTGGAAATAAGCTCCCCTTCTCCCCCAAAACTCAGCTCACAATTTTGGCAAAAAACACAGCGCATATTACAATAGCCGAAAAAGATCGTACCTGATCCATTTCTACCCACCAAGGGGGGTTCTTCACCCATATGCGGCCCATAACTGGAGAGCACCACTTTATCCGCGGCCCGGCAAAAGCCCACCCTTTCTTTGCGATTAATACTGCAGTTATGCGGGCAAAGGTTGCAATTCGTCAAATGTTTTTGAGCTTTTTCGACTTTATCCTTTAATATGCCGCTGGCTAAAATTTTACGGTAGCCCGGCTCGCGAGTCCCTTGCATTTAGATCATCCCTGTTTACCAATATTTTTCATATAGATAAGCTATGTAATAAAGAATATATATAGATTACCTCTTTGACAACCTTTTTATTTTCCAACCAAAACCTCAAAACATTTGCGGAAAATTGATCATGCCGCTCCTTGGAAAAGAGTTCGACTCCTCATTGGTAACATTTGCCACGGGTTTTGCATATTATAAAAAAAATGCGAGGCAAGGAGGGGGTTGTTTTGGGTTTTGGTTTATTGTCCGCCTTGGCGCCGCGGCGAACGTCACATGTCCACGTTTACCGAAACATAACCTCGGTGAATGTCCGGCATTTGCATAGAATGGGCGGAGTCACGGGCCCGACCATCGGTTCCGGGCCCGGACATGTTCACCGGATGGCCGGAACCACTACTTTCTATGACGGGCACACGCACAAGTATGCCACTGTGACCGGGCCCGCCATACCCGTGTTCCCCGGGGTTCATGTCCACAGGTATCAAGGTGTGACAACCGTGAATGGAAAAGTACCACACACCCACCGCTTCTCCGGAATAACCGCCCCGGCTCCGGATGATATAACAATAGTCGCCCCGTAAGGGGCATTTTTTTGGTGGAGCGTTTCAGTAAATCCTGTGAAAGCGAACTCAAGGAACCTTCATTATCCAAGCTGAAGAGGAAAAGGTTCTTGCGCTGGTGCGGCAACAAATTGAGTCGGGCGTAACTCCCCTGGATTTGGTTTTGATCGAGGCAATGGGATTATTCAAGGGAATTATATCCGAAAAATAGAAATAATAACGCAACAAGGGAATACACCGGGATGGATAATTATTTGAACAAAAGGAGGTATGTAGCAGGTATTAATCTTGGATATTGAAATGGAAAGGGTTAATCAGGAAAAAGTAAACCTCCCCTGTGCTCTTTTTTAGATTACATAAATACTGTCCCGGCCTAGTTCGGTAATTATAAATTTCGCTTACAATATAAATGATAAAGATAGCTTTTTGTAAAAACCGGGTATGGCAACGGAAGGGGTTGTGGTAGAGCGCCTGCCTGTCACTGCGTGCGCCGCTTTTCCTGTTCAAGACGGCGCCGCCTACCATCAGAGCGCTGCACCGCTTCTTTAAAAGAGCCGGCCGGGAAACCCCGGGTGTGCTGCTGCTCTCTCTGGCGGATATCACGGCAACCCGCCTTGCCTCCGGGTTTGTTGACGATGCCTCGGCTTACAGGAAATTTATCCTGGATATCCTGGGCAAATATACCGCTGAAGGGAGTAATTATCTTCACCCTCCCGGGCTGTTGGACGGAAACGATGTCTGCCGCCTGCTGGGCATCAAACCTTCACCGCGGGTCCGCCGCGTGCTGGACGCGCTGGCCGAAGCCCAGGTGGAGGGTTTGGTGAAAACAGTGAACCAGGCCGAGGAATTTGTAAAACAGTGGCGTGATTAATAATATTTGGGGTGTTGATCCATTGATGAAATATATTTGTCAGACCTTGGACCGGTGTTTTAATTTAATTCATGATGGTGATATAAATGGTATTACCCTCTTTAGTTCCTTTAAGAAGCTCACAGTGTCGCAACACAGAAAAATTTCTTTCCAGTTCCCAATCTTTCAAATCAAAATGCCTGGCAATTTCCGGTCGTGTAACTTTGCCCTTTTCTTTCACAAAATTGTAAATTTTTTTCTGCAGCTCCGTTAAACCCTCCGTGCCGGTTTGGCCGGCCAATTTCCTGTGGGTGACGGCGCTGTGCACCGCCGCTACGTCGCAGGTTTTTGGCGGCTGCACGGCGATAATGAAACAATCTTCACATAAAGTTTGACCATGTAGATGCATCTCTTCACCCGCTGGAATTTTATCCCCGCATTTGGCGCAGATCATTTTTGGCTCGCCCCCCTCTTAAATTTCGTCCCACAATTTAACGACCAGAGTGCTGTAAGCCATGCCCGGCCCTCCATGCATCATCATAGCCACACTGCACACTTCAAGCACTTCCTCCAGGCTGGCGCCCAGGGCTTTCAGCGCTTTCAGGTGCACTGCAATGCAAAAGTCGCATTTCAAAGCCAGGGCCATACCCAGGCCAATGAACCTCTTTTCCTTGGTGGAGAGAGCACCGTCCTGAAATACCGCGTCATGAAGATCATTGAATTTTTCCATCACCGCAGGCATGGCTCCCTGCAGGAACTTTTTCCCTTGTTCAATTTGCGCCAGCATCTGTTCTCCTTTTTCCAACTGGTCCACTTCCTTTCTTAGAAATTTTCCGCACAAACAGTTGTCAAGCGCGTGCCGGTAATTGATTAAATTATCTTACTCGAGCTTAAACCGGCTACCCCGAGGTTTCGAGCACTATTTCTTTATATTCGTTACGGCTATTATAGCATAAAAAAGTTAATATGTTAACTAAAATATTCTTAATATGTGATGCTATCGCGGGTCATAGCCAGTTGATACGCCATTTATAATGTGCTATGCGCTTTTTTATTTCAAAAAGGGACTCACGTAAAGATAGATGTCGATTATAGGCTGCGGTAGTTGCCGGTGATTATCACTTGTAACCTGTTTATTTATTATTGAAATGGTACGCAGGTCGGGTAATATGGAAACGGTATTTTTCCCCTCGATAAGCCGCAATTCTGTATTCGGTGGGGCGCCCGTCCGCGGTATAAACAACGGTGGTGACCCGTAACAAAGGATGACCGGGCTTGATGTTCAACATTTTGGCCATGCTTTTATCTGCCACGATTGCTTCAAAGGACTGGGTCAGCATGGAAGGATTTACGGTCGGGATATCCTTATACAAGTCATAAGTGGAAAACGAATGACCTTTTTGGATCTTTTCATGGACCAGCTCCATCATTTCTTTGCCAATTGATTCTGGAAAATAGGAATTGTAAATAACCAGCGGCTCGTCATCGCCAAGACCCAGCAGGCGGATATGGACAATAGCCGTTTCCAGGGGTATTGCCAGCAGTGTGGCGAGATTGAAGTCCGCGGGGATAGTGGTGCATGACAGGCACTTCGTTGAAGGCTTGATTCCTTTCCTGCGCAGGGTTTCCTCGAAAGGGGTGACGGTGATTAGTTCCTGGTCCACCCCGGGACTGGCCACAAAAGTACCTTTGCCGTGACTCCGGTAAATAAGCCCTTCATTGACCAGTTCCGCCAGCGCCTGCCTCACGGTGATACGGCTGACTTTATAGATGTTGCACAGTTCTTTTTCCGAGGGCAGCCGGTCATTTGGCTTTAAAACCCCTTTTTTAATTTCCTGTTTGATCATATCTTTGAGCTGTAGATAAAGGGGCACGGATTTTTCGTGTACAAGCATTTTTGTTCTCCTTTTTTCTGCACACAATTATAACCAGTTTTATTGAGGTATTTATATCAAGAATATAACATGTTCATTATTTTTTAACAACATGGGGAAAACAAAATATATTGTTTTTTATTTGTTTTATAGGAAGTTAAATTATTCAGTGATTTTTTATAAAAAATTTTTCGAAAATAAGCAGGAGAATAAAATATATTAGCGAATTAACCTTATTATAACATGTTATAAGCATGTATCCAACTAAACGGTAGTATGTAAGGTGGTGGTATTGAAAGGAATTGTTGGTGGTTTTGCTTGTTAAAACAGTGAAAAACCAAATTGGGCTGGTTAATAAACGCCAGTCGAGGGAAAGGAGGGGTGGAAAATCGGCGGTAAGCTTATTAAAGTTGGTATAACAACCGGTTGGGAGGAAAATATGCTTGTACCCGGGTGGTCTTTGATTTATACCATCAGGGGGTGCCTGGAAGCGGTGGAAAAGGCCGGGGGGGTGCCTTTGCTTTTACCCGTGGCGAAAAATAAGGCAACCCGGGAAGATGCCCTGGCGAGCGTGGACGCGCTGATTGTGAGCGGAGAAGTACTCAGTGTCAGGCGTAATGTATTGCAAGGCGGTAATCCAAAAGATTTATCCGCGCAAAACCCGCTCCGGTTTGCTAATGAAAGTGATTACATCCTGGGCGCGCTGGAACGGAACATGCCTCTATTGGGAATCTGCCGCGGTTTACAGGTGTTGAATACTGTTTGCGGCGGGTCCATGTACCTGGATGACATTCACCTCATGCCGGGTAGGGGCAATGTTCAGCACCAGCAGGGAAACAAACCCCCGTCGGAAACCGTGCACGAGGTAAAGTTTGTACCCGGCGGCGCGCTGGCGGGCCTGACGGGTCAAAGCGAGGCCCGGGTCAACAGTTTCCACCGCCAGGCGGTAAAAGAACCGCCCCCGGGTTTCGAGGTTATTGCCCGTGCCAACGACGGTATTATTGAGGGTATCGCAAGTAGCCGGCACGATTTCGTGATTGGTGTTCAGTTCCACCCGGAAGTGCTGCCGGACCCCGTTTGGGGTAAACTGTTCGATGGTTTGATTGCGGCCGGAAAAAGATATAAGGAAACAAATAAATATTTTAAGGAGGGATACATATGGGAGGAGTCCAAATGATTGGGCCGTTTCCGCTGGAAGTTTTCTGGTTGATTGAACTGCTGCTCGTAATCGCGGTGATCTTTATCGCATTTAAACGACCCATTTACGAGGCTATGGCCATTGCCTTCGCTTTTACCATTGTGATGACCGGTCGTTATGACCTCTTTTGGTCCAAACTGTTAGCCCCGTCCACAAGCGGCCTTTTTTACATCATTGTGGGTTTTTTGGTGTTTGCTTATATTTTGGGGCAAACCAGGGTTGTTGATAAATTGATCAATGTAATTTTAGCCGCCGTGGGCGGTCTGCCCGGCGGTGCCGGATATGTTTCCCTGTTTGGCAGTTCGGCCCTGGCCACCATGACCGGAACCGGCCCGGGAAACGTGGCCGCTACGGGCGTTTTTACCATTCCGGCCATGATTAAAAGCGGTTTCCCCCGCCCCCTGGCTGCGACGGTGGAGATGTCGGCCAGTATGATGGGCAACCAGGTGGGGCCCGGTTTGAACCTGGTTTGTTTCGCTATATTAAGCGCCCTTTACCCCGATCAGTACTCGTTATCCACCTTTTGGCTCGGCCTTTACGCTGTGTTCGGCTGGCTCATAGTCCAGCGCTGGTTGACCCTGATCGGCTTTTGCAAATACTACAAAGTTAAACCCATCCCAAAAGAAGAACGCCCGAAATTGCTTGATTCCCTCAAGCAGGGTTGGAAAGCGCTGTTGATTCCGGTGTTAATCCTTGGACCGATCGTGATTGACTCAGTGTTTAAAAATACGTTGATTGCCCGCTTCGGCGAAGAAGGGGCCAAGGCGTTTTCAGGTTCGGTACTGCTTTTTACTGTGGGACTTTGCACCGTGTATGTCATCATTATCGGAAGAAATTTCATTCCCGGCGGTTTCAATCTTTCCGGCATTTTTACCATGTTCCGGGACAGCCTGAAAGGTGTGGTGCCGGTATCCGCCACCATTTACCTGGCCTATGCCATCGCCCTTGTGTTCAAGGAAGTGCAAATGGATGAGGTAATCAAGAGCTGGTTTCTCGCCTTCGGCCTGGGCAAATTCGGGTGGGCTTTAATGGTTGTGGCATTTACCGCCTTCCTGGGGATGATTTTGCCCGGTTCCTCCCAGGTGGCCATCCTCGGAGGTGCCATTATCTCCACTGGAGCGGCGGTTGGCATTGACCCGTTTTTAGTTGCGGTGGTTCTCCCGGCACTTACCGGTGTAATGGAAGGAATGACGCCGCCGCTGGCCCTGGCCATGTACACCGCGATGGGCATTGCCAAATCGAAATTCTGGGAGACCGCAAAACTTGCCTATGTATGGATATTCAGCCATTTCATTGTGACCTTGCTGTTGTTAACGGGGATCTTGCCTATATTTAGATAATTCCCTTGGTGAGGTGTTGATGATGAGAACACAATTGGAAAAGCTGTTAAACAACCTGTTCGGCATTTTTATGATCATAGCGATCTGTATTGGAGCCGTGGCGGCGTTTATTTTTGTCATCGGATTTATTGTCGGTGAGCCGGCGGGGGCTAAACTGGCCCTGAACGCTCAAAAATTCCTGGGATATGGGATTAAAATTGCCGCCGTGGGTGTGCTCTGTGGTTTGATTAATTTTTACACCTGCGGCAATCATGAACTTACTTTAAAAAATAGTGATCAAAGTGAATGAGAAAGCAGGAATAAAAAAATAAATGCCGAAGTGTCAATAAAGAGGTTATAACATGTTATAATTACCATGAAGGAAGGGACAATGTATGAGCTCTAAATCTCTAACTTTTCTATGTCCAAACGGGCACCTGGGCTTTGCACCGATTAAAACCGGCAGTTTTTACCGTGGCGTGGCCCAAAAGCCGGACTTTATCCTGGCGGACTCGGGCAGCGATGACATCGGTCCGGTTCCCCTGGGCGCCGATATCTGCGCCAGCCCGCGGGAGTGGCAAAAGCATGACCTGGAGTTAATGCTGGTGGAGGCGCGCAAGCTGGGGGTGCCAATGATCATCGGTTCCGCCGGCGATACGGGCACCAATAGCCGGGTGGACATGTACGTGGAAATCGTCAGGGAACTGGCGGCCAAACACCAAATCCCACCGTTTAAACTGGGCTACTTTTACTCGGAGCTCAACAAGGACTACCTGCTGCAAAAGATAAACAGTGGAAAAGTGATCCAGGGACTGGACGGCAGGCCGGATCTGAGGGTGGAGGATATCGAAAAAACCGACCGGGTGGTGGCCGTGGCCGGTGTTCATCCTTATATTAAACTTTTGGACATGGGCGCCGATGTAATTATCGGCGGGCGCTCCAGCGACTGCGCGATATTTGCCGCCCCCGCGCTGCGGGCAGGTTTCCCCGAAGCTTTATGTTATTACCTGGGCAAAGTGATGGAGTGCGCGTCTTTCTGCTGTGAACCTTATGGGGGCAAAGAAACCATCATCGGAACTATTACCGAAGAAGACGTCAAGGTAACCGCCATGCATCCCGAACAGCGCTGCACCGTGGCCTCCGTGGCCGGGCATGCCATGTATGAAAGGTCGAATCCCTTTTACGAGTATGTGGCCGGCGGCATGCTGGACATGAGCAACTGCAAGTACGAACAATATGACGAAAAAACCTGCCGCATTACCGGGCCGAAATTCGTGCCGGCGGGTGAATTAAGGGTCAAGATTGAGGGGGCCGGCAAAGTGGGCGAAAGATACATCGGTATTGCCGGTATCCGCGACCCTTATACCATTCAGCACATCGACAAAGTTATTGACTGGGCACGACAGCAAGCGGTGGAGAGGTTTGGTGACACGGGTTATGAACTGCATTACCGGGTGTTTGGCAAAAACGGCGTGATGGGCGATCTGGAACCGGTCAAGGAAATCCGGTCCCATGAACTGTGCGTGATCGTGGAAGGTATTGCCCCGACCAAGGAAATGGCCCACGAAGTGTGCATGACCGGAACCAGGCAGATGTTCTACGCCCGTTTGCCCGAAGTGAAGGGAACCGCCGGCGGGGTGGCTTTTGTTCTGGATGAAGTATTGCCGGCCAGCCCGGCTTACACCTGGACCATGAACCACACCGTGCCCGTGGATGATCCGATGGAATTGTTTGAAACCCATTTAGTTGAGGTCAAGTAGCGGGGGGACTGAAATGAAGACCAAAAAACTGGCTGAACTGGCTAAAACCATTAGAAGTAAAAACGCCGGAACCGATAAGATTACCTTTGATATTATCTTCCGGGAGAAGGAAAATTACGAACTGGTCAAAAAAAGCGGAACGCTGACCAAAGAAACAGTCTGTAAAATTTACGGCATCAGTGAAGACAGGATTTCCGATTTCGTGGAGTTTGATCCGGCCTACGCGATCAAATTTACCATCTACCGTGACCGGCCCAGCGGCAGTCCCGGTGAGGGGGATATCTTCGGTTGCCAGCAATATCCACCGCTTTTGGATCTTGAGGTACCGGTGGAATAATCATAAACTAAATAATTAACCGGCAAGGGAAAGAGCGATTGGATTTATTCCGATCGCTCTTTATGTGTTCGCCCGGCAGATACTCTATGGTTTGTGGTTCAGTAACCACTTCATAAAGGAAGCTAGCTTTTTGTTTTTGCGCATCGAATTCCTCGGGAGTATAGGCTAAAGGCTCAATAGGTTCCATAATTTCCGCGATAGCACGACCCAGTAACTCACAACGCTGCATAAAATCCAAACCTTTGAAGCTATTGGAGATAACAACAAGGTCGATATCACTGTGTTCCCCGGCTGTACCCTTGGCCTGTGAACCAAATAAGAAAATCTTTTCTATTTTTATACCTTGCTTTGCAAGGGCTTTTTTGAATGCTATGATTATCTTTTCAATCTCTGGTCTTGGGCTATACATTTTATTCCTCGGATTTAACCAGGTAATCTTTAGCAATGACTTTATTGAATTTTGTCAAAGCAGCTTTCAGTTCTTCCGGATATCTGGTGGTAATAGCGGCTGTATTGATTGTTAGTGGTACATTCAATAACAAAAAACATGTCCATTATCGTCTAAAATTGGGATCATGGCCGGAGGTTCAGTGCTAACTGGATGCGGTCCCTAGCCCGTCATATCCCAAGAGCCATGACCCCTTAGGGCGTGAAGAAGTAGTTGGGCAGTAAGTTGCAAGCGTTAACTAAAAGTTGCTCCAGCCATAAAGGTAAAATTGCGAAACGAACGATTGATACCGCCGGAGCGCCAACTACAAGTACCAGTTTTTGCAGCGAAATCAAAATTAAATATAAAGCCCCTGGCCTTTTTACCCAAGAGCTGATTATATGTATGCGTTCAATCCTTTTTAAAGTCTTCGTTGATTAAAGTGTCTATGTCTTCATCGTATTCCGGCATCGTCTGGTTATCCACGGAAATAACGATGTTCAACACGTCTCCTTCCCTGGCTTCCCGGGGCAGGAGTTCTCTGGGAAGATTGAAGGTCAAGTGGCCGTATTCCACTACAGCCCAGTTTTCTTCAAAGCGATTAATGATAATAATTTTTTATCACCCCGGATATTTTAATACCATTTCTATAATTTCCATACCGCCCGGAAAAGATACGGTCGGGAAGGCGCCCGGCGCGTATTCTTTCAATCAGGTTGTTTCGGACTTCAAGGAATTGATTTGACGCCCGGTTTGGTATATATTTAACCTGGGTTCCATTAAAAAAGAACAAAGGCGTTAATTTCCCGCTTATCAAGAAGTCTGTATCAGGCAATTGTTAATAACAATTTTTTCACAAACTTCAAAATTCAAACTAAAGGTAGATTAATTATCATGTCGAATAAAAACATAAATAAATAGTTAAATAAACGGAAATTGTCTGGTTGAACGGAGATATGATTATGCAAGGCGTGGCGCGTACCGGCGGGAAAAAAAGGGTTATTCTATGGCAAAGCCTTTTTTTTATTTTTATCCTGCTTATGGCGGCATATGTTCTGTTCAAATCGCCGGTATTTAACATCGGCAAGATTATCGTTCAGGGTAATAATCTATTGACCGCCGGTGAAATTGTGCGGGTGTCGGGTATTGTCACCGGGATGAACATATTCCAGGCGGATTTGAAAACTGCCGCCGGCAGGATCAGGTCTTTACCGGTAATCAAGGAAGTAAAAGTTGACAGGCGGTTTCCCGGTACCGTGCTGATTGAAGTGACGGAGCGCGTTCCCGTGGCCCTGGTGGTTACCGGCGGGCGCTTCGTGGAATTGGATGCGGAGGGCTACTACCTGCGCGAGGGTAGTGCCGGCGCTACCGGGCTGCCCGTCATCACCGGCATGCGGGTGCAGGCCGCTGGGCCGGGGCGTCCGGTGAAGGGAGCCGGAATCGACACCGCCTTGAGGGTGGTCCGGGAATTGCCCGGAGCATTACGGTCAGTGCTGTCCGAGGTGCATGTGGGCGGGGATGGCAGGGTGACTCTTTATACACTGGAAGGAATTGAATGCCGCCTTGGTTTGCCCGGGGACGTTTATCAAAAAGGCAATTATTTTTTACAGGTGCTCAAAGAACTTAAGGAAAAAGGAAAAAATATAGAATATGTCGATTTCTCCATCTTAAGTTCACCGGTGGTTAAGTATAGAAATTGACTTTTTGTCGAGGGATCCGGATATGGAGAAAAAATCCTATTACTGGATTATTGTTTTAGTGGGCCTGGTTATGGGCATCATCCTGGCGCTGCAGTTCAGGGTTACCAGTAATATCGCCCGGAACGCGCCGGCGGTGGACAGGCCCATCGCACTGGCCCGGGAATTGGAGAAGGCCCGGAATTCCAGGGACCAGCTGCAGAAAAAAGTGGACGAATTGCGCGAACGCCTGGATCAGGCCGCCGCCAGCCCGGAACTGGCCAGGGTCAAGGAGGAACTGGACCGGGCGCGCGAACAGGCGGGTTTGACGGACCTGCAAGGTCCCGGGGTGGAAGTGACGCTCAACGACAGCAGTAATGAGCTGCAACCCGGGGACAATCCCAATTTTTACGTTTTGCACGACGGGGACGTACTAAGCATTATCAACGAGTTGAAGGCGGCGGGGGCGAAAGCGATTTCCATCAACGGGCGGCGGATTATAACCACCACTGAAGTGCGGTGTATCGGACCCACCATACTGGTGAATAAAAACCAGCGCTTAAGCCCGCCGTTTATCATTTCCGCCCTGGGCGACCCCGATACGCTGGCCAATTCCCTGAAAATGAAAAGCGGAGTGGTGGACTCGCTGCGCGTTTGGGGTATCCAGGTGGATGTGAAAAAGGTGGACAAGGTGGTTATTCCCGCTTACCCGGGCGGCCTGGTTTTTGAGTACGCCAGGCCCAAGAATTAACCGGGGGAGGAGGTCGGTGATGTTCTCAAAAAGCCCGGTGCATATATCCATCATGCTTGTGACTGCAATCATGGGCTTGATGATGGCCTTGCAGTTTCGTGTGGTCAACCAAATGCCCGCCGGCATTCCGACGGACCGCGCCAAGGAAATAATCGCCGAGTTGAAGCAGGTTAACCGGGAAAAGGAGAATTTAACCCGGGAAATCGGCGACCTGGAATATAAATTGGAACAGTTGAACAGGGGTAAAAGCGAGGCCATGCTGGCTCTGGAAAGCGAGTTGAAAAAGGTCCGGATGAGCGCGGGGCTGGTTACGGTCAACGGCCCCGGCGTGGAAGTGGTACTGGATAACCCGGAACTGCAGGAAAGCCAGGTGCCGCCTGAACTGAGCGTCATTCAGGATCAGGACCTGTTAAGTTTGGTCAACGAGCTTTGGGGCGCCGGGGCGGAGGCCATTTCCATCAACGGGCAGCGCATCGTTGCCACCAGCGAAATCAGGCTGGCGGCGCCCTTTATCAATATCAACACCACCCGGGTGGTGCCTCCTTACCAGGTCCTGGCCATCGGCAACCCGGAGACCCTGGCGGAAAATCTGGAACTGCCCGGCGGGCTGTTGGAATATTTCCGGGACATGGGTTTTCAGGTGACCGTGGAAAAGCATGACGAACTGACCATACCGGCCTATTCCCCAAGGTAAACTTTTCATAATGAATTATAATGTTATTAACGGGAGCGGGTGACAGTCATGTGGATGGGTATTTTTTTGGCCGCGGCGGGACTGGCCATAGGGATTTTGATTGGTTTCAACATCCCCGTAATTTTGCCGCAGGACTACGCCAAGTATATGTCCGTGGCGGTGCTGGCGGCGTTGGACTCGGTTTTCGGTGGTATCAGGGCCGCCATGGAGGACAAATTCGACCAGGGTATTTTTGTTTCCGGTTTTTTTAGCAACGCCTTGCTGGCGGCGGGTCTTACTTATATCGGCGACCGCCTGGGCATCGACTTGTACATGGCTGCCGTGGTGGCTTTCGGCGTACGCCTGTTTCAAAACCTGGCCATTATCCGCCGTTATATATTAAAAAAGAAATTTAAATAAATAAAAAGGGAATTTTTACTGCATGTTGAATTTTACAGTTTAAGTAAACGATGGTGGAGGGGAAATCTGCCTTGGCCGGAGCGGCAAGTAACATCGTTGTTGGTCTGGATATTGGAACGTCCGGAGTGGCCGTGGCAGTGATTGACGCCGGTTCCGGGGCCAAGCACAAACTGCTCGGAGTTGGTTTCAGCCCGGCGGCGGGCATTGACCGGGGTATAGTAATCCGGGCGGAGGATGCCGTCGCCTCCATCAAAGGAGCGATAACGGAAGCCGAGCTTTCCGCCGGGGTACAAATCAGCCACGTTTACGCCGGGGTCGATATGCCGGGCATGATCGCCGGGCGCGCCGGCGCCGTACTTAAACTGGACCACAGGCGGGGAGTGACGCACAGGGAAATATGCCAGGCGCACCGGGATTTGTGCGCCGCTATCCTGCCGGAGGGTTACACGGCTGTCCAGCTTGCGGGGGTTCGTTATTACATTAACGGTGAGCCCGTGGCCCGGCCCCGGGGAGCCCGGGGAAGGGAACTTAAAGTCCAGGCCTGTGTTCTGGCGGCGCCCGGCGGGCAGGTGAGCGAATTGCAGCGCTGCCTGTGCGAGGCGGGACTTAAGGTAAAACAAACCGTGGCCGGACCGCTGGCCGTTGCGGAGGCGGTGCTGACCGGGGCGGAGCGTGAGCTTGGCGTGGTCTGTGTGGATATCGGCGCGGGTTTAACCAGGGTTGCCTATATCAACCACGGGCAGCTGGAGGAAATGGAAATTTTCCCCGTCGGGTCGGGCCATATTACTTCGGACCTGGCGGTAGGTTTACATACAACGCTGCAGGCAGCCGAGAAAATTAAAATCCAATACGGTCTCCGTCACATTGACGGGCATGTCGGTGTGCCCGCCCTTTCAAGCCCGGGTGAACATAACATCCCGGGTAGCGTAGTTGCTGAAATAATTAAGTTAAGAATTGAGGAGATACTTGATTTTATTAAACGATATATTGACAAGTTGCAGTTAACCGATTCCTTACCCGGGGGTATCGTAATTACGGGAGGGGGCTCCCGGCTTACGGGCCTGCCGGAAATGGCGGGAGCGGTTCTGGGCATGCCGGTCCGGGTTGGCGCCGGTCGGGTGCAAGCAGAAAACATTCCGGAGGAAGAAGCTTACCGTTATGTCTCGGCCATTGGATTGGGGCTCCGGGGTTCCGTTCAGGAACCGCCTGCCCGCAGGGTGAGGCGCAAAACGGAGGGAGGTATATTGGGCCGGTTAAAAACTTGGCTATAACTATTTTCATTGCCGGTAAATGCAAAATTTTATGCTCCCCGAGAAGGAGGATTTTTTAATGCTGGATTTTGATATTGACGTCGATCAGTATGCCAACATCAAGGTAATCGGTGTGGGCGGGGGCGGCAACAACGCCGTGAACCGGATGATCAGCGCCGGCCTGAAGGGTGTTGAGTTCATATCGGTGAACACTGACGCCCAGGCCTTGCAGATGGCCCTGGCCAGCAACAAAATTCAAATTGGTGCTAAACTGACCAAGGGGCTGGGCGCCGGAGCCAATCCCGATATAGGCCAGAAAGCGGCGGAGGAAAGCAGGGATGACATTGAGCAGGCGCTCAGGGGTGCGGATATGGTGTTCGTTACCGCCGGGATGGGCGGCGGAACCGGTACCGGCGCTGCGCCGGTGGTGGCCGAAATAGCCAAGGAACTTGGCGCGCTCACGGTGGGAGTGGTTACCAAACCCTTTACCTTCGAGGGTAAAAAGCGGTTGCACCAAGCCGAGGTGGGCATTGAAAATTTAAAAGGAAAAGTTGACACCCTGATTACCATACCCAACGACAGGCTGCTGCAGGTGGTGGATAAGAACACCTCCATCGTGGAGGCCTTCCGGATTGCCGACGACGTGCTGCGGCAGGGCGTACAGGGTATTTCCGATTTAATTGCCGTTCCGGGGCTCATAAACCTGGACTTTGCCGATGTTAAAACCATCATGAAGGATACGGGTTCCGCCCTGATGGGCATCGGCAGCGCCAGCGGTGAAAACCGGGCCGTGGAATCGGCACGGGCGGCTATTTCCAGCCCGCTCCTGGAAACCTCCATCGAGGGGGCGCGGGGTGTATTGCTGAACATCACCGGTGGTGCTTCCCTGGGGCTGTTTGAGGTTAACGAGGCGGCGGAAATCATCGCCCAGGCGGCCGACCCGGAAGCCAATATCATTTTCGGCGCGGTTATTGATGAGCGCATGGAGGACGAGGTGCGGGTCACCGTAATCGCCACCGGATTTGATAAAAAACCGCCGGTTGGTTTATCCAAGCAGAAAAAAACCGGTGATGCGGTGGAAGTGAAGCCTTTTTCCAACCACGATGATCTTGATATCCCGGCGTTCTTGCGCCGGAGATAATCAAGAGTTTGTGTCGAATAAAAATGAATACATAAGACACCAAATAACAAAAATTACCAGTCCCTGGCGTGTATAATATAGCCGGGGCTTTTTATTTTTTTTGAATCATAAATACAAGGTACGGGCCATATCATGGTAACAGAGCATTTTTGTCCCTGCGGTTGGAGGAAACATAATGCCTTCCTACGTGGTATATGTGGACCAGGTGTTTATAGGCAGCCTGGTGATGAACCTGATGATCCTCTGGGTTTCGGCCAGGCTGGGCAGGGTTTCGTATAACCGCTGGCGCCTCCTGGCCGGTGCGGCCGCGGGCGGGTTGTACTCGCTGGTGCTGTTTATTCCGGCCCTGGAACAATACATGGGCCCGGGATATAAATTGCTGGTATCGCTGTTGATGGTAACCGCCGCGTTTGCGCCCGCTCCCCCGAAGAAATTCATTGTTCTTCTGGCCTATTTTTATTTAAGCACTTTTGCGCTGGGCGGCACCGTGCTGGGGATTGTCAATTTTCTTCGCCGGAGTGTGCCCGGTGACCGGTTGTCCGGCGCGATGCAGGCGGTGGATGCATACCTTTGGTACGGTTTATTGCTGGCGCTGATCATTTTTTGGTCCATCGGGCGAATCGCACCCGCAGTGCTTAGGAAAAGGCTGGTGCTGCCGTTGTTGCAGGCCGACCTGGACATTTGCCTGGGCGGGCGACGGGCTTCTCTGGCGGCGCTATTGGACACCGGCAACAGCTTGACCGACCCCCTCACCGGCAACCCGGTGATTATTGCCGAATATGAAAGTTTGAAAGAGCTGCTCCCGGAACGGGCCCGCCGGTCCATAGACGCGCACGGGTTGGAAAACGGCGCCACTGTCCTGGGGGAAATGGGGGAAGGCATTCAGGAAGGTCATTTTCGCATTATCCCTTACCGGTCGGTGGGCCGCAGCAACGGGTGGTTGATTGGTTTTCGCCCCGACGAGGTGATTATCAGGCAAAGGGGCAATATGGTTAAAACTGATCAGGTGGTGGTTGCGCTTTGCCCGGAAAGGCTGCGCGGTGACGCCCCCTGCGGGGCCCTGCTCCCGCCGGATCTGCTGGAAACAGGTGTGGCCCGTTAGCTTTATAACAACCCGGTATCAAGTCTATTTTACCGGCGTCTGACGCCCGTCGCCCGGCGTCCATTGGGGAGGGAAGATGTTGAGACGGTTCTGGAAAATAAAGTTGGTCCTGCGTTTAACCCTGATCAACGTAATGACCAGACTGGGCATCAAATCCGGTGTTTATTACGTGGGTAGCAGCGAGGCCCTGCCGCCCCCGCTGACCAACGACGAAGAAAATTACTTGATCGACAGGCTGGAATCGGGAGACGGCGCCGTGCGCAGCGTGCTGATCGAGCGAAACCTGCGCCTGGTGGTGTATATTGCCCGTAAGTTCGAAAACACCGGGGTCGGCATTGAAGACCTGGTTTCCATAGGCAGCATCGGCCTGATCAAAGCGGTCAATACTTTTGATCCCGCCAAAAAGATCAAGCTGGCAACTTACGCCTCCCGGTGCATCGAAAACGAAATTTTAATGTACCTGCGCAGAAACAATAAAACCAGGACCGAGGTTTCTTTCGACGAGCCGCTGAACATTGATTGGGACGGCAACGAGCTGCTGCTCTCCGATGTGTTGGGTACGGAAAATGATATTATTTACAAGTATATCGAGGAAGAAGTCGACCGGAAGCTGCTTTACCTGGCCTTGCAAAAGCTCAACGGAAGGGAAAGAAGGATCATGGAGCTGCGGTTCGGGTTAAAGAGCGGCCGGGAAAAAACACAAAAGGAAGTCGCCGACATGCTGGGCATCTCCCAGTCTTATATTTCCAGGCTGGAAAAAAGAATTATCAAGCGGCTCAAAAAAGAGATCAACCGCATGGAGTAAGCCGGAGTTTCGTGAATAAAGGAGCGATGTATATTTTAATATGCTCGAGGCAATAATGAAATTGAACTTAGCATAACCTGCGGGATAAGGCGGGAGGTAGTTGCATGCTGGTCAACAAGGTGGAGATTTGCGGCGTAAACACATCTAAACTCCCAGTACTGAAAAGCTCCCAGATGAAGGAACTCTTTGAGGCAATGCACAAAGGGGACGCCTCCGCCCGGAACCAGCTGATCAACGGCAATTTGCGACTGGTGCTCAGCGTCATCCAGCGATTCACCAACCGCGGTGAATACGTGGATGACCTGTTTCAGGTCGGCTGCATCGGCCTGATGAAGGCCATCGACAATTTTGACCTGTCCCAGAACGTTAAGTTTTCCACCTACGCGGTGCCCATGATCATCGGGGAAATCAGGCGCTACCTGAGGGACAACAACCCCATCCGGGTCAGCAGGTCGCTGCGGGATGTGGCCTACAAGGCGCTGCAGGTGCGCGACGCCCTGGTGAACAAACATTCCCGCGAACCTTCGATCAACGAAATTGCCAGCGAGTTGAACATGCCCCGGGAGGAAATCGTTTTCGCCCTCGATGCCATCCAGGAACCCATCTCGCTTTTTGAACCCATTTACCACGACGGCGGCGACCCCATCTTTGTCATGGACCAGATCAGCGACGAGAAGCACCAGGACCTGAACTGGCTGGAAGGCATCGCCATTCGTGACGCCCTGCGCAAATTGAGCGACCGGGAAAAACTGATATTAACCCTGCGGTTTTATGAAGGGAAAACCCAGATGGAAGTTGCCGAGGAAATCGGCATCTCCCAGGCCCAGGTTTCGCGGCTGGAGAAGGCGGCCTTGAACCACATGCGCAAGCATATCTGATTTGGTGGTTGGTCGTTGGTGGTCGGTGGTCGGTGGTCGGTCGTCGGTCGTCGGTGTGGCTGGCGGTGGCCGTCGTTTTAACATGGCGGTTATTGTTGCTTTCGGCAACCAGTCGCCGGTTTAGTGGCCTTTGTTTGGTGTTTACTGGTGGTGGTTGCACGGTATAACGCTTCTCACCGGGAAGGCGTTGATGCCGCTTCGCGGCGCCTCTGGATCCGGTTGGGGGTTTCGCCGTTGAGCCGGCAGCGATTAATGGAAATCGCCGGTTATTGTTTACATGTTTTCGATGGTTTTGGCAATATGCGCAGAGGCAGGTTAGTAGGTTTTGGAGATTTTTGTTTTTGGCAAAGATGAGGTGTGGGGCCCTGGGCAATAAATTGCTAATGCCGGCTGTCTTGTTAATGGTGGTAATGTTTACCTTGCCTGTTTACGGGGCTTTGCCGGATGGGGAACAGGCGGTTCATGCCTACAACCGGCACAATCTTTATTATGAGGACGAATTTAACCTGCGCGTGCACGGTCAAAACCTGCCCCGGGATTGACCATTTTTTTGTTCAGTTTGGGCAATTACCCTCATATACATCAGTATGGGGGTGATACCATGGTCAGGGTATCCGATTTGCGCATGCGTGAGGTCATCAATATAGCGGACGGTCGCCGCCTGGGGCCCATAAAGGATATAGATGTGAATCTCGAGGAAGGCCGGATCAACGCCATCATTTTGCCCGGCCACGGCGGGGGGAACAGGTTGATGGGTTTTCTCGGCCGGGAGGAAGAAATTATCGTGCCTTGGAATAAAATCAAAAGAATCGGCATTGACGTGATCCTGGTTGATCTTTCTTACGACGTGCGAGGCGGGGATTTGCACGGTGGTTTACAGAATAAATACATCTAAAACCGGCCCGGCTGTTCAAAGCCGGGTTTTCTTTTTGCTGGTAATGGAATCTATAACAGGCCTGTTTTCAATAATTCATTTATGCTTACACCATTCCTTATTTCCCAACAAGTGGTTATAATATTAAAAAGACGTGTGATATGGGATATTTCTATACAGGTTATCTATAAACCCGTATAGGTATTGCCATTTAATTTTATTTAGTGAGGGTGTATTATGATTACCTTAATTGAAGCCTTAAACTTTCGCTGTTTGAGGTATGTAAAGCAACCACTAGGGCCATTTCATGTTTTAATTGGTCCAAATGCCAGCGGTAAAACAACTTTTCTAGATGTTATTTCCTTTTTAGAAGACCTGGTATCGGAAGGTCTGGATGCAGCAGTGGGTGCAAGAACAAAAAATTTTCAAGATTTGATCTGGAGACGGAACGGGGATAGTTTTGAACTAGCCATTGAGGCCGGAATTCCTCCCGACCGTCGTGCAAAACTAGGCGAGCAGCCTTATGATACTGTACGCTATGAAGTTAAGCTGGGAAGTAATTACGGCGAAACGGAAATACTAGCTGAAAAAGTTTTATTAAAAAAATCAAAGAGAGTAGCTTATACGGAGAGAATTCTATTTCCAGATTTTATTGAACCCCCACGAACAATCTTAACCCCAAAGTTGAAAAGTAGAAAATATGGTCGTATTGTTGTTAACAAAGTATACGGCGGAAATGATAATTACTATTCAGAGGTCTACTCGGAACCCGGCAAGGGGTGGTCTCCCGCATTTAAACTGGGTACGCGTAAATCAGCACTTGGAAACCTCCCGGAGGACGAATCCAAGTTTCCTGTGGCTACCTGGTTGAAAAGTTTATTAGCTGAGGGTGTGCAGCAGTTTGTTTTAAATAGCATACTTTTACGTAAAGCCAGCCCCCCCGGGCAGGTTAGGGGGTTCAAGCCAGACGGCTCCAACCTGCCCTGGGTAGTGGCCCGCCTACGAGAAAAGGCACCCGAGCGTTTTAACGACTGGATCGCTCATCTAAGGACGGCACTTCCTGACCTGGAAAACGTCTATACCGTAGTGCGTGAAGACGATAAACACTGTTACCTGGTATTGACCTATCGCGGCGATTTAAGTGTACCGTCATGGATGGCGTCAGATGGAACGCTGCGTCTCCTTGCGCTCACATTGCCCGCTTATCTTCCCGATTTTAAAGGAATTTATTTAATTGAAGAACCGGAAAACGGCATTCACCCACGGGCCGTGGAAACTATGTTCCAATCTCTTTCTTCAGTTTATAATGCACAGATTCTCCTAGCCACCCATTCTCCAATTATACTGGGTATGGCTGAGGTGGATAAGATACTTTGCTTCGCTAGGACGGTAGAGGGAGCATCCGATATCGTCATAGGCAGTAAACACCCGGCGCTGAAGGAATGGCAGGGCGAGACCAATCTGAGTGTTCTTTTTGCCGGGGGGGTACTGGGATGATTAAAGATTTGGTAGTTCTTGTTGCCGATCGAAATATGGAATATACAATTAAAGGATTACTTACACGTAGACGGGCACTAGGAATTCGTGAAGTAACCTTTGATTGTTTTGTTCATCCAGAACATGATCCCGGTTGCCTTTTACGGGGACACGATTTCTTGCGTCCTCTGATTCGCAATTATACCCATACCCTGATAATGCTTGATCATGAAGGTTGCGGGCAGGAACACATATCTAGAAAAACCCTGGAAAAACAAGTCGAAGAACGTTTAATGCGTTCCGGCTGGGATGATCGCGCCGCGGCTGTGGTTATTGCCCCCGAACTGGAAATCTGGGTATGGAGTAATTCTCCCCATGTGGATCAGATAACGGGATGGGCTGGGAGGACGCCAGATTTAAGGTCGTGGTTGGTACAACAAGGTTTTACCGAAACCTATCATACCAAGCCCAATCGTCCTAAAAATGCTTTTGAAGAAGCCTTGAAACTGGCCGGTAAAGCCCGTTCTTCTTCGTTATTTTATCAGTTGGCCAGGTCTGTTAGCCTGGAAAGCTGTGCTAATCCAGCTTTTGTAAAGCTGAAAGTTACGCTGAAGAAATGGTTTCCCATGGAATAGATATGATAAAGGTTGCTGGCAAGGTAACGTCAGTAGCCATTATTTTTTTCTACGAAAAAGTGTAAGTTTTGGCGAAAGGAAAAGCTAAACAAGCGCAGCAACATTTTTGGTCCGGTTTTCCTTTTTGGCATCTGCAACAAAATTTAGTATAATGGTTTTGGGTTTGATACTATAAGTTGTGGAGTGAAATAGCATGCGTTGTCCATATTGCGGTGCTTTCGACAGCCGGGTGTTGGATTCCAGGCCGGCGGAGGAAGGCAACTCCGTGCGCAGGCGCAGGGAGTGCAGCGAGTGCGGCAGGCGTTTCACCACCTACGAGCGGGTGGACGAGCTCCCGCTGATGGTTGTGAAAAAGGACGGGCGGAGGGAAACGTTTGACCGCTCGAAATTGCTGGCCGGCCTGATTACGGCCTGCCAGAAACGTCCCGTGCCCATCAATGCGCTGGAGGAACTGGCGGGTGAAATCGAACGTGACTTGAAAAGCACCATGGAGCGCGAAGTACACAGCAGGGATATCGGTGAACAGGTCATGCGACGCCTGCGTGAGCTGGACGAGGTGGCTTATGTCCGGTTCGCCTCGGTTTACCGGGAATTCAGGGACGTGCAGGAGTTCATGCGGGAGATCGAGCAACTGATTACAAGGAAAATATGAACTTCCGGACCCTGGCCCGTCATAGACCGGGAGCCATAACCCCTTAGGGCGTGCAGAAGTAATTTGGCTGTCTGTAGAAAGCGTTGACAGCAGGTAGCTCCGGCCACAAGGGTAAAATTGTGGAACGAATGGAGGAAACCGCCGGAGCGCCCGAATACCCCAACGAACTGCAGGGCGATTCGGCGGCTTTATGGAATGAGTGGAACACTAAAAGTAATAGTAAGTAATAGTGAATAAATTTTGCGTGCGGCCGTGCGGCGGCATGCAGATTAAAGAAACATACATCTACCAGTTGCTTAAAGAGGAGGCTGCAGAACAGTTGTTCAAGGTAATCAAGAAACGAGACGGGCGGGAAGTGCCCTTTGACGAGGGCAAAATCACCGATGCTATTTTCAAGGCGGCGCGGGCGGTGGGCGGCGAAGACCGGCAAACCGCCATGGAACTGACCATCGAGGTGCTCAAGCTGCTGAAGAAGAAGTACAACGGCCAGACCTTCGGCGTGGAGGACGTCCAGGACATCGTGGAGAAAGTGCTGATTGAGGCCGGACACGCCAGGACCGCCAAAGCATATATTCTGTACCGGGACAAGCGCACGCGGATCCGGGAAGCCAAGAGCGACCTGATGGATGTGGTGGAGGAAATCCTGGAGGAAACCAGCAGGGAAAACGCCAATATCAGCAATTCCCCTTCGGCCAAGATGCTGCAAATAGCCAGCGCGGCCAGCAAAAAGTATTACCTGACCCGGCTGATCCCCGAGGAATTTTCCCTGGCCCACCAGCGGGGGGACATCCACATACACGACCTCGACTTCTACGGCAAAACCCTTACTTGCATTCAAATCCCCCTGGGCCGGCTGCTGGCCGAGGGTTTTGACAACGGGCACGGCTATATCCGCCCGCCCAAACGTCCCGCTTCGGCCACGGCGCTGGCGGCCATTATCCTGCAAAGCTCCCAGAACGACATGCACGGTGGACAGTCTTTCGCCTTCTTTGACCGGGACATCGCGCCATACGTGGAAAACGCCAGCGACGACGAAACATACCAGGCAATGGAAGCATTGGTATATAACCTCAATTCCATGCACAGTCGCGCCGGCGCGCAGGTGCCATTTTCTTCTATCAACGTGGGCACCGAAACCTCCGAGGCGGGCCGCAAGGTGACGCGAAACCTGCTGCTGGCCTACGAGGCCGGGCTGGGCCGGGGCGAGAACCCCATCTTCCCCAACATTATTTTCCGGGTCAAGGAGGGGGTTAACCTTGACCCCGGAGATCCCAACTACGACCTGTTCAAGCTGGCTATCCGGGTGGCGGCCAAGCGGCTCAACCCCACCTTCAGCTTCATGGATTCCAGCTTCAACAAGGAGTGGGGGGACCAGGTCAGTTATATGGGCTGCCGCACCAGGGTGATGGCCAATCGCCGGGGCCCGGCGGTGACCGACGGCCGGGGCAATCTTTCCTTCACCACCATCAACCTGCCCAGGCTGGCCATTAAGGCCGAGCGGGATATGCAGAGATTTTACCGCCTGCTGGATGACATGATGACCCTGGCCATCCGCCAGTTGTATCACCGGTTTGAGGTCCAGGCCAGGCTCAAAGTCAAGGACATGCCCTTTGTGATGGGGCAGGGTCTGTATCTGAACTCCCGGGGGCTCGGGGAATGCGACCCCATCAAGGATGCCATCGTCAACGGCACCCTGTCCGTCGGCTTCATCGGGCTGGCTGAAGCGCTGACCGCTTTAACCGGGCGGCACCACGGCCAGGATAAAGACGCCCAGACCCTGGGCCAGGAAATTGTTGCCCACATGCGGCGCCGGATTGACGAGGCTTGTGAGGAATACGATCTCAACTACACGTTGCTGGCCACGCCGGCGGAGGGCCTGAGCGGCCGGTTTGTCGCCATGGACCGCAAGGAATACGGCATTATCCCGGGCGTGACCAACAAGGAGTATTACACGAACTCGTTCCACATACCGGTTAGCTTCCCCATTTCCAGCTTCGATAAGATCAGCCTGGAAGGTGTTTACCATAAGTACTGCAACGCCGGGCACATCAGCTACGTGGAAATGGCATCGCCGCCGGTGCATAACCCCGACGCCATGGAGGCCATCATCAGGCACATGAAAAACAGCGATATGGGGTACGCTGCGGTAAACTTCCCGGTGGACTTCTGTACCGGCTGCAACACCCTCGGTGTGATCAACGAGGACGCCTGCCCCCGCTGCGGGTCCACGGCCATCCGGCGGGTACGCCGCATCACGGGATACCTCAGCACTGTGGACCGGTTCAACGACAGCAAGGTGGCCGAACTGCACGACCGGGTCGTGCACAGCTAGTAAATGTTTGAAACCGCGGAGCCCGGAAGGGCTCCGCCTGCGCTTTTTAAAGATATTATTTCTCAAAATGTAAAACACGATTCGGTTCGCCCGGGGATGTCGCCGGGTAGTAGTTAACGGTTGCGCTGCGTCGGGTTCGCGGGTTGTATTTTTTCCGCCCGGGCAATTCTTTTGACGGTAATTTTTGCGGCCAGGTTAAAGTATTGCGCCAGGGTCACCAGGCCGATGATCAGGAAAATCATGCCCGTGGCCCTGTTGATGACGGCGGGGCCGATGTATTTTGCCAGTGTAACCCCTACAGTCACCTCAACGATTACGCACAGGGTCAGGGCCAGGGCGCTGGCTCCGAAAACGAGCCAGCGTTTGGCCGGATTGTTGCTCGTCATCAATAACACGGCTACCTGGGTCTTGTCGCCCAGCTCACACAGGATAATAATTATATAGGTGGTCAGCCAGGTTAAAAGCTTGACGTTCATGGGCAACAGTCTCCTAAAGATCCAGTTTTACATTACCCATAACCCCGAGGACCAGTAAAATCCCCAGAGCCAGGAACGTTATTCCGGAAAGCAATTGAACGGTGGCGGGTTTGACAAAACGAGCAATCAACTTGGAACCGATGATTACTTCGATAAACGAGGCGCAGATCAGCGCCGTGGCCGAACCCAGCCCCACCCAGAAAACGTAGGCCGGCTTTGCCCCGGCCAGGAGCATGGTTGTGATCTGGGTTTTATCACCCATTTCGGAGATAAAAACAATCCCCAGAGCGGAAAGGAACAAACGCCAGTTGAACACGCCGGCCAATTTACCCAGTTTATATCACCCCTCTTTCCAATGCAGGTTAAAAAAAAGTTAGCTCCATCTAACTAAAGGCCCAAATAATAACCCGATCTATCGGGTTTGGGCCCGTTTGCCTGTTAGCTGGGGTTAATAAAGTTAGCACCAACTAACAACCGGGTTCGAAAGAGCCATTTTGTTGACATTAAATATTATTCTTCCGGGCCGAATTGTGTTACACATCCCTTGCTTCGCGCCGCGCCAAGGGCATGGGTATTTCCCCGAAAACAAGAAACCCCGCCGCGCGTTACAGCGCAACGGGGTTCTAAAAAAGATATGGGACTTTACCCGGCCAGTTCCTCCATCTGGTCCAGCAGTTCGCCAAACAAATCCAGCGCTTCTTGCACCGGTTGTGGCGTGGTCATGTCCACGCCGGTCGCTTTCAACAAGTTGAGCGGGTAATCGGAGTCCCCCGCTTTTAGGAAAGTGAGATACCGGGATACAACCGTCTCGCCCTGCTCGAGAATCTGCCTGGTCAGGGCCGTGGCCGCAGAGAACCCGGTTGCGTACTTGTAAACATAAAAGGCCGTGTAGAAATGGGGGATGCGGGCCCATTCCAGTTCTATTTCCCGGTCCACCACTATTTCGGGCCCGTAATAATCGGCATTCAAACCGCGATATACGCTGCACAGCAGTTCGGGGGTCAGAGCTTCACCGGATTCCGTCTTTTCATGGATAATTTTTTCGAACTCGGCGAACATGGTTTGCCTGAACAAGGTTCCCCGAAATTGTTCCAGGTAGTGGTTGAGCAGGTAAAGCTTCTTGTGCCGGTCGGTCACGGTGTTGAGCAGATAGTTCACCAGCAGGGACTCGTTCACCGTAGAGGCCACCTCGGCGGTAAAAATCTTGTAATGGGCGTAAATATAGGGCTGTTCTTTGTACGAGTAGTAAGAGTGCATGGCGTGCCCCATCTCGTGGGCCAGGGTTAAAACATTGTTTAAATTATCCTGGTAATTCAGCAGCACGTAAGGATGCACTCCGTAAGGACCCCAGGAATAAGCGCCGCTGGTTTTACCCTTGTTTTCGTAAACGTCCACCCAACCCGAGTTAATGCCCCGAACCATGGTTTCAACATAGGAATCCCCCAGGGGAGCCAGGCCCTCCCTGATCATTTCCACGGCTTTGGGGTAGGGGATATCCCATTTGATGTCCTTGACCAGGGGGGTGTACAAGTCGTACATGTGCAGTTCATCCAGGCCGAGCATTTTTTTTCGCAGCCGGATGTAACGGTACATTAGGGGCAGGTTCTTACGCACCGTTTGAATGAGGTTTTCGTAAACCTCCACGGGAATGTTGTCGGCAAACAGTGACGCCTGCAGTGCCGACGGGTGCCTGCGCACCCGGGCGTAAAACACGTCCTTTTTGACGCTGGAACCCAGCGTGGCGGCCAGGGTGTTGATGAGCTTGCGGTATGAACTGTAAAGCGAAGCAAAGGCGTCCCTCCGTACCCGGCGGTCGCTGCTTTCCATGAGCTGGATATACCGCCCGTGGGTAACCTCCACTTCTTTTCCCTCTTCATCCTTAATGGGGGGGAAGGTGATATCGGCGTTGTTGATCATCCGGAAAATGTTGGCCGCTGCCTGGGTGACTTCTTCCGCCCGGGCGATGATTTGCTCTTCCACTGCGGAAAGGGTGTGCGGTTTTTGACGGCGAATTTCTTCCAGGGCGAAGCGGTACAGCTCAAGGCCGGGCTCCTCTTGAAAGAAGCGTTCCAGCGTTTCCGCCGGCAGTTCGAGGACCTCCGGCACAAAATAAGAAACGGCCGTTTGCACGCGGGCGCTTAAACTTTCCGCCCGGTCCGATAAAGCCTGGTAGACGGCATTGGTGTTGTCTTCATCCCGCCGCATCCGGGCGTAGGTATAAACCTTTTCGTTGAGTTCGTTGATCTTTTCCCGGGCCCGGAATGCTTCCAGGAGGCTCCGGGCCGATTCCCCCAGTTTACCCCGGTAAGCTTCAACCTGGCCGGTCATTTCCTCGACTTTCCGGAAATCCTGTTCCCATTGATCATCGCCGGCGTAAATGTCCTCCATTCGCCACTTGTACTTATCCGGAATTTCCGTTCTAGCGGGTAAGGCACCCTTTTTCATCGAGATCCTCCCATCGGGTTAAAAAATATTTGCTTGCTGTTTACATGAAGATGCTTTTGGTTGCTTTTCAGCCACCCGGTAAAAAAATACCGGTATATTACTATTTTATCTTGAGCCGGGCTCAATATCATTTATTTTTTATCCATCCCCGGGAAAATATCTTTTTAACCTGAATTTGCATAAATTAATAAAAACAGGTAAAAGGGGTATCTCCATGGCAAAGCGAGGTCTTGTTGAACTGGCGTCCGGAAAAATCAAGGACATTAGGAGTTTTTTGCTTGAGACCCAGGAAAGGGACGGTTCCTGGCATTTTTGTTTTGACACCGGTGCGTCGATGGATGCATATATGATTATACTTTTGCGCCATTTAAATATTATGGATGAAATTTTTATCAATGAACTTGCCCGTAGAATTTTATCCATGCAGGAGCCTTCCGGGGCCTGGAAACTTTTTTACGACGAACCGGAAGGGAATTTATCGGTTACCATTGAGTGCTATTACGCTCTGCTGCTGGCCGGGCACAGGAAAAAAGAGGACCCGGTGATGCAAAAAGCCAGGGAATTCATCCTGTCCAGGGGTGGTCCCCACAAGGCGGGGTCATTAACCAAAGTGGTTCTTGCTCTGACCGGCCATTACTCCTGGGACGACCTGCCTGGTGTACCGGATGAACTGATCCTATTGCCCGAATGGTTTCCGGTAAATTTTTTTGACCTGGTCAGTTATAGCCGGGTTCACTCGGCACCCCTCATGGTTTGCTCCAGCCTTAATTATTCGCTTAAATTACCGGACGGTCCTTCGCTTTCCGACCTCTTTCCGGCCGGTTCCCGCCGGGATGCCGCCGTGGAGATGCCTGAGCGGCTGGCGCGTGAAATAGAAAAAGGGGTGAAAAAACTACTGCTGCCGCGCGGCATAATTAAAAGCCTGGCGATGAATAAATTGGAGCAATTCATGCTGGCCAGGATAGAATGGGACGGCACCCTGTACTGTTACTTCACCTCCACGTTCCTGATGATTTTTGCCCTGCTGGCTTTGGGATACGACAGGCACCACCCGGTGATTACAAAAGCTTATTACGGTCTCAAGGCGATGGTTTGTTTCACGGGGCTCTTTTTTCACCAGCAAGAGACGACCTCGACCGTATGGGACACCGCCTTGGTATCATACGCGCTGCAGGAAAGCGGTTTGGCGCCCTCGCATTCCGCCATCCAAAAAGCGGCCGCCTATTTGCTGGAGAAGCAGCATACGCGAAACGGCGACTGGAAGATCCATAACCCGGAAGGGCGCCCGGGGGGGTGGGGGTTTTCCCATGCCAACACCATTAATCCCGACGTCGACGACACATCCGCTGCGCTGCGGGCGCTGCACCGGATGGCGGTGAATTACACCGGGGTTTACGGCGGAGCGTACAGGGCCGGTTTGGAGTGGCTTCTGACGATGCAGAACGATGATGGAGGGTGGCCGGCCTTTGAAAAAAATACCGGTAAAAAATGGCCGGAATTACTGCCCATGCCCGAAGCGATACCTGTTCTGACGGATCCTTCCGCCGCCGACTTGACGGGAAGAACCCTGGAGTTTCTGGGCAATTACGCCGGCATGTCGCTGGAACGGAACGAAGTCCGGAAAGGAGTGGAGTGGCTGCTGAAGCACCAGGAGAAAGACGGTTCCTGGTACGGCAGGTGGGGTATCGCTTATATTTACGGAACCTGGGCGGCCGTTACAGGGCTCACGGCGGTGGGAATAAAGCCGCATCATCCCGCCGTTTCCAGGGCCGTTGACTGGTTGCTGGCGATTCAGAACCCCGACGGGGGTTGGGGGGAATCGTGCCTGAGCGACTCGGATCGCCGTTATGTACCCCTCGGGTTCAGCACGCCGTCCCAGACAGCCTGGGCTGTTGATGCTTTGCTTGCCGCCGGCCTGGCCGGCACCCCCGCAGTTACCCGGGGTATCGAAGCGCTGGTTCGGTTAATGGAGAAAAACGGCGTTGAGGCAAGCTACCCGACAGGGGCGGGGCTGCCCGGAGGGTTTTACATTAATTACCACAGTTACCGTTTCATCTGGCCGCTATTGGCCCTGGCCCATTATTTGCGCTCACAGGGTGTTGACTAGCGTTCGGCAACACCAGGCGTGCGTTATTTTAATTTCCACAAACCAATTTATCGCTGGTTTAAACCGGCCCCGGGCGATCTTTGTTCTCCAGTTAACGAATTGATTATTAGCATACTTAAGTTTTTTTGTTAAAATATCAGTAAGCATAACGTGGACAAAACAACAGGTTGGGATTAGTTTTAGCATAATTAAAAGGAGGTTGGGATGATGCAAAGTATCATTGCCGAGGCGATTAACATGCGCTATTCCCCTGTGGCTGTTTTATGGACGGACGAAAAGCCAGAGGGGGCGCTGCAATTCAAAGAGGGCCGCTGGGGTTGCGTGGTCGCCATGTTGCGGGCCGCGGCCCTGGGGAAAACGGCGGCGTTTGACCGCAAAACCTTCGGCTGCTTGGGCGGCGGTGTCGGGTTGGGTTTCGGCAACCAGTATGTTAATTTCCCCGGGGGAATTGAGTATTTTCTTTCCACCGGGAATAAGGAATTCGGCCGGACGGAAGCGGGAAAAAATATTGTCCGCAACATGCCCGCCCTGGAACACGGTGAAGGCTACGTAAAAAACCCGGAGCTGGCCGCGAAATTTGTAAATTCCCTGCCCATGACGGATGTCCCGGCGGAATTCGTTGTGTTCAAGCCCATTGAACAGGTGGCCGAAAACGAAGAACCCAGGGTGATCGTGTTTTTAGTGAACCCGGACCAGCTCTCCGCCCTGGTGGTGCTGGCCCACTACGCCAGGGAGGCCAACTTTAATGTGGTTGCGCCGTTCGGTGCCGGTTGCCACAGCACGTGCATCATTCCTTACCGGGAATGCGACGCCGAGCGGCCAAGGGCTATTATCGGCCTGACGGATATTTCGGCCAGGAAACACGTGGAAAAGGACATTCTATCCTTTACGGTGCCATATAAAATGTACCGGGAAATGGAAAGTAACGTGCCCGGCAGCTTTTTGGAGAAGGAAACCTGGCTCAAAGTGTTGGAAAGGAACAAATAACGTTGAACAATTTGCAATTTAAGTTCGCCCTGGATGATATTCCGCCTTGGGGGGAATTGATTCTTTATGGATTTCAGTGGCTGGCCATCTCTGTTCCCACGCTTATCATCATCGGAAAAGTGGTGGCCGTTATGCATTACCCCGATCCCGCCGGGCAGGTACTGTATGTTCAAAAACTGTTTTTTGTTACGGCGGTTGCCATGCTGGTGCAGCTTTTATGGGGCCACCGCCTGCCGCTGGTTACCGGTCCGGCCGCGGTGTTGCTGGTGGGAATTGTGGCCAGCCGGGGAAGCGACCTGAATTACGTTTACACTTCCATCATGGTGGGCGGCTTCATCCTGTTTATTCTCGGTGTTACCGGGTTGTTCGGTCAGCTGCGAAAATTTTTCACGCCGCGGGTGGTTGCCACCATTTTGTTATTGATTGCTTTTACCCTGGCCCCGACGATTATGAATTTAATCGTGGCGCCCGGTGACGGAGGGGCGGCGCCGGTCAACTTAATCTTCGCCCTGGTTTTGGTGTTATTGATGTTTGTGGCCGGCGGGTATCTCACCGGCGTTTGGAAGTCGACTTTGATTGTCTGGGCCATGATCGCGGGAAGCCTGTTTTACTTCCTGGCCTTTCCGCAATACGCGGGTGTGACGCCCGGCAACTTTAATTGGGCTGCTTCCTTTTTTCGTAATTTTAATTTAAACCCGGCCTTGGATCCGGGGATATTAGTTTCATTTCTGGTTTGCTTTTTAGCCCTTTCCATCAACGACCTGGGCTCCATCCAATCCGTCGGTGAACTGCTGAAACCGGACGAAATGCCGCAACGAATTACCAGGGGTATTTCCCTGACCGGGCTGGCCAACATTTTATCGGGCCTTTTCGGTGTCATTGGGCCGGTCAACTTTTCCTTGAGCCCGGGGGTAATAGCTTCCACGGGGTGCGCTTCCAGGTTTACCTTAATCCCCGCTACCCTGGGCCTGCTGGTGTTTTCCTTTTCTCCGGCGGCCATCGCCTTTACCGGAAGCATCCCTTCCGTGATCATCGGTGCCGTGCTGGTTTACATCATGTGTTCGCAGATATCGGCCGGTTTGCTGGTGGCCTTCGGTTCCAGGGAGCGGTTTGATTTCGACAGCGGTTTAATCATTGGCCTGCCGCTCATGCTGGGCATTATCGTCGCCTTCCTGCCGGTTGAGGTGCTGAATGCTTTCCCCGCCTCGTTAAGGCCGGTTTTGGGCAACGGTTTCGTGGTGGGAGTGCTGGCGGTGTTGTTTCTGGAACACGTGATCTATAAGAATAAGTAGGGTTTAAAGCAAAACAACGGAGCCGGGGGAAGGCTCCGTTGTTGGTTTGCAAGCGTGGCGGGATGCGGTTTAGCCGTCCCGGCAGCAATTAATTATGGGGCAGCACATCGACGGCGAGTTTTCTGATATGTTGTTTTTCCTGTTGAATCAGTTTTTCTATTATTTCCTTACCTGCCGGGTCAACCACGTTATATAATTCCTGGAAGATGAGAATTGAATCCTTTTCGAACCTTAAGGCCACTGCCAGCGCTTCCCTGGCTACGGTTATGTTGTCCAGGAATTTGTCAATGTTATTGTGGTTGAAAACATGGTTGTCAATCAGCGCCTTGATGTAATCCCCGTATTCCCCGACGTAGCTTTCATTGGGCGCAAAATCTCTGGGCAACTTTTCTCCCAGCATTTCAAAATCGGCGATATGTTGGCTTTCTTCTCCGGCCAGAAAATTGAAAACCGCTTTAATTTCAGGATTATCAATTTTTGCCGCTGCCAGTTCGTAAAATTTTTGACCCTGCTTTTCAATTTCCACAGCCAGCCTGATAATCTCTTCGCCGCTGAATTTGGTGATGCTCCATGCCATGCTTGACCCTCCCCGGTTGGTTATTAATATAATTAATTGCTTTGAACCTTGGAATATAGTTTATAGCGTAGTGATTACAGATTAATTACCAAAATCTTAAACGTTTCTTAAAAAAGGTTCTAAATTTTTTTAGGAATCGCTTTCGGGGACGGTTTTATTATTTAAGCCCGGCTCTGTTAACGATGGTTTCAGCCACTTCTTCAGCGCTGTTAAACGGAAAATCCCCGGCCGTCAAAAGCTTTCCGGCTTCGCCGGCGGTAACTTCGAGGTCCCCGGCCTTGCAAGTGGTATCCGCTCCCTGGGGAAAAGCGGCCAGTAGTGCTTCCGGAGTGGCTATTGGGAAATTCGCTCCTTTAAGGGCTCCGATAATCTGTTTTTTAATGGTTTCGCGTACTGACATAGGTGATTCCTCCTTTTAAATTTTTTATAGCAAGCTTAAAAGCTTTAGCATTATATTACTTGTAAAAGCAATTAAAATAAGTAAACTGTTTTACAAGAAAAATAAAAAGTTGCCACAAATGAGCAGCAACTTATAATTTCTTTACTTGGATATCGGTTTATATAAAATTATGCCTTGTTGTTGCAAGTGTTCCAGGGATTCCTGCAGCTCTGTATGGCTGATACCAATCAAGTTGGCGAGTTTGTGGTAAGAAATGCTGGTTAAATCCGAAGTTCCGTCCTCACCCTCACAGAGAAACAGGTTCAAAAGCATTTTAACGGTTTTGCCGAGGGGGGTGCCGGCTTTGATTTCGAATAGTAAATCCCGCATCAAATTTACCCGGCTGACCATTTTTTTAATTTGGGCGTCAACTTCTTCTTTATCCCTGCTATGCTTGGGGCAATGTAATTTATTTTGATTCATACCACCAGCCCCGTTACACGGCTGCGATGGCGCCGGCAAGTTTTTCCCTGTTTAAAAGGATAAATTGGTGTCCCCTGGTGGTGATGGCCCCCTCCTGCTTCAAATCGCCCAGAACATTGGTTACCATGACCCGTGAGGCGTTGACCAGGGATGCTATATCCTGGTGAGTGAGGTCGATATCGATAATGGTTCCTTCGGGAGAAGGTTTTCCGTATTCACCGGCCAACCTAAGCAGCACGGCCGAAATTCTGCCTTTCACATCCTGGAAGGCAATGCTGGCTACTTTCTCGGTGTAATTATTTAATTTGCCCCCCAGAAGTTGGATTATTTTCAGGGCGGTTTTCGGGTTTTGCAGCAAAATGGCGAAGTGTTCTTTGTTACATGAGCAGATAAAGGTATCCTCCATCGCCTGGGCATTCATGGTATGGCGGGCGTTCTCTTCAAAAAAAGTGTTTTCACCGAAAATATCATCCTCTTTGAGGATATCGAGGGTAATTTCCTTACCGCCTTCGGAAACTTTGAACAACCTGACCCGGCCATACTTAATCAGGTAAATAGTATGCGCGGGATCTCCATCCCGGAAAATCATTTCGTTCTTGCGGTAAACTTTTTTACCGGCCAGTACCCCTATTTTTTCCCGTTCCGTAAAATCAAGGGTGGCAAACAGGGCCAGCTCTTTCATGCATTTAATTTTTTGCATTAATTGTTCACCCGTTCAAAAGTTGTTCCAACAGCTTGCGTAAATTGTCCAGGTCCACCGGTATAGTTTCCACGGGCACTTGAGCGTAGTCATAGAATTCAAGCAGATTCATGTCGTCAATGGGTACAATTCCAGTGTCCAAAAGCAATATACGATCATAATAACCGAAATTTTGCCGGGCATCAACCGCGTCCCAACCCAACCCTTCCATAAAAATCTTGCGCCAGTTTTCCAGCCACCCGCTGGTAAGGTAAAAAGTTTTGGCTTCGGCGTCCAGCTCCGCCATTTTTTCTCCCAGGAGCATCTCAATACAACTTTTAGCCTGAATTACCCGACCACCGTGTTCCGCAGCTATTTGCTCCAGCTCCGGGTGGCATTGATTCCCTATTATCAAAAGGATATCGTTTCCATCCATCCCGCGTAAATTTTCGGTTACGGATTGGGCCAGCTTATCAAGATCCACGTGTAAAGCTGCGTCAATGTAGGTAATATCCGCATTTTGTTCCCCCAACAGGTGTTCCAGTTCATGACGCAGGATGCCGCAGCATAATATTTTTTTTCCGGACAAACTGTTTCACCCCCTGGCATTTTGTTATAGCATAAAAAAATATGGGCATTGGTGCAGTAAAACAGTTTACACAAATTTAAATCATTTTTGTGCACATGCCTTAACGCACATGCCGCAGCGCTTGCCGGCGCTGGCTACAAACATATAATGGGCGCATTTTTCCTTATTAATAGTCCAGCCGGTTTGCGGGGAGTAACTTTTTTCCCAGTCTTCCAAAGCGCCGGATGGGCATTCCCGCACGCATTTTAAACACTGGTGACAAACAGAGATAGTCAACGGCTCGTCGTAATCCAGCGGGGCGGTGGTAACTACACTGGCCAGCCGCACCCGGGCATAGTGCTCCGGCGTGAGGAGCAGGTTGTTGATTCCAAAGCTGCCCAGGCCGCACAGTACGGCTGAATGCTTGTGGGACAGGTCCCCTTTTAAGCGCGGGTAATCGCCGATGGCGGCTTCCGGTCCAAAGGCCACGCTTTCGTATCCGCCTGACTCCAAAAAGCGTGCTATTTTGTGGGCCGTCCGCAGTAAAAATTGGTTGACGGCTTCAAATTCCACCATGTACTGATTTCTGGTTACGGGAAGGTTGTTCAAAGGCCCGTCGTTCAGCTTGTAGGCAAATGTGACGACGCTTTTTGCAGCCGGCAGGAAATCCCCGGGCCGGTGGCCGGGCGGCGCCAGGTGGTAACGCTCCACGGGGGCTGTGCCGATGGCTGTTATGCCCAGATCGCGGGCATATTTTTTAAGTTTTTCAGTCATTCCGGTCATTGGTGAATCATCCTCCTTTAAGATAAAATAATATATAAAATTATATAGATAATTAATTGGTTTAGCTGTTAAAAAATTTACAATGGGTGGGAGATTGTTCCATCCGGTGAACCCACACTTACGTGAACAATTTATTGCTGTTGTATTGTAGCGAAGGCGTAATGGCTTATTCGGGCTTTCTCCCGCATGTTGATTTGTTTGGTAATAACTTTAAATTGCTTACGGAAAGTGATATATTAATTGGAAATAATGCAGGACGGAGATGGCTTTTTTTGAAAACGGTATGGATCTTCGTGCTTTTATCCATGTTGACCCGTAACCCGCTGGTGGCGCTGCTGGTCATTGCCTTGCTATACGTTTTTATCGACCGGAGATTTATCGGCATTTTGCCCGATTTCCTGGCCCCCCTGCGGCGCAGAAAACGAGCGGCGGAGCTTTTGCGCGAGGTTCAGGTCAACCCGCAAAACGCCAACGCCCAGCTGGAACTGGGGGAATCGTTTTTTTTACGGGGACAGTACCGGCGGGCCGTGAATCACTTGCAAAACGCGCTGGTTAAAATGGAAGATTCCGCGCTTGCCAGATTTTACCTGGGCGCCGCGTATTTTCACCTGGGCCAATTGGACCAAAGCCGGCGGGAGTTGGAAGAGTCCGTTCGGCTCAACCCCAAGATTGCCCACGGTTACCCTTACCTGTACCTGATCAAGCACGGGCACAGGGTCGGGGACGATTCCCGCGGGGAAAAGCTGGTTGATGCGTTGCTGCGTTATGGTTCGGTGAAGTCTTTCTTTGACACGGGCAAGTACTTTAAAAGTATAGGCCGGCGACGTGAAGCGGCCCGTTTTTTTGACGAGGTGCTGGATATTTATCGCCTGTCCTCTCCAACCATGCGCCGCAACTTTAGAAAAATGGCGATTTACGCCAGGCTGTTCGGGCGGTAGACTGAAAGAGATTGCAAGGGTTAACCCCGGGCCGCTCCGTCATAGCCCAAGAGCCATGACCCCTTGGGGCGTGCAGAAGTAATTTGGCTGTTTGTTGAAAGCGTTAACAGCAGGTAACTCCGGCCGTAGGGGTAAAATTGTGAAACGAATGGAGGAAACCGCCGGTGCGCCGGATAACCAAAGCGAGCAGCAAGGGGCGATCCGGCGACATTCTGGAATGAGTGGAGGGATACGGGAATGAACGATAAAACCGTTAGATTGGCCGGCCTTACGCCGGAGAGCGTTGTGGACGGGCTGGGACTGCGGTTCGTGATCTGGGCGCAGGGCTGCCGGCACCGCTGCCCCGGCTGCCACAGCCCCTTTACCTGGGATTTTGCAGGCGGCCGGCCTTACGATATGGACGAAATAATTAACCAGGTCAAAAGAAACCCGGTGTTGAAAGGCGTTACCTTCTCGGGGGGCGACCCCATGGAACAGGCCGGCAAGTTTGCCTACCTGGCCGGGGAAATTAAAAAATTGGGACTGGACGTGTGGTGTTATACCGGCTACACGTTCGAGCATATCTTGCAAAACATGGATAGCCGGGCGGGTTGGAGGGGGTTTTTGGAAAATATTGACGTGCTGGTGGACGGGCGGTTTGAACAGGATCAAAGGGACCTGAACCTGGCCTTCAGGGGTTCCCGCAACCAGCGAATCATTGACGTACCCGCCAGCTTAAGGTCGAACCGGGTTACCCTGCTGCAACTGTAGTGCCGGGTGTTGCGTTTTGCGATTCTGGTTGTTTGCTATAGTTGAATTAGGCAAACATGGTTTGATTTACCGAAAGAATGCCGGTTGCCGCGAGCAGCAGGGAAATCACCTTTCTCCTTTCCGTTACATACAGTAAGGTTAAGATTCTGATTAACAACGGAAAGGAGGTATTGATCCGGCGTGGCAATATATACGGTTAGATCAGGGGACACCCTTTACTTGATAGCCGGACGTTTCGGCACCACCGTGGAGCGGCTGGCCGCGTTGAATAATATTACCAGCCCCAATAACATCTATGCCGGGCAGCAATTAATCGTTCCCGACGTACCCGGCCAAACGCCCCCCGGGCAGACAACCCGGGGCACGTTTGCCACCAGGACGGTGCGGGGCCTGCGTTACGTGCTGGTAACCGACCGCAGGCAATATGCCCGCGGGGAACAGGTTCAAATCACGTTCACCAAGTGCAATATCACAAACCGCACCATCACCTTGCGCTACTCCACCGGCCAGCGGTTCGACATTGTCGCCTTGCACGGAACGAGGGAGGTCTGGCGCTGGTCCGACGGCAGGGTTTTCACCCAGGCCGGGGGAACCGAGGTGCTGGAGCCGGGCGAATGCCGCACCTATACGGCCACCTGGGATTTGCGCAATAAACAGGGAAATTACGTGGCTCCGGACAACTTCACCATCCGGGCTTTCAATGTGGCTGAAAACCTGCGCGATGAGTACGTGCAGACGGTAATCCAGGTGGTCGGACCGGGACAGGTGCCGCCGCCCACTACGGAGCCGTGCCCGAGGGAAAATATTATCCGGGACCCGGGTATTGAGCAGTGGAGAGACATTAACACTCCCGTTGTTTGGACCGGTATCAATATTCGCCGCACCCGGCTGTCCCACTCCGGCTCGTTTGCAGCCGAACTGGGGGCTAGGGCCAATCGCCTGGCGACGTTGTCCCAGCAGGTGTTGGCCTCGCCCAACCGCATCTACCGGATCGACTTCTGGGCCCGGGAGAACGTGCGGGCCGGGGCAACGGCGAGGTATGCGCTGGAAGCGGAGATACGGTTATACAACAGGGCCGGCCGGTTCGTCGGCCGGGTGGATCCAAACTATAGCCCCGGGCAGATCCCGAACAACACCTACGAGTTTTATTCTTTCACCACGGGGGTGCTGCCGGAGGGAACCTACCGGATGGAACTTCGCTTTATCTTCTATGGTCGTTTCGGCAACGACAACAGTGTCATCATCGACGATGTAACCGCGGTCTGTGTCCGGTAAAAATAAAAGGCAACCCGCTGTGTGCAGGTTGCCTTTTAAAGTATGCCCGCTGTTTAATGGCCGCAGCTGCTGCAATTGGAGGAACTGCAGGTGCCGCAGCCGCCTCCGCCTGCGACGGGGCCGCCGCTTTCAGTACCCTTGGCGCTGAAACCCGACATGACCCGCTTCGGCCCCGGGGTGGTGCAAGAGGGGCACTGGAGATTTTCACCGCTTTCTCCCATCGAACATAATTTTTCGAAACGGTGACCGCATTTATGGCAACGGAATTCGTAAATCGGCATTTACATGCACTCCCTTCATTAATTAATTTATGCCTCCGGGTTTGTTCTGTCAAGGGTGGAATTACTTTTTACCTCTTATTGCAGGGAATGTCGTTTTATGTGGAGAAAAGTTATTTGCAAAGTAACCGGAGTCACTACGCATATAATATGGTATTGGAGGAATAAATTTAATGCGGATAACTTTTTACGGCGCGGCTCAAACCGTTACCGGCTCCTGCTTCCTGGTGGAAGCGGCCGGCAGGAAAATCATGGTCGATTGCGGCATGTTTCAGGGTTACCGGTTGTCCCGTGAGCGCAACTACCTGCCCTTTGCCATGATCCCGTCGAGCGTTGATTTTTTATTGCTCACCCACGCGCACATCGACCACAGCGGCCTGGTGCCGAAATTTTACAAACACGGGTTTAAGGGCCGGGCGCTGGCTACCGACGCCACCGTGGACCTGTTGGAAGTATTGTTGCCCGACAGCGGCCACATCCAGGAGATGGAAGTAGAACGCCTGAACCGGAAGGCCAGGCGGGCGGGCAAAAAATTGTTGGAACCCATTTATACCGCCGAAGACGCCTTTCGTTACGTGAAAAGGATAGAACGGGTAAAATATAACAAAATAGTCAGCTTGAGTGACGATGTTACCGTCCGGTTTGCAGATGCCGGGCACATTTTGGGGTCGTCCATTCTGGAAATGTGGGTGCGCGAGGGGACCAAGCAAACCAAGCTGGTGTTCAGCGGGGACCTGGGCGCTTCCGGGAAGCCCTTCGTCAACGACCCCGCCGTCATCGAAGAAGCGGATTACCTGGTAATGGAGTGCACCTATGGCGACAGGCTGCACCAGAACAAGGGCAACAGGCTGGAAAAACTCCGTGCAGTGATCCACGAAACATATAACAAGGGCGGCAATCTGATTATCCCCGCCTTTGCGGTGGAACGTACCCAGGACCTGATTTATGATATCAACCTGTTAATGCTCAGAGGGGAACTGCCGCCCGTCAAGGTTTATATAGACAGCCCCATGGCGGTGGCCGCCACCGAGGTTTTTAAGCGGCATCCCCATTACTTTGACCGCGAAACCAGCAACCTGATTTCGTCCAGCGGCAACCCGCTGGCCATGCCGGGCCTGCACTTTTCACGCACTCCCGAGGAGTCCCGCGCCTTGAACGATATAAAAAGCGGGGCGATCATCATGTCCGCCAGCGGCATGTGCGATGCCGGGCGCATCAAGCACCATTTAAAACACAACCTGTGGCGCCCGGAGTGCACCGTGCTGTTTGTCGGTTACCAGGCTCCCGGTACCAAGGGGCAGCGCCTGCTCAGCGGCGTGCCCTCCATCCGCATTCACGGCGAGGAGATTGCAGTGCGGGCGGATATCAGGAGCATTGACGGCTATTCATCCCACGCCGACCGGGAGGGCTTGCTGAATTGGTTGAACGCCTATAAGCGCAAGCCCCTAAAAGTGTTTCTGGTACACGGGGACCCCGAAGCCCTTAATGTGATGGGACAACTGATTCCCGAAAAAATCGGGGTCCCGGCTCATGCCCCCGCCTGGCAGGAAACCGTTGATCTTACCCCGGGAGTGGTTTTCAGCGCCGAAGACTTGCAAAGGGCGTACCAGGCGGTGGCGGCCAAGATGGACAGCTTGCTCCAATCGCCGCCCGACCAGGCGGTTTTCGAGCGGGTGATGAAACAGCTGAAAAACCTGGAAAGCGTAATTGGTGGTTAGTGGTTGGTCGCTGGTGGTTGGAAGAAACCGCCGGAGCGCCCGTTAGATAAGAGTATCTGGAAAGGAAGTTGTTATGGATCAAGGCTTCCAGCTCAACCGGCATGACGACCTGGTTTACCTGACCATCCCCTCCTTCACGGCCACCGGCCTGGTGGCGCACGCTTTCACCACCCGGCTGGGCGGCATGAGCGCGGCTCCTTACGAGTCCCTGAACCTGGGGTTCCACGTGGGGGACACCCCCGGGGACGTCGCCGCCAACCGGGAACGCGTCTGCCGGCTGCTCGGCGCCGGTCTCTCCCAGCTGGTGGCGGGGCGGCAGGTGCACGGCAACCGGGTGATTACCGTTGATGCTTCCCAAGCCGGCCGGGGTGCCCTGTCCGGGGAAGACGCCCTGCCGGGCGTGGATGCACTGGTTACTGCCGAGCCGGGGGTGCTTCTTTCCAGCTATTACGCCGACTGCGTGCCGTTGTTTTTCCTGGACCCGGTGCGCAGGGTGGTCGCCCTGGCCCACGCCGGGTGGAAAGGGACGGTGCTGCGCATCGGCGCGGAAACGGTGCGCCACATGGAGGAGCATCACGGGTGCAGCGCCGGGGACATTTTGGCGGCCGTGGGGCCCGCCATAGGGTCCTGCTGCTACGAGGTGGACCAGCCGGTTATTGAAGCGGCGCGGTCCTGCTTGCCCGGGCGTGTTCCGGCCCGGCCCGGCAGGCCAGGCCGGTGGCTGCTCGACCTGCCGGAAATGAACCGCCTCATTCTGCTGGAGGCCGGAATCAGGCCCGGGCATATCACCATGGCCGGTTATTGCACGGCCTGCCGCGGCGACCTGTTTTACTCGCACCGGGCGCAAAACGGCCGGACGGGCCGTATGGCCTCGTTAATCATGCTGACCGGGGGTTGATGAAATTGCCCAGAATACTGGTGGTTGACGACGAGAAAAATATCGTGGAATTGATCAAGTTCAACCTGGAGCGGGAGGGCTTCCAGGTGATTGCGGCGTATGACGGCCTCGAGGCCCTCAGGCAGGTGAAGTCGCAAAAGCCGGACCTTGTTGTTTTGGATGTCATGTTACCCTTGATGGACGGGCTGGAGGTTTGCCGGCAGTTAAACCAGGACGCGGAAACGCGGAGCATTCCGGTGATCATGCTCAGCGCCCGGGGCGATGAACTGGATAAAATACTGGGGCTGGAGATCGGGGCCGATGATTATGTGACCAAGCCCTTCAGCCCCAGGGAACTGGTGGCCCGGATCAAGGCCAGGTTGCGCCGCCTGCAGCAGCCCGGCACCGAAGACAGGGAACGGGAGGGCGGCGGGCAAAGAATGGTTCTGGGCCGGCTGGTGATCGACCAGGAAAGATTTGAGGTGCTGGTGGACGGCGAGCGACAGGATTTAACTCCCAAGGAATTTGAACTGCTGCGCTTTATGGCCAGTGAGCCGGGTAAAGTTTTTTCCCGCGAGCATTTACTGGAAAAAATCTGGGGTTACGATTTCGCAGGCGACTCCCGGACGGTGGATGTGCATATCCGGCATTTGAGGCAGAAGCTGGAAAAATACCCCGGTATGCCCCAGTATATTGAGACCGTACGCGGAGTGGGCTACCGGTTCAGGGAGGTGTCCAGTTGAAATTTTGGCGTTTCTTCCAGGGCATTGGCTGGCGCCCCGTAGCCAGTTATTTTTTTATGCTGTTTTTGTTTTTCGCCATTCTCAAGCTCTATGCCGCGCAAAAAATCAGCTTCGCCGGCGCAGCGGCCGTAACCCTGCCCCTGGCCGCCGGTCTGGCCTGGGTTCTGTACCGGCGGGTGATCGGGCCGCTGAACGAAATTATTGCCGCGGCCAGGGAAATTGCCCGGGGAAATTTGGAGCGGGAGATCAATATCACCTCCCGGGATGAAATAGGGGACCTGGCCAGGAGCATCAACGATGTGGCCGCCCGCCTGCGGGTGACCATTGATGAAATTACGGCGGAAAAAAACCGGGCCCAGGCCATTTTGAACAGTATGGCGGACGGGGTGATCGCGGTGGACAGGGAAGCCCGGATCATCATGGTCAACCCCGCCGCGGAAACGATGTTCGGCATCAACCAGGCGGGCTGCAGCGGCAAAAGCCTGTTGGAAGTAATCCGCAACTATGACCTGGACCGGACATTGCACAAGGTGCTTGCCGGGAACAAGCCGCTGACCCGGGAAATTCAAATCATTTCTCCCGAACCCCGTATTTTTCACCTGCACATTACCCCGCTCAACGTAGGCAACCAGGACGGCGCCGTGGTGCTGCTGCGGGACGTCACCGAGCGCAGGCGCGCGGAGCAGATGCGCAGCGAATTTGTGGCCAACGTGTCCCATGAGTTGAGAACACCCCTCACCTCCATCCGCGGGTTCGTGGAAACGCTGCTGGACAGCGGTACCGACGACCCCGAGATGACCAGGCATTTCCTGGGGATTATCGCTTCCGAAACCGGGCGCCTTTCCAAGCTGGTGGAAGAACTGCTGTACCTGTCCAAGGTTGAGGAACGTCGCGTGATCCACCGGTGGCAGCGCGTGGAAATCGGCACCCTGGTGGACCGGGTGCTGGCCGTCTGCGGCAACCACGCCGAGGAAAAGGAGATCAATATCAGGGCCAACCTGCCGCCCCGCCTGCCCCCGCTGTTCGGGGACCCCGACATGCTGGCCCAGGTGTTGATCAACCTGATGGACAACGCCATTAAATACACGCCCTCCGGAGGGACCGTGACGGTAAGCGCCTCCGTGGAAGAGGACGAAATCAGGATTGACGTCGCCGATACCGGTGTGGGCATTCCCGCCGAGAGCCTGCCCCGCATTTTTGAACGGTTTTACCGCGTGGACAAGGCCCGCTCCAGGGAACTGGGCGGCATCGGGCTGGGGCTGGCCATCGTCAAGCACATCATCAAGGGGCACGGCGGGCGGGTTGAGGTGAAAAGCGCTCCCGGCAAAGGCTCGGTTTTCTCTATTTTCCTACCCCTGGAAAACCCTTCCGCGCCCGGTGGTAACGACAATGCTTAATATAAAATTAACATTCCGCTAACAAGGGTCTAATCAACTGCTGGTACAATGAATAAACTTAATCGGACGGTGGAGTGGCCGAATGGAAAGCAAAATTTCGGTTCGGAACCTGAATTTGTTTTATAAAAATTTCCATGCCCTGCACAACATCAACATGGACATTGTCGCCAATAAAACAACTGCGTTGATTGGACCGCCCGGTTGCGGCAAATCAACCTTTTTGCGTGCCCTGAACAGGTTGCACGATTTATACGAGGGCGTGCGGGTGGAAGGAGAGGTTTTACTGGACGGGGCCAATATCTACAATGACAAGTGCAACGTAATGTCCCTGCGGAAAAAAGTGGGGATGGTGTTCCAGAAACCCAACCCCTTTCCCATGTCGATTTATGACAACGTGGCCTCCGGACCGCGCATCCACGGCATTAAAAACCGCAAGCGGCTGGATGAAATCGTGGAAATGAGCTTGCGCGCGGCGGCGCTGTGGGAGGAGGTGAGCGACCGCCTCAAGTACCCGGCCATGAACCTGACCAGCGGTCAGCAGCAGCGCCTGTGCATTGCCCGCTTGCTGGCGGTCGAGCCCGAGGTGGTGCTGATGGATGAACCTACGTCGACCCTGGATCCCGCTTCCGCGTTGGAGGTGGAAGAGCTTATTTACATGCTCAAGCGGAACTATACCGTTGTAATCGTAACCCGCAACATGCGGCAGGCGGCCCGGGTTTCCGACTACACCGCGTTTTTTCTGGCGGGCAACCTGGTGGAATTCGGGTCCACCGGCCAAATTTTCACCACACCCGCGGACCGGCGCACCGAGGATTATATCACCGGGCGTTTTGGTTAAGACAGGGGGGGATTACATGGGGGGCAGATCTGCTTTCGAACGCCAACTCAAGGAGATTCAGCAGGACATTTTGCGCCTGGGCAGCTTGGTGGAACAGGCGGTGTACGATTCCGTGCAGGCGCTGACCAAGCTGGATGTAGCCATGGCCGCCCAGGTGATCATGGGTGACGAGGTGGTCGATGAGCTTTGCCGGGAAATTGAAGACAAGTGCGTTATGATAATTGCCACCCAGCAACCCATGGCCAGGGATCTTCGAGTGGCGGTGGCCGCCATTAAGATAGTGCTCAGCCTGGAGCGCATGGGCGACCACTGTGTGGATATCGCCCGGGCCACCATGTGCCTTTCCGGTCACCCCCTCAGGGTTAAACCGGTGCAATATATCCCCGAGATGGCGGGTATCGCGCAGCGGATGGTAAAAGATAGCCTGGACGCCTATGTTTCCGGGGACGTGGAAAAAGCCGGGGACATGTGCGCTATGGATGACGACGTGGACTTTATCTTCAACCGCATTTTTCGCGAACTGATCGGCTGCATAAAGGAGGACCCGGCCAACGCTTACCAGTCCGCTTATCTGCTTTATGTAAGCAGGTACATCGAGCGGATTGCCGACCACGCCACCAATATCGGCGAGGCTGTGATTTACCTGGTTACCGGTGAAAGACGGGAACTCAACTGACGGTTTCACCCGGCCGGGCAAAAAAAGATGATGAACTGATTAAAATAGGCCCCGGGCGGGCTGTTTTTTTGTTTTTACCGGCAGGAAATTATCATTTTATGAGGTAGTACTTTATTATGTAATTTTTGACACCCGCCTGTAAAATCTTTTTCAATATTTTCATAACAGTAAAAGGGGGGGCGGTGTGGGGAGATACAAGCTTCGTCCCAGGCGGTTTATTCCGGCGGTCGCCCTTTTATTCTGCGTCCTTGCGGTCACCCTGTGGGGCGTCTGGTACGGGGCGGCCTGGGCCAAAAGCGCCGTGCTGGCGCGGTTGCTTGACGTGCGCCTGCTCGCCCGGGAAGAGATTGTCAAGACCACACCGGTCGAGGGCGTCTTAATCAGGCGGGAGGAGACGGTCAAGGCCCCCGCGCCCGGCAAATTGCGTTTGCTGGCGCGCGACGGCGAGCGGCTGCGGGTGGGCGCCCCCCTGGCGGAAATCCAGGGGGTGTCGAGCCATAAAGTGTGGAGTCCCGGGGCGGGGGTGTTTTGCACCCACCTGGACGGCCTGGAGGGCTTGCTCGTGCCCGGGATGATCGATGTATTGGACATGGGAGCGGTTGAAAGAATAAGTAATAACCGGGAAGTCGCCGGGGGCGGCGAAGTGACCGGAGGGGAATTAATCGGCAAACTGGTGGACAACCTGCAGCCCGTGTTGATTTACATCAAGCTGGACAACCCCGGGGATGACGCCGCCCGGTTATGGAAAAAGGGGACGGCGGTTCATTTGCTCTGCAACGGGCGGGAGCTTACGGGCGGAATTACCGAAGTGCGGGGCGGGGGCGATGGCCTGGAAATGTTTGTGGAGGTTGAAAAGTACCCGGAAAGCTTTGTGCACGAGCGTTACCAGCGGCTGGAGCTGGTGACCCGGCGGGTCGCGGGATGGCTGGTTCCCGAAAGGGCGCTGGTGTTTAAAGACGGTAAACCAGGAATTTATGTGGTGTCCAAGCAAATCCTGCGCTGGATGCCTGTGATCGCCAGGGACAATGTTGACGGCAAGGTGGCCATCAGCGGCGAAGGTTTAAGCGAAGCGCTACGCTATGTGAGCAATCCGGCCTGGGCCCGGGAAGGCGCCCGGCTGGATGACTAGGGGATGGTTTTTCTTGGACGTGCGGGACAACATGCAGCGGGTCAGGGAAAGAGTGTGCCGGGCCGCCGCGCGGGCTGGCCGGGACCCGGGCAAAATCACAATCATTGCGGTTACAAAGCAGGTGGATGTATCCCGGATCAGGGAAGCCTTGGAAGCGGGGATAACCGACCTGGGAGAGAACCGGGTGCAGGAAATGACGGCCAAAATGAGCGAGTTGCCCCCCGGCCTCCGCTGGCACATGATCGGGCACCTGCAGACCAACAAGGTCAAATACGTGGTGGGCCGGGTTGACTTGATCCACTCGCTGGACAGGTGGAACCTGGCCGTTGAAATCAACCGGCAAGCCGAAAAGCTGGGCGTTGACGCGCGGGTGCTGGTGCAGGTTAACGTTTCCGGCGAACAAAGCAAGTTCGGGATCAGTCCCGGCGAGGCGCAAGACTTTTTGGATGCGCTGGGGGACTTGAAGCGAATCAAGGTGCAGGGCCTGATGACCATCGCTCCTTACGTGGAAAATCCCGAGGAAGCCAGGCCGTATTTCCGGGAACTGCGCCTGCTGGCCCGGCGGCTGGGCGAAAACGCGGCGCCCGGCACGTGTTTGGATTACCTTTCCATGGGGATGACGGCCGATTTCGAGGTGGCTGTGGAAGAAGGAGCAAATATGATACGCCTGGGCACGGCGATTTTTGGTGCCCGTACATACTAAAAAGGGGTGGGCGATTTGTCAAAGAGGTTTATGGACAAAATGCTTAATTTCATGGGTTTCGAGGAAGAGCCGCTGGACGAGAGGGAACAGGAAGGGCGCTTTGTTGAAGAGGAGCCCCCTGTGCAGCCGAGACCTAAAAAAAACCGGGGCCAGGTGGTGAGCCTGCACGCGCAGCGCCAGGTGCGGGTGGTGGTGGCTGAGCCCAGGAGTTTTGACGACGTGCAGGGCATTGCCGACAACCTGAAAAGCAGGCGACCGGTTATTATCAACCTGGAGCAGGCCGAACCGGAACTGGCCAAGCGCGTGGTGGACTTTGTCAGCGGCGCCACCTATGCGCTGGACGGCAGCATGCAAAAAGTGGGTAAAGGAATTTTCTTGTTTGTGCCCAACAATGTGGACATCGACAGTGTTGCGGGGGAACAGGCCAGGGAGAAGGGGATCTTTGCCTGGATGAAGTAACTGGATCAGCTGACGGAAGGATGCTATACATATGTTGCTGGAAAATTTAAATATGGGATTTATCGGGGGAGGAGCCATGGCCGAGGCCCTGATTGCCGGTTTGACCGGGGCGGGCCTGGTGCCGCCGGAGCGAATCCGGGTAAGTGATGTAAGCGGGGAGCGCACGGCGTACCTGCGGGATAAATTCGGAGTTGTGACGGTTTCGGATAATGATGCGCTGGTTGGCGATGCCGATATTATTGTTCTTGCCGTAAAACCATTTGTTGTGGGCGAGGTGCTGGCGGAAACCGGGGGACGGATTGGCGACAGGCACACCGTTATTTCCATCGCGGCGGGGATATCCACATCTTTTATCGAACAGAAATTGGTGGGGAAAGTACCCGTGATCCGGGTCATGCCCAACACCCCGGCGCTGGTCGGCGCCGGAGCCACGGCGGTATGCCGGGGCAGGTGGGCTTCGGACCGGCACCTGGAACTGGCCCTCACCATGTTCGGCGCGGTGGGCCGGGCGGTGCCGGTTTCGGAAAACCTGATGGATGCGGTTACGGGTCTTAGCGGCAGCGGTCCGGCATATATGTATATTATAGCGGAAGCGCTGGCCGACGCCGGTGTGCGCGTGGGACTGCCCCGCGACGTGGCGCTTACCCTGGCCGCCCAGACCATGCTGGGCGCTGCCCGGATGATCCTGGAAACGGGGCGGCACCCCGGCGTGCTCAAGGATATGGTGACCACTCCCGGGGGCACCACCATCGAAGGCCTGTTTGCCCTGGAGGAAGGCGGCCTGCGGGCGGCGTTGGTGCGGGCGGTGGAACGGGCGACCGCGCGCTCCCGGCAGCTTTCGGGGGAGGATAAAAAATAAACGGGGTGACTTATGAATATCGGCATCACAACAATCGTTAACGTGGCCTTTCAGGTTTACACCTGGTTGATATTTATCCGCATTATTCTATCCTGGGTCAGGGTTAATCCGTACCAGCCCATAATCAGATTTATTTATGAAACCACCGAGCCTGTACTGGGCCTGTTCAGGCGGATCATTCCGCCGGTGGGGATGATCGACTTTTCTCCCATCGCCGCCTTTTTTGTCCTGGAACTGCTGCGCAGGCTGATTATCAGTTTACTTCTGTCCGCGGGGATATACTGACAAGATGAGGAGTGAACAGGCATGAACCGCGAGAAGTTGCTGGATGCGGCAACCTCTCCGGAGGACAGGGAAATCCTGGCCCGGGTTCTCGACCTGGCGGAAATGGTTCAGAAAACGCACCGGCCCCAGGCCACCGGTTTTTATGACCCTTACCGCTGCGGGTTGGTAGCCCGGATCGTGGAGTCGGTCCCCGGCCTGGCGGCAATGGTTGACGGCGGGTACCCCGCGGCGGAAAGGTCGCGGGTTTTAATTTACCCCGATTATTTACAGCACGCCGGAGTCGACACCGGGCTGGCTTTCATTGAAATCAGGGGAAACTTCCGTTTTCACCCGGCCACGCACCGCGATTACCTGGGCGCCCTGCTGGGCCTGGGACTGCGCCGGGACAAGCTGGGCGACATCCTGGTGGGTGAAAACGGCGCCCAGGTGATCGTGGCCCGGGAAGTGGCGGGCTACATAGTGGGAGGACTCGGCGCCGTGGGGCGGGTGAGTGTCACCGTTCGGGAGATCGCCCGGGAGGAACTGGCGCCGCCCGAGCAGGTGTACCGGGAAATCAGGGCCACGGTGCAGTCAATGCGCTTGGACGCGGTGGCAGCGCACGGGTTTGGATTGTCCCGGAGCAAAATGGCGGGAGAGATAGCAGCCGGCAAAATTTTTCTCAACTGGCGCCCCCGTCTCGACCCGTCGGCCGCGGTCAAAACCGGGGACATGATTTCCGCCCGGGGTCGCGGCAGAGTTGAGGTGGTGGAGACCGGGGGCCAAACTAAAAAGGGCCGCATTACCGTGGTGCTAAGAAGGTACCAATAAGTGGTCGGTCGCCGGTAAACCGCCGGAGCGCCCGGATAATCCAACGAGCTGCGGGGCGATCCGGCGGCTTTCTGGAATGAGTGGAACACTGGAAGCGGTGCTTAGCCCGTCATAGCCCGAGAGCCATGACCCCTTAGGGCGTGGAGAAGTAATTTGGCTGTCTGTTGAAAGCGTTAACAGCAGGTAACTCCGGCCACAAGGGTAGAATTGTGGAACGAATGGAGGAAACCGCCGGAGCGCCCGGATACCCCAACGAGCAGAGCAGGGCGATCCGGAGGCTTTCTGGAATCAGTAATACCTTGGAGGTGGTTGGGTGCTGACCCCCCTGGATATACAGAAAAAGGAATTCAAACGCTCTTTTCGCGGGTACAACGAGGATGAAGTGGACCAATTCCTGGACCAACTGGTGCAGGATTACGAGGCCCTGTATCTGGAAAACCAATCGCTGAAAGAGAAGCTGGAAACAAGCGAGGCCGCCAAGGCCCGCTACCAGGAAATGGAGAAAATTATCAAGGACGCCGTGATCATGGCCCAGAAAAATGCTGAAGATCTGCAGAACAATGCCAGGCGGGAGGCCGAGATGATCCTGGAAGAAGCGCGCCTCAACGCGGAGAAAATCACCGGGGAGGCCGAGGAAAAGGCGCGGCGGGTGTTGCAGGAAGCCCGGGAAAAGGCGCGGCACCGGATCCAGGAGGCCGAGGACCGGGTTCGGGCCGTCATGGACGAGTACCGTTTCCTGGAGAAACAGGCCGGCATTTTCCGGATTAAATTCCGATCGTTCCTGGAAGCCCAGCTGAATTTACTGGACGGCCAGGAGGAAGAGGCCCGTGAACTGATGAGTAGGATCGGCCCGGGTTGGGTTGAAGCGGCCGTTAGCCGCGCCCGGGTTGGGGAAGACGCGGCGGACCCGGGGGAAAACGAGCCCGGCGCCGCCCCCGCTGGCGACCTGGAGCAGGGAGAAACAACTCCGGCGGAGTGATGACATGCTGGATCTGAAACAGGATGACGGCGGGGTTACCATCAGGGTGCGGGTTCAGCCCAAGGCCTCCAAAAACGAAACGGCCGGTTTTCTGGACGGGGCGCTAAAGGTGCGCCTGACGGCGCCGCCGGTGGACGGGGCGGCCAACAAGGCCTGCATAGAATTTTTATCCCGGTTGTTCGGGGTGGCCAAGAGCAGGGTGGCTATCGTACAGGGCCATACCGGACGCAATAAAACGATCCGGATTGAAGGCCTGTCGGCTGCGGAAGTACGGGACAAACTGGGCGGCTGAAAGGAAACCCCAAAAGAATGCGCAGCATACAAAGCTATTTGCCCGTAAATGCTCAAATATTGACTATAACGCTTTTGTTCTATATAATAATGTAGTTGTAAAGCCGGTGAACGGGAAGAGTAAACGTTAAGACCGTTTGTTCAGAGAGCCCGGGTTGGTGCGAGCCGGGTACGGGCGAGCGTTGAAAATCACCCGGGAGGCGACGGCTGAAATCCTTGCGGAGAATAAGCCCGTCCGGCAGCCGCCGTTACCGGTACAAAGCGGGGTCGGCATGTCGCCGGTCCTATTAGGGTGGTACCGCGGAAAAAATCCGTCCCTTACCGGGACGGTTTTTATTTTAGTGGCGTAAAATAGCCCGTCATAGCCCAAGAGCCATGACCCCTTGGGGCGTGGAGAAGTAATCTGGCTGTCTGTTGAAAGCGTTGACAGCAGGTAGCTCGGCTACAAGGGTAGAATTGTGGAACGAATGGAAGAAACCGCCGGAGCGCCCGGATAATCCAACGAGCTGCGGGGCGATCCGGCGGCTTTCTGGAATGAGTGAACACTGGAAGCGGTGCTTAGCCCGTCATAGCCCGAGAGCCATGACCCCTTAGGGCGTGAAGAAGTAATCTAGCTGTCTGTTGAAAGCGTTGATAGCAGGCCGCTCCGGCCACAAGGGTAGAATTGTGGAACGAATGGAAGAAACCGCCGGAGCGCCCGGATAACCAAAACGAGCAGCAAGGGGCGATCCGGCGGATTTCTGGAATGAGTGGAGCGACGAGATTTAATAGAATGAGGTGTCGGAAAAGTGGACTACGGAAAAACGCTCAATCTACCTAAAACCGGCTTTCCCATGCGGGGCAACCTGCCCCAGAGGGAACCGGAAATCCTGAAATACTGGGATGATATCGATATCTACCGCAAGGTGCAACAAAAAAACAGCGGCAAACCGAAATTCATCCTGCACGACGGCCCGCCCTACGCCAACGGTCACATCCACCTGGGCCACACCCTGAACAAGGTGCTCAAGGATATCGTGGTCAAGTTTCATTCCATGGCGGGTTACGACGCCCCGTACGTGCCCGGCTGGGACACCCACGGCCTGCCCATCGAGCAGCAGGCGATCAAAAACCTGGGCCTCAACCGTCACGCCGTGGACACTGTTGAATTCAGGCGGAAGTGCAAGGAGTACGCCCTGAAATTCGCCGAAATTCAAAAAGAGGAGTTCAAGCGCCTGGGCGTGCGCGGCGACTGGGAACACCCTTACTTCACCCTGATGCCCCACTTTGAAGCCAGGCAGATCGGCGTTTTCGGCGAGATGGCCAAGCGGGGCTACATCTACAAGGGATTGAAGCCGGTTTACTGGTGCGCCACCTGCGAGACCGCCTTGGCCGAGGCCGAGGTGGAGTATGCCGAAAAAAAATCGCCCTCCATTTACGTCAAGTTTCCCGTGCGGGACGGCAAGGGCGTTTTGCCGGAGGAAAACACTTACGTGGTGATCTGGACCACCACGCCGTGGACCCTGATCGCCAACCTGGCCATCACCCTGCACCCGGATTTTGATTACATTCTCATGGAAACCGGCGGCGAAAAATTGCTCGTTGCCCGGGAGCTAAAGGAACAATTCCTGCGGGAAACCGGCCTGCCGGAAGGCGAGATTATTGGGCAGTACAAGGGCAATGAACTGGAAAAAATTGTTTGCGGCCATCCCTTCATCGACCGGGATTCGCTGTTGATTTTGGGCGATCACGTCACCCTGGATGCGGGCACGGGCTGCGTGCACACCGCGCCGGGGCACGGCCACGAGGACTACCTGGTGGGGTTGAAGTACGACCTGCCCATCCTTTCGCCGGTGGACGGCCGGGGCCGCTTCACCGGAGAGGCCGGCAAGTTCGCGGGTCAAGTGTACCACGAGGCCAACAGCGGTATCATCGATACGCTGCGGGAAACCGGTGCTTTAATTAAGGTTGACAAGATCAGCCACCAGTACCCGCACTGCTGGCGCTGCAAGAACCCGGTGTTTTTCCGGGCTACCGAGCAGTGGTTCGCCTCCATTGAAGGGTTCCGCCAGGCGGCGCTGGAGGCCATCGACAACGTGCGCTGGATCCCCGCCTGGGGCAGGGACAGGATCCATAACATGGTGGCCAACCGGGGCGACTGGTGCATATCGCGCCAGCGGACCTGGGGCGTGCCCATTCCCATTTTCTATTGCAACTCCTGCAACAAGGAAATCATCAATGACGAAACTATCAGTTACCTGCAGAAACTGTTCCGGGAGCACGGCTCCGACGTGTGGTTCGCCCGGGAGGCCAAGGACCTGGTGCCACCCGGCCTGACCTGCCCGGAATGCGGGGCCGGGGAGTTCACCAAGGAAACCGACATCATGGACGTGTGGTTCGACAGCGGTTCCAGCCACCTGGCCGTGCTGGACGAACCGGAAATCTGGCCCGACCTCTCCTGGCCCGCCGACCTGTACCTGGAAGGGAGCGACCAGCACCGCGGCTGGTTCAACTCGTCGCTCAGCACGTCGGTGGCGGTTGCGGGCCGGGCTCCTTACCGGGCGGTGCTTACCCACGGTTTCGTGGTGGATGAAAACGGCCGCAAGATGAGTAAATCCTTGGGCAACGTGGTGGACCCGCTGAAAGTGATCCAGCAAATGGGCGCCGACATTTTGCGCCTGTGGGTGTCCTCGGCGGACTACCGGGGCGACCTGGCGGTTTCCCAGTCCATTCTCAAGCAGTTGACCGAGTCGTACCGTAAAATCAGAAACACCAGCCGGTTCATGCTGGGCAATCTTTACGACTTCGCGCCAGAGCGGGACGCCGTGCCGTACGAGCAAATGCCGGAACTGGACCGCTGGGCGCTGCTCAAGCTGCACCGGTTGATCGAGAGGGCGCTGCAGGCATACCGTGATTACGAGTTCCACACGGTGTACCACGCTATCCATCACTTTTGCACCGTGGACATGAGCGCCCAGTACCTGGACATCATCAAGGACCGGCTGTACTGTGAAAAGGCGGACTCCACCGCCCGGCGGTCGGCCCAGACGGTGATGTACCAGTCGCTGCACGCGCTGGTGCGCCTGCTGGCGCCCATTCTGGCCTTCACCACCGAAGAAATCTGGCGCTACCTGCCGAAAGCGCAGGGCGAACCCGAGAGCGTGCAGCTCACCGATATGCCCGAGCCCGGCGAGAAATACCTTGATGCGGCTCTGGAAGAAAAGTGGAGCCGCCTGATGAAAATACGCGGCGTGGTCACCAGGGCACTGGAGAGGGCGCGGCAGGAAAAGGTGATCGGCAATTCCCTGGAGGCCAGGGTGCACCTGTACGCCGGCGAGGAGCTGGCAGGTTTTATCAAACCGCTGTACGATGACCTGGCGACGCTGTTCATCGTCTCCGGGGTTACCCTGCACCCGCTGGCGGAAAAAACCGCCGACACGCTATCGGTGGAAGAGGTGCCCGGCCTGGCGGTGGGTGTGTCCCGCGCGCTGGGCGGCAAGTGCGCTCGCTGCTGGATGTACCACGAAGAGGTGGGCCGCGACCAGCGGCACCCCGAGGTATGCCCCCGCTGCGCCGCCGTGCTGGCTTAGCCGGCCGGTGAACTTCACAAGAAAACCCTTCCCGAACAACGGGAGGGGTTTTTTGTGTTCGCCCGGCATGTCTGCCGGGCATTTAAACTTAAGTCTTTCCGCCGTTAAACTCTAAAAGAAGGCGGTTCAGAAATCCAATTTTTAAGCTTACCATACTCAAAAACTTTATCATAAATATTAATTTCTTCCAACAAAAACTCTCTAAATAATTCTCTTAATTTTGGTGAGGGAGTTTGTATAAAAGCATTTAAATGGATACTTAAAAAAGCCTGTATACCAGAAAAGATTCTTATAAAGATATATTTGTCTGAAATAACTTCCGGCTTGATAACAGTATTAACAACAGCACGATGCCTATCTGGAGCAGATATAGCGTAATCTTTTATCCATTTCTCAAGTATATCTATTTGTTTATTAAGTCGTTTCATTCCTAGTTCCATAACGACTTTTAAATCACCATCTTCTACAAAGTTTAATAAAATTTGTGTTTCTTCCGCCACATCGTATCTATAAGTTAGCTGAATCCACAGGTTGCTTACTTCAAGTACATTTATTTCTTTTTGTAAACGCTGTGGTGTTTTACCAATGTCAATGACTTTTTCAAGAATTTGCAATATCTCCATAATAGTTGTCACCTCATAATTATTTTGCCTAAAAAGGAGAAAAATATTCTTCATACTTATTACAAGATACAGTGACACAACTGGTTATATAGCCTCCGACCAGGAATAGAAAAAAATTCCTATATATTTCTCAGCACGCCAAGTCCATAGCGGAGCTACTTGTTGTCAACGCTTTACAAACAGCCAATTCGTTTCTCTACGCCCTAAGGGGTCATGGCTCTCTCGGGCTATGACGGGCTGTGCAAAGCAGCTGGAGCACCCTGCCGCCGGCATTTTTTCTACTTTATGAAAAAACGGGGAGGTTTTTTGCCGGCATAATCTTTTAACATAAATTAAATGCTCAATTTACAATCCTTACAATCAGTTCAATTACACTTAAAAGTTATTTGCTAAATTAAATAATGATTTAATACGATTACAGGCATGGGGCAGGCGTATAACTGTTTTGCAAAGGATGATGAATAGCGTGGGCAATAAGATGGAAACAAAAGGTCTTAACCTGTACTATAAGAACTTTCAGGCTTTGTTTAACGTCAGCCTGCCGGTCAGAGAGCACAGGGTAACCGCTTTGATTGGACCCTCCGGCTGTGGGAAATCAACATTTTTACGGACTTTAAACAGGATGAATGACGTAATTGAGGGGACGCGCATTGAAGGCGAAGTGCTGTTGGATGGAAACAATATCTATGCCCCGGGGGTGGACCCGGTGGCGCTGCGCAAAAAAGTGGGAATGGTATTTCAAAGACCAAACCCGTTCCCCATGTCCATTTTTGACAACATCGCCTATGGCCCGCGCATTCACGGCATCAAAAACAAGGAGACGCTGGCGGAAATCGTGGAGAAAAGCTTGCAGGCCGCGGCCCTCTGGGACGAAGTCAAGGACAGGTTGCACAAATCCGCCCTGGGCTTGTCGGGCGGGCAGCAGCAAAGGCTGGTGCTGGCGCGGGTGCTGGCGGTGGAGCCGGAAGTGATCTTGATGGACGAACCGGCCAGCGCTCTGGATCCCATTTCCACCGCCAAACTGGAGGACCTGATTCACCAGTTGAAAAACAATTACACCATTGTCATAGTAACCCATAACATGCAGCAGGCGGCCCGGATATCAGATTACACGGGTTTCTTTCTCAACGGTGAAATGATTGAATATGATTATACGAACAATATCTTCACCGCCCCCAGGGATAAGCGTACCGAAGACTATATTACCGGCAGGTTCGGTTAAAGGGAGTTTGGGAAATGGTAAGAGAGTCTTTTCAAGAACAATTAAATAATCTGCGCAATGACATTCTTTTGATGGGTAAACTGGTGGAAACCGCCATTGAAACGGCCGTGACCGCGTTGAAACGGCAGGACCTTGACCTGGCGGAAAAAGTGGTGATGGATGATGAAAAAATCGACAGGCTGGAACTGGATATCGAACGGAGATGCCTGTCCCTGCTGGCGCTGCAACAGCCCATGGCGAGGGACCTCAGGTTCATCGGCACCGCCCTTAAAATAAACACGGACCTGGAAAGAATGGGCGATTATGCCAGCAATATTGCAAAAGTGGTGCTTTCTTTGGGCGAAGAACCTTTGATCAAACCGCTGGTCGACCTGCCGCGCATGGCCGAGCTGGCGCAGAAAATGGTGCGGGAAAACCTGGCCGCTTACGTCAACCAGGATCGCGACATGGCCTTGAAAGCCGCCATGCACGATCACGACATCAATATCCTATACCACCAGGTGTTCAATGAATTGTTGGCCTTTATGACCCGGGACGCCGCAAACATCAAGCAGGCTACCTATCTTTTATTTATTGCCAGGTATCTCGAGCGCATAGGGGACCACGCTACCAATTTGAGCGAGTGGATCGTCTACATGATCACCGGAGAAAGGCTTGAATTGAACGAATCATAACCGCCTTGTTACGGGCGGTTTTCGCATTGATTTAATTTCACGGGGTTCACTGCAAAACTTTAATCTTATCTTTACGTAATTTACATTAGATTTAATCCTGCTTAAAATCCCTTTGCTATATTTTGAATCAGATAGATTAACCAAATTATTAAAAAGGAGGAAGGGAGTTAAAAAATGCGGTCTAAAATTTTTCTTGCCCTGTTTCTGATTGGTGCCTTAATGATGGCAGTTTCAGGTTGTGGCGGTAAAACGGAGAAGCAGGGTGAACAGCCCCGGGCCCGGGAGCAACAGAGCGGCGGCGCCAATGGTTCCATTACCGCGGTGGGTTCATCTGCTTTGCAGCCCCTGGTGGAAGAGGCGGCGTCTCAGTTTATGGCTAAAAATCCCGGGGCCCAGATTGTTGTGCAGGGCGGCGGCAGCGGTACGGGTCTCAGCCAGGTGTCACAGGGCGCAGCCGATATAGGCAACTCGGATGTGTTTGCGGAAGAAAAACTCGGCGCGGAAGAAGTTGCTCAACTGGTTGACCATAAAGTATGCGTGGTCGGCATGGCCGCCGTGGTAAACCCTGACATAACGGTGGACAATGTAACCCAGCAACAATTGATTGATATCTTTACCGGCAAAATCACCAACTGGAAAGACCTGGGCGGTCCCGATGTTAAAATTCAACTGGTCAACCGCCCCAAAAGTTCCGGCACCAGGGCCACCTTTAAGACATATGCTCTGAAGGGCGCTGAAGAGGCCCGGGGTATCGAACAGGATTCATCAGGTACAGTGCGTAAAATCATTAACGAAACCCCCGGCGCCATTGGTTACCTGGCCCTTTCCTACCTGGACGGCAGCGTAAAGCCGCTCAAACTTGACGGCGTCGAGCCCACCAAAGAGAATATCATAGAAGGCAAATATCCCGTTTGGGCTTATGAACACATGTATACCAAGGGGGAACCCGCGGGGTTGGCCAAGGATTTCCTCGATTATATGCTGTCGGATGAGGTACAGAAAACGCTGGTTCCCGAACTGGGCTACATTCCGGTCACAGAAATGAAAGTGGAACGAGACGTCCGGGGGAACGTTACCAAAAAGTAAATTGAGTATATCTTAAGATAGATGGCGAGGTGCTGTTGGGGTTATACCCCAAATCTCCTCGCCTGTTTCCATGTTTATATCATTGAAGGGGTATGGATTTATGAATTGGAAATTTTTTTGCGACAGGGCGGGCCGTGGTCTTACTTTGTTCTGCGCGGCCCTTGTGATTGTACTTACCGTTTCCATTATCTATTTCATCAGCTCGAAAGGGCTGGCCACCTTTTTTACCAATGGAATCAGCTTGCGTGAATTTTTATTAAGCGACCAGTGGGCGCCGGACCGCGCCGCGGTTGATGGAGGTCCGCTGGTTGGCGCCAAGGCTTTTATTGCCGGCTCTGTGCTGGTATCCCTGCTGGCGGTGGGGGTAAGCGCTCCACTGGGGATTATCGTGGCAGTTTTTATCGTGGAAATCGCCCCGGGCTGGGGGCAGCGGGTGCTGCAGCCCGCGGTTGAACTCCTGGCCGGTATACCCTCGGTAGTGTACGGTTATATCGGCCTGAGCCTGCTGGTGCCCTTGATCAGGACTTATTTAGGCGGCGGGGGTTTTAGTTTGCTGGCGGGGTTCCTGGTCCTGTCGGTAATGATCTTACCCACCATTATCAGCGTTTCCACGGACAGTATCCGTGCTTTGCCGGTGGAATGGAAACATGCCTCCTATGCCCTGGGGTCAACTCGCTGGCAAACCATTCGGATGGTGCTGGTTCCGGCTGCCCGGTCCGGTTTGATTACCGCCGTGGTGCTGGGGATGGCCCGGGCCTTTGGTGAAGCACTGGCGGTGCAAATGGTTATAGGCAATACGCGGGAAATTCCCACTTCCATCTTGAGTCCCATGATGACCCTGACCAGTGCCATTACCATGGACATGGGGGCTACCGTGATGGGCACCACCTGGAACAACGCCCTCTGGTCCATGGGGCTGCTGCTGTTACTGATGTCACTGTGCTTTATTTTAATTATCAGGGTCGTGGTGAGAAGGGGGGCCGTCCAGTGAATGCACGGGCCAGGGACCGCGCGGCCACCATCATGTTTTGGGTGGGGGCCGGGCTGGTGTTGCTTATATTGGGAACGCTGATCGGTTACATTTTTTACCACGGTTTGAAGTCCATAGACTGGCGGTTTATCACTTCGCCACCGCAGTCCATCAGGGCGGGGGGCGGCATTGGTCCCCAGATTTTCAACTCCTTTTACATTTTAATTCTAACCATGGCCATTTCCATTCCCATTGGCCTGCTGGCCGGGATCTACCTCGCCGAATACGCCGGGCGCAGCCGCCTGGCCGAGGCCGTGCGCGTCGCCATTGAAACGTTGACCTCTTTGCCTTCCATTGTGGTGGGTTTGTTTGGTTTGCTGGTTTTCGTCAACGCCACCGGCTGGGGGTATTCCCTGATGTCCGGGGCGCTGGCATTAACAGTGTTTAACTTGCCTTTCCTGGTGCGGGTTTCCGAGGAATCCATCCGCGGCGTTACCCGGGAACTGGCCGAGGGCAGCCTGGCCCTGGGGGCAACCCACTGGCAGACCATCTGGAGGATTATTATACCCGGCGCTTTTCCCAGCTTGATTACCGGAATTATTATTACCTCCGGGCGTGTTTTCGGTGAGGCGGCGGCGCTGCTTTACACCGCCGGCATGAGCAGTCCCGCGCTTGATTTTTCCAACTGGAACATTTTCAGCCCGGATTCTCCCTTGAATCCTTTCCGCCCCGCGGAAACCCTGGCGGTGCATATCTGGAAAGTTAATTCGGAGGGCATCATACCCGACGTGCGGCGGGTGGCCGACGGCTCGGCGGCGATGCTGGTCATGGTGGTGCTGGCCTTTAATTTCGGCGCCCGCTGGCTGGGCAGGTATATTCACCGGCGGCTGACGGCGGCTTGATTAATGAAAAAGGCGGGGGGTGTTTTACCCCGCCGCCTTTTTCGGAAGCGTGAAGAAAAATTCCGAGCCTTTGCCGGGCGTGCTGTTGACTCCAACGGTTCCACCGTGGATATCCACGATGTGTTTGACGATGCTGAGACCCAATCCCGTACCGCCCCGTGCCCTGCTCCTGGCCTTGTCCACCCGGTAAAACCGTTCAAAAACCCTGTCCAAATCTTCCGGTGGTATCCCGATACCGGTGTCGCGCACCCGCACCACGATATCCTGTTCCCGGCCGGCAATTTCCATTTCCACCAGCCCCCCCGGGGGGGTGTACTTGATGGCGTTGTCCACCAGGTTGATCAAAACCTGTTCCATCATGTCGCTGTCAACTTCAACGAAAATAGGGCTGGCGGGCAGATGCAAATTTATTTTGAGACCCGCGCTTTCCAGTTGCCCCTGAAACTTGACGGCGGTGGCGCGGATAAGCGCAACCATGTCCACCGGTTTTCGCTTCAAGGTAACGTGCTTGGACTCGATCCTGGAAAGGTCCAGGAGATCTTGAACCAGCCTGCTCAAGCGGCCCGCCTCGCGGTCGATGATTTCCACGAACTCCCGGCAGGTTTCCCGGTCGTCCAGCGCGCCGTCCAGTAATGTTTCGGTAAAACCTTTCACCGCCGTCACCGGCGTTCTCAATTCATGGGAAACGTTATCCACGAATTCCCTGCGCATTCTTTCCAACTTGCGTATTTGCGTGATATCATGCAGCACGGCCACAACCCCGTTTAATTTTCCATCCTGATCGCGGAAAGGTGAAATGGTGGCTTCCAGGATCGTCTCCTCCGGGACGGAGATTTTAATCTCCTGTTTCACCACTTTTTCGTTTTGCAGCGCCTCGTTAATTGCCTCGGACAGCTCCGGGTACCTGATCAGTGCATTATGGGGTATATCCGCCGCTCCCCCGGCCATAAAAGCGAGAAACTTTTCCGCCGCCGGGTTGACCAGGTCAATCCGGCCCTTTTTATTTACAAAGATAACCCCGCTGGTCATGCCGGCCAAAACTGCTTCCAGCTTGTTTTTCCCTTCGGTGATCAAGTTGACCTTTTCCTTGATGGTTTGCGCCATTTCGTCCAGTGTCCGGGTAAGTTCCCCGATTTCATCATTGCTGGTCACCCTGGCCCGGAGGTGATAATTCCCCCGGGAAATTTGCCGGGCAAAGTCAATTAATCTTTCCACCGGTTCGGTTACCTTCTTGCCCAGGCCCAGGCTGACCGGAGCCGTGACAAGCACAACCAGTAAAATGGCGATGAGCACCGCCGACCACAGCTTGAAAAAGGCATGTTTGATTTCCGTCAGGGGCAGCGCCAGCCGCATAAACCCCGTTGTGCGGCCGTTTTCCGTAATGGGCACGGCAACGTACATCATATCCGCATCCAGCGTGCTGCTGTGGCGGATTACCATTCCGGACCCCCGGCTCCGGGCCTGCAGCACTTCCGGCCGGTTCAGGTGGTTTTCCATTTGCGCGGCATTTTCTTCGGAATCACCCATAACTACGCCTTTAGCATCGATAATGGTGACGCGCGCTCCCACATCACTACTGATTTGTTCGGCCAGGGTTTCCATAAATGCGGTGTTCCAGCCGTCCGGTTGTTCCTGAACCAGGCGGCAGGCCAATAAAGCCTGGGTTTGCAGCCTGGCTTCCAGGTTGTTGTAGAAATAGTCTTCCAAAGAGTGTAATAGGAAGGCCCCCAGCATCAACATGGACAGGATCACAAGGCCGATATAGGTTGCCGTCATTCTCCAACGCAGCCGCCTGAACATTTCCGCTCTCCTGGTTTATTTACTATTCTAATCCTGAAAAATATTACACGGTACTTGTATCTGGCGCTCCGGCGGCATCAATCGCTCACTTCGCAATTTCCCTCGTAGTAGTTAAGTTGCTTTTTGTCAACGCTTTCAACACCCTGCCAAAGCAATACTCTACGCCCTTTCAGGGTCAAGCTCTTGGGGTATGACGGGCTTCACCGCACCCAGTGCTCCGTTCGCTCCAGAAATCCACCGGATTGCCTGCTGCTATGGTGTTTTATTTTTCTGATGAGATAGCGTTAGCGATTAGTCTTCTAACCTTGAAATTTGTAGCCGACCCCTCGGATTGTTTTGATAAAAACGGGATTTTTGGGGTTGGTTTCAATTTTTTCCCGCAGGTGGCTCACATGCACGTCCACGATCCTGGTGTCCCCGTCGTAAGTGTAACCCCAGATATGGTTGAGCAATATGTCCCTGGTCATTACTTTGCCCGCGTTGCGCGCCAGGAAATCCAATAGTTCGAATTCCTTGGGCGTCAGTTCAACCGGCCGCCCGTTCAGCTTTACCTCGTACCTTTCCGGGTCAATGAGCAGCCCGCCGGTTTTTATTGCTTCGCCGGAACGGGGGGATTCCCCCTGTTTAGCCGTGCGCCTGAGGACCGCCTTGACCCGGGCGACAAGCTCGCGGGGGCTGAACGGTTTGGTGATATAATCGTCGGCCCCCAGTTCCAGGCCCAGGACCCGGTCTATTTCGTGGTCCTTGGCGGTGAGCATGATCACTGCCGGCTGCATCCCTTCCCGCCGGATGCGGCGGCACACCTCCAGCCCGTCCAACCCGGGCAGCATGATATCCAGGATTATCAAGTCGGGATTGGCTTCCCGCGTTTTTTGCAGCGCTTCTTCGCCATCATAGGCTTCCAGCGTGGTAAACCCCTCTTTTTCCAGGTTAAATGTCACCAGCCTGACGATGGATTTTTCGTCGTCAACAACCAGCACCTTGTTGGCCATATTAGTCTGCCCTCCGTTACTCACACTTGCGGAAAAACAAATTTACTTCATTAACTGTAAAGCACGTGATTGCCGCAAGTCAAGTGAAAAGTGATTATCCTTGAATATGACGGGCTAAACACCGCTTCCAGTGTTCCACTCATTCCAGAAAGCCGCCGGATCGCCCTGCCGCTGGCGCTTTATCTACTTTATGAAAGAAGAAAACCCTTCCGAGTAACAGGAAGGGTTTTCGGTCGGTTTTGATTGATGAAACTTATTTACGCTGGTTTGTTTAAAATGGCGGCCAGGTCTTCGTCCGGGGTGCTGATGGGCTTGATGTTGAAGTTCCGCACCAGAACATCCAGCACATTGGGCGAAATAAATGCCGGCAGGCTGGGCCCCAGGCGAATATCCTTGATGCCCAGGTACAAAAGCGTCAGCAGGATGGCCACCGCCTTTTGCTCGTACCAGGAAAGCACAATGTGCAAGGGCAGGTCGTTGACTTCGCAGTTAAAGGCTTTCGCCAGGGCCAGGGCGATCTGGATGGCGGAGTAAGCGTCGTTGCACTGGCCGATGTCGATAAGCCGCGGGATGCCCTCGATATCGCCCAGCTTTAAATCAAAGAAGCGGAACTTGCCGCAGGCCAGGGTCAACACCACGGAATCCCGGGGCACTTTTTGCACGAACTCGGTGAAATAATTGCGCCCGGGCTTGGCGCCGTCGCAGCCCGCCACCAGGAAAAAGTGCTTGATGGCGCCGCGCTTGACCAGGTCGATAATTTTCTCGGACACGCCAAACAGGGCGTTGCGGCCAAAGCCCACCATCACGGTGCCCTTGTCCTCGTCCGAGGGGAAGCCCGGCATTTCCAGGGCCTTTTCAATCACCGGGCCGAACTGGTCGTTTTCCACGTGCCTGACCCCGGGCCAGCCCACCAGGCCGGTGCTGAAAATGTTGTTCAGGTAGGATTCCTGGGGCTCCTGAAGGCAGTTGGTGGTCATCAGGATGGCGCCGGGGAAACTGGGAAACTCTTTTTTCTGGTTCTGCCAGGCTGTACCGAAGTGGCCGTATAAATGCTTGTGCTTTTTCAAGCCCGGGTAGCCATGGGCGGGCAGCATTTCACCGTGGGTATAGACGTAAATTCCCTTACCCCCGGTTTGTTCCAAAAGGTCGGAGAGGTCCTTCAGGTCGTGGCCCGATACCAGGATGCACTTGCCCTTTTTGTGCCCCAGTGGCACTTCTGTGGGCACGGGGTGCCCGAAGGCGTCCGTGTTGGCCTTGTCCAGCAGTTCAAGGGTACGCAGGTTGATCTCGCCGCACTTGAGCACCAGTTTTAACCAGTCGTCCTTGGTAAGTTCCTTGTTGGTCAGGGCCGCCAGACCCTCGTGAATGAAGGCGAAAACCTTGTCATCTTCCTGGCCCAGGATGCGGGCGTGATCGGCATAGGCCGACACGCCTTTGATGCCGTACACCAGGATAGTTTGGAGGGACTGGATGTCCTCGTTCGCCTGGCGGTCGATGACCAGGCCCATGCTCTCGCCCTGTTTAATCAAGCCTTTCAGGTCGGGGGCGGGTTGAAAAGTCGCCGCAGGATCGGCGAAATCCACCTTGCCGCCCGCTTGCGCCACTTTTTCCCGCATGCGCTCCCTGAGTTCGACGCCGCGCCTGATCAGCGCGTCAAAGCGCTCCGGGTCGAAGTCCACATTGGTGAGGGTGGAAAAAATGGCTTTGACGGTGAAACCGTTGACCTCCGGGTCAACAATTCCCAGCCGTCGTCCCTCCACGGCGAACAGGGACAGACCCTTTACGGCATGCAGCAACAGATCCTGCAGGGCCGACACTTCGGGGGTTTTTCCGCATACGCCCGCAACGGTGCAGGCGAACCCCCGGGCGGTTTGCTCACATTGATTACAAAACATGCTCATCCGGCAAAAACTCCTTTTTTCATTTTTTATAAATTGAAATAGGATTTAACTGCAAAAACACCACAGCGGCAGGCGATCCGGCGGATTTCTGGAGTGAGTGGAACACTGGATGCGGTTCCTAGCCCGTCATATCCCAAGAGTCATGACCCCTTAGGGCGTGAAGAAGTAGTTAGGCAGTGAGTTGCAAGCGTTAACTACAAGCTTCACCGTCCTTAAGAGTAAAATTGTGAAACGAACGATTGATGCCGCCGGATCGCCAGATACAAGTAACGGTTTTTGCAGCGAAATCAAATAGTTATAAATAAATTTCCCTGATTTGCCGATTGTTATGTTCAGCTGTTATCATTGCGCCGTGTTGGGCCAAAAGGTGTTGGCGGGCGTGGTGGAACGGACTGGGGTTATTTTTTTAATATTTCGGAACTAAACTTAATGGGCTTTCGTCAGTATTATATAAAGGAAATAAAGTGCGGAGGTGTCGGTGGCTTGAACGGGCAGGGGAACCGGTATTCAGTGGTTAAAGCGATCAAGGGCGGCTGGCCGGCGGTCACGCTGGCCATCCTTTTGTTATGTTTTTTCCTGGCGCCGCCGGGCGAGGTTGCGGCCGCGCCGGACAAGCCGGTGCAAATCAAGGCGGAACTGGGCTGGCAGGGAAAGGTGGTGCCGGGCAGGTACGCGCCGGCCGTGGTGCATTTGAAAAACACGGGCGGGAGTGATCTATCCGGGGTGATTGAGGCGATCAACTACCAGAATTTCACCCCGCCGCCCCCACCGGGTGCGCCCAGAACCAGGCAGCCTACCAGGTACTTTCCTTTCGCCGCCTTCGGCGAGCGGGTTTCGCTGCCGGCCGGGGGTGAAAAGAAAATTATCCTGTGGTTTCCCGTGAACGGGCCCGGCGAGCGGGTTGATTTTGTTTTTCGCAGCGGCGACAGGGAACTGGCCAGGACCACCCAAAAGGTGCCCGGAGCGGCCCTGAACGGGCCCGTGCCCGGGGCCGCGGGCGTGCTGGGCGAGGTTCCACCGGCACTGGAAAGGGTGCGGGTCACCATGCCCGACGGGGTGCCCCGGGCGCCGGCGGTGTTGCGGCTCACCGGTGAACTGTTTCCCCGCCGGGGCGAAGAATTAAACGCGTTCCGGACCATTCTGGTAACCGGCCCGGGCGCCTCCGCCTTAACCGGCGAGCAGCGCCGGGCGCTGGTGGATTGGGTGAAGTCAGGCGGCCGGCTGGTGGTGGGCGGGGGCCTGGAGATCAACGAGGCCCTGGCCGTACTACCTGGAGATACTATTTCGGTGACCGTGGGGGAAATGGCGGAGCGGTCCGACTGGCAACCCGCCGCCCGGTGGCTGGGAACAAGCGTCCCAGGGCCGGCTTCCGCGCCGGTGGCCCGCCTGTCCGGGGCGGGGGACCCCTGGGGGCCGCAGGGCAGCCCTCTGGGTATGCAGTTTAACCTGGGGGAAGGCAGCGTTACGGTGCTGGGGTTTAACCCCAACCAGGCTCCCTGGCGGGCCGGGGCACCGGGGGAAAGTTTGTGGCAGAAGTTTCTGGCTCCCTCCGACCATGAAAAATGGGGCTATGACCCTTATTACAACGATTACATGCATGGCAGCCTGGTGCACTTGACCAACAACCTGCCGGCGGAGGCCTTTCCGGGCTGGCGCCCGGTGGGGCTGTTCCTGCTGGCTTTTCTGGTGCTGGCCGCCCCGGGCGTCTACTTGCTGCTGCGCCGGGTCCGGCACCCCGAATACACCTGGGTGGCGGTGCCGCTGCTGGCGGTGCTGTTTGCCGGGTCGGTTTACCTGTACATGGTATGGACCGGGGGCAGCGTGCTGGCCAACGTGGTGCAGGTGGTGGACAACCGGGATACCGCGCAACCCGCCGGTTATACCGCAGTGGGCTATTTTGCGCCCACCAGGCCAAATTTTGAAGCCGTGCTGGAAGACCCGGACAGGCCGGTGCAGGTGCAGGCCCTGGGCGGCCGCCCGCCGGAGTTGATGAATGAGGATGACGAACCGCCGTTTACCGTGATCAGGGGTTCCGACCTGACCGTGCGTTTCAGCGACGCTTCCCAGTGGAACATGCGCGGAATCTCCTTTCGGAACGACAACGTGGCCGAAACCGCCCGGGGTTTGACCGCGTCCGTTGAAGTTGAGGGAAACAAGATCAAGGGCAGGGTGCAAAACAAAACCGGGCTCAATCTGGATCACGTAACATTTTTCTTTGGCTCCGACTACAAGGTGGCGGGGGATCTGAAGCCGGGTGAAAGCGCCGGGGTGGAAATGAAAGTCGCCACTCCGCAATACAATCCCCAGGGGCAGTACCAGCCTCCGTACCCGTCTTCCTGGCAGGTGTTCATGTACCCGCAGGGTCCGCCGTCCCCGCCCAAGCCGGGGATGCCGCCGGAGCCGCTCCCTCCGGGCCGCCGCCTCAATGTCGAGGAACAGCGCAAGGTTTATTTAATGGATAACTGGATGGGCAATATCACGCGCCGGGGCCCGGTGGAAACCGGCTGGCCGCTGACCGTGCTGGCCTGGAGCGACAATCCCGCCGGTGAACCGGGGATCAAGAATCTGAGCCGCCGGCCCTATTACCTGACTATGTTTGTGCTCAGGCCGGAGATCAAACTGCTGCCCGGGCCGTTCACCATCCCGGCCGGTCTGGTGATCCCGGAAGTAGTTGACCAGCAGGTCAGGGGCTTTTTCGGGCACAACAACCTGTTGGGCCTGGAGGGCGGCTCGCTGGAATTTATGTTTAAACCCCACCTGGAGCCGGGAGCAAAAATCAATAAAATTACACTGCACCTGGATTATTTCCCGGTGAAGAGCAACATCAGGAACGGCATGGGCCCGCCGGCGCCGTCACCTGCCGCGGTTCCCGAAGGGGTGCTGCAGGTTTACCACCCGGGGCGGGGCGACTGGCAAACCCTTGCCGGCTCAAGCACCTTTGACCTGCCCGGAGACTACGCCACGGCCGGCGGGGAGGTCAGGGTGCGGGTGCTGGGCGGCGAGCCCGCCAAGGGCACCGGGTTTTATTTCCTGCCGCCGGCGGTGGCCTACGGGGGTGAAAAGGCATGATCACAACCAGGGAATTGGTTAAAAAATACGGCCGGGTAGCGGCTTTGCAGGGGCTGGACCTGGATGTCCCGGAGGGGTCGGTGTACGGTTTTATCGGCCAGAACGGGGCGGGCAAAACCACCACCCTGCGCATCCTGGCCGGGCTGCTGGTGCCCGACGGGGGTTGGGCCGAGGTGGCCGGCCGGGACGTGGTGCGCGACCCCCGGGGCATCCGGGAAGTGGTGGGCTACATGCCCGACTTCTTCGGCGTCTACGACGACCTCAGGGTGGGAGAATACCTGCTGTTTTACGCCGCCGCTTACGGCATCAGGGGAGAGCCCGCCCGCAAACTGCGGGACGACCTGCTGGAACTGGTGGAACTGGGCCACAAGCGCGAGGCCTTTGTGGATACGTTGTCCCGGGGCATGCAGCAGCGCCTTTGCCTGGCCCGGGCGCTGATTCACGACCCCGCGGTGCTGCTGTTGGATGAGCCGGCCAGCGGGCTCGACCCGCTGGCCCGGGTGGAAATGCGGGAGATCCTGCGGGAACTGTGCCGCATGGGTAAGACGATTATCATCAGCAGCCACATCCTTTCCGAGCTGGCCGACCTGTGCACCCACGTGGGCATGATCAGGGAGGGCCGGCTGTTGCGGCAGGGCCCGCTTGGCGAAATGCTGGCGGGGGACCGGGTGAGAAAATTTATTTTGCGCTGCAACGGCCCGGCCGAAGCCGCCCTGGAAGTGATCGGGGGCTGGGCCGGAACGGAGATTCTAAACGTATCCGCCGGCCAGGTGGAGTTCAGCCTGTCCGGCGGTTCTGCCGACGTGGCGGCGCTGCTGAAAGCGGTGGTCGGGACGGAAGCCCAGGTGGTGCATTTCGCCCAGACCGAACAAAGCCTGGAAGATACATTTATTCAACTGGCCCGGGAGGTATGTAGCAGCTGCTAACAAGCCAACAAATATTGACAAAACATAACAAAATAACTACCATAAATTCATGGAACTTTTAACCATCAGTAAAGCGGCAAAAAAGTTGGGCGTCCACCCCAATAG
>NZ_JADNRQ010000089.1 GCF_015594625.1 Desulfallas sp. Bu1-1 | reverse complement strand
TCATGGTGCCTGTGTTCTTGGGGCATCAACGCTGATTTAAACCAGTTCAGCAGATTATAAGCCAAAGCCTTGATCCACATGAACGCCGCATTTCTGATCATTTCGTGCTGGCTGGTTTGGTCAACGGGAGTCCCTGTTTTAGTTCATCGATTTTGTTTTCCACGTTGCAGCGTTTGTTATACCAACGCCAAACCTCCTCGGGAGGCAGATCTTCCATATTGGTAACTATAACCTCGTAATCATACAGGTCCGGGTAGAAAAGGCATGGTTCGTTACTTTTCAACTCTACGGTTTCCCGGATAAAAACGAACCGTCTGGCCTTT
>NZ_JADNRQ010000088.1 GCF_015594625.1 Desulfallas sp. Bu1-1 | reverse complement strand
CGTCTTCCATCTGGATATATACCCCGCCATACCCGGGTAATTCCCGGGCGCAAACTTCTGCAATCTCAGATGATGGTGTTATGGGATAGCCGGCAAAAAATCTTGCCCCGGCGTCAATTGCTCCCCAGGCGCAGGCTTCATTTCCCTGAAGCAGTTGCATTCCTTTCGGTCTACTCACCGGCAATCACCTCCAGCGTTATGGCAAAGTCCGGGCAGCGCAACTCGCAAAACCCGCAGCTGGTACATTTATCGAGCTCGTTTACCAACGGCAGTCCATCTTTGGCCGCCCCGTATACTTTGGCCGGACAAAATTCGATACAATAGCCGCATC
>NZ_JADNRQ010000087.1 GCF_015594625.1 Desulfallas sp. Bu1-1 | reverse complement strand
TGGAATTGGGGCACAACTATACGTCCAGCCACTCCCGGCAGGTAGCGGGATATGCCGCCTTACTGGCCGGTGAACTGGGTATGCCTGAAAAGGAACAGCAGCGCATTTACCTTGCCGGTTTACTGCACGACATAGGCAAACTGGGCATTTCCACCAACATCCTGCGTAAACCGGGCAAATTGACCGCTACCGAATGGGAGGAAATCAAAAAACACCCGGTTTACAGCCACGAAATACTATCGGCCATTCCCGGGATGCACGCCATCAGCGTTATGGCCCTCCATCACCATGAACGCTACGACGGAAACGGGTATCCCGAAGGAATCCGCGG
>NZ_JADNRQ010000086.1 GCF_015594625.1 Desulfallas sp. Bu1-1 | reverse complement strand
ACAGCGTAATTTAGAAGATGTATTAAGACGAAACCTGGTTTCTCCCAGGCTCACCCGAAAAAAGCTGAAGCTCCTATAATCCTAATGATAGTCAGGTTTAGAAGATGAATTTACGCTGTAGTACTAACAAGCTGTTAGTTTTTGTGAACCCGGCCTCCCCATGACCAGGCTTTCGCTCCTTTTCGGATTGGATTTGCCTACCCCTGGGAGCAGGCTATAGCGACAGGGAGACCTCGGCCCCGGGAGTCCCACCCGGACGGGAGCGCTGCACAGCCGGGGCGCAGAACACGGGCTATTGGAGAACTACGCAGGTCCCCGTCCCGCGTTGGCCC
>NZ_JADNRQ010000085.1 GCF_015594625.1 Desulfallas sp. Bu1-1 | reverse complement strand
TGAGATTAAAAGACTGGACGAAGAGATTAAAGAGCGTATGCTCCCTTTTGAGGAAGACCTGGAGTTGTTGGACACGATTCCCGGGGTGGGGCGGCGCACGTCCGAGCAAATCTTGGCCGAAACAGGAGCTAATATGAACCAATTCCCCTCCGCTGCTCATTTATGTTCATGGGTAGGAGTATCTCCAGGTAATAATGAAAGCGCCGGAAAACGAAAGTCGGGACGAACGCGCAAGGGTAACCAAAAACTAAGAAGCGCGCTGGTGGAAGCAGCTAGGGCTGCAGCCCGAACTAAGAACACCTATTTGTCCAGTCAGTATCACCGCATTGCCGCAAGGCG
>NZ_JADNRQ010000084.1 GCF_015594625.1 Desulfallas sp. Bu1-1 | reverse complement strand
GCAACGCAGTCTCCGGGGGGAAGCCGGAACTGACAGCGGCATGGTACTACCGGGTCAATTACCGTCCCGTGCCGGTGGATAGATTATTAAACGGGGAGACGCAGAATGTTGCCGTGGGAAACGCGGTATTACATTGCCTGCATACCCCCGGTCACACACCGGGGGGAATCAGCCCCTACCTGGATGTGAAGGGGACCAGAATTTTGTTTGGCCAGGACATCCACGGGCCATTTGACTCCTCCTGGGGTTCGAACATGGAACAATGGCGGGACTCCATGCGCAAGCTGATCAATTTAAATGCGGACATCCTTTGCGAGGGCCACTTTGGGATTTACAAACCGGCGG
>NZ_JADNRQ010000083.1 GCF_015594625.1 Desulfallas sp. Bu1-1 | reverse complement strand
TGGACCGGGTGCAGATCACCATTTACACCGACGAGCAGAAAGTGCTGGAGATGCGGGAAGTGGCCCGGGAATACTACAAGAAGCGGGACGACCGCTTGAAGCAGCTCAAGGACGAACTGGTGGACACCTTCTACTCCTGCACCCTGTGCCAGAGCTTCGCGCCCACCCACGTGTGCGTGATCGCGCCCGAGCGGGTCGGCCTGTGCGGCGCGGTGAGTTGGCTGGACGCCAAGGCGGCCTACGAAATCAACCCGCACGGCGCCAACCAGCCCATTCCCAAGGAAGGCGTCATCGACCCGGTCAAGGGCCAGTGGAAGTCCTTCAACGAGTTCTGCTACAACAATT
>NZ_JADNRQ010000082.1 GCF_015594625.1 Desulfallas sp. Bu1-1 | reverse complement strand
GTATGCATGGCCTTATCCATTATTTCTTTATTTATTTTCTCCTGCAATGCCTTATTGGTCATGCCCGAGATCACAGGAATCTGCATATCTAAATTAAGCCAGTTTGTGGCAATCTTAACTTGCCGTGCGTCAACACTCACACCGCCAGTTGGGGACTCCTTAATGTCAGTAGGTGCATAAATCAATACTTTTTGGTTAACGCTGTCCCATTCAGTTATGAAACCACGGGCTTCGGCTACCCAGCGAGCTGGGAGGTAAACCCGCCCGTTCCGCAAAACCGGTACTGCATCCATGGCTATTGTCTCACTACTTAAAATCTCATTTGATCCAGCATCCAAATAGTTAATTGTTAA
>NZ_JADNRQ010000081.1 GCF_015594625.1 Desulfallas sp. Bu1-1 | reverse complement strand
CCGCGGGGCCAAAATACTCGACCTGGACTATATCTTCTATATTGTTATAAATTTTTGCCCTCAGGCGATTCAATAGCTTGTTGTTGGTGTCCGGTTTGCTATTGGAACAGCCGGTTTCGTCGTGACAAGAGCTTGATGCGTGTACTATATATTCATCACCATAGGAGGCCATGGGTGGTATGCCGTCTTCATCCGGCTTGTAAGGCAGGTGTTTTTTCGGATCCCCCTGAGGCCGCTTGCGATTTATTATTTCAATTGTGCCGGGTTCGGGTAGGGCGATATTTTCTCTTAAATGGCCAATTACTTCATCGCTCAACAATATTACCGGCGTACGATATTTTTCGGCCAGGTTGAATGCTCGCACGGTTAAATAGTACATCTCTTTTACCGATGCGGGAGACAGGACTATAATTGAGTGGTCGCCGTGGGTTCCCCAGCGAG
>NZ_JADNRQ010000080.1 GCF_015594625.1 Desulfallas sp. Bu1-1 | reverse complement strand
TGAAGAGCCGCTTCACCTTTCGGGTCATCCCTTTTCCTTCCCCAGGCAAGGAATTGACCTTTCGGTTCAGCTTCTCTTTGACAGCCTGGATTTTCTGCTTCAGTTCACCGGTAATGCGTTCCTTGAAGCCAATCGCCCGCCGGGCGATAGTTAATGCGGCGGCGTGGTGGATAATTACCCCGTACCGCTCCATGTACTTGTAATAGCCGATGGTGGACGTGTGCGCCGGCCTGACCGGTTTTGCGCCGACACCTTCCTTGCACGCCCTGCGCGTGACGGCCTCGATTATCTTCTTAAACGGGAAGTTGGCCGCCATGCGGTTGAATTTCCTGTCCGTGTCCAGCCGGTCTTTGCCGAAGTCCAGATCCTCCAATGCGATGGGTTTGCCTAAAACTTTGGCAATGTCCACCACCACTTTGGCCAACACGCCTGTCAGGTATGTGCGCCGGTATCCACG
>NZ_JADNRQ010000007.1 GCF_015594625.1 Desulfallas sp. Bu1-1 | reverse complement strand
TAAGCCGCGCTTTTCCCAGTTGCGCAGGCTATTGGGGTGGACGCCCAACTTTTTTGCCGCTTTACTGATGGTTAAAAGTTCCATGAATTTATGGTAGTTATTTTGTTATGTTTTGTCAATATTTGTTTGCTTGTTAGCAGCTGCTACATACCTCCTTTTCGTACTCCAAACTATATTTAGAAGTAAACAGATACTATATTCTTGCGCGCACCTGCTACATACCTCCTTCGCAAGCGAGGAGAAAAAAGAAAACGGCGCTCAAATGAGCACCGTATCAATGGCGATCCGGCTCATCTCAGCTCTCCTCGACCTAAAATCTTTAAAGATTCAATTCTCCGCTCCGCTCCAATATGGCCAAGTTATATGTATAGCATAAAAAAATTATATCATTTTAAAAAAAATACTGTCAATGAAATTTTTGTTAGCGGCTATTTGTTATTATTATGATTATGCCGGGTTATAGGTACAAAAATACCGCGGCTTTTTGAACACCTACCGCGGTTATTTTAATCAAAAGTTACTAGGCGCAATGCCTGTGCCGAGGTTTTTGACCTCGTTTTCGTAAATATAGTACTTTGCGCCACAGTTAAAGCAATTATAGTAGCCGATATGCTTTAATGTCCGGTCGGTGTGATTGCAGGCTGGACAGGTAAAAATTTTTACCTCGTACAGTGACCCGCAAACCAGCATAAAGAAACCCGCTACGCCGGCGATCGCACCACCGATAGCTCCGGCCAAACCCCAGGAAAGGCCGGCCACAACCGCGGTGACCCAGGCCGAAAGACCAACAATAAGCACTACGGATGCAAAAGCAAGTATCCTGACAAATATTAAAGCCGCTTCTTGATAATTATTTTTTATACGTGGACTTGCCAAAATACCCCTCCTCTCCACACTCGTTGTTAAATCTGTGCTTGAAATAATTATTCTTCATTTTTTAATTTATTCCTTTATCAATTGGGTGCAGATAAATCTTTTTCAAAGAAAAAATTATTCCCCCATATTGACCGATATCCAAATATCTGTATAATTTAATATATAAATATCCTATAAGGAGGTTATACCATGAAAGCAAGCCAGACTTCCAGCCTTAGAACAAATCTACAAGCGTTTACCTGGGTAGGCCTGCCGCTGGTGGCTATTGGCGGGTGGTTTTACCCGCTGCTTGGATTTTTACTGTTTGGATGTATGCTGGGCGCCGTGGGCATGTCGTTTTTCCGCGGGCGCAACTGGTGCGACTGGATGTGCCCCAGGGGCGCGTTTTTGGACCTGGCGCTGGGTCGCACCAGCCGTAAAATAACCATTCCGGCTTTTTTCAAGAACGAAGTCGTACGGGTGTTTATGGTCGTAATAATCTTTACCGTAATCGGGATTCAATTTTACCTGGCATGGGGGAACCTCCGGGCTATGGGTCTTGCTCTGGTCAGGGTGCTGACGGTGACAACGGTGATTGGCATACTACTGGGCTGGTGGATTCACCCGCGCACCTGGTGCCGCATTTGCCCCATGGGAACAGTGGCGCATTGGATCGCGCGCGGGAAACAACCGCTATATACAAGCAGCAGTTGTGTTTCGTGCGGCATTTGCGCCAGAGCGTGCCCCATGCAGCTGAAGCCCAATGAGTTTGCAATTGATGGCACGTCCAGTTACAGTGATTGTTTGAGATGCTCTTCTTGCGTCAATAGTTGTCCCCAAAAGGCCTTATCATTTGATAAAATTCATGGTGATAATAAGGTATGCCGGGAAGCAGCGTAAATCGCTATTCCGTCCGTGATAATATCCGATACACGACCAGTGATTAATTTTTACCTTCCAGGTAATAACGGGGTACCCGGGCGCTGATCATGCAGAGCACTTCGTATGCGATAGTACCAATTTTTCGGGCGATTTCATCCGCACTGATCCGGTCGGAACCCTGGTCGCCCAGCAAAACGACTTCTTCGCCGGTTGCAATGCCAGGGATATGCCCAACGTCCACCATGAACTGATCCATGCATACCCGGCCAATTACGGGGGCCCTGGTGCCGCGGATCAGCACCTCGCCCCGTGAGGAAAGCAAACGGCTGTAACCATCGGCGTAACCCGCTGGAATTGTGGCTACTACGGTGTCTTTGGTTGTGACATAAGTAACCCCGTAACTGATGCCGGTACCGACGGGAACCCTCTTAACATGCGCCACCCTGGCCTTCACCGCCATGGCGGGAACCAGGGTGGCGCGGTCTTTGCGCACTTCACCGGACGGGTAAATTCCGTACAGGGCAATGCCCGCCCTGACCATGTTTAGGTGGGTTTCGGGCAAATCGATGATACCGGCGCTGTTGGCCGCGTGCCGGCATGGAAATTCAACCCCTTCTTTGCCGAGAGCTGATATGAATTGGGTAAACTTGTGCCATTGCTGCCAGGTATAATCCTTGTTTTGACAATCTGCCGCCGCGAAATGTGTATAAATGCCTTCAATATCAAGACTGGGCAATCTACAAATGCGGACAACCTCTTCCACCGCCGCGCGGCCGGGAATAAAACCAAGGCGGCCCATGCCCGTATCTACCTTGATGTGCACAACGGCCTTTTTCCCGGCCCGGGCGGCGGTTGCGGAAAGCTGTTCGGCGGCCTCGTAACTATAGATCGTTTGAATTAGGTTGTTTTCCAGTAGTACTTCAAATTCCTCCGGTACGGTATAGCCCAAAACAAGTACCGGGGCGTCAATCCCCGCCTCTCGCAGGGCCTTCCCCTCGTTCACCCGCGCCACCCCGAGGCGGGTGGCCCCGTTTTGCAGGGCCACCCGGGCCACCTGTTCGGCTCCATGACCGTACGCGTTTGCCTTGACGATCGCCATGACCTCGGCGTTCGGGTTGGTAATCTTTTTTAGCTCCCTGGTATTATGGGCGATTGCGTTCAAGTTGATTTCCGACCATACCGGAGCTGGATATTTCATTGGTACCCCTCCGTACAGCGCTTGATGTCTAGGTTTCCTCAATATGCTTAATTACAGCAGGAAGATTTTCCAATAGGTCGGAGGCCAGCAAGCCAGCCATGCCCTTTTCCCTGGCTGCAATGTCTCCCGCCTCGCCGTGCAGGAATACTCCCGCCGCAGCCGCGTACAAAGCCTGCATGCCCTGGGCGATAAGCCCGGCGATAACGCCGGTGAGCACGTCTCCCGTGCCCCCGCTGGCCATGCCCGGATTGCCGGTGCCATTGATGAACAATGTACCGTCGGGCCCGGCCACTGTTGTGCCTTCTCCTTTCAACACTACCACGCTGTGCCAGTCCACGGCCTTTTGGGTGGCAATGTTCAACCGGTTGTTTTGTATTTGACCCGTGCTGCATCCGGTTAATCGAGCCATTTCGCCAGGGTGGGGCGTAACCACCAGGTCGGACTTGACAACGCGAAACAGCTCCGTTTTCCCTACCATGGCATTCAATCCATCGGCATCAAGCACACAGGGTATCTCTATTCGCAATAAAATTTCCTTTACCACGGCAGCTGTTTCATTATTAGTGCCCAGTCCCGGCCCCAGGGCCAGCACGTCCGCCCTGCGCGCGTGGTCCAGTATTTTATCCAGGGATGACCGGCTTAATGTGCCTTTTTCGGTTTCCGGCAGCGGGAAGGTCATTACCTCTGTGAGCTTGGTCTCCGCGATATCATGAATACTCTCGGGTACTCCCAGGGTTACCAGCCCCGCTCCGGTACGGGCCGCCGCCTGGGCGGCAAGCACGGCCGCCCCGGACATGCCGCGGGATCCGCCGATAACCAGCACACGACCGAAATCACCTTTGTGCTCGGGGCCGGTACGCCGGGGCAACCAGTCACGCACTAACTGCTTAGTAATATAAAAACGCCTTGATTCACCCTCGGAGGTAACGGCGGCGGGTATAGAAATATCTACAATATGCAATTGACCCACATATTCGGAGGCGGACGGCAATACCAGCCCCAGTTTGGCCAGAGCAAACGTCACCGTGTGATCCGCGCGTATACACGGACCGTTCACGCGCCCGGTATCGGCTTCCAGGCCCGAAGGTATATCCACCGCCACTACCGGTTTACCGCAAGCGTTAATGGCCTCTATAACCGGCGCCATGCGCTCTTGTACCGCGCCCTTGAAACCCGTTCCATAAAGCGCGTCAACCACCAGGTCCGCGTTCATCAGCACCAGTCGAACCAGATTGATATCGTTGTCCCTGGTTAAAGAATATACCTTTTGCCCCATTTTTCTCCAAATATTTAAATTAACGAGGGCGTCTCCCTTAATTTGCTCATGATCGGCGGCTAGAAAAACATGTACTTCCGCACCCGAATTAAATAAATGACGGGCTACTACAAAACCATCGCCGCCGTTGTTGCCCTTGCCGGCAAAAACAGCCACGGTTTTGCCGCAGGGATCACCGAGGATACCGGTAATCACATCGACTACCCTTATACCCGCGTTTTCCATTAAAACCAGGCCCGGGATGCCGTATTCGTTAATTGTTTTTTGGTCCATTTCACCCATTTCCCGGGCAGTTACCAGCCGCAATCAATTCACCTCCTTACCTATTGCCGTGGCAAAGGCTACCGCTCTTCCGCGGTCATGCGAGATGGAAAGCAATACCTCGTCAATGCCCTTTTCCCGCGCTATGCGCTTTGCCGTCCCGGTCAGAGTCGCTTGAACCGGTTGATTTCCCCCACCGAGTATTTCCACCTCATGCCAGGCCGTTACTCCAGTGCCCAAGGCCTTAAATACCGCCTCCTTGGCAGCGAATCTGGCGGCGAAACATGGCCAGGGATTGCGCCGCCCGGTACATAGGCCAATTTCACCGGGCGTGAAGATGCGCCTGGTGAAGCGACCCCCACTGTTTTCGGCCGCCTTCCTGACTCGTTCAATTTCGATTATATCCGTTCCCAAACCGATCAAGCGGGCCATGTGTAGTCACACTCATCCAAGCCAAATTTCCATTGTGCATCTTAATTCCACATCTAAAAGAAAAAACCTGCCTTTCAGGTATGAAGATAATGAATTAACCAGATTACCCACTTTCAAATGTACTGTTAAACTTCCCGGACAGCTTGAAATTCACCCATTCCGGAAATGAAATTCCCGACTTTGCAAAGAATTCACTTTCCTGGGCATTCTGCTCGTCTTTTTGTCGCAAAAAATCCCTTACTGCCACGCGCAGGTTGTTGAACAGGTCCTGATCTACAATACCTTCTTCCATTAATAACAATCTCAAAGATAAATTTTCTTCTTCCAACACTTTGACACGGCTGAAAAGTTCAATCAACATCAGCCTGGTGACATCTTGGTCAATTTCTCTCTCTACGTTGCCCAGCATGGACCAAATTTTTTTGTCGCTCAACATTTCCCATACAACTTGCATTTCATCACCAAATGATAAATTATTTTTACATAAGATTATTAACTAAAAATCCTCGATCTATACGTTACAAAAAAAAATCACCTTCCAGCTGGGAAGGTGTTTAAAATCCAAGAATTTTTCTGAGCTTTTTAGCCTGGGCACGGCTCACAGGCACTTCGCTGTTTTCCTTGTCTTCCACTACCAGGTTATATGTTCCGTTAAAGAAAGGAACAATTTCCCTGACTTTATGCAAGTTGACCAGGTAGCAGCGATGGGTGCGGAAAAAGATTTGCGGGTTTAGCCTGGCCTCAAGCTCTTTTAAAGTGAACCTGGTAAACAATTTGTCGTTGTACGTCTTGATATAGATATAGTCCTGCTCGGTGAAGGCGTAAAAAATGTCGGATTCTGCAACAAGAACGGTTTTCCCCTGTTTTTCAGCCGGGACCCGGTCGATTTTAATCTGCGGTGTTTCCGGCTTTCCTTGGGACGTATCCTGTATTTCCCTGTCCGGACCGCCCGCGGTTTCCTGGTATGCTTTAATGACCTTGTCAATGGCTTTTTTCAAGCGGCTGGGTTCAACCGGTTTGAGCAGGTAATCCACAGCATTGACTTCAAATGCTTGAACCGCGTAATCCTCGTAAGCGGTAACGAAAATGACGTGGGGCTGTTTGGGCAGTTCCTGAATTGCCGCTCCCAGTTCCAATCCCGTCATACCCGGCATGGAAACGTCCAGGAAAAGAATCTGGTAATCGAGTGCCTTGATTAAGGCCAGCGCTTCTTGGGCGTTGGCAGCTTCGCCGACAATTTCAATATTATCGAAGTTATTCAGTAAATAACGTAATTCCTGGCGGGCAGGATATTCATCGTCAACAATTAGCGCTTTAAGCTTCACTTAAAACCCCCTCCTTTCCTAAGGTATGACAGGCCAAGGGTATCCTGACGTATACGGACGTACCTTCATCAGGCACACTTACGATCCGCAAGCCGTATTCCTCACCGAACAGGCCCTTAAGTCTTTCATGCACGTTGCTCAAACCGACACCGTTTCCGGAACCGAACCCGGGGGTCAAAACCTTGTCCTGAATTTGGGGGTCGATTCCCACGCCGTCATCTCTGATTACAATCAACATTTCATTCTCGTGCTTGCTGACCGAAATATGCACCGTTCCCTGGCCGGGTTTGGGTAGTATTCCATGTTTGATGGCATTTTCCACCAGGGGTTGGATGGTTAATACGGGAACCTTGTATTCCAGCAGTTCTTGATCTATTTCCCTTACCACACGGAGTTTTTCCCTGAACCTTGCTCGCTCCAGGATTAAATAAGTATTTAAATACTCAATTTCCTCTTTTAAGGTATTGAAATGACCGTGCCGTTTCAAAGCGTGGCGGAAAAATGACGCCAGCCTGATTAACAGGCGCCTGGCGGTTTCGGGGTTGGTACGGCTGAACATAATGATTGTGTTCAGCGTATTGAATAAAAAATGAGGGTTGATCTGTGCATGGAGGGCATCCAATTCCGCCTTGGTCACCAGCTGGGCCTGGCGGTCCACTTCGGCCAGTTCCATCTGCATGCCCAGCAGTTGTGCTACGCCCACCGCCAGTTTTACTATAGAATTGGTTATTCCCCCCTGCTTCGTTTGATAAAGTTTAAGGGTTCCCATAACTTCGCCTTTGCACTTAAGCGGCACGATGACGGCGGATTGAAGCGGGCAGTTCGGAACCGGGCAATCCAGGCCGTAACCGTCGCGCACAATTTTCAATTCCCCCGTTCGCACCACTTCTTTGGTGGCGATAGTCATGATCGGCCCTCCCGCTTTGTGGTGGTCGGAGCCGGCGCCTATATAAGCCAGAACCCGCTCCCGGTCCGTAATGGCCACCGCTGCTATGTCGGCGATTTTACGGATTATTTCGGCCGTAACAACCGCCGTTTCTTCGTTGAGGCCACGGCGTAAAAAGGGCAGCGTTTGGTTGGCGATCTGCAAGGTCGGGTCCAGCGGCTCTTCCGCGATGCCGGCATTTAATTTATTGCGGCCTGTTAAAATTAAAATGGAAATTAACGTGGAAACAAGACCGGCGGCCGTCATTATGGCCACCCCTTCCCAGAGCGGGGGCTGCCACAAGTAGATCAATCCCAGGCTTGCCGTGTTAAGCGCGATCCACATTACCAAGCACTGGCGTACCAGGGCATTATTTCTGGACATAAGTCCTCTCCCATTTAAAAATAATTAAATATTCCAAAAATTAGTTTACCATATTACTATTCGACAGTATAGTAGCTATTCCTGCAGTAACATAATTATTTTACCGGATAATCCTGGAAAGTATAAGGGGCAAGCATTGTTCAATGCTTGCCCCGTGTTATGGTAATCTTGCGGATCAGCCCTTTCTAGACTTATCCTTGGACCTGCTTGCGAATATGCTCGACAACCTCGGGGTTGGAGAGCGATGTTACATCGCCTACGTCGGTTCTATTGGAGATTGAAGCCAGGATGCGGCGCATAATCTTACCGGAACGGGTCTTGGGCATGTCGGGGACGATGTAAACCTTGTTCGGCCTGGCGATTTTACCTACGACTGTGGCAACAGCTCCCGATATTTTCGCCACTAACTCCTGGCTCGGTTCGTAGCCGGGCTTTAGGGAAACGTACAGGTCGGGGACGGTGCCCTTGATTTCATCCTTTGCGGCGATGACGGCTGCCTCTGCCACTTCCTCCACGGTCAGGGCGGCCGATTCAATCTCCTTGGTGCCCAGGCGGTGGCCGGCCACGTTAATTACGTCGTCCACCCGGCCCAGAATCCGAACGTAACCGTCAGCCGCCATCACGGCCGCGTCGCCGGCCATATAGGGCCAATCCCGCCAGTCTTTGCTTTCCGGATTCTTATTGTACTTGCCGAAATAAGTTGATACATAGCGGTCCCGGTCTTTCCAAATGGTCTGCATCAAACCGGGCCACGGGTTCCTGATGCAGATGTTGCCCGCTTTACCGGAGCCTGCCGGTATTTCGTTCCCCTCATCATCGAAGATCACCGGGTGGATACCGGGCACGCCCGGGCCGGCGCTGCCGGGTTTCATGGGTGCCAGGGCCGGTACGGTACTGCAAAGGAACCCGCCGGTTTCGGTTTGCCACCACGTATCCACAATGGCGGCCTTGCCTTTGCCGACTACATTGTAATACCATTTCCACACCTCGGGCTCGATGGGCTCGCCCACGGTGGTCATGTGCTTGAACTTGTAGTTGTACTTGGCGGGTTCATCCGGACCGGCTTTTCTCAGCTGGCGAATTGCCGTGGGTGATGTATGAAAAATATTAACATCCAGTTCTTCTGCAATCCTCCAGACGCGCCCGGCATCAGGGTAGGTGGGCACTCCTTCATAAATTACCGTGCTGGCGGCAATGGCCAGAGGACCGTATACAATAAAGGAATGCCCGGTAATCCACCCGATGTCGGCCATGCACCAGTAAACGTCTTCGGGATGGATGTCCTGGATTACCTTCGACATGTAAGCCACATAGGACAGGTAACCGCCAATGCTGTGCTGCACTCCCTTGGGCCTCCCCGTCGAGCCGCTGGTATACATGAGGAACAGGATTCCCTCGGCCGGCATGGATACGGGTTTGACATATGTTCTGGCATATGTTTTAAGCAGATCATTCATGAAATAATCCCGGCCTTCGATCATGGACGCCGAGGATGAGTACTTGCCGGGGTAGCGCTGCCAAACCAGCACCTTGTCAACTTGCTGGCCCAATTTGGCGGCCACGTCCACGGCCGTATCCCCGATGGACTTGTGATCAAGCAGCTTCCCGTTCCGGTAATAGCCGTCCATGGTGATGAGCACGCGGCTCTCGGAGTCCCAGATCCTCTCGCCGCAAGCCTGGCCGCTGAAGCCGGCAAACACCTGGGAGTGAATTACCCCGAGGCGGGCGCAGGCCAGCATGGTAATGGGCAGTTCCGGGGTCATCGGCAGGTGCAGAGTGACCCGGTCGCCCGCTTTCAACCCGCAAAAGTCCCTTAACACGGCGGCTGTTTCATTTACCCTTCTGTACAACTCCTGGTAAGTCATGTGCATAATAGGCTCGTTTTCAGGTTCCGGAACAAAGTGTATGGCGGTCTTATTTTTAAACTTGGCCAGGTGCCTGTCGACGCAGTTATAGCTGGCGTTGAGTTTGCCGCCGACAAACCACTTCCAGCAGGGGGCGTCACTTGTATCCAGTGTGGTGTGCCAGTACTGGTCCCAGTCAAGTAAATCGGCCATTTCTTTGAAGCACTCCGGGAAATTATCCAGGCTGAACCGTTCAAAGACTTTAGGATCGGTCATATTGGCCTGGCCTACAAATTCAGCAGGCGGGTAGTAATAATCCTCCTCTTGCCAGTGGACCGCGTAATGGGTTCCGCTTTTCTCCTGTTCGGACATAATATAAACCTCCTTTGGATTAAAATTACTTACAATTCTTATTTAGCTGTCAGAGATAAATAAATATATAAATCCTTTCCCAACCCGTCAAACCAATGGGCCCTGTTACGGATTATTTTTTTGTGGCGGAGACGTTATAACAAACAATAAATTATAAATTAAAAGATTATATATATTTATGTTAACAAACTTGTCACCCGGGCAGTGTTAACACCTCCCTTGATTAATAATCACGGCCTCGCCGCTCAAACATTTGGTTAAATAAATACCGTCTGTAATATATAATAAAGCCTATTTGTAAAAATTTTAAGAAAATTCAGCTAAGCAGCATTATTTTAAAGCTGAATGGTTTATAAACTCGTCCGACCATTAAACCCATTATGATACGTTTGGGGTCGAAATTTTTAAGCTTTGGGGTGGGCATAAAAAAAGCCGTGTTTTCCAAAACACGGCCCGGCAGGTGATTAGTTTAGCGTCATGGTAAGATCGTCGCAGCTGTGGACAAAATCGTCCGAGTGGTGGCTGGAATAAGCTTCGTTGTTTTCACCCATGACGACAATTTCATAGCAAATGTTTTTAATATGTTCGCTGATGCGCAGGAACGAGTTGATTAAATCGAGATGTAATGAACTGGTTGAAATGGATAAGGTGGTGCCGTCTTTCAAACGGTTGAAATGCTGAGCCCTGAGCTGCCGCTCCATTCTGGCCAGTTCCGGGTACAGTTTGGCCGTCTTTTCCGCCAGTTCCCTGTCGTTGGAAAACAGGGCCAGGTTGGCCATGCGCATCATATCGCATAACCGCTGGTGCATTTCGTTGATTTCCTCCCAACCGGCGTCGGAAAATTTGCACCCGCGGGCGATTTTGCAGCTGGCGATATAAGTGATATCTTTTTCTATAATATCACCGATGTGTTCCAGGTCGTTTACTATGTGCATGTAGCTCATGCACCGGTAAAATTCCTGGCGTGACAGGGGCTGGCGCATGACGTCGGTGAGGTACTGGGTTATGGACTTGTAAAGCACGTCAAGATAGTCTTCCTTTTTATTCAACTGGTCCAGCAGTTCAATGCTGCTTTTTTCAAAAATGGTAATAACGGAACAGGTCATTTCATAAACCTGGTCCGACGCGTGATTCACTTCCTTGGACACGAGGCCGAGCGCTATGGAAGGTGTGGTAATCAGCTTGTTATCCAGGTACTTGGGCTTCAATTCTTCCTGTTTCTCCTCGCGCCGTTCCGGGACGATTATTTCCAGGAACCTGGCAAAATATTTGGTAAATGGTAAGAATAATATGGCGATGCCCACATTAAACAGGGTATGGGCGTTGGCCACCTGGTAACCGGGGGTTGCGGTCAGCTTCGTCAGCAAGTGCGCGAATGGCGTGACAAAGGGAAACAGGATCAGCACCCCGGCCAGTTTAAAAAGCAGGTGGGCGGTTGCCACGCGCTGGGCTTCCCTGGAAGAGCCGAGACTGGAAATCACCGCTGTAAACGACGTACCGATATTGGCTCCGAATAACAGGTAGATTGCCGAATGCAATGAAATCATACCCTGCATAGCCAGTACCATGATAATGCCAACTGAAGCGGCGCTGCTGTGTACCAGAAAGGTAAATATGGCCGCGGCGGCAATGGCCAGTAGCGGGTAGCTGCTTGCGCTCATCAACATTTCCCGGAAAAAGGGCGCGTCACGCAGCGGGTGCATGGTATCGGACATGATTTTCAAGCCGAGAAACAATAGACCGAAACCGAGAAGCACCTGCCCCACCCGCTTGTACTTGTCCCGTTTGCTGAAAAATATGATTGTGGCACCAATACCGACAATGGGCAGGGAAATTTCTGTAGCCTTCAAGGCAATCAATTGGGCGGTAATCGTGGTTCCGATATCGGCGCCAAGGATTACCCCCAGCGTTTGTTTAAGCGTTAAAATGGATGCGCTGGTTAAGCCGACCAGTATCACCGTGGTGGCGGTACTACTCTGAAACAGTATGGTGACCAGAGCACCCACCACGAGCGCGGTAAACCGGTTATGGGTCAGTGTGCTTAAAATGTTGCGCAGCCTGTGCCCCGCGATTTTCTGCAGTCCTTCGCTCATTATGTACATACCGTATAGTAAAAGACCCATTCCTCCCATCAGTCCCAGAGTTACGGACTCCCATAAATCCACGCATTATCACCTCCCTTATAAAATTATAAATTAAACTAATGTTAAATTATTGTTAACTAAATGTTAAACTAATTGTAAACTGTTTCACAAATTTTTTCAATGTTTAAAAATACAAACTTCTATTGGTAATTATTAAAATTTGTTGATTTTTAAGAGGAAAATTGGCAAATCCATCGAAAAATAAACAAATATTTCTGGATAAAGGTTATTTTAGATAAAGGATGGCCCTAATTAATGCGTAAGATTTCGATATCTAAACTCAAACCCGGCATGAAAATCGGGCGAACGATCATAAATGCCAATAAATATGTAATGTGAAACAACCCCATCCTCCATGGATGGGGTTGCCGTTTAGTTGACTAAATAACCGGTAGTAAATCTATAAACAACACTTATTCACCTTTGGCTTGTTGTTTTTTGATTTCTTCCTCCCGCAGCGTGCGTCTTAAAACCTTGCCGACAATTGTTTTCGGCAGTTCGGTACGGAATTCCACCAGCCTGGGCACTTTGTACTTGGCCAGATTATCCCTGCAATATTGGATGATTTCCTCTTCAGTTGCCTGTTCCCCTTGCTTTAATACGACAAATGCCTTCACTGTTTCACCGCGATAGGGGTCGGGAACGCCGGCAACCACGGCCTCCAAGACTTTGGGGTGTTCAAACAGCACTTCCTCGATTTCCCGCGGGTAAATATTGAAACCCCCGGCAATAATCATGTCTTTTTTCCGGTCGACGATATAGAAATACCCGTCTTCGTCCATTTTGGCAATGTCACCGGTGTTAACCCAGCCGTTGCGTAGTGTTTTCGCAGTTTCTTCCGGCATGTTCCAGTAACCCTTCATCACCTGGGGACCTTTAATACACAGTTCGCCGACTTCACCAGGTGGAAGCTCCCGCTCACCGGTTTCCAGGTCGACGATCTTGCATTCGGTATCCGGCAAGGGGATGCCGATAGACCCTGCTTTGCGTAAGCCCATGATGGGATTGCAGTGTGTTACAGGGGATGTTTCGGATAAACCATAACCTTCCACCAGGTTGCCGCCGGTTAGTTGTTCAAACTTTTCCGCTACTTCCAGGGGTAGGGGTGCTGATCCACTAATACACCCCTTGATTGAATTGATGCCATATTCCTGCACGTTGGGATAGTTATTGATGGCGATGTACATGGTGGGTGCGCCCGGGAAAAATGTGGGCTGGTGTTCCTTGATCAATTCCAGGCATTGTTTAATTTCAAAACGCGGCATGATAATCATGGTGGCGGCGTTGATAATGCTGAAATTCATGCACGTGGTCATGGCATAGGAATGGAAAAAGGGCAACGCGCAAAGCACTTTTTCCTTGCCGTACTCCAGGTTCTCAAACCAGCTGCTGACCTGGAGGGCGTTGGCGGTAATATTGCGGTGGGTCAACATTGCCCCCTTGGAAACGCCGGTAGTACCCCCCGTGTACTGAAACACCGCAACGTCATCATCCATGTTTACCGGAACCTGGTCGAATTCCGCCGGATATTGCATCAACAACTCCTCGGCTTTTAACGCGTTTTCATCGGCGGTTCCGGAAGGTTGTCCAAGCATGAATAAAATTACTTTTTTCAGCGGTGTCACGCTGCGCACTTTGCTTATTAAGGGGTAAAAAGCGTCGTAAGCAATAATAATCTCAGCTCCGGAGTCATTTAAAATATGTTCCAGTTCTCTTTCCACATACATCGGGTTGACCTGCACCACTACCGCCCCGAGTTTTAATGTGGCCATAAAACTGAGCACGTACTGGGGGCAGTTGGGGGCCATGATGGCTACCCGGTCGCCCTTTTTGACCCCTAAATCGACAAGCGCATTCGCACACTTGTTGACCATAGCCTGCAGGGTTTGAAAATTGAGCCTTACACCGGCAAATACAGCGGCGTCTCGGTCGGGAAATTCCTTCGCTACTTTCTCCAGGTGTTGCGGCATGGTCAGGTCCGGGTAATCGATATGGGCGGGTACGGCCTTGGAGTAATGATTCAACCAGGGTCTGTTTTGGTCTGGCAATGCGGACACCTCCATAAATAAATGAGTATTCATTCAGGTGGTTTAATAATTTTAATATTCAACAAATTTTTTGCTTTCCCTCTTTTTTGATTTTAAATTTTAAAAAAATTAAATTATTATTTTTTTACAAATCATTATTACTTTACGGTCACACCGGATAAAAAGTAAGCCGGAAATTGCTTTCCGGCTTTACGCGTATATGGAGTTTAACTTGCCTTTTCCACTTTTACGGCACAAACTTTCAACTCCGGTATCTTGGCCACCGGGTCCCTGGCCGGGTTGGTCAGCTTGTTGATGGCCACTTCCGGGAAGTGAAAGGAAGTGAATACAAGGCCTCGCGGTACCACGTCGGTAAGGCGTGCTTTTACTTCCACTTGCCCGCGGCGGGATTTGACCCGGACCGTGTCGCCGTCAACCACACCCAGGTCGGCCGCATCCAGCGGGTTGATTTCAAGGTGCTCGGCGCCGTAGTGCACTTCCAGTGCGCCGGTACGCTGGGTCATGGTGCCTGTATGGTAATGGAAATGGCGGCGACCGGTGCTTAGCACGAACGGGTAATCCTGATCGGGTTGTTCCGCCGGAGGAATGTATTCCACCGGGTTGAACTTGCCCAGACCCCGGACAAACTTATCCTTATGCAGGTACGGGGTTCCGGGGTGATCCGCACTGGGGCAGGGCCACTGGATGCCGCCTTGCTCCAAGCGGGCGTATGATATGCCGGCGTAAGAAGGTGTTAATCTGGCGATTTCATCAAAGATATCCGACGCCGAGGCATATTGCATGGGATATCCCATGGCCGTGGCCACGTCGCAAATGATTTGCCAGTCCGCCTTCGCATCGCCCACCGGGTCGATGGCTTTGCGTACGCGCTGCACCCGGCGTTCGGTATTGCTGAAAGTGCCGTCCTTTTCGGCGAAACTGGCCGCCGGCAGCACCACGTCGGCCAGGGCCGCAGTTTCGGTGAGGAATATATCCTGTACCACTAAAAACTCCAGTTTCTCCAAGGCGTGGACCACGTGGTCCGAGTCCGGATCGGACAGCACCGGGTTTTCACCCATGATGTACATGGCTTTAACCCTGCCATCAGCCGCGCCTTCCATCATTTCGCCCACGGTCAGGCCCGGCTTGGCCGGCAGTTCGCCGACGTTCCAAACCTTTGCGAATTTGGCCCGGTTTTCTTCCAAGGTTACCGGCTGGTAACCGGTGTAAACGTTGGGCAGCGCGCCCATGTCGCAGGCGCCCTGAACGTTGTTCTGCCCCCGCAGCGGGTTGACGCCGCTGCTCTCCTTGCCGATATGACCGCAAAGCATGGCCAGGTTGGCCACGGCAAATACGTTATGGGTGCCGCAGATATGTTGAGTCACGCCCATGGTGTATAAAATGGTGGCATTTTTTGCCCTGGCGTATCCACGGGCCACTTCCCTGATGGTTTCCGCCGGAACACCGGTGATTTCCGCGGCGTATTCCGGTGTATACTTGGCCACGGTTTGTTTCAGTGCCTCGAAATCTTCGGTTCTGTTGGCCACGAAGTCTTTATTCCAAAGTTCTTCACTGATGATGACATTGGCCATGGCATTGAGCAGGGCAATGTCGGAACCGGAATTTAATTGCATGTGAATATCGGCCAGTTCAGCCATCTCGGTCCGCCTTGGGTCGGCCACCACCAGGGTTGCCCCGTTGCGCTTGGCCTTCTTGGCCTGCAGGCTGATGATGGGGTGGGACTCCGTGGTGTTGGTGCCGATGGCCAGAATAAAGTTGGCACCGGCGATTTCCCTGATGCTGTTGGTCATTGCGCCGCTTCCGAATGCAGTCGCCAGACCGGCGACGGTGGGAGCGTGTCAGAGACGGGCGCAGTGGTCGATATTATTGGTACCGAGCACCGCGCGGGTAAATTTCTGCATCAGGTAATTTTCTTCGTTGGTACAGCGGGCGGAACTGAGCACCGCCAGCGCGTCGGAACCGTATTTATCTTTGACGGCTCCCAGTTTTTGAGCCACCAGGCTAATCGCCTCTTCCCAGGTGGCTTTCACAAATTTTCCGTTCTTTTTAACCAGCGGAGTGGTTAGGCGGTCGGGGTGATGAATAAAGCCGTAGCCGAAACGTCCCTTGGCGCACAGGGCCCGGCCGTTGACATCGCCGTCGCAGGAGGTGACGCCTACCACCCTGTTGTCCTTCACGTTCAATTCAAAGCTGCAACCCGTGCCACAATAAGGGCAAGTGGTTTTAACCTTTTTCACTTCCCAGGTCCTGGCGGCCGAGCGCAGTCCCTTCTCCTGCAGCGCCCCCACCGGGCAAACGGCGACACAGTTGCCGCAAAATACGCATTCCGACTCGGAAAGTGGCACGTCCATGGCCGGCGTAATCTTGGCGTCGAAGCCGCGGTAGGCAAAGTCAACAATACTTTTGCCCTGGATTTCAGCGCAGGCGCGCACGCACTTGCCGCAAAGGATGCATTTATTCATATCCCTGACGATAAAGGGATTGTCGTTTTCAACGGGGTAGTTGTGTTTTTCTCCTCCAAAGGGTTCGGTTTTAACCCCGTACAAGTAGGCGTAATCCTGCAACCGGCAGTCGCCGTTTTTGCCGCAGGTCAGGCAGTCCATGGGGTGATTGGCCAGCATCAATTCCAGGATGGTTTTCCTGGCCTCAATTACCGCCGGCGAATCGGTATGCACCACCATGCCGTCGGTGGCCTCGGTGACGCAGGAAGCGGGCAGGTTACGCATTCCCGGGATTTCCACCACGCACATGCGGCAGGCGCCGAATCTGGTCAGTTCCGGGTCGTGACAAAACGTGGGGATGAATATACCGGCCTGCCTGGCGGCGTCCAATACGGTGGTTCCCTTTGGTACGGTTACGGAAATACCGTTGATGGTCAATGTAACTTCTGCCACCGGAAGTTATCCCTCCCTTCTTTTACTTGTCTTTACTCAACTTGGACAGAATATCTTCCAGTCCCAGCGCTTCGCCCCAGGACACCTGTACAAATTCATCGCCTTTCTTCAATTGCGGGGCCGGCGGGTCGTCCAGGTACTTTAGTTCGAGCCCCAGCCGCCCCTTCAGGCAGAGCGGGCGGCCGTTTCCGGGCGTTTTGGGCACCACTCCGATATTTTTACCGTCTTTGCTGAGCACCTCAAAGGTGCAGCCGCTGTCACAGAAGGTGCAGGTTACCTCCTGCCGGGTCAGTTCCCACACGCGCCCCTTGCCTGTCAGCGGTTTCCAGGTGAGCGCCCCCACGGGACAAACCGTTACGCAGCGGCCGCAGTAGACGCAATCCGACTCGCCCAGCGGGGTGTCCATGGCGGTGACGATTTTGGTGTTAAAGCCGCGGTAGCCGAAATCGATCACACTGCGCTCGGGGATGGCGTTGCAGGTGCGCACGCACCGCCCGCAGAGGATGCATTTATTGGCGTCCCGGATGATGTACGGGTTGGAGTCGTCCAGCGGGTAGTTTTTACGTTCCCCCTTAAAACCGGATTCCTTGACGCCGTAACGGAAAGCGTAATCCTGCAGCCGGCAGTCCCCGTTCTTTTCGCAGGTCAGGCAGTCCTGGGGGTGATTGGCCAGGAGCAGTTCCAGGATGGTCTTGCGCGCTTCCACCACTGCCGGGGATTCAGTATATACCTCCATGCCCTCGGTGGCCTCGGTAACGCAGGAGGCGGGCAGGTTGCGCATCCCGGGGATCTCCACCACGCAGATGCGGCAGGCGCCGAAGCGCGGGATATCCGGGTCGTGGCAGAAAGTGGGGATAAACACTCCCGCCTCCCGGGCCGCGTCTAGCACGGTGGTTCCTTTGGGAACGCTTATCTTAATCCCGTTGATGGTCAGGGATACATAGGACAATTATTTTCCCTCCTTTTCAGAGAGTCGCTTGCTGTAACGGATCAGGCTAGGCCTTGTAAATGGCGTTGAACTTGCAACCCTGCATGCAAGCGCCGCACTTGATGCATTTATCCGGGTCAATGACATGCGGCTCTTTCTTTTCACCCGTAATGGCGCCGGCTGGACAGTTCTTGGCGCACTTGCCGCAGCCCTTGCACTTCTCCGGGTCGATTTTATATACCAGCAGGCTGGGACATACTCCGGCGGGGCAGTGCTTGTCCCGGATATGGGCAACATACTCGTCTTTAAAGTAACGCAGGGTGGACAGGATCGGGTTGGGACATGTCTGGCCCAGACCGCACAGGGCGGTGTTCTTGACCACCCGGCCCAGGCGTTCCAGGGTTTCCAGGTCTTCCATTTCACCCTTGCCGTCACAGATACGGGTGAGGATTTCCAGCATGCGCTTAGTGCCTTCCCGGCAGGGGGTGCACTTGCCGCAGGACTCGGCCTGGGTAAAAGTGAGGAAGAACCGGGCCACGTCTACCATGCAGGTGGTTTCGTCCATGACCACCAGGCCGCCCGAGCCCATCATCGCGCCCGCGGCGGTCAGCGAATCATAATCCACCGGTAGGTCCAGGTTTTCCTCCGGAATGCAGCCGCCCGACGGGCCGCCGATTTGCACGGCCTTGAATTTTTTGCCGCCCTGGATGCCGCCACCGATGGTGAAAATAATGTCCCGCATAGTCATGCCCATGGGCACTTCCACCAAGCCGGTGTTGTTTACTTTGCCGGTCAGGGCGAAAATTTTGGTGCCCTTGCTTTTCTCGGTGCCCAACTTGGCATATTCATCGCCGCCGTTGCGGATAATATAGGGCACGTTGGCATAGGTTTCCACATTGTTCAGGTTGGTGGGCTTGCCCCACAGGCCTGATTGGGCCGGGAATGGCGGCCTGACCCTGGGCATGCCGCGGTTGCCCTCGATGGAAGTGAGCAGCGCGGTTTCTTCGCCGCATACGAAGGCGCCGGCGCCGGCCTTGATCTTGATGTGGAAATTAAATCCTGAATTGAAAATGTTGTCTCCCAGAATACCGTATTGTTCGGCCTGGGCGATGGCGATCTTGAGCCGTTCAATGGCCAGGGGGTACTCGGCCCGCACGTAAATGTAACCCTCGTCGGCGCCCACGGCGTAACCGCAGATCATCATGCCTTCCAGCACTGCATGGGGGTCGCCTTCCAGTACGCTACGGTCCATGAAGGCGCCCGGGTCGCCTTCGTCAGCGTTGCACACAACGTATTTTTTGTTGCCCGGTGCCTGGCGCACAAAGCCCCACTTCATACCGGTGGGGAATCCCGCGCCCCCGCGCCCGCGCAGGCCCGATTTTTTAACTTCTTCAATCACTTGTTCGGGGGTCATTTCAAACAAAGCCTTGACGAAGCCGGCGTAACCGTCGTTGGCAATGTACTCGGCCACGTCTTCAGGGTTGATATGCCCGCAGTTGTGCAACACCAGGCGCTGTTGCTTGGCGTAAAAGGGTACGGTTTCGTAAGTCCTGGCCAGTTCGCCTGTAGTGGGATCTTTATAAAGTAATCTTTCAACTACTTGGCCACCGATCAAGTTTTGTTCCACAATTTCTGCCACATCCTGTTCCTGCACCCGGACATAGAAAGTTTTGTCGGGTTCCACGATCATCAGCGGACCCTGCTCGCAAAAGCCGTGGCAGCCGGTAATGGTTACCTTGACCTTATCGGAGAGGCCGTGCTTTTGAAGCTCCTCTTTTAATACGTCAACCAGTTTTCTTGATCCGGATGAAGTACAGCCGGTACCGGCGCAGATAAGAATATTTTTCTTTTCCGAACCTTCCGGAAGATGGATGTCGGATAATATATTTTGTCTCTTTTGACGGCATAATTCGTCGTCATGGCAAATCGGACCCGCCTTGCGGCACTTGATGAAGTCCCGGCATGGAGTTTGGGGTTTATGGGTGCATTTGTCACAACATTTATCCAACAAGCTTTTCAAATTGCCAGGCCTCCTTTCTATTCGTAGTTTTTGATTACTGAAACGGCCTTGTCGGGGGTCAAGCGGCCGTGGGTATCGTCGTTCACCATCATAACGGGCGCCAGTCCACAGGCGCCCAGGCAGGCCACGGTTTCCAGGGTGTAACGCTGGTCAGTGGTGGTTTCATTCCTGCTTACCCCGAGGTCCTGGGATACGGCTTCAAACACCTTGGCGGCACCCCGCACGTGGCAGGCCGTACCCTGGCACAGCCTGATAATGTTGCGGCCCCTGGGCTTTAAATGAAACTGCGAATAAAAAGTCGCCACTCCGAAGGTTTTACTGAAGGGTACGCCGATTTCCCGGGATATCTTTTTCATGACATCCCCGGGCAGGTAGCCGAAAATTTCCTGGGCCTCCTGCAGCAGCGGAATCAAAGCTCCCTTTACATTTCTGTACTTGTCAAAGACTTTCTGTAATTCTTGATACTTTGATTCCAGGTTTTGTTCACACTTGCACGCTGCCAAAACTTCTCCCTCCTCTCGTTATTACAAAACATTACATCAGCCCAAGCGTTTGGGTCGCCCGGGTAGATTGCCAGGTTTGGTGAATAATTGTTATTGCCTGATGTGACGAAAATCAAGCACCCTGTCCTCGGTAACCAGTAAATGGATGGGGATGTCATGTTTGCCGGGGTATACGTTGGGCCTCACCTGCAACTCAAAGGCCGGGGAAAGGAATACAGTGTCCCGCCTGGTGCGGGGGAGAAAGCGGTCGTAAAAGCCACCGCCGTAACCGAGCCGGTTGCCCGCTGTATCAAAGGCCACACCGGGCACTATGACCAAGTCGATTTCACCCGGCTCCACCGGGCGGATACACCCGGGTTTGGGTTCCAGGATGCCCCATGTTCCCGGGGCCAGGTCGCCGGGGTAATTTTCCAGCAACGAAGGAATTAATTTTTTGTTCCGGATATCCGTTATGGGAATGGCTACCCGCTTACCCTTGCGTAACGCGTCTTGAATAATTGCCTCCGTTTGCACCTCGTTGCGGAAATCAATATAAGCCATCACCGTGAGCGCGTTTTGGTACTCTTTTAATTCCATTATCCGCCCGGCGATTATTTTACTTTTTTCCGCCACGTCCCGGCCGGAAAGGGCATTGCGCCCCGCGATTACATTCTTTCTTAATTCGTTTTTGGACACATTAATTCCTCCAAAGATTCTTATTAGCAAAAATTTTTAATGTCAAAGACACAACCCGCAAATACCTGGAAACAGTATACAATATATTTCGCCGGTAAAAAAATAAATCCTTCCCGTTAAGGGAAGGGTTTAGAGCAGTATTTCAAAACCATGATTACAATGCATATACGCGACTGCCTTCCAAAATACTGATATTGTTTTCCTGTAATACTTTGATTGCCTCATCAAGCTGTTCCACGCGGAAAACCACCAAGGCGGCGTTAGTTGCCTTCTGAAGAAACGCGTAGAGGTATTCGATATTAATGTTGACGTTTTGCAGTATTTCCAGCACCCTGGCCAAACCGCCGGGTTCATCTTTCACTTCCACTGCGATCACTTCGGTGGTGCTGACGGTGAACCCGGCGTCCTTAAGCGCCCGGTAAGCGGGGTCGGGGTTGTTTACTATCAGGCGCAAAATGCCAAAATCCGTGGTATCGGCAATGGATAAAGCCCTGATATTGATGTTGTTCTCACCCAGCACCCGGGTTACCTGCGCCAGGCGGCCCGACTTGTTCTCCAGGAACACTGATATTTGTTTTACTTTCACCTGCTCGCCCCCCTTAATTAATTTTAATTTGCCCCGGAACAATAGTTTTACATTATTTGATTAGATTTCCCGCTTATCCAGCACCCGTTTGGCTTTGCCTTCGCTGCGCGGGATGGTGCGCGGCTCAACCAGCTTAATCCTGGCGGAAATGCCCAACACGCTCAGAATTCGGGCCCGGAGCCTTTTTTCCAGGTCCTCCAGCGCCCTGACCTTATCCGAGAAAAACTTGTCGCTCAGTTCCACCCAGATTTCCAGGTCATCCAGCGTTCCTTTACGGTCCACCACCAGCAGATAATGCGGTTCGGTATCGCCGAATTCCAGCAGCACGCTTTCAATCTGGGAGGGGAATACGTTAACTCCCCTGATGATCAGCATATCATCGGTTCTGCCGGTTACACGCTCCATCCTGACAAATGTTCGGCCGCACCCGCACTCATCGTCTTTTAGCACGGTAATGTCCCTTGTCCGGTAACGGATAATGGGCAGCGCTTCCTTGGTCAGCGAGGTGATCACCAGTTCCCCCGGCTGCCCGTAGGGAAGCGGTTGACCTGTTTCCGGGTCGATGATTTCCGCAATGAAGTTGTCTTCAAATATATGCATGCCCTTTTTCTCGGGGCACTCCATGGCCACGCCCGGCCCGATTACTTCGCTCAAGCCGTAAATGTCCAGCGCCGTGAGGTTAAGCTTAGCTTCCAGCTGGTTGCGCATGCGCTCGCTCCAGGGCTCGGCTCCGAAAATGCCTATCCGCAGCTTTAATTTAGCCGGGTCGATGCCGGTATTGACCATTTCCTCACCCAGGTAAAGGGCGTAAGAGGGTGTACAGGTTAGGATGGTGGTGCCGAAATCCTGCATTAACATCAACTGGCGCGAAGTATTTCCCCCCGATATGGGTACCACTGTGGCTCCCAAACGCTCGGCACCGTAATGGATGCCCATACCTCCGGTGAATAAACCGTAGCCGTAAGCGTTTTGCACTATGTCCTTCTTGGACCCTCCCGCCATCACCAGCGCCCGGGCCATCAAATCCGACCAGGTGACAATGTCGTTCCGGGTATAACCTACTACTGTCGGTTTGCCGGTAGTTCCGGACGAAGCGTGCAATCTGACCACTTCTTCCATGGGAACGGCGAACAAGCCGAAGGGGTAATTGTCCCGCAGGTCCTGCTTGGTGGTAAAAGGCAAGCGGCTTAAATCATCCAGCGATTTGATATCACCGGGCTCGATGCCGGCTTCGCTTAATTTGTTGCGGTAAAATGGGACGTTATCGTATACTCTTTTAATTGTTTGCTGAAGCCTTTCCAGTTGTAAGTCCGCAAGTCTCTCGCGCGGCATGGTTTCGTATTCCTTCTGCCAGTACACCTGCTTACTCCTTTCGCGATTTAGTTTAAAAAAGAATAGCATAACTTCAGGTTTAAAAAAAGAGTTTTACTTTAATTTATAATATTTGATTTCACTGCAAAAACCGGTACTTGTATCTGGGCTCCGGTGGTATCAATCGCTCTCTTCGCAATTATCTTCGTAGTGGTTAAAGTTACTGCTTGTTAACGCTAACAAAACCCTGCCAAAGCAATACTTTACGAGCTATCATATTACCTGAACCGGCAGACCCAAATGCTGCTCAATCTCCCGCCAGGATTTTCCGGTGAGATCGCGCCCGCGGTGATCAAACGGCGCGCGGGGTAATAATACCAGGTCCGGGCGGTGAAACTGGGCGAAAAAATCCTGCATAGCAGCCACCATATCGTCTACCACAAGCAAACCGGCTGTGTTTATCGAGCCACCGAAGAGTTTATTGGACACGGGGATGACCGTTACGAAATGCCTTGATTTCAAGCGCAGCAATGCGTTATTGATTATATTCCGGGCCAGTACGGAAGTTAGCAGGAGCACTCGGTTTGCTCCACTTACGGTAACGGCCCGCTCGATTTGCCGCACCGTCGACGGGTCGATGTCGTATTCCATGACCAGCCCCGAACTTTCCCTCGCCTTTTTCCTCAAAAGCACGGTTTTGGTCACAGCGCCGGAACTGGTGATGGTCAACTGCGGGTCAGCCGTATTTCTGGTCAGTTGATAGGCGTGGACCCGGGAAAAAGGGGCGGCTCCGTTAACCGCGCGGATTATGTCCCCCTGCCGCACACCGGCCCGGTGGGCCGGGGAACCTTTAATCACTCCTGCCACTTCGGAGCGCAGGTCGTTGATTAATGGCGGTTCCATGGTCACCGGTACCGGGGTTGACACTTTAATTTCGCCAATAAAATCGCGCAAGCTCTCCGGCATCGACGAAGGAAACCGCAGCTCCGGCGGCGCCAAGCAGGTGTATCCCGGCCAAAACACCCGGATTGTTTTAGCGTTGCACCGGGCCAAGTAAAGGATGGTATCTCTTAAATCGTCCCACCCGGTCAGGTGGGGCATGGCGACAACGCTTCCGTGCCAATCAAAGCCGTGCCGGCCAAGCAATGAAGCTGCCGACACCGCATAGGAGGCCCGGGAATCGCTCATTATTTGCCTTCTAACCGCGGCATTGGCACTGTTCAGGGAAAGATAGACTGTTACCGGCGCCAGTGATTGTAATAAGGATACGCGCCGGTGATCAAGAAGGGAACCGTTGGTGGTAATCCGGATGGGCGTCCGGGGTAAAGCCTTCCGGATGCTAATCAAAATTTCCTCTATTTGCGGGTGTGAAAAAGGTTCCCCCTCGTTGATCCTGGTTACCGACTCTCCGATCACCACCGGGCGCAGCGGGTCCAGGAACTCCACAGTTTGACGCACCTGGTCGGGTGTGCGCGGCTTGATATTGAACACTTCCACGCCTTCAGGGTTCAGCCGGTTGCTACAAAAAATACAGCTGACATTACAACGGGATGTCAACGGCAGAATGTTGCCGTGCCCCGCACTCCAGTAAATTAGCGATTCGACAAAATTTTGCATTCGCAAGATAAAATTCCACCCACAGGTTAAACTCTTAATTAACAAGTTATTAACAGACTTATCCACATTATCCACAGAAAAAATATTTTTAGGCAAAATAAATATACTAAAACCAGCAAAATAAATATATTTGTATAAAAAAATATTGTGAATAACCGCACTGCTCAACTATTGGCCGGCAACAAGCCATACACATGATCAAGCAGCATTGTGAATTTTTTGTGGATATCTTTTTGACTGCGGCGTGTTAGTAACAATCCCGCCCCAACCGCAAATTTGGCACGGCGTTTAGAGTCAGGGGTGCAAAATCTTGACGCAAGTACTTGTAATAGGCGGCGCAAGCGATCATAGCCGCATTGTCGGTGCAAAGCACCGGCGGGGGGTAAATTAACCGCAAACCCTCCTCCGATGCCCTGCGGGACAATTGTTCCCGCAACAGTGTATTGGCCGCCACCCCGCCCGCCAGCATGATGTTTTTTGTAGCGTACCGCCGGGCGGCCAGCATGGTTTTATCCGCCAGTACATCCACAATGGCCTGGCGAAAACTTGCCGCTACGTCGGCTTTGTTGATATGCTCCCCTCCTTTCTGCACGGCGCGGTGAATGTAATTGATTACCGCTGTTTTCAGGCCGCTGAAACTGAAATCAAAACTGCCTTCTTCCAGGTATGCGCGCGGTAGGGGAATGGCATCTTTGTTGCCGCAAGCGGCCAATTTATCAATTAAGGGACCGCCCGGGTAGCCGAGCCCCAGCACGCGCGCCACTTTATCAAACGCTTCACCGGCAGCGTCGTCCCGGGTTGAGCCCAGCAATTCATACCGGCCGAACTCCCGGATCAGCACCAGGTCGGTATGGCCGCCGGAAACGATTAAACAAAGCACGGGTAACCCGGGTTCGGACTCAACCAGCATATTTGCGAAAATGTGCCCCTCGATATGATTGACGCCCAGTAAGGGTAGATCCAGGCCGTAGGCGATGGCCTTGGCTGCGGCTACCCCCACCAGTAAGGCCCCCACCAGTCCGGGACCGTATGTCACAGCCACGGCGTCCAAATCCTTAAAATCTATTTCCGCCCGGTCCAGCGCTTCCCGGATGACGGCGTTGATCATCTCAAGATGCTTGCGTGAGGCGATTTCAGGCACCACTCCGCCAAATTTACGGTGTATATCAACTTGGGAGGAGATGACATTGGATTTAATCGTAACGCCGTCCACCACAACGGCAGCGGATGTTTCATCGCAGGATGTTTCAATTCCCAAAATTACGATACTCAACGTTGAAAGCTCCTTTTTATTGATATTGACACTTAAACCAATGTAACATGCGGGCGGATTAAATTCTGGAGGATGGCTGAACCGGCATGGCATAGATCAGGCATATATTATTAATACATTATATCAACTCTGGTGACGAAAATGAAATTGCGTGTGCTTACCTATAACATCAGGAGTTGCCACGGCATCAGCGGCATAATATCCCCGGAGGCAGTGGCTTTTACTATCGCTGCGACGGGGGCGGATATTGCCGGGTTACAGGAAGTTGATTTTTTCAATCCCCGCAGCGGATTTACGGACCAGCCGCGTAAAATCGGCAAAATGCTGGGTATGCACGCTGTTTTTGGCCCCAACGTCACACGGTTTTTGTTCATACGATTCGGTAACACAGTGCTTTCCCGTTATCCCGTGGAATCGTCACAAAATTTTCCTCTACCCAGCACAGGGGAAAAAAGGGGCCTGCTACGAGTGCGGATTAGTCTTGGGCACCGCGCTATATCGTTTTTTACCACCCACCTGGGCCTTAACCAAAGTGAGCGCATGCTGCAGGTGCGGGAAATAATGAATATCATCAACAGCGAGTCCGAACCCCTGATCCTGACCGGTGATTTTAACGCTTCGCCGGAAGCCCCGGAGATAAAAAAAATCCAAGCCACGCTTCTGTCGGTGGACCCGGCGGGGGCATGGCCAACTTTTCCTTCAACATTACCCAGGCATAAGATTGATTATATTTTTTTCTCCTCACACTGGCGATTAAGGGAATCCAAGCTGTACGAAAGTCTGGCTTCAGACCACTTACCATTGCTGGGCTTGCTGGAACTTGCAGGTGATCGTTGAATTAGAGGTAACTTGGTTGTTCGTGGAAAGTTAATTTTGTTTTATTCAAGTACCGTAGTCAGCCGGGATAACCTCGCCCAATTCCGCCATGACATCCCTTAAAACTTGCCCGGCGCTGCTGTTGACGACAACTGTCGCCTCTTCGTCCCATGGCGTGGGGGTACGGTTAATAATCACCAGCTGCCTTGCTACGCCCGGCAGGCCTGCGACGGGGTAGACGGTAAGGCTGCTGCCTACCACGATTAACAGCTGGCAACCGGAAATTACCTGGGTGGCCTGAAAGAAATCCTCATTCATCCGGTCTTCAAACAGTACAACGTCCGGGCGTAGAATACCGGAACAGGCGGTGCAAGCCGGCGGATTTTCACCTTGCCGGAAACGAGCAACCAGGAAATCAAATGGATAAGTCTTACGGCAATCCATGCAGTGACAGGTCCTGAGGTGGCCGTGCACCTCCCAGACCCTGGTCGATCCGGCCCGCACGTGCAGGCTGTCGATATTCTGGGTGATTACTCCCAGCAGCAGGCCCATTTTTTCCAGACGTGCCAGTGCGTAATGGGCCACGTTGGGCCTGGCGTTGCCGTACGCGGTCCACCGTTCCAGGTTAAGGGCGTAAAATTGCGCGGGATCTCTACGCAACGCAGACAGGCTGGCTGTTTTTACGGGGTCATGTTTTTCCCAAAGTCCGGTTCCGGGGCTCCGGTAATCGGGGATCCCGCTTTCCGTACTGATACCCGCCCCGGTTAAGGCCAGCGTTTTTTTTGATTCCCTGATCAGTTGTGCGATTTTTTGAATTTTTTCATTGTATTGCACAGGACAACCTCCGTTGGATGATTAAGATTGATTACATTATCACGGAAACGTTTGTTCATGTCAACGTTAAAACCGCCGCAACCGGAAATCCTTGGCGTTTGTTGAGTAAGCATGGAGTGTAAAAAAATTTTACAAATGGTGTAATTTTAATCAACAGTTTAGTTAATTTATGCCAGTTACAAATAAATGCCTATTGGTTTTCCAATAACTTACCGGTGCGGCGGAGCAGCACCGGTTCAGGTATGATTTTTGCTTTAAAATAATTCAAAATATTTAATTAATTATAGGCGTAGGCTTAGTTAAGAAAATAAAAAACCCAGGTCAGGAGGAATAAATCATATGAAAGAACCGCTTTGGAAGCCATCCGGGGAACGCAGGCAAAACGCCAACATGTCCAAATTTATCGCCTATGTGAACAAAAAATACGGTAAAAACTTCACCGATTATCCCGAACTGTACGAGTGGTCGATTAATCATTCACCCGATTTCTGGGTAGCCATGTGGGAATTCGGCGAAATCAAGTATTCCCGTCTTTATGACAGGGTTGTTGACAACCAAAGTGACATGATCGAGTCGCAATGGTTTCCAGGCGCCAGGCTGAATTTCGCCGAAAATCTGTTGCGTTACCGGGATGACCGGACCGCCCTGGTGTTCAAGGGAGAGGGACAAGAGCCGGTGCGGATCACCTATCGCGAGCTTTACGACCGGGTGGCGCACCTGGCCAAATCTTTACGGGAACTGGGAATTACCGTTGGAGACCGGGTGGCCGGGTTCATGCCCAATATGATCGAAACAGTGGTTGCCATGCTGGCCGTCACCAGTATAGGCGCAATCTGGTCCTCCTGTTCGCCCGATTTTGGCATCAAAGGCGTGTTGGACCGGTTTGGCCAGATCCAGCCCCGGGTACTGTTCACGGCCGATGGTTATTTTTATAACGGTAAGACTATCGATTCCCTGGGGCGGGTAGCCAGCATTATCAAGGAAATACCGTCGGTGGAAAAGGTTGTGGTTGTTCCTTACACCAAACCCGATCCCGACTTGAGTCGTCTGCCCGGTGCCGTGATGTTTGCCGATTTCCTGTCCTGTGAAAGCAGCCTGGAGATTGAGTTTGAACAGTTGCCCTTCAACCATCCCGTGTATATCATGTATTCCTCCGGTACCACCGGCGTGCCCAAGTGTATTGTGCACGGCGCGGGCGGAACGCTGATCCAGCACTTGAAGGAACTCATTCTCCATACCGATCTCAAACGGGAAGACACGATTTTCTATTTTACCACCTGCGGCTGGATGATGTGGAACTGGCTGGTCAGTTCTCTGGCCGTGGGGGCAACCGTGTTGCTTTATGACGGCTCCCCTTTCTACCCCAACCCCGAAACACTGTTTAAAATGGCCCAGGATGAAAAAATCACTGTTTTTGGAACCAGCGCCAAATACCTGGCGGCCATTGAAAAGGAAGGGGTCAAACCGCGGGAGAAATTTGACTTGACTCCATTGAAGGCAATTCTTTCCACCGGGTCGCCCCTGTCGGTGGAAAGCTTTAAGTACGTTTACCGGGATATTAAAAGGGATGTTTGCCTGTCCTCCATCTCCGGCGGCACGGATATTATTTCCTGCTTCGCCCTGGGCAACCCTATCGGCCCGGTATATCCGGGCGAACTGCAGTGCCGAGGTCTGGGTATGAACGTTCATGCCTTTGATCAAAATGGCAACAGCGTTTTAAACCAAAAGGGCGAACTTGTTTGTGTCTCCACGTTCCCGTCCAAGCCCGTTTACTTCTGGAACGACGAGGGCAACGCCAAATTTAAAAAGGCTTACTTCAGCGTGTTTCCCAATGTCTGGCATCACGGTGACTACATTGAAATCACCGATACAGGCGGGGTCATTATTTACGGCCGCTCCGACGCCACGCTAAATCCCGGCGGAGTGCGCATCGGTACTGCTGAGATTTACCGGCAAGTTGAATCGCTGGAGGAAATCAAAGACAGCCTTGTCGTGGGCCAAAACTGGGATAATGATGTCAGGGTGGTGTTATTTGTCAAACTCGCGGAAGGAGTTGAATTCAACGACGACCTGGTGCGCAAAATCAAAGCGACTATCAGGGAAAATACCACACCAAGGCATGTCCCGGCCAAAATTATTCCGGTTAATGACATTCCATACACCATCAGCGGTAAAAAGGTGGAACTGGCCGTGCGGAATATTATTCACAACGAACCCGTGGAAAACCGCGACGCGCTGGCAAATCCCGAAGCGCTGGAATTATTTAAACATTTACCGGAGCTGCAATATTAAATTACCTTGCATCAAGTGGCAGGACGGGGAAAATCAATTCCCCCGGCCTGTTTTTTTATTCATTTGCCTTACTGAGCAGGAATTCCAGTAGCCGGACGAACTGCAGGTTTATTAACTCGTTGAGGTCCTTACCCGTCTCGGAAGCTTGTTTTTCAAGGACAGGCAACTGGTGCATCAAGTATTCTCGAATGATGTACTCCACCACTTGTTCATCGTTACGGCCGGTTTTACGTCCAAACTCTTCAATTATGGCCAAAGTATCTTCCGAAAACTCCAGTGCAAATTCTCTGTCCTGTTCCATTTTACAACCACCTCTTTGAAAAAATACAGCCCACTGCAGTGGGCCGCTCCTTTACTCTACTATCTTTTTGCCGCAGTAACTGCAATACTTGCCGCCGTCGGGCAGGTCTTTGCCACAATCCGAACAACTGGGCGGCGCCGGTTGTAAACTTGCAATTTGTTCTTCCAGTTCCTTCATTTCCAGTTCCAGTTCCCTGGTTGACTCGATCAGTCTCTTTAATTCCTCGTCCACGCCGTCTTGCCCCGATTGTTGCTGGTAATACAATGCCCCGATCCCCGCCAGGTTATTTTCCATTTCTCTTTCCATTTTTCGCAACTCGTGCCTCAACCTGGTATATTCCAGCAACTCAGAAGATTTTTTGGTTATATCCCTTGCCTTGCCCCCCGCAATGCCGCCAAGATCCCTGGCCCGGCTTCCCAGGTGCTTTGCCCCGTCGGCTATTTTTTGAATAAAGGACATTCAATCACCCCCCGCTATTATTTTATTATTCAGCTATTTGGGAAACAATCCCCTGTGCTGTTTTTGAAAAATTATCATTCCAGTATAAATTAACCGGCAATTCAACCAATTTTTCAAGTATAATAGGGCAAAGGAGTGAGATTATGTTAAATGTATTGCAACGCCATTGGTTTACAACAGTTTACCGGGAAACTCCCGGCGGGTTGCTGAAAGCCAAAACGGTCTACTGCGGCACCGACGGCGAAATGGGCGCCATCCTCAAAGTAGTTCCCGAAACTCTGGAAATTACTGACGCTTGCTGGGAACACTATTCTCCTCCTGTGACTAAAATTGATATAAACGAATTAATCGGGGTGGAAGCTTATCTCAACAGTGGGCCTGCTTTAAAGGAAGCGCTTAAAGATTTGGGGGATTTTCCCCGGTTGCTGTTTGCTGAAACGGTGCGCGGGGTGATCCAGGCGGAAACATTTATATGGGAGGAAAGGGGTTTTGCTTCCCTTGCCGATTACAGCTCGTACTGGGAAAAAATGTATGCCAACTCCTGCCGTTATTATAGTAACTTGGACAGAGTTGGCAAAACCTGGGGCGAGTATGTTCATTTTACCCGTTCCTCCAATCTATTTAACAGGTTTAAGTCTCAACTCGTTTACCAGTGCCCCGATAACGGTTATAGAATCAGCGGTCAGTTAAGCGACTCTTTCCACGAGGTAAGCGTAGATTTGACACTCAATCAACATCTCGAGGTCATTGAAGCCCAAGGTAAATTGCTGCGGGCGCCGGATGACGTGTGCCGCGAAGCAACAAAATATTTACACAGGCTTCCAGGACAGGCGGTAAATGACCTGAATAAAAAACACATAGTAAATCTTCTCGGCCAAGGTAACGGCTGCGTGCACTTGATTGATGTTGTACATGACGCGATGGAATCAATCAAAATTGTTATGTATAAGGGGGTGGAAAAACTTAACACGAAAGCTTAAGTTTAAAATTTTAATTTTGAGGTAAAATACGGTAAATTGAGGTGATGTGCGCATGGCTGATAAAAAAATGGATTACAGGGTCAATGTTCGCGAGAATGGTAAGCTTCTCAGCGTTGAAATAACTTGTTGCGGAAAACACATCGGTGAAATCAGGTTTGCGGATGGGGAATCCAAAAAGTGCCCGGATTGTGGATCGGTTCACTTCATAAAAATACAGCATAATCATTTTCACCTGACCCGCACTGAGTAAAAAAACACCATAAAAAGGAGGAGTGTCCCGGGTGGCGGAAAAAGAGCCTGCTAAGAATTGCGAACAAAAGGATTTTTTCAAACCCTATGGGATCAAACCAGCGGAAGTATATGTAGAACCAAATCCTGACATTTGTGCCGGTGAGAAGAAAAAGTAGTTATTCTCGACTATATTTTGTGTATATTTTATGGGAATTTTTTAGTTGCCGGGTGAGCATGATATTGCTCACCTGTTATTGTTTTCATCCTTTGATTTTAGAAAAGCGATGGCTTTGGCGCTTAAAACCACGGGAAAATTGCGAATAAAGTTCGGCCTGAGAAATGTTGCGGGTAGAAAGGACTTTGTAGCGATATAATTTTTCTCCATCAGTGCCCGCGCAATCTCAATCGCTTCTTCTTCCGACAGTCCCAGTTTGTCAATAACCCGGCCCATGGCGTTTTCGAGGAAAAATGTGCATTTTTGCGCTGTGTACAACTCGCGTAAAATTTTTTCCAGGCGAGCGTTTTCCAGATTCACTATATTGGACATATTTCACTTTCCTCCCGGTCCGGGTATTTTATTTTCTCGTGATTACCCCGTCAATATCGATCCCGATGTTCATATAAAATCACCTGATATCTTTAATTACTTCCTTTAACCGTTCCAGTTCAGGATTAATTTGGGTGGCGAGCCTTTGCAGCAAATTCGCTTTTTCCTTTCTGAAATGAAGGTTTATTTCCTGGTGGATTCTCTGTTGCTCTGCATAGGGCAACTGGTTAAGTTTTCCGCGATTGATTTGCCGGTAACGTTGAATCAGGCTGTTTTTCAGGCTTTCAACCGCATTATCTCTGGTATGCCGGTAGTGGTTGAGCAGGTGATGCAGCTCTTTCACCACCTGGTCCAGGGCCGGTTTATCCTCTTTAACCTGGTAAAGGGCGTAAATAACGCGCGTGTTTCTTTGTTCCCCCTCCTCGTCTTCAGGCAGGGTGAGGTTGTCCAGTAACGATTTTTCCACGCCCTCCAGGACATATTTTCTAGCGGTGGGATCCGTGTAGTTGCTTAATGCTTCATACAGGTTGAAATCCCTTTCATGTAAATAACGCGCCGCCAGATTCCGTCCTACAGGAAGATACTGCAACTTTACGGAATGGCCGGCCGGCAGGTTCTTAACCCTGGATTCAAATCTTTCCATTGCCTTTTCAAATGCGCTCAGAATCCGGTCGCTCATCCAATCTCTCCCTTATAATTCATAAATTTTTATATCTCTTTCTATTTCCCACTGTTTGGGTATCAGTTCTTCCGAATAATGCCGATGTTTTCCTTTACGGGCAGTATTTCAGGCAATAGCTCGGCCAGTTTATCAATGGAGTTTCTTTTTTGAATGGAGTAGACGTCGATATTATTGTCCCGCACGGCCACGATAGCCACCGGATCCAGCTTGATTCCGCCCCCTCCGGTGCCTTCGCGGCTGATTGTTCCGCCATAAGCCGCGCTTACGGACACAACGGGCACCAGCGTTATTCCCTGTACGGTTAAGGGCTCGCCTATGGTCACTTTAGCGACTTTTACCTGATCCAGACCGGCCCAAATGGCTTCCGGATTGCCCGGTATCACTATTTTACCCTCCTGTTGAAAAGTGGATCAATCACCCGGCGGCAAGCACGCCTCATAGGTAGTATACCAGTATTTTTCCGCATTTTCAAAATTTCACCCGTGGTATCATTATATTTTTCTTGAAGGGACTAAAATCTTTTTATCCTTTACTGACAGAATCCCACCGGGAGACAACCGTATTTCCGGCAGGTGCGTGGCGGACAGAAACAGGATGGTATATAGCAGGTCATAATGAACATGTCCCCTCTGGGCCAGCAGTCTATAAAGTTCGGAACATTCAGCGGTCAATTCGTCGATCGACGCGGGGCTCATGATCCCACTTAGCGGAAGGGGCAGTTCATAAAGTATCCCGCCGTTTTCGGTGATGACCAACCCTCCTCCGAGATCGAACATCCGCTTGACGGCCCGCTGCATTTCCTGCGGATTGCGACCCAGCGCCAGGATGTCGCCCGTAATCGTGTTGGAGCAAGCCAGCCCGTCAAGTTTATCGGCAAAGCCCTCCAATACCCCGTTGCAAACCCATCCCCCCTCCCGGTTCAGCATCGTGGCGTAAACCAGGCCCGGTTCTCCGGCGATGTCGATAAAATTATTTTTAACGGGTAGTTTTTGGTCTTTTCTTCTGGTAATTACCGGGTTTACGAGCCGCATTACGGGAAAAGCACCTTCCCTGGCGGGAGGAACCATGTCCCCGGGTTTTATTTCTCCGGAAAAACCGGATATCTTTATAATACCATATTTTTGCCATTCGATTCCGGGCAAGTCCAGCGGTTCCCGGCCCCGCTCAAATACCTCCACGCCTTCGGCAATCACCTTTACCGGCGTAGGATTTTGGGGATCTTCCAGGAATAGAATATCGGCGAGCCTGCCGGGGGCAATTCCCCCCAGTTCGTCGTCCATACCATAATAAGTGGCCGGGTTGATGGTTACCATGCGGTAGGCCTCCACCGCAGGCACGCCGGCATCAATCGCCAGGCGCACCAGGTAGTCTGTAAAACCGTGCTTCATGCTGGGGGGCGTAACGCCGTCCGTGGTCATCATGGCCCGCCGTAAATCAACTCCGGAGTTCAACAGCTCTTTTAATAAGCCGGGCAGGTCCGGGCGCAACGAACTATGCCGCAGCGTCACGTACATGCCGAGGCGCAGGCGATTCAGCACCTCCTCCCCCGTAATGCTTTCGTGGCAGTCGGAAACCCCTCCCGCCGCCAGCGCGTTCAGGGTTTGCACGGATGCCCCGGGCGCATGGCCCTCCACCTTTTTACCCAATCGCCGGGCCGTAAGAATATTATCGAGCATTTGTTTATCGCCAGTTACCAAAGAGGGCCAATCGGTGAGTTCGCCCACCTGCCTGGCCAGCACGGAATCAAGCAATGTTTCAATACGCCGCGGGTTAAACCGTTCCATTCGCTGCCGGGAAAAGGTTTGCGGGTCAAGGCGCACGCTCCATAATACCTTGACCGGTAACTGGGCCAGTTCATGCCAGAGGCCGAGCAGTTTTTTCTCATCCATGGACATAAAAAAAAACAGATTATCGCAAACCAGGGTTGTAGTTCCCAGGGTCATGACCTTGTTAACCAGGGTTACCGGGTTATATGTTTGAAACGGGTGGGCGTGAGGTTCAATATACCCGGGGCAGAGGTACATACCGGTGGCGTCAATCAACCGGGTCCGCTCGCCCACCATGGTTTCCCGATCGCCCACGTAGGCGATGTGTTTTCCTTTTATGGCTACATTAGCAGGTAATAATTCGCCCGTATAAACATTGATGATTGTGCCCCCTTTAATATAGAGATCACAATTGATTTCACCCTTGGCCGTTAAAATTAATTCATGCAAATTTTGCCTGTCCAGGGGACGCAGTAGATGAGTTTTCATAAGACCTCCCTAAAATATGCTTTTTTTAATTATAACACCTGTAAACACATATTTCAGAAAAATACAAACAAAAATAGAATAGTTTGGCCGGGTATCAAAACTATCCAAATTGTCAATGATTATTGTAAAATAACGACAATCCATGTATGGAGGATATAAATATGCAAGCCGATAATGTACTGGCCTTTCCTTCACCGGAAGACCAGCTTGTGATTCAGACAGCGGTGGAAACATTTCTACTGTGCCAGACCGGTAAAACCAGGGAAGTAATGTTGAAAACCATCCGTGCGGTTTTGGATGGCTACAGAATTACCAGGTTCAGCTTTGCCGACTACAATGTATACTCGACCGGTGATTACCCCTGGGCGATAATCAGGGCTAAAAATGCAATTTCCGGCAACAACTGTCCGGGGTGTGGTAATTATATTTATCACTTCAGGGGTGACGTGCGAATTTTAAATATCGATGAACAACCCCGGCGCCATTTTGTAACATACGGTTGCCGCTGCGGGAAGGTATTCGGCAAGTGGGAGAACATTTCGGATTAAGTTCTCTTTTTTTTGCCCAATTGACTGAAAGCCGGCGGTGGTGTTTAATGTAATAAGCAAGATTATACGGGAGGATTTTATCATGTTATATGAAAGCACCAGGGGCGATTACCAACAGTTATCGGCGGCGGAAGCCATCAAGCTGGGCATATCACCCGACGGAGGGCTGTTTGTGCCGGAGGAACGGGTATCCATTCCCGCGGAAGAGATAGTCGCCCTTGCCGGGGTCCCTTACCAGGACCGGGCGATTAGAATACTGCAGCCTTTTTTGTCCGGTTTTACCGTTGAAGAAATATCCCAGTGCGTTAACGACGCATATAACGGAAACAGTTTTGATCACCCGGCTGTTGCCCCCGTTGTACATTTGGCGGACAGGCTCGGCGTGCTGGAGCTGTGGCATGGGCCCACCTGCGCGTTTAAGGACATGGCGCTTCAAATATTACCTCACCTGCTGGTCAAGTCAGTGGAAAAAACCGGAGAAACAGCCGGCATATTAATCCTGGTGGCCACTTCGGGCGACACGGGCAAAGCCGCCCTGGAAGGGTTCAAGGACGTGCCCCGCACGGCCATAGCGGTGTTTTTCCCGGACGAAGGGGTCAGCGAGGTTCAAAAGTTACAGATGATTACCCAGGAAGGCGGCAACGTGGGGGTGTTTGCCGTGCGCGGGAATTTCGACGACGCCCAGACCGGGGTCAAGGAAATTTTCGGCGACGCCTCCGCGGCCGGTGAAATCCTCAGGCGTGGTTACAAGTTTTCCTCCGCCAATTCCATCAACTGGGGACGCCTGGTACCGCAAATTGTTTATTATTTTTCTGCCTATGCCGACCTGCTGGCCGGGCGGCGCATCGAGCCCGGGGAAAAGGTCAATTTTGTTGTACCCACCGGCAACTTCGGCAATATCCTGGCCGGTTTTTATGCCGGTAGGATGGGGTTGCCGGTTAATAAACTAATTTGCGCTTCCAACGAAAATAATGTGCTGAATGATTTTATCCGCACCGGCATTTATGACCGGAAACGGGAGTTCAAAAAGACATTGTCCCCTTCCATGGATATTTTGATCTCCAGCAACCTGGAGCGCTTGCTTTTTGAACTAACGGGGCACGACGCTGCCAGGGTACGCCGGTGGATGTTGGAATTAAGGGAAAACTGGAGGTATGAGGTGGATGATTCCACCCGGGCCAAGGTGCGGGATTTATTCTGGTCGGACTACGCCAGCGACGCGGAGACGATCCAATCCATCAAGGACACCTATGCCCGGTACGGATACATTGTAGACACGCATACGGCGGTTGGAATGAATGTATATGGAAAGTACAGGAAAAGCTCGGGAGACGATAGCTACACGGTGGTGCTTTCCACCGCCAGCCCGTTTAAATTTAACGCCAGCGTAGCCCTGGCGCTGCTGGGTGAGGATAAAACGGCTGGTAAAAGCGAATTTGAACTGTTGCAGCTGCTGTCCGATTTCAGCAACTTGCCGGTACCTCCAGGTCTGCGGGACCTGGACAAGCGTCCCGTGCGGCATGGTGATGTGGTGGAGAAGGAAGATATGAAGCGGGCCGTGGTTTCATTTTTGGACCGGCGCGGCGTTAAATAGGTCTCTTCATCCCTCAGCGCCGGGGTTTTGAGCGTGCAATGCAAGCTCTTCTATTCTCCCCTCCCCGGCGCCGGCTGCTTCAGGACAGAGGTGTAACTTGATGAGAAGCAGAACCTTGATACCCATGATGATTACAGTATTCGCATCGGTAATGACCTACTACTTGCTGGCCACCCGCACAAACTTGTCGGAAAACTTGAGCATGGCGGCGGGGGTAATCATGGCGATAATCTGCAGCGTAGCGTTGAAAAGAATATTTCCGGACCGTCGCTGATGGTTCATTATTACAAGTATTACCGGGGGTGAATAAATTGGACTATATCGTAAATGGGACTAAAATCATGTTTTTGCGCGGGGATATCACCCGGCAGGATACCGAAGCCATCGTCAACGCCGCCAATTCCAGCCTGCTCGGCGGCGGGGGTGTGGACGGGGCCATTCACCGGGCGGGTGGCCCGCAAATACTGGAGGAATGCAAGCAAATCAGGGCCAGGCAGGGCGGCTGTCCCACCGGGGAAGCCGTTATTACCACCGGGGGCAACCTGCCGGCCAGGTACGTTATCCATACCGTGGGCCCGGTCTGGCGCGGCGGCGACCGGGGGGAACCGGAACTGCTGCGCAACGCCTACCTGAACAGTTTGAAACTTGCCGCTGAGAAGGGCATCAAGAGTATCGCTTTCCCCTCGATCAGCACCGGCGCCTACCGGTTTCCAATTGACCAGGCCGCCGGCATAGCGGTGGGAGCGGTGCGGGAATTTGCTGCAAGCCATGACATCCCCTCGGAAATCAGGTTTGTACTGTTCAGCGACAGGGATTTGCAAGTTTACCAGGCTGCCTGGGAAAAGTTAGCCCAGTAATCAATGGAATCCAGAATAAAAAACCCCTTGCGTTATAGGCAAGGGGCTATTTTTATGGAGCAGGCAATTAATTGGACGCTGGTGCGGCATTGGCGAAAATTCCGTCCACGGAAGCAATCAGCTGCTTGTCGCTGTAACTTTGCAGGGTAATGGCCTTGTTGGGGCATTCCCCGGCACAGGTCCCGCAGCCCTGGCAAATCACGGCTTCGATTTCCGCCACGTGTTTTTCGTTGATCCGCGGCGCCTTGAAGGGGCACAGCCGCACACAGGTCAGGCATGCCGCGCACTTGTCGGGATCAACAACGGCCACTACGCCCTTGGATTCCAGAGTCTCGTGGCTGAGGATGCTGGTGGCCCGCCCCGCGGCCGCTTTGCCCTGGGCAATGCTCTCTTCAATTGTTTTGGGACCGTGGGCCAGCCCGCACATGAACACTCCATCGGATGAAAAATCAACCGGGCGTAGCTTCATATGCGCTTCCTGGAAGAACTTGTCCGGGTTCAAGGGGACCTTGAAAAGCTGGGACAGGCGCTGGTTGGACTCGGGTGGAACAATGGGTGCGGCCAGCACAACCAGGTCCGCGTCAATTGTAAATGAGTCACGCAGGATGTGATCGGTTGCGGTGACCTGTAAAGCACTTGTTCCGTTGTTGGATACAAGCTTCACCGACGGCTTGTTGTCCACCTCGTAGCGAACGAAAATTACGCCGTTGGCTCTTGCTTCCCGGTAGTAGTCCTCATTGAAACTATAGGTTCTGATATCCCGGTACAGCACAATGATTGAAGCGTCGGGATTTATTTTTTTCAGCTTCAAAGCCAGCTTCATCGTCTTGGTGCAGCAAATGCGGCTGCAATAAGGGCGGCTTTCCTCCCGGGAACCGACGCACTGGATCATTACGATGTTCCGGGCTTTTTTTACTTTCTCATCATTGCGGGCAATGGCTTCGTCCAATTCCAGTTGTGTCATTACCCTTGCGTCTTCACCGTAAAGGTATTCAACCGGTTTTGCTTCTTCCGCTCCTGTGGCGATAATGGTGACGCCATGCTTGATCTCCTGTCCGGAATCAAGCTTGGTTTTAAAATTGCCCAGGTAACCGGATACCTCAACGATGTCGCTGCCGGTATACACGTTAATCAACGGGTTGTTTTTAACGTCGTTGATCAGTTTCTGAATATAGCCCTGCACTTTTTCACCGTTGAAACCTTCATTAATGCGCAAAGCCATGCCGCCCAGCCGGTCGCTTTTCTCCAGTAAATGCACCTTGTGGCCCTGCCCGGCCAGGCTTACGGCGGCGGTCATACCAGCTACGCCTCCGCCAATTACCAGCGCTTCCCGGGTTACTTCCACCGTGACTTTTTTCACAGGCTTGAGCGTTGCAGCCTTTGCCACCGCCGCGCTGATCAGGTCCTTGGCTTTTTCGGTGGCCTTTTCGGGCTCATGCATGTGTACCCAGGAACACTGGTCCCTGATATTGGCCATCTCGAACAAGCTGGGATTCAAACCCGCTTCACGCAGGGTTTCCTGAAAAAGCGGCTTGTGGGTCCTCGGGCTGCACGATGCCACAACAATCCGGTTAAGTTTATGTTCTTTAATTAATTCCTTCATGGCGGCCTGGCTGTCCTGGGAGCACGCGTATAAGTTGTTTGTGGCGTAAACGACGTAAGGAAGCTTTTCAACGTGCTGGATGACCGAGGGGATATAAACCACGCTTGCTATGTTAATGCCGCAGTGGCAGACAAACACGCCGATCCGGGGTTCCTCCCCGCTGACGTCTTTCTCCTCGGGGAATACCCTTTCTACAACTTCGGTGTTGCGCGCCGGCGCCAGAAAAGCTGCACTGTCTCCCGCCGCAGCACTGGCCTGCATGACGGTTTCCGGGATGTCCTTGGGGCCGCTGAAAACGCCGGCGACATAGATACCTTCCCGGGAAGTTTGAACGCCCGTCAGCTCTTTGAGCTGGCAGAAATTATACTGGTTTAGTTCAATACCCAGTATTTCGGCCAGTTCCAGCGATTCGGCCGTCGGTTTCAACCCTACCGAAAGCACCACCATGTCGAAATCTTCTTCCACCATGGTTCCGTCTTCGGTGCGGTATCTAAGGCGCAGTTCCTTTGTTTGCTGCAATTCCTTGACTGAGGAGATCATGCACTTGACATATCTCACACCATACTCATTTTTGGCGCGGTTGTAATATTTCTCATAATCTTTGCCGAATGCCCTGATATCCATGTTGAAAATAGTTGTTTCCAGGCCGGGGACGTGTTCTTTGGCGATGACGGCTTCCTTGGTCGCATACATACAGCAAACCGAGGAGCAGTACCCGCGGCACAGGGAAACATCACGCGAGCCCACGCACTGGATAAAGGCGATTTTCTTGGGCTCGGTGCCGTCCGCCTTTTGAATGTGCCCCTCGTAAGGACCCGAGGCGCTCAGCATGCGTTCAAACTGCAGGCTGGTGATGACGTTGTCGTATACGCCATAACCGTATTCCCCGCGCAATTCGGCGTCAAATAATTCATAACCCGGGCAAAGAATAATGGCTCCAACGTTCAACCGGACGGTTTCTTCACCCATGCTGTGGTTAATGGCGTCCACCGGGCAGACTTTGATACATTTACCGCATGCTTTGGGGTTTTTCAGTTTTAAGCACTTGTTTCCGTCGATGATATAGGCGTTGGGATAAGCCTGGGGATATAACTTGTAAATGGCCTTGCGCTTACTCAACATCTGGTTGAATTCATTGGGTACGTTGACCGGGCATTCTTCGGCACAAGAGCCGCAGCCCAAGCATTTTTCCGGGTCCACGTAACGGGGCCGTTTTTTTACGGTTACAGTGAAATTACCCGGTTCCCCGGCCAGGCCGACCACATCCGAGCAGGTCAGGATGTCGATGTTGCGGTGGCGCCCGCATTCCACCAGTTTGGGGGAAAGAATACACATGGAACAGTCGTTGGTGGGGAATGTTTTGTCCAGCATGGGCATGCGTCCACCAATGGCCGGAGATTTTTCAACAATGTAAACCTTATAGCCCACTTCGGCCAGATCCAAGGCGGATTGCATTCCACTGATTCCGGCTCCAATAATCATTACGGAACCCACAATTTTTTTGCCGTTTTGCTTGGAATTAGTATTTTTCAATGTCAATCCAGACCTCCATTTGCCAGAATTAGCCCGCCAGGGATAATGAACGCAACAGCGGCCAGGGATCAATTAAATGCAGGTTTAACCACTTTTTCCATTCGGGCAAATCCAGGGCCATGCCGATAAGCTCCGTAAAATAAAAGGCGGGAAGATCGGTGCCGCGTTGCTTGCGGCGCATTTCAAGATTAGATTGACAGAGCGGGCAGGCGGTGACAATAGCCATGGCTCCCGCTTCCTGCGCGGCTTCCAGTAACCGGCCCACCATTCCTTGTACCACTTCACTGGATGTCAAACCGAGGTTGGCGCCGCAGCAATCGGTTTTGTACGACCAGGGTATGGCCTCGGCGCCAAGGGCTTTAACCACTTTATCCAGGCTGACGGGATTTTCGCTGTTGTCAAACCGGGTAACTTCCGGCGGCCTGACCAGCAGACACCCGTAGAAACAAACAACTTTAAGCCCCGTGAGAGGTTTCTTAACGCTCTTGCCGATGGCATCAACCCCTATATTGTTAACCAGTGCCTCAATCAGTGAATACACATTTACTTTACCGTTATAATTGAATTCGACTATATCCTCTATTTCCTTGCGCATTGCTTCATTATTGCGCATTGTATAATCGGCTTTTTTTACCCGGCTGTAACATGCCGAACACGGAATCGCCAAATCCATTCCCGCTTCTTGCGCCAGCGCAAGGTTACGCGAAGGCAGAGCAATGGACAGCAGGTGATTTGTACTATGGGCGGAGGTGGCCCCGCAGCAAACCCAATCCTTCAGTTCGACAAGCTCAAGCCCCAGGGCCCGGCAAACGGCGCGCGCCGATAAATCGTATTCTTTAGCGGTTGATCCCAGAGAACATCCCGGAAAATAGGAAAGTTTCAATTTATGCTACCCCTTTCCTCCACTCAGCTAAATAATTATTGATTTCGCTGCAAAAACCGTTACTTGTATCTGGCGCTCCGGCGGTTTCATTCGTTCGTTTCACAATTTTACTCTTAAGGACGATGAAGCTTGTAGTTAACGCTTGCAACTCACTGCCTAACTACTTCTTCACGCCCTAAGGGGTCATGACTCTTGGGATATGACGGGCTAAGGACCGCATCCAGTGTTCCACTCACTCCAGAAATCCGCCGGATCGCCTGCCGCTGTGGTGTTTTTGCAGTTAAATCATTATTATATTACTCCATATTTGATTTGAATTACTGATCAATTTTTTACTTAACTTTTACACTCATCCTGGGGCCTGTAGGCAATTAATCCTTTATCGCCGGCTTTGCCGCCCGGATCAACCCCCGGTTTCACGGTGGAATGATATGAGTTCGAACTTGTCTTATTAAATATATTTTTCAGTTTGCCCCTGGCCTTGATGCGGTGTGGTAATAAAGGCATTTTGCCTTTTTTAAACATTTGCCAGCCTATGTCCAGGTCGGACATTAAATCGCCGCTCTTTAATTTGTAAATGGCCATCATTGAGCCTTCGTGCACACGCCCGTGCGAACGGACGGAATTCAAAAAAACGTTGTGGAATAAATTGATTTTCTTTTCCTTGATTATACCCCTGGCAATGGCCATTTCCTTTAAGGCATCCATTACTTCGGCGACATTGATCCCATTGGGGCACCTTGCTCCGCAGGTTTCACAGCTGGAGCATATCCAGATGCTTGAACAATTTAAAACCCGGTCTATCTGACCAAATTGCAGCATGCGGATAATTTCATTCGGATAATAATCAGCATACTGGGTAGCTATACAACCGGAAGCACATTTCTGGCATTGGTAACACAATTCTATCGGTTGCCCGCTTCTTTCTCTGACCTCATTAAAGAAGTTCCTTTTTTCGGCATTAATAAACCCCATACTCCAGCCTCCCCCTTGATTTATAAGTAAACTATATTTCAAAAACAAATATTAACTTTTAAGGTATATAAAGCTCAATTTGAGCTATATTTCTGAAAATAATAAAGCTTAAACTTTATTATATATCTTAAAATACTAATGGTTAAAACATAAAACACTTTACGCTATTTGTAAAGATGATACCAAAATAAAAATGTTGTCATATAAAAAGATTAAATACTTTGAAAACAGAAATTTTAAATTCCACTGTTCGCTCACACTTAATACTAGTTTCGCTAAAATTTAAATAAGTATATTTATTGGTAGCGTAATTATTATATATTATTAAGTAATAAAAGAAAAGAAAAAAATTACATGGAAATTAAAAAGTCATAATAATGGTTTTGACGAAGGGGGTTTACTGGAAACAGTGGTTTATTTTCCCTGCTTTTGGCCGTAGTTTTAGGTATTGCCTTAGAGCCATTTAAAGGCTTTTTAAGGGGGGTTAATCCCGTGATAGATAAAATCAGCGGAAGAATTTAACCCGTCTTAAAACGGCGTTGAAAAAGCCGGATGATATGATAACCCTTACCCGGCAAATAGCTGTTCCAAAAATCTTATGTGGAAGCGGTTTCACCTTGTGCTTGCTTCCAGTAAAGAAAGTCTTGCATGGCGTCTTGCCATGCGTCGGGTAAATGTTTCTCCAAACGAACAACTTTGCCATAAAATAAAAACCCCCTTCATGGATTTTGCGAAGGGGGATAATCCGTTGTGTTTGACGGGCTTGTTTTAGACACACCGGATTGCACTTAAAAAGGGTATATTTAGGCAAATGTCTAAATGCCGTCAAACTTTTTCTTGGTGCGGGCGAAGGGATTTGAACCCCCACGGGTGTGCCCCACTGGATCCTAAGTCCAGCGCGTCTGCCGTTCCGCCACGCCCGCATTGTCCCAAATTAAAGGCCAAACCCCAAAAAGTTTGGCTGCTTGCTGATGGCCTCCCGGGAGGGATTCGAACCCCCGACCCACGGATTAGAAGTCCGTTGCTCTGTCCAGCTGAGCTACCGGGAGATAAATATGGAGCGGGTGATGGGAATCGAACCCACGCGACTGGCTTGGAAGGCCAGGGCTCTACCATTGAGCTACACCCGCCCGTTGTATTGGGAGACTATTCTATTTAAGCGAACATAAACATTATACTAAAAAGTTTGCCGGTAGTCAAAATGTAATTTTAGGTCAAAAGAATGTAAATTGATTAAATATGATTTTCTAAATTGAGATTAATTCCGCTTCCACGTTATCATCACTAATTGTGAGGATACCAAAACCGGCTTTAAATCCGCCAACCGGTCGCGTCGTGCTGCCGGGATTAAACAGCAGGATACTTTCCTCCCTAATGCTGAGCGGCACGTGAGTGTGCCCGAAAACCACCACGTTGGCGTTTATTTCCCGTGCCCGGTAAAACAGTGGCTGTAAAGTGTCCTTGGCCCGAAACAGGTGGCCGTGGGTAATATATATTTTACAGCCTTTGGGGGTGATAATCAATTCTTCGGGCCCGCTACGCAGCGTATCGCAGTTGCCCGCCACGGCATAAGCGGGTATTTTCAAAAGGGATGCGAGACGTCCGGCGTCGCTGTAGTGGTCTCCCGCGTGGATCAGGGCATCGAATTTACCTATTTTATTAACGGCAGTTAACGCGCGGTTGATCGAGCCGTGGGTATCGCTGAAAACAACTATGCGCATGGTTGAACCTCCCCGATACCGGGGTAGTAATCTGATTATATAACCGGGACAGGTTAGCCGGCAATCAGGTTGTCCAGGATCTTCCTGGCATTGTTCAATGCACGACCCCGGTGACTAATGGCGTTTTTTTCTTCGCTGTTCAATTCTGCAAAAGTTTTGCCATATTCCGGAACAAAAAAGAGTGGATCATATCCAAAACCATTTTCTCCCCGCGGTTCAGTGGAAATGATTCCCTCACACGTTCCTTCGGCCGTTGCCACTCGACCATCGGGGGTTGCTACCGCTACTACGCAGCGAAACCTGGCCGTTCTTTTTTCCCAGGACACCCCCTCCAGCAGCCGCAGGAGCTTTTTGTTGTTGGCAGCATCATCGTGGCCTTCCCCGGCAAAACGGGCCGAGTGTACCCCCGGCGCGCCGTTCAGGTAGTCTACTTCCAGGCCGGAATCGTCGGCCAGGGTAATTTCTCCCACCGCGGCCGAAACTTCGCGCGCTTTTTTTATGGCATTATCACGGAAGGTTTCACCATCTTCCACCACTTCGGGCACATGGGGGTAGCGCGCCAGCGAAACCACCTCAAACCCGGTTGATGCCAGTAATTCCTGAAGTTCCCTAACCTTACCCTCGTTGTGGGTGGCCAGCACCAGCCTCATCATTGGCAGCCTCCCGTTATAAACGGCAATGGACCCAAGACCTGCTTCTGATATTCCACCAGCGCCATTATACCGTCACGGGCCAGGTTCAGCAAGCGGTCCGCCTCTTCCCTGCTGAAGGATGCTTCTTCACCGGTTCCCTGAATTTCCACGAATTTGCCGTTTCCGGTCATGACTACGTTCATATCTACTTCGGCGGCAGAATCCTCCTCGTAACAAAGGTCGAGGATAATTTCTCCGTTCACGCGACCTACGCTGGTTGCGGCCACGAAATCACGCAGGGGAAATTTCTCGATCAATCCGTTTTCAAGCAATAATTTTAATGCATCGGCGAGAGCGACATAAGCGCCGGTAATTGATGCCGTGCGGGTGCCGCCATCCGCCTGGAGCACATCGCAATCCAGGGTAATGGTCCGCTCGCCCAGCACCTCCAGGTCCGTGACGGAGCGAAGGGCACGCCCGATCAATCGCTGGATTTCCAGGCTGCGACCGTTTACTTTGCCGCGAGTGGCATCACGCATCATGCGGGTGCCGGTGCTCCTGGGCAGCATGCCGTATTCGGCGGTGACCCAACCCCCCTTGCCTTCCAGCTTACGCCAGTTGGGCAGGCGATCTTCCACCGTGGCGGTGCAGATAACCCTGGTGTCTCCCACTTCAATTAACACGGAACCCTCTGCATATTTATTTACCCCTCTGGTAATTTTAACCGGACGCATTTCGTTATTTTTTCTGCCATCGATTCTATTCATAATTATCCTCCTGATTTTAATTAAACTGTAAATGTTTTGCCTTGGACGGCGGGTTCGACTGCACCCTCGAAACCTTCGCCCGATTCGGCCAGTAAGATATTGATATCGTACTCGGGCCAGAAATGCGTGATGACAAGCCTGCCTGCGCCGGCCTCGCGGGCCAGCGAACCTGCCTGCCCCGCCGTCATATGTACCCCCGCGAGAAATGCTGCATCCTTGTTCATGCCGCTGGCTTCACAGATAAACAAATCAGCACCGTTTGCCGCTTTTTTGATCTCCTCACCTGCGGCCGTATCGCCGGAATAACATACTGTTTTGTTGCCGTGTCTTGCCACTACCGAGTACCCGGGCAACGAATGGGTGGTAGGTGCAAAATATAATGTAGTGTCCCCCAGCCGGACCTTCCTGGCTTGCAAGCCGGGTATTTCACCGGTCACGGGCAGTTCATCTATATTTACCACGTCAAAAGCCCCGGTATACCCGGCCAGTTTACGATATATTTCTTCCGGCGCGGGCGGAATAAAAAGCTTGACCGGTTCATTCATTTTCCCCTCGCGCCTGGCGCCTTCCACGGCGTGTCTCAGGCAAAACACGTCCACGTAATGGTCGGGATGAAAATGGGTTATTACTAGGCCTGACAGGAAGCTAAAATCAATATGCCGTGTCAGCTCGGCAAAACTACCGTTGCCCGCGTCCAGCATCAGTGAAGTTTTCCCGCACCGCATGAGGTAGCCGGAACAAGCGCCTCCGGGGCGGGGGTAAGGAGCCCAGCAACCTAGTATTGTCAAGCGCATCACATCAGCTCCTGTTATTTTCCGTTTCAGTTCGACCGGCCCGGGGCAGCAGCACCCCGGGGCTACGGTTTTTTGGGGATCGGGGTTATTATGTGTAATAAAGATGTTATTTAGATCAAGTTTTTTACCCATGGCATATTGTACCACCAGTTTGCAGCCGGACACAAGAAAGGAACCGGTACCGGTTCCTGTTGATCAATTAATTTGCAGGTGAGAAGTAATTGTTGAGCCCCCGGGCCAGCGCTTCGGCGACCTTGATGCGTACGTTTTCCTGGCGCAGCATTTGTTCCTCTTCCGGGTTGGAAATGAATGCTATTTCGGCCAGGGCCGCCGGGACCGGGGATGTGCGTAACACTACAAAGTTGGCCTGCAACACTCCCAGGCTACGCCTGCCCAGCGCCCGGAGGATTTCCGTTTGGATGGCACCGGCCAGACGTCGGTTGTCGGCTTGATTCACGCCCGGGGCCAAATCTCCGTAATCACGCCGGTAATAAGTACTGATCCCGTTAGCATTTGGGTTGGAATTGGCGTTGATATGGATGCTTAAAAACACTTCGGCCCCGTTTGCTTCGGCTATGGCAGTACGTTCATAAAGATCGATAAACCTGTCGTCCGTTCTGGTAAGCACGACTCTGGCGCCACTTTCGGTAAGCATTTGAGCCAGCTTCAGCGCGATGTCCAGCGTAACGTCTTTTTCCTGCAGCCCGGTGGGGCCAATGGCGCCGGGGTCTTTACCGCCGTGGCCCGGGTCGATTGCGATCACGCGCCCTTGCAGGAAGCTGCCGATCGCGGGTATATATATATCCAGGTCCAATTGCCTCCGGTCTTCGGAAAGCTTGTCCAGGCTGACAACTGCCCCCTTGAGATCAAACACGACCCGTAATACTGGTGGTTCCTTGCTGAACCAGCCTGTTCTGATCTGGTTAACCACTTCCGTGCCCACCGGTATTGTCTCCGGCAGGTCGCCGGGTTCTATGTTTTTCAGGTCCACCACCAGCCGCTCGGGATTGGTGATGAGAAACATGTCATAGTTCAGCTCACCGCTGGCTTTAAGAGTAACCAGGGTATGGCCGTTTTTATTGTTTACTTCAATTTTCTCCAGCTTCACCGGCTCTCCCGGTTGTTGTCGATCACTCCGGTCGGTATCCCCTGTTTCCACGGGCGGGTCGCCGGGTGCCGGAGACGCTTCCGCCTGTTCCACGTTAATCAACCAGCCGGCAACCCAGCCGATCACGCCTCCGTCCAACCTGACCTTGTACCAGTCACCGGTGCGATCCAGAACGCCCAGTCTCTGGCCTCTACTGACCTGACTCAACACGCCGTGGCTGGTTCCCGGCCCACCTCTTACATTCACATTATCTCCGTTGACAACGGCCATCAGGTTTCCCGACGGCGGGTTTTGCGCCGGCGGCGCGGAGTTGGCGGGCTCCGCCTTTGCCTCCACTTCGCTGACGGAGGCCAGCCAGCCTGCAATCCAACCCGATTGGCTGTTGGGCAGGCTGATTTTGAGCCACTGGCCGCTTGTTTGCGTGACGTTATACTTGCCACCCTTGTACACTTTGGAGACGATACCGTAAGATGTGCCGGGTCCGGAACGGACGTTGACCGTAGATGCCGTGATAGTGGCCTCCTTAACTTTGGACGTGTTGGTTGGGGTTTGATTTTGCGCCGGCGGCGCGGAGTTGGCGGGCTCCGCCTTTGCCTCCACTTCACTGACGGAGGCCAGCCAGCCTGCAATCCAACCCGATTGGCCGTTGGGCAGGCTGATTTTGAGCCACTGGCCGCTTGTTTGCGTGACGTTATACTTGCCACCCTTGTACACTTTGGAGACGATACCGTAAGATGTGCCGGGCCCGGAGCGGACGTTGACCGTGGTTGCCGTGATGGTGGCCTGCTTGTCCGGTAGTTTTTCGGCCCGTACCAGCCAACCCGCGATCCATCCATTAACGCCGTTGACGCTGATCTTGTACCAGTCACCGCGCGCATCAAGCACAGTAAACTGGTCGTTTTTCTTTACTTTGGCCACGATATTATTGGTTGTGGCCGGGCCACTTCGTACGTTTACCGTATCCCCGGTTACCACAACCCGGGTGGCAGCGGGCGCAGTGGAGGGCAGTATCAGAAAACCGGCGGTGGTAAGTAAAAAAACAGTCATTCCTCTTAATAATTTTTGTTTCCATTTTTCTCGCCTGTGCATGGTCCGCGTCTCCTTATTTCCCCTTTTTAATCTGATATGGTTAATTATTCGACAAGTTATAATAAAAACCTTTTTTCCATTAAAATACCATATTTGCCAACTAAAACATTTTCCTGCATTTTTAATACAATGACGCGTTTTATTAACAAAAAGTTCCCCGAAACATAAATTTTGCGGATAGTTTATCGTGATTGGTCACAAAATAAAATAACTTCGTAGCTGGAGGGATCTGACATGGAAAAGTTGAAAGTCGGGATTATCGGTACCGGCATGGCCTTTGAACGTCTGCACTACCCAGCTTATCAGGAATTATCCGATAAATATGAAATCGTGGCTCTATGTGATCCCGACCCGGAGAAAACGAGGCCTTGGGCGGAACGTTTGGGGCTGAGCGGCGACTCTGTTTATACCGATTACCGCCCGATGTTGTGGCGCGGCGACATTAATGTGTTCGATATCATGGTGCCCATTGAGCATAATTACCGGGTCACTGAAGATGTAGCCAGAACCATTGCCAACCAGCCGAACAGGGCCATTATTTGTGAAAAACCGCTGGCGGCTACTTATGAACAGGCCAGGGCACATGCCGAATTGCCCCGCCGTTATGGGGTGCCGATCATGATCGCGGAAAATTATCGTTATAACGAGGAAATTAATATGATCCGGGACATGGTGAGGCAAAAAAAAGTGGGTGACGTGGTTTATTTCATTCAGAACAGGGTGACGTGTTTCCCGGAGGATATGTTGAAAAACAACTTCGCCCGGACGGAATGGCGCCAGCACCCCGTTTTTCAGGGCGGCGCCATCATGGACATGGGGGTGCATGATATAGCGGCGCTGAGACATATTTTCGGAGCCATCGACCGGTTGCAGGCATTTGGAGTGCCCCAGAAGGATGATTTTTCACCTTATGCAGTGGTTAACGTCAATTTATCATTTAAGAGCGGCGTTACCGGTCAATTTTCCTTTTATTGCGCAGGCAAGGAACCGCAGCGGCCTCAGATCGGGCTGCGTATATTCTGCACCAGAGGCATGATTTACCTGGAGGAAAGGGATTGCGGCACTATTAACGTAGCCTATAACGATGGCGGTTCGGAGCAGATTCCCTACCGCCCGCAGCGGGGCTATTACAATGAGTTACTGAATTTGTACAACGCCATGACCGGTAAGGAGATGATTTCGGTAACCCCGGAAATGGAATACGGGGACGTTAAGACCATCCTGGACATCCTGCGCTCTATTCGTGAGAACAACATCGTTGTAGTTGATGTTACGGATGATTACATTCCGGCATATACCTCGACCTATCAACAGCCCCATTTTGAATTCCGGCCGGTGAACTGGCAGTAAATAAAGACTAGCGCCGGAAAAAAATAAAGTAGCGATAGACACGTCGCCACTTATACGAGCCCCATATTAAATAAATATGGGGTTATTTTGTTATATAGAGCTGATAAGTTCATTATCTCTCTCCAGTGGAGAACTGACATCGAGATGGCCGGCTATCGTTTCCACTTTCTTGCCCTCGACCAGGATCTGGACCCGTTCCACACTATTGAACTGGGTCAGAGTATTAACAATGGAATAAACCGTTAAGTTTTCGGCACCCGAACCGCCACTGTGCGCGGTGATCAATTCCCGGCTGAAGTTTACCGTGCATAAACCGTCCTTGATATTGATGTCGAGCAGTTTCGTATTTTTCGGCAGAGTGGGAAACAGCGCATGATTGAGCGGACCCCGGCAAAGTTCATAAACAGTTTGCCTGGCAATACCGGGAACCTTGGGGATTTCCCTGCGCTCGGCAGACAGGCTGCCTTTTCCGTTATCAAAATATAGCACGACGCTGGTTTTTTCTTTTATCTCAGGTTGAACATTATTGTTGGTGCTATTATTTAGTTTAACATATTCCCGATCTGTATTTTTCTGTTCAAGAACCGCCGGTTGTTCTGGAGCTGTTACCCCTTTGTGTTGATTTTCACCATTACCGCCGGGGGCGGGTTTATGATCATAAAGGCATCCCGATGTATACAGGGCCACCGCAATCAATCCCAGGTAAATAAAAAATTTAACTACCGCTTTCAACAGCTCACCCCCTACGGTTTGTCCTATTCATGTTTATGACCGGGGTTATACGTTTATGACAAAAAAATACCAAAATACAATTTCGCTTTAGGGGAAAAATATACAGGAATTTATGCCGGGAGGGAAAAAATGCTAGGAGTTAAGACGGCCAAATATATTTTATTAACTACTGGTATTTTCATGGTTACATTGTTGCACGCCGGACTCGCCGCTGCAGTTTCGGGGTGTCCATATTGCCGGCTGATGGAAGAACAACAACGGGTGTTGGCCCCGCAAGAACCTGCCATACAGGGGCGGGATGTGGTATCGGAGAACAAAACTCCCCCGCCGCCGGGGGAGGTCAGTATTCTCATTGATACCAGCAGGCGGGTTTTAACGGTGATGTCGGACGGCGAACCATATAAACAATATCCCGTGGCTGTGGGTAAACATGAAACGCCCACCCCCATCGGCAACTTCAAGGTGCTGCACCGGGCCATGAACTGGGGCACCGGTTTTGGGACCCGCTGGATCGGGTTAACCGTACCCTGGGGAATATATGGCATCCACGGCACCAATAAGCCTTATTCCATCGGCAGTTATGCCAGTCATGGCTGTATTCGCATGAACAACAGGCACGTTGAAGAAATTTACCCCTGGGCCAAACCCGGTACAAAAGTGATCATCACCGGCAACCCGTTCAAATACCAATCCGACGAGTTTCGCACCATGCGACGGGATGAGCGGGGCGGAGACGTGATGGAGGTACAAATTCGGCTGAAAAGGCTTGGTTTTTATGACGGGCCGATAGACGGCATCTGGGGTGGCGGCATGGAGCGGGCCGTAATAGCATTTCGTAAAAGCCGGGGATTGTCCGGGGATAATTCGGTAAACGCTGATGTATACCGCTTGCTGGGCCTGTAATCATTAATGCTGCTGGAATCGCCCGTAGCCGGACGGGTATATAAAAAACCGGCATAGCCGCTTATTGCTACGGGATGCCGGGCGATGTCAGTGATTAATCTCCCGCCTTTTCCGCGCTGGCGACCGGGCGCCTGCGCCTGGCGGCAGCCTTTTTTTGCTGGTGGCGTCGCTTTAATACCGGCACTACGTGATTTACATACAAGCTGCTGAGTAAAATGCCCAGGGCCAGGCAAATGAATACCCGTGGAAAGGTAATAAAGATGGCGATCGCCAGGACGGAAAAGACCACCGCGCTGATTCCCGGAATGACGTATCCTCCCCTGACGCGGTAAGGTCGCTTGGCGTCGGGCATTTTTTTGCGCAATAGAATTACGGAGATGCCGGCCAGCACGTAAATGATACTTTCCATGGCCGCCGCCATGTTCACCAGGGTCAGGTAACGATGGGTGATCAATACTATGGTGGAAATTACCACACCCAAGATGAAAATGCTGATCACCGCCACCCACGGGGTGAAAAAGCGCATGCTTACCTTGCTGAACACCGCGGGCAACACGTGTTCACGGGCCGAAGCGTAGACAAAACGGGATATGCTGATCAGGCCCGCGTTAAATGTGGTGATGGAGGCGGCCAGCGTCAGTGCCAGCATAATTGGTACCCCGGCGTCGCCCAGCAAAGTGCGCGCGAAAATTAAATGAGGGGTGGGCGAGTTAGCCAGTACTTCCCGTGGCACCAGCGCCGTCATGGCCGTGGTAAAAAAAGCGTAAGTTACGCTTAAAATCCCTATGGCCAGCAGCATGCCCCGGGAAATTAGCTTGCTGTGGGTTACTTCCTCCGCCAGGGGCGTGACCCATTCAAATCCGACAAATAAAAACACGCCCACAGCCACCGCGTTGACGAAGTTTGCCGTGCCGCCCGTGACCAGAGGGGCTGTTAAGTGAAAATCCACTTTGGCCAGGGCCATTAAGGCCAACACGGTTAATGACAGCATCATACCGTAGGTAATGGCATCCTGGAACCAACCGGCGATTTTAATTCCAATGATATTCATCCCCGTTACAACGGAAAACATGACCAGGATCCAGGCCATCGGTGGGATCAGAGGAATAGCTTCGTGTAGTATTTCGGACAGCACGTAACTTTCGGCTCCGATTACGCCCAGGATTACCGCCATGTAGAGCAACGAAACAACAAGGGCCAGGTGGTCGTTGAATGCCCGGCTGTAGTACAGGCGGATACCCGCCGCCGAAGGGATAAGTCCATTTAATTCACTAAAACAAAGGGCGGCTGTGATACACAGCAACCCGCCGGTCAAAATGGCCAGCCATGCGGCGTCGCCGGCAAGAAATCCAGCCACCTGCACCGCCGCTATGAATGTGGAGCTGGACAGCGTGAGACCTGCGCTGGTAGCAACTACTGTTCTAAGGGTAAGAACTTTTTTCAGTGCCAACTTACTCGCCCCAGATCATCAGGGAAATAAAGTCCAGTCGTACAATATCATCCTCGGAACCCTTCAAAACAAGGGTACCGTTCATATAAGGTTCCGTGGGGGTAATGTCGCCGTAGAAGAGATCGGCCAATGTTTCGCTGTCCGAGGTTACTACCAGGTCAGGGTCCTCCGGCGCACCTTCTTTTACGGATAATTCCCCGTCCTCAAGTTTCAAAGTGTGCTCGGACTCCACATCCGTTGCTTTGATTAAAATTACCCGGTTCCAGTCCCGGTTCATTATTTTTAGCTTTTTATTTTTGTTGTATCCTTCCTGAAAAGCAAGCAAGCTATTGGTGATCTCTTTATGTGTGGCCATAAATGTCCTCCATGTAATGATATGAGGTCAACTAACTCGCCATTTCTATAATGCGCGGCTGAAAGCTTAATTTTTTAATCAAGCCCAGATAATCCTCCGGGTTAATTTGCTCCCATGGTTTGCCCAGGATTGCCACCATTACCCCTTCGATTACGTTGGTGCCGAAAGATCGCCCGTCATAGACCGGGGTGGTTGTGACCAGTTTGGTGGCTCCCTTTTCCTTTAACAATTCCACGTCGGAGGTGGTAGTGGTGTTTGTAATAATTATTTGACCGTTAAGGGTATCCGGCATATATCGCTTAATAAAATGAAAATCGCCGGCTATGATTTCCGCGTCACGGTAATATTGAGCGTATTTCTTGGCCTTTTCCTCGTCCCGGGACTCTTGCTTTTTGCCCGTCGGGTAAAGCATATGAAAAGGTAGCTTGGTCATTTCGGGCAACAACTTGTCCGCTATTTCCTCCAATTCTTCCAGGGTCTTAATCGGGTACGGAATTCCGGCGGCAAAAATCAAGTCGCCGAAAGTTACATCGCATTCCGCCTCCACAAAGGCCTCCGCCATGCCGAACCTGTCCACCGCGCTGACCATCAGGACCCTGGTACCTTTCTTAATTAAACCGGTTTCTTTCAATAAATATTTTACCGTTTCCCGCTCCAGGGTATTTTTCAGGCCGCTTCCGTCCACCACCGGAGTTTTTTTGACAGCTTCCATAAGCTTGAGACCGTCTCGAAAGGCGTATTTTTTTTTACCTGCGTATACATACACATCTATTCCGCCCAGACCGATGGCGTCAACCCGGCCATCAAGTTCCTTTAACTTGGCCAGGGCCTTGTCAAAATCTCCATCCATACCAAGTCGGCTGATTTCAAACTGCTCACCCAGCAGTTCCACCTGTACCCGGTGATCCCTCTTGGAGGAACCCAGGCTCACACTGACCACGCGTTTCAAATAAAGCCCTCCAATCAAAATGGCAATCCCGAATTACCCTTTACCATTGTAACCAAATTAAACTAAAAATACAAGCAAACCTGCTTAACAGGTTTTGTAACCGCAACCGGCGCAACGCGGCACCGGCGGAACGGCAAGTTTAACTTTTAAAGAAAGAAAAAAAGGCGGCCGTTTAGCGAGTGGACGGTCGCCTCAGGTATTAATATCGGGCGGTTTGACATGCCGGGCGCTTTCGAGAACCTCCAGTGCATCATCGAAAGCGTCGACATATCCAGACTTCAGAACATTTAACTCCTCCGGTGAAAGTATGGTCATCTCGTCTTGTGCTTGCCGCTTGTTTGCCGCAAGGCTTCGTTGCCATCGTTCCATGTTATCGTCCCTCCGGTTACAGGGTGCCCCCGTTTTTCTTAATTATTTCCTCGGCCCGGCCGGCAAATTCATTCTTGGTAACCACGGTGACCAAAAATGCCTTGCCCCCGGCAATTCCATAATTATGGTCCCCGTAACCGCTCACAGAGGGGTCGGCTGCCTTTAATACTCTGGTGTCACTGTCAATAAGGCTGTCCGTGCCTGCCGAATAAAGAGTAAGACCGGTTATGGTTTCGGCGCGGCCCATGATGGGATTGTTTATTTCGGCGTCATTATTTAGGCCAAACCTGCTGACGCGGTCCACCTGGACATGCTCAAATCCCGCGCTCTTTAACTCGTCCGCCGCCGCGCGGGCTGCATTAATCGAAGGAAAGTAAGCCAGGAGCGATCGTTCGCCGGGAGATAATTGCATATCGTTTCGCCTCCTTTACTTGTTATTTTTGACCGGGCACTGTATTTTATATCAGTTTGATGATGATTAATATTTGCCAAAAAAACCCCCTCGCCCTGAGGGGGTTAAGCCGGTTAGATCTCATTGAAGCAAAATTTTTGTTTTTTATTCCCGGCCTTAAGAAGAGATATCCCTTCTTCTTTGACCAGCATTAAGCGCATGCCGTTTGCGATCACCAGCAAGGAAGCCCCGGTATCGGCAAACACCGCCATCCACAGGTTGGTAATACCCATGAAAGTGCCCAGGATGAATATGGCCTTGACCAGTAGGGAAAATGTGATATTTTGTTTGATGATGCTTAATGTTCGCCTGCTTAATTGCATAGCGTAAGGTAACTTGGCCAGGTCATCGGACATGAGCACGATGTCCGCCGTTTCCAGAGCGGTATCGGTGCCGGTACCTCCCATGGCGATGCCGATATCCGCCCTGGCCAGTGCCGGCGCGTCGTTGACACCGTCACCCACCATGGCCACCATACCGTACTCGGCCTGCAGTTCTTCAATGATTCTCAACTTATCCCCGGGGAGCAACTCGGCCTTAAAATCGTCGATTCCCAGCTGTTCAGCGATAGCCCCGGCGGTTTCGGGATTGTCTCCGGTGAGCATGATCATTTTCCGGATGCCCGCGGCGCGCAAGTTACTTATTACTACCGGGCTGTTTAAACGCGGCTGGTCCGCCACGGCGATAATGCCCATGATTTTTTCTTTCGTGCCCACAAGCACTGAGGATTTTCCCGATTGATGCAACCTTTTGATCATTTTGGCCGCATCGCCGGTGTTAACATGCAGATCCTCGAATAACTTTAAAGCGCCAATGTAATGAGTGCTTCCATTTATTACGGCACTGGCTCCCAGACCGGTAATCGCTTTAAAATTACAGCTTTGCAGTGGAGACGCACCCGCCAGCTCGGCCCGGCGAATAATGGCGCGGGCCAAATGATGTTGTGAACGATATTCTATTGCCGCGGCGATGCTCAGCACGTCTTTTTCCGCGTGGCCGTTTAAAGGGATAACGTCCATTACCTCAAGATTGCCGCTGGTTAACGTACCTGTTTTATCAAATGCCACAACATTTACGGAGCCGGCTTTTTCCAGGTAGGCCCCGCCTTTGATCAATATACCCCGCCTGGCGGCGCTGCCGATGGCCGAAACTATGGACACCGGTGTGGATATGACCAGTGCGCAGGGGCAGGCGATAACCAGTAAAATTAATCCTTTCTCCAGCCAGGTTGGATACGGCAGTCCCATGGCCAGTGGAGGGACGATGGCAACGGCAAGAGCCAGGGTAATAACCACCGGTGTATAAAACCTGGCAAACATGTCCACGAATTGTTGGGAGGGGGCCCGCCGTGCCTGGGCTTCTTCCACCATGCTGATGATTTTGGACAGAGTGTTGTTCCGGACCAGCCTGGTTACTCTGATTTCCAGCGACCCCTCCTCGTTGAAGGTGCCGGCGTAAACTTCGGCTCCGGGCGATTTTGGCACCGGGATGGATTCACCGGTTATCGGGGCCTGGTTGACCATGGAAAACCCCTTGACCACCTCGCCGTCCATTGCTATCCTTTCGCCCGGTTTAACGATAATGATGTCGCCTACTACGATATCCTCAACGGGAAGTTCAAATTCCCTGCCGTTCCTTCTGGTTAATGCTTTGTTTGGTGAATATTCCATCAGCGCCCTGATCGAACTTCTAGTTTTTTCCATGCTCAGGGCTTGCAGAGCATTGCCCAGGGAAAACAGGAACATCGCTGTGGCGCCTTCCCCCCACTCTCCGATGGCTACGGCGCCGATGGCGGCGATACTCATAAGGACATTCATATCTATACTTTTTGACTTTACGGAGCACAAGGCGTTTTTACCGGTATAATACCCGCCGGAAATTATGGCCGCCAGGTAAAGGATAATCGTCCATTCTTCGCGGGCGATCAGCAATGATGATAAAAATCCCGCGTTTAAAAAAACACCCGAAATAAAAGTTAAAAGTATCTTTTTATTTTTCCACCACTTGTTTTGACGGCCCGGTTGGGCGCCCGGATTTTCAAGTTCGGCCTTGTAGCCTGCTTGATTGACCAGGCGGATGATACTTTCCACCCGGGTGCTGTGCGCCACCGTCATTTTGGAAGCGCCGAAATTAATTTTTACGCTTTCCACCCCGGCAGCCGCAGCCAGCCTTTTCTCAAGTTTGGCCGCACAGTCGGCGCAGTCGAGGCCTTCCAGTCGAAATATATCAATTCTACATTTTGTCATGATAGTACCTCCAAATGATGACGATAATTATTTTGCCCAATATCCCTTTTGTGTATAGTGTTGCAAAGCAGCCTCGACAATCGTTTCTACGCATCGATCAGCCAGTGAATAAAACACCATTTTACCCTGTTTCCTGCTCCGGGCCAGTCCCATATTTTTCAATAAACGTAAATGGTGGGAAGCCGTCGCTACGCTGGCGTCTATAATTTGAGCCACGTCACAGACACAAAGCTCCTCCCGGGCGAGGGCGTAGATGATTTTTATCCTGGTTTCATCGCCCAGTGCCTTGAACAATTGGCCCATTCCGCTGGTAACGGCTACTTCCCGCTTTAACCGGCTAACTTTTTCTTCATCATATGAAAAACACTCGCATACGTGATCGTTTAACTCAGTTGCCATCGTCACACCTCTCTATATTATAACATTCATTTGAATGTTATAATATATTATGTTTAAACTTTTGTAAAGGTTAATTATTTAAAACAAAAAGCCAATAGCAAAATCAAGTTACTGAATAACCGGGAGGCTTACCGTAAAGACGCTCCCGCCCCCGGGCCTGTTGGCGGCATTGATATAACCACCGTGCTGGTTGACGATCCAGCGGGCGATGGCCAGCCCCAACCCGGAACCCTCCTTGCCCCGGGTGCCTTCGCCGCGGTAGAAACGATCAAAAATACGGTTTTCCTCGCCTGGAGCCAGGCCGGGGCCCCGGTCCGCAACCGCCAGTTCCAGTCGTCCTTCCCGTTGAATTTGCACGGTCAGGCTCACCGCCGTGCCCGGTGGCGCATACTTAAAAGCATTGTCCAGTAAAATGAGAATTAATTGCTCGAAATAAACGCTGTTTACTTTAATCATTGTTGCGGGCGGACACAGATTGTTCAAAGCAAGTTCCCTATCGCCGGCCATGAAGCGCGCTTTTTTTGAAATATCCTGCAACAAGCTCTCCAGCGGCACAACTTCTTTTTCCAGTTCGTACCCGGCGTCGGCACGGGCCAGCGCCAGCAGGTCCTCCACCAAACGGGTGAGGCGGCGCGCCTCGCCGGCGATATCTTCCAGGGCTTCCCTGGCAAGGGTGGAATCTGGATTTTGTATCTTCAGCAGCAGTTCGGCGTTGCCCCTGATAGTGGTCAGCGGCGTGCGCAATTCGTGGGAAGCGTCGGAAACGAACCTGCGCTGCAGTTCGTAACTTTCCTGCAGGCGGTGATACATGTTTTCCAGGCGTTCAAACATGGCGTTTAGCGTTTTGGCCAAACGGCTCAACTCATCCGGCGCCCTGTCGGTTTCAATGCGTTTACTCAAATCACCGCCGCTTTCGATGGATGAAGCGGTTTGAATGATCCGTTCCACCGGGTTGAGCGCGGTTTTGGCCAAGAACCACCCTAGAATGCCGGCCAGGGTTACCGCCATCGCTCCCCCGGTGATTACAAAAAAGCGCAGCCTGGCCAGTAAAGTGTTAACTGTTGAAAGGGCACGACCCACCTGGAGTATCCCCACCAACTGCCCGTCAACCACCAGGGGGACGTTGTAAACACGTATTTCCTGTTCGCCGGCGCGCACTGTTTCGTAAAACTTTTGCCCCTGCAGGGCGGAGCGCAGGGTATACTCGCTTAAGGGCAGGTATTGCCGTCCCAAATTGTTCGAGCGGGACACCACCCTGCCGCGGGCGTTCACCATCTGCAGATAGGTATCCGGGGCTGCGAAAACATCAACGTCCGGCAGCACCACTTCGCGCAAAAACAAAGAGTCTTCAATTCTAATCGACTTGATTACCGATGCTGCCCTGGAAGCGATATTCTCGTCGATTTCCCGGTGTAATATGTGGGAAGTGGCCAGTAGCAATACTGATGATAAAATTAACAAAATCATGCTTAGAACCCCGGTATATAACAGGGTTAGCCGCATCCGCAGGGACATGCCCATATCACTCCCTCAAGGTATATCCAACTCCCCGTACGGTGTGAATCAGTCTCTTTTTGCCGGCGCTTTCCATCTTCTGTCGCAAGTTGCCCACATATACCTCAAGCACGTTTGATTCGCCGGAAAAGTCGTGGCCCCAGACCCGTTCCATGATCTGGTCCCGCGTCAACACCTGGCGGGGATGTTCCATGAACATCCGGAGCAGTTCAAATTCCCGCGCCGTCAGCGGGATTACCTGGTCGCCCCGGCGGACTTCCCTTTTTTCCACGTCCAGGACCAGGTCGGCAAAGGTTAGCACGAGACTATTCTGTGCCCTGGCTGCGCGCGCCCTGCGCAACAGCGCCCTGATCCGTGCCAGCAGTTCTTCCAGGGCAAACGGTTTAACCAGGTAATCGTCCGCCCCGGCGTCCAGACCCCTGACCCGGTCGGCTACTTCGTCCCGGGCCGTAAGCATAAGAATGGGAACATCACTTTGTAATCTGAGTCTCCGGCAGACTTCCCACCCGTCCATGCCCGGCATCATGATATCCAGAATAATTAAATCCGGATTAACCCGCTGTGCTTCCCGCAACCCGTCTTTCCCGTTTGCCGCAAGGTAAACCTCGTGCCCTTCAAATGTCAGCACCCTGTGCATTAAAGCGGTTATTTTTTCGTCATCATCAATAAACAAAATGCGCAAGCAGATCAAACTCCCGGCTTTGGCGTTAATAATTTTTCCGTTGTTAAGCTGTCATGCTCGTCCGATCGCCATCAAAAGGCGTTCGAATTACGATATTTAGATATTTCTCCGCACCGGCCAGTAGTTCCTATTGACAGTATAGATAAGATTAACGAGTATAAAAAGTCCGCCTGGGACAGGCGGACGGGACATGGTGGAATGTAGTTATTTTTCCTCCAGGGTCATGGTGACATACTTCTGGGTGCCGCTTGTTTCCACCAACAGCGCTATTTTGTCGCCAACCTTGTGTTTTTGGATGATATCGGTAACATCACCCGCATCTTGAACATTTTGCCGGTCGATTTGCAGGATCACGTCCCCCTGCCGGAGTCCGGCCTTCTCCGCGGGCGATCCGGGGATTATGCCCGATATAATCGCCCCTTGTTTGCTTTTTAAACCGAGCTGCTCCGCGAGCTCTGCGGTGAGAGTTTGGATATATACGCCCATCTGGGGGCGGGATATTTTACCTTTGCTGATTAGTGTATCCAGTACCGATTTTACTGTGTTGGCCGGAATGGCAAAACCAATTCCCTGAGCCTGTGCGTTTACGGCGGTATTGATGCCGACCACCTTGCCCGACAAGTTTAACAGCGGCCCGCCGCTGTTACCAGGGTTAATGGAAGCGTCGGTTTGCAACAGGTTTTTATACTGCCGGTCATCAACAGTGATTGGCCGGCCCTTGGCGCTGATTACGCCTGTTGTTACGGTGTGGTCCAGCCCGTAAGGATTGCCGATGGCAATGACCCACTCGCCTACCCGGGCAGCGTCGGAATCACCCAGTTCAATGTAGGGCAGGTTATTACCCGCATCCACCTTGAGCACCGCCAGGTCGAGCTCGAAATCCTTCCCCACCACCCGGGCCGCCAGCGGCTTGTCTCTTCCAGCAAGATAAACTTTGATTTCACTGGCTTGATCAATTACATGCTCGTTAGTTAAGATATACCCGTCCTTGCTGATGATAAATCCGGAACCCATACCCTTGCGCACGTCGGGCTCAACTCGAAACGGCCCCGGTGTGCCGAAAAATTGGCGGAAAAAAGGGTCATTGAAAAAAGGATCAATTACCTGGCCGCCAGTTTTAGACAGTGTTTCAATTTTAACCACCGCCGGACTGGTTTTTTCCACGATATCGGCAATAATGTTTGTGCCCACGGGTGACGCCTCGGCGACGGCGGGCGACGGGGCTCCGTTGTTCAACGCTATGGCCGGTTTATAAGTTTTCCCGGGAAGGAAATCAAAGGCCGCAATTAATAAGAAAACTTCCAGCAGTAGTGCCGCCGCTACGCCAATAACAAGCGTTTTTTTATACTTGTCCGCAAACATTTTCCAACCTCCTGCCACTTTTTTATTTAATAATGACAGGTATAGCTGAAAAACGCCTGAAAAAAAAATAAAAAAATTTTAATAAACAAGTGAAAGTAATAACATGTTTACAAATCTTTTGATTGCTAAACAAGGGCATTTGCGAAAACACCCGGGATTATATTAAAATGAAGTCAAGGGAGGTGTTAGATGGTTTATTGTTAAGTTTCAAACTATTTAATATTTTTAGAACAATAAACCGGTAAACCAAATGACATATCAATATCTGCGCTATGAAGAAAAGGAAAAAGTAGGTTTGATAAGCATGAATCGCCCGGATAAACGCAACGCCCTTTCCCGGGAATTACTACAAGAACTGACCAATCTATTAAACAGGATTGCGACGGAAAGAAACGTCAACGTGGTAATTATCAAAGGGGTCGGAAAAATATTTTCCGCCGGGCACGACCTGAAAGAAGTCTACGAAAGCGATCCCCAGGAGCTGCTCAAACTATTCCAGACCTGCTATATAACCATGCGCGCCATCCGGGAAATGCCCCAGCCGGTGATAGCTCAGGTGCATGGCATTGCCACCGCCGCCGGCTGCCAGCTGGTCGCGGCATGTGATTTGGCCGTGGCTTCCGATGATGCCTTATTTGGTACACCAGGTGTAAAAATTGGTCTATTTTGCAGCACCCCCGCTGTTTTTTTAAGCAGAAACGTTGGACGGAAAAAAGCCATGGAGATGTTATTGACCGGTGAATTTATGAGCGCACGGGATGCATTGCTCCACGGCCTGGTCAACAAAGTGGTTCCCCCGGGGGAGCTGGAACAAGCAACGCTTGAACTGGCCAAAACAATAGCGGGTTATAGCGCCTCGGCCATTGCCGTAGGTAAAAGGGCATTCTATCAACAAATCAACATGGAGGACTTCCAGGCGCTTAACTATGCCAGTGAAGTGATAACGCTGAACAGTACCACCAGGGATGCCCGCGAGGGCATCAGCGCCTTTTTGGAAAAAAGGAAACCAAAATGGTCGGATTAATTATCAGCAAGCCTCAAGGCAAATGCCATGAGGCTTTTTTGATGTTGCACAATTTGAAATTCCTCTTTCATTTCTCGCCGCAAACACTCTTCCGGACTCTCTCCAGCCTCAATTTTTCCTCCCGGAAATTCCCATTTATTGGCCAACTTATCACTTGCTTTACGCTTTGCAATTAAAATTAAGCCATTAAGGGCCGGCACCAGTACGGAAAGGATTAAACTGATCATCACCTGCATTCTGCGTGATTTAATCATAACGGAAGCCTCCTTTGTGTTTTCCTCACTGTTTCATGTTATTATCCTTTTTGCCTGGGTAATCCTTCCTGTTTAAATAATCAAAAAAGCTAAATATTTACTGATTTATTTGTAACATATCTTGCAGCGAAATCATAATTTGCTAATAAGAACATGAATTGGAATAATTTCGGTTGGAGGTATGCAATTTGATTAGGGATGAAAATAAAAATCTTAAGGACCAGGCCAAAGCCCAGGCAGCGTCAAATCAATCCGCTGAAGGCTTGGGTTATTACTCCGGCATGCCTTACCCGGGCATGGAATTGGCCCGGTGTTATGTAGTGATTCAGAGACTCGGGACAGTTTATCCCCCCGACAGGGCGCTGGAGGCAGGCACCATGTTCCCCGAGCTTTACAGGCCATATCCGTATTAGCCGGAGGTGATACTTGTGGATAATGGTAAACAGGCCCAATTGCTACTACAGATACAACAGTTGTCTTTTATGGCCACCGAACTGAATCTTTATCTCGACACTCATCCCCAGGACCAGCGGGCGCTGGCCATGTTTAATCAAACACACCAGGAACTGATGCGGCATGTGCGTAATTACGAGCAGTTGTACGGCCCGCTGCTTGGTTACGGCTATTCACCGGCTGCGCAGAATTACTGGAAATGGGTGGATAGCCCGTGGCCATGGGAAATTAATTACTAAAAAAACAACGAAAGGACTTGTGAGTATGTGGGTTTATGAAAAGAAGCTGCAAATCCCGGTCAGAGTTTCCGCACCCGACCCCCGGATGGCTAAATATGTGATTAGTCAGTATGGCGGGCCGGAAGGTGAATTATCCGCCGCCCTTCGCTACCTGAATATGCGTTATACAATGCCCACCGGGAAAGCCAAGGGGGTTTTAACGGACATCGGTACCGAGGAGTTGGCTCATATGGAAGTTGTGGCCACTCTGGTTTATAAACTGATTGACGGTGCTCCGATTGAAGCGATCAAAGCCGCCGACCTGGGCACCCATTACGCAGACCACGACCGTTCATTGTATTGGGTCAACGCTGCCGGAGTACCCTGGGTGGCCGCATATGTATCGGCAACCGGTGACCCTATTGCCGACCTGCATGAAAACATGGCGGCGGAACAAAAAGCCAGGGCGGTTTATGAGAATCTGATTCACCTAACCGATGATCCTTTGGTGAAAGATGTATTGCGCTTTTTGCGTGAACGAGAAATTGTGCACTTCCAGCGTTTTGGCGAAACGTTGATGGATGTAGAGGAGTATTGCCGTCAGAAAAAGGTATTTTGATTATTTAATTGGAGGGTATGTAATGAATCATTACCAACCTGTCCCTGGAATGCCATCGGAACATAAACAGTACCAATTACAAATACCTCAAATGCCAATACTGGGGCCCAATAATTTTGGAAAACTCCTGCAAAATGTTTATGAATCCATCGTTGATGAAGCAACTGCGGCTGATTTTTATTCTCGATTATTAAGAGAAGCTCCGGACCAGCTTCACAGGGAATTCATTAATCATGCTTATCAAGATGAATTGGAACATTTGGAGGCTTTTACAAGGTTGTACAGATATTTTACCGGACAGACTCCCCAGTACTCCATTAGACCAGTTCAATACCGGACCTATAAAGAGGGTTTACTGATCGCTCTTAGGGATGAACTGGAAGCGGCTGATTTTTACAAGGACATCATTCTTTCCAACACGGATCAACTGGTGAGAGATACGTTTTTCCTGGCCATGGGAGATGAGTTGGAACACTCAACAAGGTTTAGCTTTCTCTATAACTTGCTAAGGTAAATAATCAACATAATCAGTTCCCCCCTGCAAATAAACTTTATAGAGACCGTTTAACCCCTGATTTTAGAGCCAAATCCCTTATTCACCTATTTACATAGAATTTCAAATTGTTTGATTTTTACGTCCTCCGGGGAGGGGTTAACACCTGTCATATACCCGCCCGATGCCATGGCAGAATACGTTGCAGCGATTAATACACCAATTAGGGAAAAAATTATTAGAAAGAGGATGATCGGCGCCAGGTATGGTAGGAGCATGAGCAATATTTTTTTCTCCCCGGCCTTAATCGCTTTTTTGACCGCTTTTCCGGCGGCTTTTTTCAGGTGTTCCAGAAATCCCACCTCCCCCTCAACTAAAAAGCGGGCCGGACAATTTGCCTGGCCCGCTTTTTCTATAATATTGTTAGGGCCTGAACCTGTATCCGTCCAGGTTCGATCTTGAAAAAAACAAAGAGCCGGGTTGTTCCCGACTCTTAAAAGACCTAGTGAGCAGGAATGAATAACAGGGCGTTGCTTATCCTGCGGCCTGGAGTAGTCAGATAGCGGTCTTTATAGTAAAGCCCAGATGACGCTCCACCGTCGAGGTTCATGGCATCCACGGCGCCCAGTTCTTTCATAACCGACGCAAGCTGGTTGATGGTTGCGCCGGGCACTGTCACCAGTAAAATGCTGCCGTCCGATTTCACGCCAATGGCGCTTCTGGCCCCTCCGCCCGTTAAGATCTTTGCGCTGGTGAATCCTTCACCGGCCGGATCGACGGTGATTCGGCCCCCGGTCAGCAATCTGGGTCCGGCACCCACGGCAGTCACTACGTCCGACCAGTCCAGCCTGTTACCGTTCATGTCTTCAAAAACTATCCGGTAGCTGGCACTCTTCCCCGGTTCAAAACGGTCCCGCATGTACCGTTCCGAACCGGTGAGGTTGATCACGAAACCATCGCCGGGGATTGTAACGTCCTGGCCTTCCACCACCCTGACTACTTTCCCACCGGATACAACCACCGAAGTGCCGTAAGCAAATCCAAGGGAACTGCCGCGTTCGCGAGTGTAAATGTACGCCGCGCTGCCGTCCGATCGGGGCGTTCTGTTAAAACCGTAGGCGTACCAGTTGTCGGGCCATTCGTAAGAACCTCCGGTGCCGCCCTCCACTTTTATGCGCACCGTGTCCATCTTAACCCGGCCATCGGAAGTTATCCCCACCACGGAACCGACGTTGCCCACGTGCACGACCTTACCGTCCCTAATGATGGTACCCCATGGTTCTGGTATGCCGCCATACGCTTCAAAAAAGGTACCGTTGATGGCGGCCGCCGCGCCGTAGCGATTTGCAATCGAGGCCAGGTCTTCCGTCGCGCCTACCCTGTCGCGGGCCAGTGCAACCACAGCCCTGACGGGGGCACCGGGCGGGATTTCCACTACCGTTGCCCTGATATGCCCTACCTGGCGAGAATACTGTTTGATGCCAGCACTCCCGCCGTTGGACAACTTAACTTGAACGAACTTACCGTCCAGGCTGACGGTGGCCGTACCGGTCTTTTCGTACCAGCCCACTGTTGCTCCGAAAGCCTCGGAAACGAAGCGCAGGGGTATGTAAGTAATACTGTCGACCACACGGGGCGGCACGTCCAGAAGGGTTTCTTTTCCCTCTACCCTGGCACGGCTCGAACCTGCCTTCAGGGAAACAACCCTATCTCCTTTTTGAACCGTGATTTCGGAACCGTCCCACCCGACCGATGCGCCAAATGCTTCCAACACACTCCGGAGGGGCACCAGGATGCGGTCCTGTACTGTAATCCCCCTGTACAGCGTGCCCGCACCTGCAAGGCCCGGCAGGAACAACAGGGCGGCTAGTATTACAAACAGGGATACAATTAAAAACGATCTGCGCATTTTTTGTTTGCTGCACACCTCCTAAACGAAACTGGATATATTTTCTCCCTTGAAAGCTGGAATCCTGCCGGTCGTTTGTTTTCGTCATGCGGCCTTGAAAACCAATTCAATCACTAAATAAATCAAAGCCGTCGGCAAGAAGAAAACGCCCAGGGGAATAATTCCCGGTTGCCGGCGTGGTGGTCACGCCAATCCAAAATACCAAGGTAATTAGCAAAGCTCAGGAAGCAATAGACAGCTATGTTTAGCACTACAATTACCACAGGTTGTATAAGGATATTGGCTACCAAACGCCCACCTGTCGCTATTTGGGCATCCCTTTTGAAGATACAGGTTTTGAGAATATACCCGAGTTTAAGCATCTTCTTGAATGGGTACAAAAACAATTACCATGTATTGCTTAAGGCTCCATTAATCGGAAGATAAGTTTCCAGTTTGCATCTTGACATATGTGGGTTGATACTATAATCAGAAAACCCTCAAACCTTTGTATATCAAGGGCTTGAGGGTTTTCGCGTTAATGCTGGTTTGGTGCGCCTGACAGGAATCGAACCTGTGCACCCGGCTCCGGAGGCCGGCGCTCTATCCCCTGAGCTACAGGCGCACGCTCAAAATTGCTGCGTAATATATTTTATCACAAATATCTATTAATGCAAGTCGTAAATTCTGGTGATTTTGATGCGATTTCGTCACGGCTTAGATGTCGCGTTTCAAAACTGGTACATGGCCAGGCCGGTAAATATGTATCATGTATAGAATGGAGTAAATCACCATCCAAATACCGGGTTTCGCCATGCTGCCGAATGGTCCCATCTGCTGTAAAGCCCTATTTGTTTGCGCGCTTATAAGCCGTTCCACGGCCTAACAATCACCTCAGGTGGGTCCCGCAGCCAGGAACATAACAACGCCGGCCAGGCCGGCGATCATGGCCCACGCGCCCGGCAGATTGGCCAGCAGCGCCACAGCGATAACCGCCAAACCGCCAATGCGCAATAGCACTCTCAAAGTTCGAGACATTGCTATTCATTCCTTTCTCCATTAACCGTGGTCAGTTGACAAGATTGTATTTCCACATAATGATGGCATCTTCTTGAGTGTCGGAATAATATTTTTTTCTAACGCCTTTTTCCACGAAACCCAGACGGGCGTATAACGCCCGCGCGGGTTTATTGGACGGCCGCACTTCCAGGGTCATTCGTTCCGCGCCAAGTAATACCGCCCTGGCGATCATTTCGCGCATCAAGGCCATACCTATTCCCCGGCACCGGTATTCTTTGTGGGTGGCTACATTGGTAATATGAGCCTCATCCAAAATAACCCACATTCCCGCGTACCCCACCACTTTACGCTCATCCAACAGGGCGACGATATAATGGGCAAAATCATTGTATTGCAGTTCATAATCAAAGGCGTTCTTGGTCCATGGTGTGGGAAAAGAAGTATTTTCAATGGCTATTACTTGGTCCAGGTGTTCCAGCTGCATTGATTCGATCTTAATTTCAGTAACAGTGTTTTGATCACTCACGGGATTTACACCTTTCCTGCCATTTTATTTCGGCCTCCGACTGCCGTACATAGTGCGGTAATAGAGTCATGGGGTCTTGCCCGGCGCCGGATTTTAACATGATCAAACCCAATTCCGCCACTGCGGCGCCGCGGGGAAATGAAACGCATTCGGGAGCAAACCGGGCTTTACTACCCATCAGGTTTTGAAGTAAATCGCGATATTCACCCACCCCGTCTCCCAGAAACGTTACTTGTTCGTTATAAGACAATAGCAGTTCCGAAAGCTGCTCCACTCCCGTGGCAAAGGCGGGCCGCAGGCATGATTGGCCCGTTTTGTCATTTTTATATACGGCGGTATATACTTCTGATTTCCGGGCGTTGAGCAAGGGACAAACGATACCGGCGTATCCTTCCAGGGGATAGGCCAGCGCGTCCAGGGTCGGGACCCCGGCGACGGGCAGTTTCAACACCTGGGCCAGTGTTCGGGCGGTACTCATGCCGATACGTAATCCGGTAAATGATCCCGGGCCAATGGATACGGCTATTCCGGACAATTCCCGTTTATCAATTCCGGCATCCAGCAGCGTATCCCGCACCATGGGCAATAGATTCACCGAGTGGGTCCGGCGGTTGTTGACCATGCGTTCGGAAATGATTTTGCCCTCCGTAACCACCGCAACTGATGCCACCGGTGTAGCCGCTTCAATTCCCAGCACGTACACGTCGCGTCAGCTCCTTCACCATCTGCTCGAACCGCTCGCCGTGCGGGACCAGCTCAAACTTTCTTTTTTCTTCGTCATCCGGTAATTTGGTAATGAATATGTCCAGTCGGCGGCGCGGCAAGTATTGTTCGACTTGTCCCGCCCATTCCAGTAAGGTTGCCCCCGGCCCGAAAAAGTATTCTTCGTAGCCCAGGTCTTCTAGTTCCTCCGGGCTGCCCAGCCTGTACATATCCATGTGGTACAGCGGTATCATCCCATTATATTCATTAATCAAAGTAAAAGTGGGGCTGGTAACCCGGTCCCGCACTCCCAAACCGCGGGCCACTCCCCTGGCCAGGCAAGTTTTACCCGCTCCCAGGTCACCGTTCAGCGCTACCACATCTCCCGGCTGCAACAATCCCCCGATTACTTCCCCAAGCCGTTCCGTTTCTCCGGCAGATTGCGTGTACAAGGTCAACAATGAACAAATCCTCCAGGAATATACGAAATTATATATTAGTATTATATATTAGTTATTATAACCCGCCGGCCAGGATACAGATATACCTGCTGAAATTTAATTTTTCATTTTAACCGGCGGCCCACGATGGCAATAAAAAAGAGGATAATGCCGAGTGTATCCTCTAAACCTAAATGGCTTTTGTATTAATTATGCACCGGTCATTTAATTTTTTTCTGGTGTAATCGTCCAGGAAATTTTTTATGTCTTCTACATCAAAAGGCTTGGCCATACAGCAAAGCGCGCCCTGCTTTTGGGCATTGTCAATGGTATCATCGGACCCGTAAGCCGTCATAATTACCACGTCCGTATTCGGTGAGATTAATTTAATTTTGGCCAGAGCCTCCAGGCCGTCCATCAGGGGCATGCGCACGTCCATGAATACAAGATCCGGCTTGCAGGCGCGTACTTTTTCCACCGCCTCCAAACCGTTTTGGGCGGTATTTACGCTGTGTCCGGCCTCTTTTATTACAATATCCAGCAAATAACGAACCCCCGGCTGGTCATCCACCACCAATATGTTCATTTTTTTTGGACCGGACAAGGAAGAGCACCCCTTTTCTGTAAAACATAACATGTTTTTGAATTTTAGTATTTTGTTACCATTACCTGTTATTATTCTACCTCATACAACAAATTCCTTCAAGCTGGAATAAAAAAATTTGTGTTTGTAATACAATACATCTAAAAATCGAAAGCCTGGCCATTAAGATAAACCCTTTTCACCACGGTGCGCAGGTCAAAGGGATGGCCGCTCAGTATAACTAGATCCCCGTCCTTACCCGGTGTAATACTGCCGATTCTATTATCCAGCCCCAGTATGCGCGCTGCACCGATGGTAATTGCGCTTAACGCCTGCTCTTCGGAAAGCCCACCGCGGACGGTCAGCCCGGCTGATATCGCTAAATACTGGATCGGAACCACCGGATGGTCCGTCATAATCGCGAAGGCCACGCCTTTGTTTACAAGAGCTGCGGCGGTTTCCAAACTGCGCCCCTGTAATTCCACTTTGGCCCTGTTTGTTATCACCGGCCCGACCACCGCCGGAACACCTGCCTGCGCCAGCTTGTCCGCCACCAGGTGTCCCTCGGTGCAATGTTCGATAATGAGACGGATGTCAAATTCCCTGGCGATCCGCAGCGCAGTCATGATGTCGTCCGCCCGGTGGGCATGTACCCGCAGCGGTATTTCATGGCGCAGCACCCTGGCCACCGCTTCAAGTTTGAGATCGCGCTCAACATGGGTTTCTTTATTACGAATTGCCCGGTCCTGCTTTTTGATATATTCGACACCACGCACCAGGGTTTCGCGCAATAGGGCCGCCGAGGCCATCCTGGTGGCCGGGGTTTTCCGGTTTTGCCCGTAATTGCGTTTAGGGTTCTCTCCCAGGGCGGCTTTTAGACCTACAGGCTGCTTGATGACCATATCATCGACAACTGTTCCACGGGTTTTTAAAGCAACCATTTCCCCCCCCAGCACATTGGCGCTTCCCGGTCCAGTCACGACGGTGGTGATGCCTGCCGCCAGGGCGTCCTGAAAACCAAGGTCCAAGGGATTGATGGCGTCTAAGGCCCGTAAATGCGGTGTAACCGGATCGGTGATTTCATTAACGTCGTCTCCTTCAACGCGGAAAATTTCCTCCGCTATTCCCAGGTGGGTGTGGCTATCAATAAAACCGGGCATGACGACCATGCCCGTTGCATCAAATACTTCAGCCCCGGATGGAATTTGAATTTTATCCCCAACGGCGGCTATTTTCCCCTGTTCAATCAGGACCGTACCTGCCGGAATGTATGCACCATCCATAGTGATAATCTTGCCGCCAACTATCGCTTGCATTGTTAAGTCACCTGCAGTTTTCGCATTATTAGACACCTATCTAAATATACCTTTTTAGTGCAATCCGATGTGTCTAAAACAAGCCCGTCAAACACAATGGATTATCCCCCTTTGCAAATCCATAGGGGGGTTTTATTTTTATAGCAAAAGTTATTCGTTTGGAGAAGCATTTACCTGATACATGGCAGGATGCTATGCAGGACTTTCTTTACTGGAAACAAGCACAGGGCGTTTCCGAAAGAACAATTCAAGACTACAGGTTACACATAAGCCAATTCTTTAAACGCCATCCCAAAGTATATGACCCTAAAACCTTGAAGAAAAATCTACTTGAAAACATGGCACAGCCGGTTAAACCGTCCACCTTCAACCTTAGGCTGACCTATTTAAAGGTATTTTTCAACTGGTGCATACAGGAAGGTATCTTTACCGAAAACCCGTTGTCCGGGTTTAGACGCCGAAAAGACGAGGGCGAATATGCAACCTGGACGCCGACACTCTCCAACAGTTACTCGCCTTGCCCAATAAAAAAACATTTGCTGGACTTAGAGACTATGCCTTAATATTACTAATCCTTGATACAGGTATTCGACCAAAGGAAGCGTTTTCCCTGCTGGTATCGGATATTAATTTAAGAAACTTGAACGTAGTTATCCGGGCTGAAAACGCCAAAACAAGGGTAAGCAGGACGATGCCGGTAATGCCGGCCACCGCACAGGTGATAAGGGATTTAATTGCGGCCAGGCACCCCGCATGGAAAGACAGCGTCCCCGTATTCTGCACCGCCGATGGCACACCCTTAACCGCCCAAACCTGAGCGACAGGTTGGAGTATTACAGCAAAAAACTGGGCACCAAAATTAGGCCCTATGATTTAAGGCACTCCTTCGCCCTGCTATACCCTCGCAACGGCGGCCACGCCTTCAGCGGACAATGGGGCACGCCACTTTGACAATGACCAGACGATATGTCGACCTTACGGAAGCTGACTTGAAGGAACAGCACAGCTTTGCGTCACCCCTGAACACCCTGAAGTTCCATATTAGCTTGTTTACGATGATTAGGCTTAAATATCAATTAATACCTTTAATAATGTCGGTATATTAGCTATTTTTACCCCTGCATTGACTGGGGTGAAAATAAAAAAGCCCTCTTTAAAGGGCTCGATAGGTGTGATTTCGGACTTTCCGAAAGTACTCATACATATAAAGGGAGTTAATAATTGATAAAAAGTTGATAGGGCAACCGTGTGCGGCCACCCTATCCAATAGAAATTAAAGTATTATTTATTTTTGAACTCGGGCTTCTTCTTGGCAAGAAAGGCGGAAATACCTTCGTTTCTATCCTCCGTGGCAAAAGCCACGGCAAATAAATCGGCTTCATGCGCAATCGCTTTTTCCAAATCCATTTCCAACCCTTCGTTTACGGCCTCCTTACTGAGCCGTACGGCTATTGGGCCGCGGGCGGCAATGCGCCTGGCCATGTTTTTACAGAAGTTCATCAATTCCGCTGCTGGTACCACATGGTTGACCAGCCCAATACGATGGGCAGCTTCGGCGTCGTACATGTCGGCTGTAAATAAAATTTCTTTAGCCAAACCGGGGTTAACCAGCCTGGGCAGCCTTTGCGTACCGCCAAATCCGGCGATAATACCCAGGTTAACCTCGGGCTGGCCCAATTTGGCGTTTTCGGAAGCTATCCTGATGTCGCACGCCATAGCCAGCTCACAGCCGCCGCCGAGGGCGAATCCGTTGATGGCAGCGATAACCGGTTGGGGTAAATTCTCAATTTTACTGAACACCTTTTGGCCCAAACGGGAAAACTGCCTGGCCTCAAGCGGCGTGAGGGTTTGCATAAAGGCAATGTCGGCACCGGCAACAAACGCTTTTTCCCCCGCACCGGTAATAATAACCACCCGGACCTCGTCGTCCGCCGCTATTTGCTCCACCGCCTCGTCCAGTTCCCTCAATGTTTCACCGTTAAGGGCATTCAGCACTTTTGGCCTGTTTATCGTCATTACGGCAAGATTATCTTCCTTTTCCAGCAGGATATTGTTCCAGCCCATTGGGATGCCTCCTCACAGATTATTTATGATTTATTCATAAACATAAAATCCGCGTCCGGTTTTTCTGCCCAGCCAGCCGGCGGCAACATACTTGCGTAGGAGCGGGCAGGGGCGATACTTGCTGTCACCGAAGCCCTTATGCAGCACTTCCATGATATACAGGCAGGTGTCAAGGCCGATAAGGTCCGCCAGGGCCAGCGGCCCCATGGGGTGATTCATGCCCAGTTTCATTACCTGATCCACCGCCTCCGGCGTGGCTATGCCTTCGTAAACACAGTAAATGGCCTCGTTGATCATGGGTATGAGCACCCGGTTACTCACAAAGCCGGGGGCGTCATTCACCTCGACGGGCACCTTGTTCATCCGCTCGCTGAGCTCTTTAACCAAGTTGAATGTTTCATCGCTTGTGGCCAGACCGCGAATTATTTCCACCAGCTTCATGACCGGCACCGGATTCATAAAATGCATACCAATTACCTTTTCCGGGCGTTTTGTAACCGCCGCCACTTCAGTAATCGGCAGGGAGGATGTATTGGTGGCCAAAATGGCGTGGGCCGGGGCGATACCGTCCAGTTCACGGAAGATATTGCTTTTAATTTCCATGTTTTCTACAGCAGCCTCGATAACGATATCCACGTCAATAGCGTCCTGTAAGCTGGTTGAGGGCTTGATCCGTTTTAAAATGGCTTCTTTCTGAGCTTCCTCCAGCCTGCCTTTACTTACATCACGGCTTAAGTTTTTCCCGATTACCCCCAGGCCCCTGTTCACAAACTCATCCTTAATATCATTAAGTACCACTTCAAACCCGGCCACAGCTGCCACCTGGGCAATACCCGAACCCATTTGCCCGGCTCCGATCACCATAATCTTTTTAATTTCCATTATAAACCCCTCCCCGAAATTCATATTCATCTGTCATAATTATTAATTAATATTTTCCACTACCAAAGCGCAGCCCTGCCCGCCACCGATACACAACGTAGCCAGGCCATACTTGCTGCCCCGGCGTTTCATCTCATGCAACAAAGTGACCAGTATCCTGGTTCCGCTGCAACCGATGGGATGCCCGATGGCCACGGCCCCGCCGTTGACATTGGTTTTTTCCACAGGAAGCTCCAACTCCCGGATTACAGCTATAGCCTGGGCTGCAAACGCCTCGTTGGCCTCGATTAAATCAAGATCGGCTACGGTCAAGCCGGCTTTGGCCAGCGCTTTTTTACTGGCGGGAATTGGCCCCAGACCCATATAGGCCGGATCCACGCCGGCGGAAGCTGTTGACCTGATGGCGAACAACGGTTTTACACCCAGCTCCTTGGCCTTTTCGGCTGACATTACCACCACCGCCGCGGCACCGTCGTTAATTCCGGAAGCATTACCCGCAGTAACAGTACCATCCTTTTTAAAAGCGGGCTTGAGTTTGGATAATACTTCCAAAGTGGTTCCGCGCCGTGGGAACTCATCAGTATCAAATATCACAGGGTCGCTTTTTTTAGACGGCAGTTGAACCGGCAATATTTCCTCCTTAAAACGACCCTCATCAATTGCCGCAATGGCCTTTTGCTGGCTGCCGACCGAGAAAACATCCTGGTCCTCACGGGTGATACCGTACCTGGCCGCAATATTCTCCGCGGTTATCCCCATATGTACATCGTTAAATGCACACCACAAGCCGTCTCTGATCATAGTATCCACAAGTTTGGCATCGCCCATGCGATAACCCCAGCGGCCTTTTTCCACAAGATACGGAGCAGCCGACATGTTTTCCATGCCACCGGCCACAATAATGTCGGCTTCTCCGGCAGCAACCAGTTGAGCGGCCAGGCCCACCGTTTTTAACCCTGAGCCGCATACCTTATTCAAGGTCCAGGACGGAACATCGTGGGGAATGCCCGCCTTAATTGCCGCTTGACGGGCGGGGTTTTGTCCCAAACCAGCCTGTAAAACATTACCCATGATTACCTCGTCCACCTGGCCGGGCTCAACGCCGGCCCTGCGCAGGGCTTCGGCAATAACCTGCGCTCCCATGTCCGCAGCGGGCACCGTGGTCAATGAACCGCCGTATTTCCCTACCGCCGTGCGAACAGAACTGACGATAACAGCTTCCCGCATAAATTATTCTCCTCCCTCTAAAAATATAAACAAGGCAAAACAGGCAAAGCTTTCCCTCCAAGCGCCGCCTGTTTCGGCCAGCGGCCTTAAAGCCGCACAATCTATTTTAAGCCGGCAAGAGGACTGCCGGCTTAAAATCGTCACTGTAAATACCCAACCACTAGCTCCGCTATATCCTTTACCTTAATGTTTTCAGCCTGGTCGAATTCCTTGAGGCCGTCTTCGATCATGGTGAGGCAGAACGGGCAATTAACGGCTATGATATCCGGCCGGGTGGCCAGGGCCTGTTCCGTTCTCATAACGTTAATTCGTTTTCCAATGTTTTCCTCCAGCCACATTCTACCGCCGCCGGCGCCACAGCAAAACGATTTACTCTTGTTTCTGTCCATTTCCACCAGGGAAATGCCGGGCAAACCATTGATAATGCGGCGTGGCGCCTCGTATTCGTTGTTATAACGCCCCAGGTAGCAGGAATCATGGTAAGTCAATGTAAGCGGACGGCTTAAACCGGACAGTGTAATCTTTTTCTCTTCGATTAACCGGTTAATGAATTGGGTATGGTGAATTACCTCGTAATTACCACCAAAACGGGGGTATTCGTTTTTCAACGTGTTAAAACAATGCGGGCAGGCGGTAATAATCTTTTTGACCCCATACTCATTAAATGTTTCAATATTTTCTTGGACCAAAGTTTGGAACAAATATTCATTGCCCAACCTGCGGGCCGAATCACCGCAACACTTTTCTTCGGCACCTAATGTTGCAAAACTTATGCCCGCTGATCGTAGAATTTTAACCAGGGCGGTAGTTACGTTCTTAATCCGGTCGTCAAACGACCCGGCACATCCCACAAAAAGTAAATATTCCGCCCCTTCGGCTTCGTCCATTGTCTGAACATCCATTTCCGTAGCCCAATCACCCCTGCTGGACCAACCCACACCCCAGGGATTGAAATTGCGTTCCAGGTTGGTAAACGCCAGCTGAGCCTCGCCGGGGAACTCACTTTGATCGAGCACTAGATTGCGTCTTAAATCAATAATCTTATTGATATGTTCATTAAGCTGCGGGCAATGCTCCTGGCAAGCGTAACAGGTAGTGCAAGACCAGATAGTATCTTCGCTGATCACATTGCCCGCCAGTACCGGTAAATCATTTTGTCCGCCGTCGCCGTTTTCAGTCGCTGCATAAGCATCTTTTAAACCGCCAAGGTATTTTGCTTTGTGAGGTAAATTCTCCTTCAACGTGGCGATTAATTGCTTCGGGGAAAGGGGTTTTCCACTAAGATACGCCGGGCAGTTGTCCTGGCACCGCCCGCATTCGGCGCATGCATAACAATCAAGTAATTGTTTCCAGGTATAATCCGTTATTTTGCTAACCCCGAAATTTTCTTCTTCCTCGTTTTCCAGGTCCAGATCCCTAATAGAGCCGCCCCTGGGCTGTAAATTACGGAAATATATGTTTAAAGGCGCGGCCATCGGGTGCACCAGATGGGAGTACCGGAAAAATACAAGCAGGCCAAGTGCCATCGCAACGTTGATCCACCAGAACACGTTGTACAAACCCTGGCGGGCAACCTGGTCCATGTCGTTAAATAATATGGCCAACCAGCCCGACACGGGCGCCAGGGCATAACGATCACTGCCGACGGAAACCGCATGTGCCCCGGTGGAAATAAAATAACTGGTTATCATCAACACGATTGCCGAAATTAAAGCAACAATAACTTTTTCTTCCGGCCAGTTTCCAACCCCCAGGCGCGGTACTCTGGCAATATACCTGCGGTAAGCGGATACAAGCATCCCCACTGCGGCCGCCACGCCAAAAATATCAACCAGTAAGTAAAAGTAGGGATTGACGCCTATTACTGGAATGGCTGCGCCGGGAAACAGCCCTTCAAGAATAAATTGAACTAACCCAAAAGAAAAAACAATTAGTCCCCAAAAGATAAGCAAGTGCATCAAGCCGGCTCCGGGTTCCCTGAGCAACCTTTTCTGCCCGAATATAATGGACAGCGCTCCCCACAGCCTTTGCCCCGGTTCGTCAAACCTGTTTTCCGGCTTGGCCATCATCAATACATCGTAGCGTTCCTTAATCCCCATCCCAAAGGAATACAAGCCGAAAAGCACCAATAACGTAAAAACTATAACTTTAACCGTAATCATGTTGACCTTGCACCTCGCCGAATATTGATTCGGCATTCCCGGGCTGCCGCCCTTGTGTGGGGGTCAACATACCTCTTTTTCCCCAATCAACTGCAAAACATCTCGTTGAATTTAGCGGAGGCGGTAAAACCGCACTCCGCCCAATATCTATTTTCTTAGGCCAATATTTTCTTTAACTCTTCGGTTAAAATGGGCACCACTTCAAACAGGTCGCCAACAATGCCGTAGTCAGCCACCTTGAAGATGTTGGCTTCTTCATCCTTGTTAATGGCCACGATACATTTGGCGGAGCTCATGCCGGCCAAGTGTTGAATGGCTCCGGAAATACCGCAGGCAATGTAGAGGGTGGGGGAAACGGTTTTACCGGTCTGGCCCACCTGGAAGCTATGAGGTACCCAGCCCGCATCCACTGCTGCCCGGGAAGCGCCCACGGCGGCACCGAGCACGTCGGCCAACTCTTCCAGAATCTTAAAGTTTTCCGGGCCTTTCATACCCCGGCCGCCGCTGACGATGATATCGGCCTCGGTCAGTTCGGGGCGTTCGGAAACCTGGCGCACGATGTCTTTAATGATCTGGCGGATATCGCCCGCGTTGGCGTCGACTTTTACCACTTCAGCCGCTTTGGTGTTTTCTTCGGCAGTAAAAGTGTTGGGGCGAATGGTAGCCATTACCGGGCGTGCTTCGGGGCAGGAAGCCTTGACAATGGCCTTGCCGGCATAAATCGGCCGGGTAAACACCAGCTGGCCTTCGACAATCTCCATGCCGGTACAATCTGTCATCAGGCCGGTTTGCAGCCGCTGGGCCACCTGGGCGGCCAGATCACGTCCCGTTACGGTGCAGCCCAGCAGAAAAGCGCTGGGTTCATATTGTTTGATCAGATCGGCCACCACGTTGGTATAACCGTCCGTAGTATAGTTCTCCAACGCGTCATTTTCCACTACAAACACTTTATCGGCACCGTATTTGCCAAGAGAATCGGCCAACCCGGCCACGTCTTTGCCAACCAACACCGCGCACAGTTCTTCTCCGAGCTGGTCGGCAATTTTACGCCCTTCGCTTAAAAGTTCAAAAGTAACTTTCTTGATCTGTCCTTCACGCTGTTCGGCAAAAACCCAAATTCCTTTAGCCATGATCTATTCCCTCCTTGATAGTGAAATACGTGGTATTTGCTAGATAACTTTTGCCTCTTCACGTAACAGCCTGGCAAGTTCACGGGCGGCTTCCGCGGCTTCGCCCGGAATTACCTTGCCGGCCTTACGCGCTTCCGGCAGCGAGAAGGAAATCGCTTTCACCTTGGCGGCAATTTGGCTTTCATCCAGGCCGAGGTCAGCCAGCGACTTTTTGTCCATGGGCTTCTTCTTGGCTTTCATAATCCCTTTCATTGATGGATAGCGGGGCTCGTTCAAACCTTTCTGGGCAGTTATCACAGCGGGTAATGACACTTCAACAACCTCACTACCGCCTTCAATCTCGCGAGTGGCAACGGCCTTGCCGTTCTCTATTTCAAGTTTGGTCACCACGTTGACCACGGGAATGTTTAAAATTTCGGCCACCCTGCCGGCAACTTGTGCAGAACCGTCGTCAATGGCCCTGAAGCCACCGAGGATGATGTCGTATTCCATACCGGAGATTACCTTGGCCAAAATGGTGGCAGTTGAGTATTCATCCAACTCCACGTCGCCGGGGTCAACCAGCACGGCCTTGTCGGCGCCCATGGCCAGCGCTTGCCTTAAAGCATCCTGGGTTTGCTGCCCTCCGACACTGATTACGGTAACCTCACCCTCGCCTTTTTCCTTGATGCGCAGGGCCTCTTCCACAGCAAACTCGTCATAGGGGTTCATAATCAAACTAACCCCTTTGCGTTCAATTTTACCGTTGCTGTCCAGTGTTATTTTGGCTTCTGTGTCAAAGGTTTGCTTCAAACAAACTAGGATTTTCATACATTTCCTCCTTTACTGATTAAATTAAATTATGTTTAACCTGCGGGCCTGTTTTTTCAATTCGGCCCGAAAATCCGGATGGGCGATGGTAATCATGGCTTCGGCCTTTTGTTTGACCGTTTTGCCCCTGAGCTTGGCCACACCGTATTCGGTCACAACATGATCAACATCGTTTTTACCCGTCGTTACTATGGTTCCCTCGGGCAAGCGCGGGACTATCTTGTATTCTCCCCAGGAGGTTGTGGAATAAGTTACTCAAAACCCTTTTTCACCCCGGGAAGCCAGGTCCCCCCGGGCAAAATCCACCTGCCCTCCCGTACCGCTGTAATGCACGGCTCCGATGCTTTCCGAGGCGCATTGGCCCCACAGGTTCACTGCCGTGGTGGCGTTAATGGAAACCAGGTTATCATTGCGGGGTATTACCTGCGGATCGTTGGTATAAGAAACGGGATACATCTCCACCATGGGATTTTCGTGAAGAAAGTCATATAACCTTCTGGTTCCCAGCGCAAAACAACCAACGATTTTACCCCGGTGTATGGTTTTCCTTTCATTTGTAACTACTCCCTGGACAACCAAATCCACCATTCCATCAGTAATCATTTCTGTGTGGATGACCAAATTCCTTTTTCCATTTATATAATTGGTGATGGCGTTGGGTATGGAACCGATGCCCAGCTGTAAAATAGCGCCGTCCTGGATATGTTCGATTATATCTTACGGGCACAGAAAAGTGCAGAGAAACGGATCTTTAATTATGAAACTTTTACTTTAAAATATTGGATGCAATTACAATTCGTTGCACTTCACTTGTGCCCTCGTAAATTTCGGTAATTTTGGCATCTCGCATCATGCGTTCCACCGGGTATTCCCTGGTATATCCATAACCGCCGAATATTTGTACCGCCTTGGTGGTTACCCACATGGCACATTCGGATGCGTACAACTTGGCCATTGCCGATTCTTTGCTGTAAGGTTCCCCGTTATCCTTCAGGTATGCAGCCCGGTAAACCAGGAGCCTGGCCGCGTCAATGCGGGTGGCCATATCGGCCAGCATCCATTGAATACCCTGGAATGAGCTAATAGGTTTACCGAACTGTTCCCTGATCTTGCTGTACTTAACAGCTTCATCAAATGCGCCCTGGGCAATGCCCAATGCCTGGGCGGCAATTCCTATTCTACCACCATCAAGGGTCATCAGAGCGATCTTGAATCCTTTGCCGTCCTCGCCGAGCATGTTTTCCCCGGGCACCCGGCAGTTTTCGAACACAAGCTCATAGGTGGACGACGCTCTAATCCCCATTTTATGTTCCTTCTTGCCAAAGGTAAATCCCGGCATACCCTTTTCCACGATGAAGGCGGCGGTTCCCCTGTGACCCTTGGTTTTGTCGGTGCTGGCGATCACCACATAAATATCCGCCTTTTCACCGTTAGTGATAAAAATTTTACTGCCATTAAGCACATATTCATCTCCATCGAGCACGGCGGTTGTCTTTACGGAACCGGCGTCGGAACCCGCGGACGGCTCCGTTAAACCCAGCGCTCCGATTTTTTCACCACTGGCCAGCGGAACCAGGTATTTCTGCTTTTGTTCCTCCGTGCCAAAGGCGTAAATCGGCCATGAGCAAAGGGAAGTGTGAGCCGAAATTAAAACTCCGGTGGACGCGCACACCCTGGAAAGCTCTTCAACCGCAATGGCGTAACAAAGATTATCCATGCCGGCGCCGCCGTATTCCTCGGGAAAAGGGATGCCCGTGAGGCCCATTTCCGCCATTTTGTCCCACAATGTATAGTCGTACTCTTCCGCCTCATCCATCGGGCCCGCTTTGGGAGCCACTTCATTTTCCGCAAAATCCCGCACTGTTTTACGAATCATCTCTTGCTCTTCTGTTAACTTGAATATCAAAGCATATTCCTCCTTTTAGTTGGTATGGGGACATGCTCCTAGTAAAATAGTACTATAAAAAAGCAACATATACCAGCCAGATAAATAAATTAGTCCCCTGATTACTTTAGAAATTAAGCAAAAATTATACCAACTCAGGTGCAGCCCAAATCTCCGTTACAATGCGGAATTAGTGCGGAATAGCAGCGCAGAGCTCGCCGGGGCAACAAATAAAAAATCTTCGGCTATAGACAGTTATGCAAAAAATCTTGCACAAAACCCGGGCGCTTCTGGATCAAACTCAACCCAGTTGCATCTATCAATGTCTACTAAAATGGACAAGGCTTTTTGAACAAATCACCCCCTTCCCGGCTCGAAGTGGATATATCCCGCAATTAAATACTGATTGAACGTTCAGTCAGTTTATATTATTAAATTATTTCAAAAATTAATCATCGTCAATAGTTTTATAAATATTAAGTAATTTTAAAAATATTTCATCAACATTAATTGTTGATCAATAACTCATTATAAAAGCAATTTAAATGAAATGTATACCTGGTTGACAATATCTACAACGTAGACGAAGCGGCGTTATTTTCAATTTTACTGGCTACTGCGGATCTTTATCTGTTGGGCGTCCACCAAGTTTACATTAAACCCAAACCGGCAACCACGGGTTGATATGATATTTATAGAAGCTCGCCATATGTCTACAGGAGTTGCAACCGCATGTTTAGTTTTTGGTACAACTTTTGCGATGGATATCGATCAAATTATTCAAAATTTATCGATAAGGAGGAAACTTCCAAATGTCAGTCGACCTATCCATTGAGCCGGCCCGTTCATCCAGCGCACACAAGTTGGTTTTTTACCCCGTGCAACGCAATAAAGTAAAAGAGATATACAAGCAAAAACTAGTCCCGGCCGGGGAAGCGGTCAAAGTTATCAAGTCCGGGGACAATGTTGTGTTGCCCCTGGGGTGCGGGGAACCGGTAGCCCTTGTTAATGCCATGACCGCACGCAGGGATGAACTTGAGGGGGTTAAGATCCACCAGATGCTACCGCTAAACAAAGCCCCATACTTGGACCCGGCCATGACGGGAAGTTTTCGGCACGTATCCTGGTTCACCAGCGGGACAAACCGGAAAGGTGTCAATGAGGGCTGGGCCGATTTCATGCCCGGCCATTTTCACGAGTATCCCCGGTTTTTCCAGGAATACGTCCAGGTGGATGTTTTCATGGGTACGGTTTCCCCGATGGATGAGAGGGGTTATTTCAGTTTTGGCCTCTCCGTGGACTACACCACCACCGCGGCAGCCGAAGCCAGGATTGTATTGCTGGAAGTTAACCCGAACATGCCCCGGACCCTGGGAGAAAGCCTGATTCATATTTCCGAGGTGGATTATATAGTTGAAAGCAACGCCCCCATACCGGAAATTCCCATACCTTCCATGACCGAAGAAGATAAAATCATCGGGTGCTATATTGCAGAGATGATCGAGGACGGCTCCACCATTCAACTGGGCATCGGGGGTTTGCCCAATGCCGTGGCCCATGCCCTGAAAAGTAAAAAAGATCTGGGTATTCACACTGAAATGGTAACCGATGGAATGGTGGATCTAATTGAAAGCGGAGCAGTTACCGGCAAGAAAAAAACATTGCATCCTGGTAAAATTGTGGGAAGTTTCGCGGCCGGCACCAGGAGACTTTACGACTTTCTTAACGACAATCCCTTGGTACAAATGCACCCTGTATCTTATGTAAACGATCCCTACGTAATCGGCAAAAATTACAAAATGGTCTCAATTAATACTACCCTTGAAGTGGACCTGTTGGGTCAATGCGCCTCAGAAACCATTGGCCCAAGGCAATACAGCGCCACGGGCGGGCAGACCGATTTCGCCCGGGGATGCCTTCGCTCCCCCGGCGGCAAAGGATTTATCGCACTACACTCCACCACAAAAAACGGTACCATATCAAAAATAGTACCGGTTTTAAAGGAAGGTGCAGTGGTAAGCTGTTCTAAAAATGATGTGGATCATATAGTTACCGAATTCGGCGTAGCAAAACTGCGCGGCAAAACAGCCAGGGAAAGGGCGCTGGCACTAATATCCATAGCGCACCCCGATTTTCGGGCCGAGCTGCGGGAAGCGGCCCGCAAATTAAGGTTAATTTAAAATACAGGAACGCCAAACCCGGGTTTTTGGGCCTGATATGTTTAGTAACCAATACATGAGCCATTTTTTTAACTGCAGGGTTTTGCTTGAACTTGCAGAAAAATAGAAACGTGGACCAAAACAAATTCAGAAAGGCCCGGGGTAAACAAACATGTTTGAAACAAATGTGCAGATCAGTTTAAGGGATATCCTTGACTCAACCAATAACGCGGTGGTTGCTGTAAACCGTTCAGGTGAGATTATTTTTTGTAACCGCCAGGTGGAAAAGTTCCTTGAGCTACCTGCCGGGGAAATTCTAGGCCGGCACGTCAGGGATTTTTTTCCAACCACCGGGTTAATGGAAGTAATGGAAGCCGGGCAGCCCCAATTAGGCTGCAGGCTTTCTTTGAAAAACAGTACTTACCTGTCCAACCGAACTCCCATTATTATCAATGGCAATATCGTAGGGGCGGTAGCGGTTTTTCAAGATGTTACCGAGATACATAATATTATTAACGAGCTGACCACTAAAAACGAGGAAATCAGGGAGTTGCAAGAAACTTTGACCAGCATCCTTGAACTGTCCAGCGACGGAATAGTGGCAGTTAATAAAGATTATATAATTACCATGGCCAACCAGGCTTTTGCCAGTTTTTTCAATAAAAAAGCAGACGAAATCATCGGCAAGCATGTCAAGGAAATTTACAACCCAATTTTCCCTAAAGCTATGGAAACCGGCAAGCCCGAGTATGGATATATAACAACCTTAAACGGTCAGGAAATCATTGCCAACCGCGTGCCCATAAGGAAAAACGGAGAGATTGTCGGCGCTCTGGGAACCGTCGTTTTTAAAAATATTTCCGATTTGTATGCCCTGTCTGAGAAAATTAGCAATTTACGCAGCCAGCTTGCTTTTTATAAAGGTGAACTAAAACGAGTACACCGGTCCAGGTTTACCTTTGACCAAATTATCGGGCAAAACCCGGCCTTTGTTACTTTAAAGGAAACAGCCAAACGGGTGGCAAAAAACCAATCCACAGTACTAATTCGTGGCGAAAGCGGCACGGGCAAAGAACTTTTTGCCAAGGCCATATACACGGAAAGCGGGCGCAATCACGGCCCCTTTATCAAGGTTAACTGCGCCGCAGTACCGGAAAACTTGCTGGAGTCGGAATTATTTGGTTACAAGGAAGGAGCCTTTACCGGTGCAAAAAAGGGTGGCCATGTGGGCAAATTTGAGCTTGCGGACAAAGGTATTATTTTCCTGGATGAGATCGGAGATATGCCTCTTTTAATGCAGGCAAAACTGCTTCGCGTACTTCAAGAAAAGGAAATCGAACGACTTGGCGACACCAAGCCTCGCCGGATTGATGTGAGAGTTATTGCAGCCACCAACCGCAACCTTGAAGAGATGGTGGCCGAAGGTGAGTTTCGCGAAGACCTGTACTACCGAATCAATGTGGTGTCTTTAAACATTCCACCCTTACGCGAAAGGATTGATGATCTGGATTTATTGCTCCAACATTTCATTGCAATATTTAACAAGCAGTTCGGCTTGCGGGTTAGCGGAATAGACCAGGAAGCGATGGCTGTTCTCCGAAATCACCGCTGGCCGGGCAATATCCGGGAACTGGAGAACGTGATCGAACGCGCGTTTAATATTCTTGAAGGAGACAAAATCCGCAAAGAGCATCTTCCATTGTACCTGCAAAGCTCGCAAAAGTACAAGGGGACCGGCAGCCGCGGTGGTTTGCACCAGTTAATTGAGGAAATTGAACGGGAGGCGATTAATAACGCATTGAAAGCTTGTCATGGCAACAAAAACAGGGCCGCTTCCCTGCTTGGTCTTTCCCGGGCCGGGCTATATAAAAAACTTAAACGCTATAAGATTAAAATTTAAAAAATAGCGGTATCAAATAAAAAAGGACGGGCAACCCTAGATTCAACCCGTCCACTTGCATTAAACCCTATACTTATAAAACCTTATGTTATCTCTTACCGGCCCACTCCCTTTCACGCAATTCGACCCTGCGGATCTTGCCGCTGATGGTCTTGGGCAGGCTATCGACAAATTCAATCTTCCGCGGGTACTTGTATGGAGCCGTCACCTTCTTCACATGCTCTTGCAGTTCTTTAACCAGTTCATCCGAAGGCTGGTAACCCGGCGCCAGAATAACAAATGCTTTTACCACTTCGCCGCGGACCTCGTCCGGGCTGGATACAACGGCTGATTCCGCCACCGCCGGGTGTTCAATCAGCGCGCTTTCCACCTCAAAAGGCCCGATCCGGTAGCCCGAGGCAAGGATAACGTCGTCGGCCCGGCCTACGAACCACAGGTAACCGTCTTCGTCCTTGATGGCCCGGTCGCCGGTAATATACCAGTCGCCCCGGTAGGAGGAAGCGGTTTTTTCGGGGTTCTTCCAGTATTCCTTGAACAAACCGACCGGCCTTTCAGGCTTGACCCGAACGGCAATGTCACCTTCTTTGCCCCTGGGCAGAATATTACCTTCATCGTCAATTACTTCCACCACAAAGCCCGGGGATGGTTTGCCCATGGAACCGGGGCGCACTTCCAGGCAGGGGAATGAGCCGACCATACACACGCTTTCGGTTTGCCCGTACCCATCCCTGATTTTTAAACCGGTATGCTTTTCCCAGGTATCGATAATTTCGGGGTTAAGCGGTTCACCCGCTGCTACCACATGTCGCAACGTCTTAAACTTATACTGGGAAAGGTCTTCCAGAACGAACATCCGGTAAGCCGTTGGCGGCCCGCACATGGTGGTGATGGGATATTTCTCCAAGTTACTCAGTGTTTTCTTGACGTCAAAGCGTGGTGTATGGTGCACGAACAACGCCGCGCCACAGTTCCACGGACCAAAGAAACTACTCCAGGCCGCTTTGGCCCAGCCGGTGTCGGAAAGGTTCCAGTGGAGATCATCCGGCCTTAAATCAAGCCAGTATTTACCGGTGATAATATGGCCGATGCCGTAACTGGCCTGGGTATGCAAAGTCATTTTCGGATAACCGGTGGTCCCGGAAGTAAAATATAAGATGGCATTGTCATCACTGCGGGTATTGGCGGTCTCAAAATCATCGGATGCGCTGCTGACGACATCTTCGTAGTTGATCCAACCATCTCGGTTGCCGCCGACCAAAATAAAGCTCTTTACGGAAGGACATTCGTTGCGCACTTCATCCACTTTAGGGGCGTTCTCCGGATCTGTAATGACGCAAACAGCCTCAGCGGAATCAAACCGGTACTTCAAATCCTTGGGCGTCAGTTGCGTGGTGCCCGGGCTGATTACGGCACCCATCCGCAAGCAGGCGATGTTGGTCTCCCACCACTCGATCAATCTCGGCATGACAACGACAACAACATCGCCTTTCTTAACCCCTTGTTCAGTCAATACGTTGCATAATTGACGGGACCTCTTACAAAGTTCGGCAAAAGTTTTCTTTACCTCATTACCATCGTCATCAACCCACCAAATGGCCAACTTATTCGGGTCTTCAGCCCATTTATCCAGTACGTCCCTGGCAAAATTAAAGAATTCCGGCACTTCCCACTTAAATTCTGCATAGGTCTTGTCGTAATCACCCATATTGTGTGTCTGGCTCATTTAAATCCTCCTTTTTTCAAATAATGTTACTTGCAGCCGGGAAAAATCACTGCTCCGTTTTTTCTCTTTTCATTATTGCAAAAACTTAGCCACTTTTCAGAATTGTTAGTTGACTGGTTGGTTAGATCGTTTAATTGCCTTTTATCAAAATAAACGGACCAAATAAATTTAAAGCCCAAAATATTTATCGTCCACGAATAACTACACTAATTTGCTTTATAGGCCTTTTTTGATAAAAATAATTTAATAGTGTAAACAAGCGTTTATATGTTCTGAATAAACACAATTATCAAAACCCGTTGCTACACGTTACCAAGGCTGAACACGAAAATTTTCCGTTCAATCATATCATCAGGCCGTTTCAATTTTTGCATCCTCTTCGCGCCCCAGGATTTTAACGGCCGTATCACGCAACTTGTATTTTTGAATCTTGCCACTGGCGGTAGTCGGATACTCATCAACGAAAATCACAAAAGCGGGGATCTTGTGCCGGGCAATTTTGTCTTTGCAAAACTCCTTGATTTCATCTTCAGTACATATCTCACCCGGTTTTTTCTGCACAAAGGCAACAACTTCCTCGCCGTACTTCCGGCTGGGCACCCCCACCACCTGAACGTCCTTGATTTTGGGATGGGTATATAAAAATTCCTCAATCTCACGGGGGTAGATATTTTCGCCGCCGCGAATAATCATATCCTTTAATCTTCCCGTTATTTTGCAGTAACCATTTTCATCCATTACAGCCAGGTCACCCGTATGCAGCCACCCATCACTGTCAATGGCCTGGTCCGTGGCTTCTGGCATATTATAATAACCCTTCATCACGTGATAACCACGGGTGCACAATTCGCCCTGCACTCCGGGCGGCAATTCTTCGCCGGTCTCCGGGTTGACAATTTTCACCTCTACGTTGGGCAGCGCCCTTCCCACCGTGCTGACCCGCAATTCAATGGGGTCGGTGGTCCTGGTCATGGTTATTCCCGGAGATGATTCGGTCTGCCCGTAAGTGATGCAAATTTCATTGGCGCCCATCTTACTTACCACAGCCTTCATCACTTCGATGGGACAAGGGGAACCAGCCATAATCCCGGTACGCAGCGACGAGGTGTCATACTTGTTCTTTTCCATTTCCTCCAGTTCAGCGATGAACATTGTCGGAACGCCATGCACAGCGGTACACTTGCAGGTTTCAATGGTTTCCAGGACACTCACCGCGTTGAACGATTCCACCGGCGCCATGGTTGCGCCGGAAACCACGCAAAGCAGGGTTCCCATTACGCAGCCGAAGCAGTGGAAAAACGGCACGGGGATACACAGGCAATCATCGGGGGTAAAATTCATGCACTCCGCCTGGCTTAAAGCGTTGCCGATAATGTTTGTGTGGGTTAACATAACACCTTTGGGGAACCCGGTGGTACCGGAAGTATACTGCATGTTGATTACCTCGTCCGGGTGCAAAGAAGACTGCCGCGATATCAGTTCTTCGTCGGAAATCCTTTTACCCATTTCCATCAGATCGTCCCAGTTGTACATACCCGGCATCTTTTCTCGGCCAATGTAGATTACGTTTTTTAACCTGGGCAGCCTGGCGCTGTTTAATTTCCCCGGTTCACAATTTTTTAGCTCGGGGCAAAGCTCGTACATAATGTTTACGTACTCATCAGGTTGCTTGACACCGTTTACCAGAATGATGGTGGTAGAATCAGATTGTTTTAACAAGTATTCCAATTCAAAGGAACGGTAATTGGTATTTACCGTCACCAGCACGGCCCCCATCTTTGCGCTGCCGAACTGGGTATAGATCCATTCCGGCACATTATTGGCCCAAATGGAAATGTGTTCCCCTTTTTCAATCCCCAGAGCCATAAACCCCTTGGCCACCTGGTTACAAATATCCCGAAATTCACGGTAGCTGAGCTTGATCTGTCTTTTGGGGTACATTAACGCCAGATTATCACCCAGTTTATCCGCCATTAAATCAACAAGCTCTCCCATTGTAATTTTGCCGACTTCAAACTGTGGTGCTTTCATTAAAGTATTGACCTCCTTCAAAAATTTTTAATTAGTTGCCCGATGTTTCAGTGAGATTTTCCCGGAATGCAGGAAATTTATTTTTTTTCCTAATAATTAGTTAATATTCTAACTGTTTATAATATTCTAAATTGTTTTCCTAAAATCCTTTCTACTGATTAAAAAAAAGACTATTATCAAAAATTATTTGGATATAACTTTAATATTTAAAGAATGGCAGGCATGCGGTCCTTTTTCCTGCAGATCTTGCCGCACTTTTCCATATCCCGCACCAGTTCCAGGACAATGACCGTCTATATGCCGAAGTGCCCGATAATCTCAACCACCGTATGCCTTTTCTTTGATAAACGCCATAATATGGCTACTTCAGCGAATATTTTTTGACTGCGATTCAGCCGCCCCGTTTAGGGGGATGTAATACTCTCTATATTTACGACTTCCTCCCATGAAGAATCCCCGGATTAAAATCCTAACAACCGATTTGGCGGGCAATAACAAGCCTTTGCACTTCGGAAGTACCTTCGCCGATTTCCAGCAGTTTTGCGTCGCGCAAGTATCTCTCCACCGGAAATTCTTTCATATAACCATAGCCGCCGTGAATTTGGATGGCATCAAGGGCCGCCCGGGTAGCCATCTCCGAAGCGAAAAGTTTGGCGATCGCGGCTTCTTTGCTATAGGGCTGGCCGTTATCTTTTAACCAGGCTGCTTTCAAATACATCAGCCTGGCCAGTTCAATATTAACCGCCATATCGGCAAGCTTGAATTGGATAGCCTGAAACTTGGAAATGCTTCGCCCGAACTGCACCCTTTGATGAGCATATTTAAGCGATGCATCCAGGCAGGCCTGGGCTATCCCCACCGCCATCGCCGCAATGGCAACGCGCCCCCCATCCAAAACCTTGAGAAATTGCTTGAACCCTTCGTTTAAATTACCAACCAGGTTTTCCCTGGGTACACGAACGTTGTCAAAAAACAGCTCGGTGGTATTGGAACCGTGTAGCCCCATTTTTTCATAGCTTGACCTGATGGTAAACCCGGGCGCATCGGTGGGTACAATAATGGCGGAAATACCCTTTCTACCCCTGGTTTTATCAGTAACAGCCGTGATGGTGACAAACTTGGCGTAACTGGCGTTGGTAATAAAACACTTGCTGCCGTTGATTACCCACTCATCCCCGTCCAGTTCGGCGGTGGTTTTCGTTCCACCGGCGTCGGAACCGGCTTCCGGCTCAGTAAGACCGAATGCTCCCACACATTCTCCGCGGCACAACATGGTCAAGTATTTTTTCTTTTGTTCTTGCGTTCCAAAGAGATAAATAGGCATACATCCCAGCGAGATGTGCGCCTCATAAGTAAGCCCAGTAGATCCGCAGGCGCGCGATATTTCCTCCACTGCCAGGCAGTAACTGACATAATCGGCTCCCGCTCCCCCGTACTCTTCGGGAAAAGGAAGTCCCATCAAATCCATTTCGGACATCTTATTGATAATGTCCAGGGGAAACGTACCAGTCCGATCAATCTCAGTTGCTCTAGGAGCAATTTCCTGCTCGGCAAAATCCCTCACCACATCCCTGATCATTTTTTGGTCCCGGGTTAAATTAAAATCCACTTTCCCGCCCTCCTTCACGTCATTTTGAATCTTTCAACTTGTTTAAATACTTAACCAGCAATTATTAAGCAACCACATGTTTGACCACCCCCAAACGCCGAAATTGAGACCCGAATTGCTATTTTCGACTCCCCAGCGGCAGCAAGGGGCATTAAACGGTTGCACCCCGAAACATTAATGTTAACCCGTTTTTACAAGTAGCAAACCATCCCTGTTAATAAAAAGAAAAGCCTACACCATTGTGTAAGCTATCCGGTGATAATTTTTATTAACTTAAACCCGCACCATCAACGTAGTACCACAAACGAACGAAACCCTGTCTAAACGGCCCGGCGCGCCCCTTGCCAACTCTGCAACAAACAATTAAATTAAGCCAGGTTGTATTTAACCAGTTTTTTATACAATCCGGGTCTGGATATGCCCAGAAGCTGTGCCGCCTTGGCCTTGTTTCCCTTGCTCTTCATCAGCGCCTGCAAAATGATGATTTTTTCAGCCTGGTCCATAATTTCCGCCAGAGTTTGCCCTTCCGAAAGCGTCAGGGAAAAACCGTTCTCTTGCTGAAAATCCTCCGATTCCCGGTTCGACCCTTCACTGCCAAGTATATTAGCAAGTTGGGCGGGTAAATGTTTTTTACAAATCACGTTCCCTTCAATCACATTGAAAGCGCGTTCGATGACATTTTCCAATTCCCTTACATTTCCGGGCCATGAATACCTTTGAAAAATTGTCTCTACTTCCTGGGTCAACCCTGTTACTTGTATACCGAATAACCGGTTGTATTTTTCAATAAAGCAATCAACCAGCGCGCGAATATCCTCTTTTCTTTCCCTGAGGGGCGGAATGGAGAGGTTAACCACATTCAACCGGTAATACAGGTCTTCGCGAAACTTTTTATATTTAACCATTTGATCCAAGTTAACATTGGTTGCCGCCACAACGCGGACATCAGACATTTTGGTTTCACTCGCGCCAAGCTTTTGGATTTCTTTATCCTGGATAAATCTCAGCAGCTTGGCTTGAAGTGAAAAGGACAAATCACCTATCTCATCCAAAAATACTGTTCCACCGTTGGCCTTTTCCAATTTTCCAATTTGACCTCCCCTTTTACTGCCCGTAAACGCCCCTTCTTCATATCCAAAAAATTCAGACTCCAACAGGGTATCTGGAATGGCAGCGCAATTTATTTTAACAAAGGGCCCCGAACGGCGCAAACTCGCGGCATGAATGGCCTGGGCGAAAAGCTCCTTTCCCGTACCGCTCTCACCCGTGATTAAAACAGTGGAATTACGCGGTGCAACCTTGAGCAATGTTTCTTTCAGGTCGATCATTTGCGGGCTGTTGCCGATAATGTGGTCCACGGTGTAAAACACTGTCAAACCATTACGGGATGCTTGCTTTTTCTTCCTGACCCCTTCTCCGAGTCCGTACCCCGGTTCACGTTCGGGAGTCAAAAAAATGATCTTGGCCAAAGCCCCTTGGATAAGCTGATTACTGATAATCGGGATATAGTCAGCCAAAAAACTGCGCCCGTCAATGCTATCCAATTTCCCGAATTCCGGCACCCCGCTATTAACGACCTTAATCAATCTTCGCAGCCCGTTATGCTTACAAACGTCAGTCAGCAGTCTGCCAATCATTTTATCCGGAGTAGTTTTAAGCGCTGAAGCCAAAGCGTTATTAACCTGCCGGACCTCGCCGTTCTCCCCGATAACCAGCAGGCCCTCGTTGCTGTTCTCAAAAATAGTGTTAAGAATTTTTTCAGCGGTGTAATCCTCCTTTTTTGACTTGCCGGCCAAATAGCTTGTGCTTTCCGGATAAAACACGCAGACCACCTCGCTAAAAATTTTGACTTATGGAAATATTTTAACAACTAAATCTTAAGATTGTACACACCCGTTAAATGCCCATTAAGGCAGTTATAATAATCTAGCTCGTGCATGCTTAAATTTTTAATTATAATGTTACAAATGGTAACACTTTTTGGTTTACAAAAGTAACGCCAAGATTTTATTTAACGCGACAATGGCATATAAAAATGCAGGAAAATGATTTTTTTTATCGAAAATTTTATGCATATCCTGGAAAAGGAGGTTGGCATTTGCCGAAAGAAGCAGTCAACATCAAAGGAACGCCACAGGGTTTGGTTATTTTGCTGGATCCCAACCGAAATTTTGAGGATATTAAAAGCGGTCTGATTAATAAGATGGAATCGGCCCGCGGCTTTTTTACCGGCGCCAAATTTACATTGTATGCCGGAAAACAGCTTGTTCCGGAAGAGCAAAGCGAGTTGGAAGCAATATGCAAAGGATACGGGCTCATACCTGTCCCGGGTGCTCACTGGATCAAGGGACAACGCCCGAATGCCCGACCCCCCAAGTCTGCTGACCAAAACCATACCTCGCCCGGCGAACATGCGCTGCTGATTAAACGCACTTTAAGATCAGGGCACAGAGTGACCTACCGCGGCCATATCACCATTTTGGGCGACGTTCACCCGGGGGCCGAAGTGGTAGCCGGCGGCAGTGTTGTTGTACTGGGAACCTGTTCCGGGTTCGTTCACGCCGGCGCCGGTCACAACCCTGAAGCTTTCGTTTTGGCTGCAGCCATGCAGCGGGCTCAAATCAGAATTATGGACCAAGTACTTTTTGAAACCCCCGATCACTTGACCGGCGGCCCGCTTATCGCCAAATTAGGTCCGGACGGTGTGACACTTTCCAGGTACGATCGTATCGGTGCAAGCGCATAAAATAGCCCCGGCTTTGAGGGGCTATTTATTTACCATCTTTTCCGCAGTCAAAAGGCCGATAATGGTCTTGGCATCGTGTATATCGCCGTTTTTAACCATCTGAAATGCATCCCGCAGCGGTACCAAATGTACTTCAATACACTCATCAGGGTCCAACTTGGGGTTATGCGGGGTTAAACCGCCGGCGAAATACAAGTATATTTTTTCAGTGCAAAACCCCGGCGAAGTAAAAAATGCGCCTATTTGACGCCAGTATACCGCTCGATAACCCGTTTCCTCCTCCAACTCCCTTTTAGCACAATCCAGCGGGTTTTCACCCGGTTCCACCTTTCCAGCGGGGATTTCCAGCAGTTCACGGCCAGTGGGGTAGCGATATTGCTTAACCAGCAATACTTCCTGTTTGTCGGTGACGGCAACAACAGCCACCGCACTGGCCAGGTCCACCACCTCCCTTGCCCCGGACCTGCCGTCGGGGAACTCTACCTGATCCTTGCGCACGGAAATGATTTTACCCTGATAAATTGTTTCCGTAGAAATTGTTTTTTCTTCGGGCATTTATCCATCCCCCAGCAATTAAATTTGGGCCGCCTTTTTCAGTTCCCAGACGGCAAGTCCCGGTAACAGCGCGTAATCTTCCGTATGTAAGTGACTGGAAGCCGAAACGTCAAAGAGAACATTGCCCGATGGCTGAAATTCATCGTCACCCTCCCACAATACAAAAGTGATTGGAATTTTGGGCAATACCGGCACCGTAACGGCCACATCCCCAAGATCTTCCTTCCACCCGCCAAGTTTTACCGCCGCCTCCACCAGTTTATTCGGATTAGAGCCAAAAATGGAAACCAAAGGTTTGATGGAGCGATTGGTAAATGGTCCGACATAAATGGAACCGCTCGGCAGTTCTCTGAAGGCCACCTTGGACCCTTCCGGCATCCTGTTGCTGCACTTGGCAAGGTAATGCAGCAATACTATTTGAAAGGCCTGCGGTACCTCCCCCTGCTCGTTGCAATACATCACCCTACCGCTGGGGTAGTAAACCCGGTATTCCTTACCCAAAAAAGGTACCGTAAAAAAGGATTTATCCCGTTCATAACTGACCATAGCCTTATCCGCCATGGATTCAGGATTTAAACGGGCGAATTCTTCAATGGCTTTCCCGTGCGCGGGGTTTAAATTAATTTGGGCAGACATGCCGTACCTCCTTCTCCTGTCTCTGGGCCGAATTTGTGTTTTCTTGCCGATTGTATCATCTTAAACCCGGCCAGCGTAAATACCTCCAATTTTTTTTCAACTCATCCATATATTCTACAGCACCTTGTCAGCCCCTGCCAAAAGGACAAGCATATATTTACATTCAAACGATTAAATTTAAATATAAAATTCAAGTGACACCCCGGCCGGTAAAATGTACAGAAGTAACCGGGGCACGGCAAGCTGTATTTTTTGTTGAAATTTAGAAAGGAATTTTTTCAATCAAAAAGAATATCAAGATAAGAATATATTAGATGTTTGGGCATTTTTTGGGTATTACCTGAAAATAACGTAAACAAATGTTTTACATGGAGGAATATAAATGATCCGTATCGGTATACCCAGCGCTTTGTTTTATTATGTATATTACCCCATGTGGAAGGTTTTTTTCGAGGAACTGGGGGCACAGGTGGTTTCCTCCGGAAAAACGACCAAAAAATTACTGGACAATGGAGTGCGCGAGGCTCTAGCCGACGCCTGCGTACCGGTCAAGGTTTTTTTTGGCCACGCCATCGCCTTAAAAGATAAGGTTGATTACTTATTCATCCCGCGCATTGTTTGTTTAAACAATAAGACAGTTTATTGCCCAAAATTTCTGGGCCTGCCGGACATGGTCCGTTACGGCCTGGAAAATATGCCGCCGATTATTGATGTGCGCATTGACACGCGCACCCGGCGCAATGCTCTGTTTAAGGCTTTTTATTCGGTTGGAAAATTATTGAACGCCAAATCGCTTAAAATATTCAAGGCGTATGTAAAAGCCAGAATGGCCCAGCTAAGGTTTCAAAAAATATTGCGCCGCGGCTTTCAGCCATTAGAAGCAATTGATATCATCTTCAATCATAAAAAAATCAAACCGGTCACCGGCGACGGTCGCCTGAATTTTGCCATTGTAGGTTATCCCTACACCATCCATGATCAGTATATCAGCGTAGACATCATCGGCAAATTGCGCCGCATGGGCATTAACGTTGTAACCGTAGACAACCTACACCCCCTGCTTTTAAAGTTGCAGCGGTATAAGTTGGGGAAAAGGCTATTCTGGACATTCACCGATCGAACCCTACGGGCGGCTTATTATTTTGCCGGGCGCAAAGACATAGACGGAATTATTCACGTTACGGCCTTCGGGTGCGGACCGGATTCCATACTGGATAAATTCATTCAAATTAATAACGGGTCCAACAAAATTCCATTTATGAGCTTGACCATAGATGAACACAGCGGTGAAGCAGGGCTGGGCACAAGGCTGGAAGCTTTTGTGGACATGGTAAAACGCAAAAAAAGGAGCGAACAATGATGCGCAAGGTTACCTTCCCGCACATGGGTGAATCCTACCGTACGTTTAAAATGTTGCTCAACGATCTTGGCAACGAAGTGGTACTGCCTCCCCGCCCCAGCCGCAAAACATTAAACTTGGGCGTGCAATACGCTCCAGAATTCGCTTGTTTCCCACTAAAAATTTTAATGGGCACCTACCTGGAAACAATTGAAAAAGGGGCTAACGTTCTGGTGACCTCAGGCGGTGTTGGTCCGTGCAGGGCCGGGCTATACGCCGAATTGCACAAAAGAATTCTGCATGACATGGGCCATCCCGTGGAAATGATTGTTTTTGAACCGCCGAGGTTATATCCATTGAATTTTATTCGCAACGTCTATAAGCTTAACCCGAAGCGGTTGTCGATCAAATCAATTATCGAATGCATCAAAAGAGCCTGGCGTAAATTGCAGGCCCTGGATAACGCGGAAAAAGCCACCCATGTCGTTAGGCCCAGGGAATTAACGCCGGGCACCACCACCAAAACATATAAGAAAGTGTTGGAATGGATAGACGCCGCCTATACCATGGATGAAATTATCGAAGCCGAAAAGGCGGCCTTGGAAGAAATATATAAAATTCCACAGGATCCTGAGCGGTTGGTTCTCAAGGTGGGCATTGTTGGAGAAATTTACGTTTTGCTGGAACCGGCCAGCAACCTGGAAATTGAGGAAACGCTGGGTAATTTAGGTGTAGAAGTGGAGCGGTCCATGTTTTTAACCGGGTGGACAAGGGACAATACCTGGAAAGAAACCGTTGAAGGCATGACCGTCAAGGACGCCGCGATGCCCTACTTGCCCGAATTAATCGGCGGACACGGCAGGGATTCCATCGGTAATACAGTGCTGTATGCAAAACGAAATTTCGACGGGGTGATCCAGCTGGCGCCCTTTACCTGTATCCCGGAAATAGTGGCCAAAACAATTCTGACCTCGGTTAGTAGAGATTATAATATACCGGTGCTCACCTTTTTCCTTGACGAGCAGACCGGCAAGGCTGGAATGACCACCAGGCTGGAAGCGTTTGTCGACTTAATGAAACGCAAAAAATTACTAAGAAAAACCGGTAAAATTCTACGTCCCGCCAGTGCCTTGTAATGGCTCATTATACAATCATTCAAGGAAGTGACTTTGATGAAAGCCTATCTTGGCATAGATGTTGGATCCGTCAGCACCAATATTGTAGTACAGGACGAGGCCGGAACAATTTTGGCAGGCCTTTATTTGCGGACCAAAGGACGGCCGGTGGAAACCATCCAGTCCGGATTGAAAGAAATTAAGCAATCTTTACCAGGTGACATCGAAATATGCGGAGTGGGCACAACGGGTAGCGGCCGCTACCTGGCTGGTGTAATGGTTGGTGCGGACGTTATCAAAAATGAAATCACCGCCCACGCCGTCGCCGCCACTTTTTTCGTCCCCGCCGTGCAAACGGTTTTTGAAATAGGCGGGCAGGATTCGAAAATAATAATTATCAGAAACGGTGTAGTTACGGATTTCGCGATGAACACGGTTTGCGCCGCCGGGACTGGTTCGTTCCTGGACCAGCAGGCGGCGCGGCTGGGGATCCCCATCCACGAGTTCGGCAAACTCGCCCTGCAATCGACGAACCCGGTGCGCATTGCCGGGCGGTGCACGGTATTCGCGGAATCAGACATGATCCACAAGCAGCAAATGGGGCACCCCCTGAAAGACATTATCAACGGGTTGTGCGAAGCCCTGGTACGCAACTACCTAAACAACGTCGGCAAGGGCAAGGAAATCCTGCCGCCGGTTATTTTTCAAGGCGGAGTGGCCGCCAATGCGGGAATTAAGGCCGCTTTTGAACGTGCATTGGGGATGGAAGTGCAAATTCCGCCGCACCACGACGTTATCGGCGCGGTGGGGGCGGCCTTATTGGCCCGGGAAGAAATGGCTTTAAACAATAAAACCACTAATTTCAAGGGATTCTTTATCTCCGACCTGACCTACCGGACCAGCAGCTTTGAATGCGACGGCTGCCCCAACTCCTGCGAAATCGCTGAGATTTACGAGGAAGATCGCGTCATCGGGCGCTGGGGCGCCAGGTGTCCCAGGTGGGATATAATTCAGGAGGAAAAAAATTGAACGGGGACAATTTAATGATAATCAGTATTATTTTTAATGTGACAGTGCTTGCCATTATGGTTTGCTCAGGTATCTGGGTGGGCCTTGACGCGCGTAAAAACGGCCGGTCGAAACTGGAGGCGGTAACCTGGGCAATTTTTGCCGGTTGGTTTTTTATAATCGGCCCTCTCTTTTACTTATTTTTTAAAAACAAAATTTATAAGCAATAATTAACTGTTCGTAGTGGTTGGAGGAAATATTTTCTCCAACCATTTTTTTTATAGCGGTTACCCAGCCCGGGGAGCAGCGTTTTTGACGCATTGACACATGTCTACGATCAGCTACAAAGATTTTGTTTTTTAGTGATGGGCTTCCTTTATAAACGCTGCGATAATCAAAACATAGCAATATGCAAGTCGGGATTTTCCAAGGAGTTTTTGATACAATACCCTAATTCGGCTTTCCGCTTAAAAGGCATGATTCTTGCTTATAAAATAATTAAAATAATTTGATTTTTCATGCTTGCTCATGGGAGGGAGGTGTTCCCGTGTCCCGACCCCGGTTAAATAAAAGCCTGGTGCAGGTTTATACCGGAAACGGCAAGGGTAAGACGACCGCAGCTCTGGGCCAGGCTTTACGGGCAATAGGTCATGGATACAAGGTGTTTATGCTCCAGTTTATGAAAGGCAGTAAAGAATACGGCGAACTCCAGGCCGCCGAAAAATACTTGCCCAGTCTGATTATCGTGCAAAGTGGCCTGGAAACGTTTGTAAGCAAAGAAAACCCGTCGCAGGCCGATATCGACCTGGCCAGGCAGGGGCTGAGTACAGCTCAAAAAGTGATCCGGGAAGGACATTACGACCTGGTGATTCTGGACGAAATAAATGTCGCCCTTGATTTCAACCTGGTCGATGTTGAAGAGGTGCTGAACCTGATCAAAACCAAGCCGGACCATGTGGAGTTGATTCTTACCGGCCGGTACGTGCCCAGGAAAATAGTGGAGCATGCCGATCTGGTCAGCGACGTCACCCTGGTCAAGCACCCGTATTACCAGGGTGTACCCGCGCGAAAAGGCATAGAATACTGACCCGGGCAGGTGAAAAACATGTTGGACGTTAACAAGCTTATTCAGGGTGACAGGCGCACAGCGGCCAAAATTATTACATTAATTGAAAACGACGGGGAAGGTAAGCAGGAATTGCTCAGTCGAATCTATCCCCATACGGGCCGCGCCCACGTTATCGGCGTAACCGGCTCGCCCGGAGCGGGTAAAAGTTCATTAACCGATGAATTAATTAAACAGGCACGCCGGCACAATTTTAAAGTGGGAGTAATTGCCGTCGACCCCACCTCGCCCATTTCCGGCGGCGCCCTTTTGGGCGACAGGATTAGAATGCAGGAGCATGCGCTGGACAAAGGCGTGTTTATTCGCAGCATGGGAACCAGGGGGTGCCTGGGCGGACTGGCCCGCGCCACCAAGGACGTGGTCAAGGTACTGGACGCCTATGGTTGCCAGGTCATTATCATTGAAACGGTGGGCGTCGGCCAAAGTGAACTGGACATCATGCATTACGCCGATACCACCCTGGTGGTGCTTACCCCGGGTGCCGGTGATCACATTCAAACCATTAAAGCAGGCATCATGGAAATAGCCGACATCTTCATAATCAACAAATCCGACCTGGGCAACACCAAAAGAATCGTCACCGACATCGAGCAAATGCTGGATATGAGCCCGCGTTACAAATCAAGCTGGCGCCCGCCCGTAATTGAAACGAGCACGGTGACCAAGGACGGCATCGAGAATCTCTGGTCGCTCATCAGGCGGCACTTTGAATCTACCCGGAGTAGCGGCGAGTTGAGGGAAACCGTACGCAACAGGGTGTGTATGGAACTGATGGAAATGGTTGAGGATGAGCTGCGCCGGCACCTCTGGGGTTATTTAAATCAAAACGGTAGCTTGAACGGCCTGCTGGACGACCTGGCCGACCGCAAGGCCGACCCCTATACCGAGTCGCGTAAATTAGTGGAAAGATTTTTAAACATTAAAAATAAACACTAAGAAAGGGGCATTGATTACATGTCGGGGAGCAAGATGGATGAAATAAAAGTCGCCAGGGAAAAATGGCTGACCGAAAGAATGAAAAGAAAAGACCGTGACGTTAGATTCGAAACAGTATCCGGCATGCAGGTAAATGATATTTACACCCCAGAAGAAATCCGGGACTTTGATTATCTGCGGGACCTGGGTTTTCCCGGGGAGTACCCGTATACCAGGGGCGTCCAGCATAACATGTACCGTGGCCGCTTATGGACCATGCGCCAGTTTGCCGGATTCGCCACCGCCGAGGAATCAAACCAGCGTTACAAATTTCTGCTGGAGAAAGGCCAAACGGGATTAAGCGTAGCGTTCGATATGCCCACCATCATGGGTTATGATAGCGATCATCCGCGTTCTCTTGGTGAAGTGGGGCGGGTCGGGGTGGCCATCGACAGCCTGGCCGACATGGAAACTTTGTTTGACGGCATCCCTCTGGATAAAGTCAGTACTTCCATGACCACCAACGCGCCGGCGTCCATCCTCTGGTGCATGTATATCGCCACCGGCGAAAAACAGGGAGTGCCATCGGAAAAACTCACGGGCACCATCCAAAATGATATTCTAAAGGAATATATTGCTCAAAAATCATGGATTTTCCCACCGGAGCCATCCATGAGACTAATTACCAACATCTTTGAATACGCTTCCAAGCACGTACCCAAATGGAACACCATCAGCATCAGCGGCTACCATATCCGGGAAGCGGGATCAACCGCCGTCCAGGAGCTGGCCTTTACCCTGGCGGACGGTTTTGCCTATGTTGAGGCTGGAATCAATGCCGGCCTGGACGTCGATGATTTTGCCCCAAGATTGTCTTTTTTCTTCAACTCGCATATTGACTTTTTCGAAGAAATCGCCAAGTACCGCGCGGCACGGCGCATCTGGGCCCGGCGGATGAAAGAAAAATACGGAGCCAAAAACCCCAAATCGTGGCTGCTCCGCTTCCATACGCAAACCGCGGGCTGCAGCTTGACCGCCCAGCAGCCGGAAAACAACATTGTGCGCACGGCTTATGAAGCCCTGGCTGCGGTGCTCGGCGGCACCCAGTCCCTGCACACCAACTCTATGGACGAGGTGCTGGCCCTGCCCACGGAAAAGTCCGTGCAGATCGCGCTGCGCACGCAGCAAATCATCGCCTACGAAACCGGGGTCGCCAACGTAATCGATCCCCTGGCCGGCTCTTATTACGTGGAAGCGCTGACCAACAAGATGGAAGAAGAAGCGGAAAAATATTTCGAAGAAATTGAACGCCGGGGCGGCGTTCTGGCCTGCATCGAACAGAACTTTTTCCAGCAGGAAATTGCCGACGCCGCTTACCAGTACCAGCGCGCCATCGATAAAAAACAGCGAATTCAGGTGGGGGTCAATGAATTCGTTGACCCCGACGAAAAGCTTGACATTGAAATCCTGACCATCGACCCGGCAATTGAACGTAAACAGGTGGAAAAAGTACAAAAACTACGCCGCGAGCGCAACAACCTCCTGGTGCGGGATACCCTGGACGCTCTAAAACAGGCCGCCCAGGGAACGGATAACCTGATCCCCTACATTCTTGATTGCGTGCGGGCGTATGCTACCGAGGGTGAAATTGTTCAGACTTTGCGCGAAGTATTCGGTGAGTATAAAGAAAAACCAACTTTCTAAGAACAAGAGGAGGATAGATAATGGCAAGAAAAATTAGGGTGTTAGTCGCCAAGCCCGGTTTGGACGGACACGACCGGGGAGCCAGAGTAATTGCCAGGGGCCTCAGGGATGCCGGTATGGAAGTGGTTTATACCGGGCTGCACCAGACTCCGGAACAAATAGTGGAAGCAGCCATCCAGGAAGACGTGGACGTTGTCGGCCTTTCCATCCTCAGCGGCGCGCATATGACTTTGATCCCAAAGGTTACCGAGCTACTCAGGGAAAACGGGGCCGGGGACATTATAGTCATCGGCGGGGGCACTATTCCCGAAGCCGACGTTAAGGCACTCAAGGAAGGCGGCTGGGCGGCGGAACTGTTTACCCCCGGCACACCTCTGGAAACGATTGTAGAATGGATTTACGAACACGTAAAAGTGGATTAATCTGAAAACCGCCCGGTGTTCCGGGCGGTTTTTTACTACCTTTAACAGTTACAACCGCCATCAACGCCGGAAAGATCCCTTTCCTTGATGTCTCTTAGACACTGCAAAGCAAAATCCACCTCTTCCACTTGATTAAAGTAAGAGAAACTAAACCTCACCAGCTTGCTTTCAAATGTACCCAGCGTGCGGTGCGCGTCGGGAGAGCAATGCAAACCCGCCCGGCAAGCGATGTTGTACCAGCGGTCCAGGGCACCCCCCACCGCCCCGGTATCCTTGCCTTCCAACAAGAAGGAAACCACCGGCGCCCGCTCCGTATTTTCATCGGGTCCGAATATTTTTAACCCGGGTATCTTGCGCGCGCCTTGAATGAACCTGGCGGTCAACATTCTTTCATGCTCACGGATTTTTGAAAGTGATATTTTGCGGATGAAATTAACCCCCGCGCCCAGCCCGGCAATACCAACTGAATTTAACGTGCCGCTTTCATATTTTTCGGGCAACTCTTCGGGCTGTCCGGCGACCGCCGACTTGCTGCCCGTCCCTCCCTCGCGAAACGGTTTCATTTGCGCGCGCTCCCCCACATAAAGCACACCCGTTCCGGGTGGCCCCATCAGCCCCTTGTGCCCGGGCATGGCCAACAGGTCGATTTTCATTTTTTCCACGTCAATATCCAGGATACCGGCGGTCTGAGCAGCGTCAACAATAAAAATTATTCCCGCCTCCCGGGCCAGTGCGCCCGCTTCCCGAACCGGCATTACCGTGCCGGAAACGTTGGACGCGTGCGTCATTATGATAGCCCTGGTGTTGGGCCGGATCGCTTTCTTAACATCACGCAGGTCCAGCGTACCATCGTCTTTGCATTGCACCTTGGTTACCTCGATTTGATGGCGCAACCCGTATAAAGGCCTGGTTACCGAGTTATGTTCCATAGAAGTGGTAATGACATGGTCGCCGGAATTCAGCGTCCCTTTGATCGCCATATTCAGCGCATCCGTGGCATTGAAGGTAAAAATAACCCTGTCGGGCTCGGAAATGTTAAACAGCGCAGCGATGGCTTCCCTGGTCGCGTCAACAATCTTCCCCGCGGCCAGGGACATTTTATGCCCGGACCGTCCCGGATTTGCTCCCACTTCTTCCAGGCAATGACGCATCGCCTCCATTACCTCAGGCGGCTTGGGCCAGGAGGTGGCGGCGTTATCAAAATATATCAATGCTAATACACCTCCTACTGTACAAGCTTCCGGTGAAAAAACCGGTAAAAAATATGCTGCCCCAAGGAGTGTAAATTTAGTATATTTATTATTTTTTTTATTTATTACGGAACATACACAGGTTAAATAAAAAACTCCCGGGTATTCCGCGCCCTGGAGTTTGTTTATATACCAGTGTTCTGGTTGTTCCGTCTTACTCCTGTAAAAGCCCCCGGCGAAACATTTTTTCCTTGACCGTGGGGTAGTAATCCAGATTGGTATGTGGTAAAAATTTACTGCCAACAAACTTATTCATAAACACTTCACTGGCATTAAGCTCAAAATAAGTTATACCTCGTGAGATTTCTTCTGCCTCCCGCCTGCTTTGGTCCGAAATCAGTACAAGCCTCGCCCCCTCCCCGGAACTGTTGCCCAGCCGGATCATCCGCTCCCTGGGCAAATCGGGATAAAGTCCTATGGTAATGGCGGATTCCAGGTCGAGATACTGGCCAAATGCCCCAGCGGCGTAAAATGTTTCTATGTCAGCCAGCTGGCATCCCACTCCTTCAAGCATCACCTCCAGCGCCGCGTTGACGGCACCCTTGGTGCGCATAATATTATCGATATCCACCTGGGTAAAAGTAATGTCTTTCCCGGTCTGGGACTCGGAAGCCGGCACCACCACGAATTCCTTCTGATCACCTTTGAATTTGCCCGCCCGGTTGATAATGCCGGCCAACAACAATTCGGCAAGACAGTCTATCAGTCCCGAACCACAAATTCCCCGGGCCTTTTGCCCGCCGATGGTTGAATATGATACCTTTTTGGTTTCCGGGTCTATGCGCACCTGGTAAACCGCTCCCGGTTCCGCCCGCATCCCGTGACGGGCCACACCGCCTTCCAGCGCGGGACCCGCCGCCCCGGCGCATGCCACAAGCCAGTCGCGGTTGCCAAGGATCATCTCCCCGTTTGTACCAATATCGACAAACAGGGCCAATTCGGGTTTTTTATGCAAACCGCTGGCCAGAATGCCGCCCACAATGTCGCCACCCACGTAACTACCGACACTTGGCAAGCAATACAGAGGGGCGTGGGGGTTGACAAGCAGGCCGATCTCGGACGCGCGCATAAAGCCCGGCAAATTGATAACCGGGATATACGGCGCCATGCAAATGCGGGAGGGATCAAGCCCCAGCAGTAAGTGCATCATCGTGGTATTGGCTCCGACAGCGGCGGCATAAATTTGCAGGCGATTAATTTTATGTTCCCGCTCCAAGCGGGAAATTAAATTATTCAACGTATCGACAACCGCGCTTTGCATAATTTTAATGCCCCCGGGATCGCTGGCCCGGTAAATCCTGGTAAGAATATCTTCACCCAGTACAACCTGTCCATTATAATCAGCCGCAACGCCAATTATTTCCCCGGAATTCAAATCAATCAGGTAACAAACCACGGTAGTGGTCCCCAGGTCTATTGCCAACCCGAAATTATGCCCGGTAGTATCGCCAGGCTCAATGTCGATCAGTTTCCAGCTTTCACCGAACCGGGCAAGTGTAACGGTTACACGCCAATCGGCCCGGCGCAGCACCTCGCTGACTTTGTTCATCATTGCCAGCGGGACAACAGGGTTATGATAATGGTTATCCAAACTTTTAATCAATCTGTCGACGTCCGCCTGGTTATTCAACAAGCTGGGCGGTTCCAGTTCAATATAAAATTTTTGGCTCATCGGGTTGATGCCCACATCAACGAGAACTTGATTTTTTAATATGATTGCGCCGTTATTGGTTACAGACAACTACTACGCACCTCTTTTTATCAGATAATTTAAATATATCATATAACGACAAAACTCAAAAGAGATACCTTGCGGTATCTCTAAACAATCTGTTGAGAGGCTTTTTTAAACTTGCCCGTGAATTTGGCCACCAGCCGTACCAGCGGATGTGCCAGTTGCATTTCCAGTGCCTTGTACTCGTTTTTCACTCTAATCAGTTCCTGCTGGGCCAAGCGCAGTGACCGGTTCAATCTTTCACCCTCAGCCATGGAATGTTTTAAATCGGCGCTCAAAGCGTTGATTTCATCCCGCCAAATCTTTACCTCCTGGTCTTTGCTTTCCTGAAGTCTTTCCAATTTTTGCTTTAAATTGACGATCTCGGTTTGTAGTTCGGCAATACGTTCCGCGTGGGCTTCCTTCATCTCCAACATTTTAGCCTTATTCTCCCGGTCCCGCTCCTTGTATTGCTGCAGTTTGGTAAACATGGATTCCAAACCGGATTGGTTCCTTTTCAACGCTTCCCGCAACTCATTGTTTTCCGCTTCGCTCTCACGGGCCCTTTTCACCCACAGGCGGCACTGGTACAGGATACTGTTGGCCTTGGATTCCAGTTTTTGAAGATGTTCCTTGTAACGGTAAATTTCTTTTTTCCTCAGGGCAAGCAGCAAATCCTTTTCGGCCATTTGCGTAGCCATCTGTTCCATGCGGTTCATTTCACCCTGGCGCAAAGCCAGAGCGGCAGCGGCCTCCCGGTGGGACGCTGTTACTTCAGCCAGCTGCTGTTGCAAGTTTTTTACTTTGCCTGCCCAACGCTCCCGGTCCCTGTGCCATCTCTCTTTTTGTCGTTGCAGGGCTTCCAGGTACCGTTTCAAGATGCGGTCATAGACCACCCTGGTTTCGGCATTATAACACCATACGCCGTTGCCGATTTCTTCGAAATAAGGAAATTTGACCAGTACCCCCAGGATTTCGTTCTTTCCAGTCTCCCTCCATGTTCCGACCACATCGCATAACTGGGCCAGGGAAAGGCCGGTGGGATGAATTTTCAACGCCTTGATGATTAAATGTTTAAGTGAATAGTTACCGGTTTCCACCTCCCACTCTGTCAGGCCCCATAAGCCGTTTTCCAGTTGGATAAACCTTCCGTCGCTGATTAACGACGCCTGTTCCGATACCAGCTTGTGCTTTTTTTTCTTGTTCCCGTTTTTGGATAGCTCGTTGAAACTAAGTGGTTTTTGCTTTTTAAGCAAAAGATTGTAAAATTGATCGTTCTCCCGCTGCCCCTCAAGATTCAAAATCCATATATATCCGTCGGCGCTGCTGAAACACTTGTGTTGCTCAAGACATAAACGCACTTTTTTCTCAACTTGTTCCCTGGAGTAATCCTCCAGCATCTGCCTATGCACGTAGGGAGTTAATTCAGCCACGGATAAAGATTCAAAGAAAAACAAAGTCTTTTTTAAAACATCCGTGAGGGAATGAAGCTTGCCGCCCAATCCTTTCACCATCCTCGCGATTATTAATTTTCCATTTATTGCCTTAATAATTCGGTATGAAAGGGGCAAATTCCTTCCTATTTTTAGTAATTTATATTATTTTTTTACTATTATTCTTTTCAGCTTATCTCAAATCCATTGTTTACCTGAATTGATCAAAAATATATAATGAGAATAATAAACATGTATCCTATGATCAAAAACAAAAAGGTGGTCATTATGACCTCGAACCATAACCAACCCGCGAACTATGCACAACGGGAGGACACCTTTGTTATTGAAGGGCCCGTGGATGCGGATTTTCTAGCCCGGTTGGAAATGTCCCGGGACTTGTGCATTTTCCGTGAACCACACAAACAGCACAAGGCTTTAATTGAAATTGCAGCCTCCGATGACGGGTTAGTCTACATTGCCCGCCGGGAAAATCTGATCATGGGCTACGTCACCTTTCACAATCCGGATAAATACAGCCGCTGGTCCAGGCACCCCAGTATCCTGGAACTGGGCGCCATTGAGGTCAGCCCTTCCTGCCGCCATCAAAAATTGGGCAGCAAATTACTGAAATGCGCCTTCTCCAATCCCCTGATGGAAGAAAAAATAGTTATCACCATCGAGTTTTGCTGGCACTGGGATTTGGACAATACGGGGCTCGATATTTGGCGATACCAGAAAATGCTAAGCAAACTTTTCGGTAGCGTGGGCCTGGTGCGTGTTCCCACGGACGATCCCGAGATACTCGAACATATCGCCAATGTAATGATGGCCCGCATCGGATCCAGGGTAAGTGAGGAAGATATTAAAAGATTCGAAGAAATGAAATTCTGCGGAACCAGTATATTCAACCTTTAACTTAAAAAACGCCCCGGGGCGTCTTTTTTGCAAAAAATATGCTGTGCCGTGACAGGTCAGGTTGTAAAATTCCAAGCTTTCTTGCGCTAAATAAAGAAAAAGCCTTAGCGGCTTTTTCTTTATTTAGCGCAAGCTGTAATTGGGAGCTTCCTTGGTGATTACCACGTCGTGGGGGTGGCTCTCCCGCAACCCCGCGGATGTAATGCGGATGAATCTGGTATTTTTCTTAAGCTCCTCGATAGTGGCGGCACCACAGTACCCCATGCCGGCCCTGAGCCCGCCGATTAGCTGCAAGACAGTGTCGGCAAGCGTACCCCTGTAAGGCACCCTTCCCTCTACTCCTTCCGGCACCAGTTTCTTTTGATCTTCCTGGAAGTACCTGTCCTTGCTGCCCGCCTTCATGGCACCAAGAGATCCCATGCCGCGGTAGACCTTGTAGCTGCGGCCCTGGTAGATTTCCAGGTCGCCGGGGCTTTCTTCCGTTCCCGCAAGCAAGCTCCCCAACATGACCACATCGGCGCCGGCGGCAATTGCCTTGGTTATATCGCCCGAGTATTTGATTCCTCCATCGGCGATGATAGGAATATCGTACTTCATCGCTTCCCGGGCGCAATCATAAACGGCGGTAATTTGAGGTACACCCGCTCCCGCCACTACCCGGGTGGTACAAATGGAACCCGGACCGATACCCACCTTAACAGCGTCGGCGCCGGCCTTGATTAAATCGCGCGTACCTTCCGCGGTGGCGACATTGCCCGCAATGACCTGTAAATCAGGGTATTTATTTTTAATTTTATAGACCGTGTCTATAACACCACGGGAATGTCCATGAGCGGTATCAATGACAACAGCGTCGACTTTGACACTAACCAAAGCATCCAGCCTATCCATCGTATCCGCGCTTACGCCGATGGCGGCGGCAACCAGCAACCTGCCGCCCTCATCCTTGGCGGACAGCGGGTACTGGCGGGCCTTTTCAATATCCTTGATGGTAATCAGGCCGCGCAAGTTATAATCATCATCTACAATGGGGAGTTTTTCCACCTTGTACTTCTGTAAAATTTCCTTGGCCTGTTCAAGGGTCGTTCCCACCCGCGCGGTCACCAGGTTATTCTTGGTCATCACATTGCGCACCTGCTGGTTGAAATTTTTTTCAAAACGCAGGTCGCGGTTGGTTAAAATTCCCACAAGTTTGCCGTTTTCAGTAACCGGAACGCCAGAAATGCGGTAGCGTTCCATTAATACCAGCGCTTCACTGATCGGGCTATCCGGCGACAAATATATAGGGTCGGAAATCACCCCGTGTTCCGAGCGCTTTACCCTGTCCACCTCCATGGCCTGGCGCTCAATGGACATATTTTTATGAATCACTCCGATGCCGCCTTCCCGGGCCATGGCAATGGCCATGCGGGACTCCGTTACGGTATCCATACCGGCACTCATCAAAGGAATGTTTAATTTAATTTTTTTGGTCAGCCGGGTGGTAGTAACCACATCCCGCGGTAAAACCTCCGATGCTGCGGGAATTAGCAACACGTCATCAAAGGTTAAGCCAATTTTACTAAATTTCTCAGGAAAAATATTCCCGCACCCCCTTTGCAATATGTGTCTTTAATATATCTGCTTATTATAGCACAACTGGGGGCTTAAGGGGATATGTAATTTTATTTTTTGGCCGAGCCATAATTTTCTCCTACGGCAAAAAGATTGCGAGATTTTCGTATATCTCGCCCTCAATCCTGCCCCATGATGGATCCAAGACCATGGCGCATGAAATGGTCCCGCAAGTGGTAAATTAGTTTTTCCGTAACGTCAAATTCCCCGGCCATTTCGGCGTCTGATTTACCTTCTTTGAAGCCCTCAATTAAATCATCAAAATCAACTCCCACTTCCTCCGCTTTAAACTTAAGGCTGGGCTCGGTGCTCCAGGGCACCCGGGAACGAATGTACTCTTCCATTTTCGCGCACACTCCTTTTTTCTTTTATTTTGCCCAGCTCGAAACGGCTTTATCATGCAGCTTCCCAAGGGTGATCACTTCAAGGTAAACCACAACATTTTCAGATATTACCACCAGGTTGACTTTTAAACGGATTTTCATTCCTTCCACTTCTATTTCCCGGTTGTCCACTATCGTCGGCACCAACAGATAGTTTATTGTTTCCACTTCCTGGCCGGAAATAACTTTCAGCCATTCCCGGACTTTTTTTTCCACAGTTAACTCGATAGTGCTCCTTTCGTATTCGGAAAGGTCGCAATCCTCAGGAAAGTAAACCCTGGTGCTGATTTTTGTCACTAGTCTTTTGTGTTCCCGGTTTTTTTTCCGCAGTTGAGCCAGTTCTTTTTCGTTCACCGCCAGTTTGTCCTTCAAGGAACGGTTTTCAATATAAAGGGTGTCAATTTGCCTGCCTATGGTTACCCCGGTCACGGCGGAGCCCGCAATCATCCCCAGAATGAATACCGACATCCCGAACAGGAGACGCTTCATTGGCCCTCACCCGACAGCAGCAAGAGCAAATAATATCCAGCCTGCGTCCCCCCCAGGGCGCTGATGATATAAATCATTTGTTTTATTACCGCCCGCACCTCTCCCTGAAAAAGACCCGACTCCAAAACTTCAAAGGTTGAAAACGTACCGCCGATGGCGGCAACAATGGCCCATATCTTGATTTCCCTGGCCAACTTCAACATGGTCCCTACGGGAGGCTCCCCGCAAAATACGGCAGCCAGGGAACCCACCAGAGCGGCTCCCAGAATGATGCCCAGAGAAGTGAAAAAGATCAGGAACATTTTGTTGGGAAACGTATCCAAGTTCAATCCCTCCCCGGTTTGTTAAACGTCACTCATGTCAAATATATGTCCAATTAAATGGATAAATTAAAAAACCCGGAGCTAAATCCGGATTTTTTAGTCTAAACTTTTTGTTACTGGCAAATAAATCCTTCACTTAAATGGCTGCAATCGTTGTATAACATCAAAATGCCCTTATCCCAGTTGTAAAATTCGATAATTGACAGCGAAGCATTATCTTGCCTCAAGCGCCAGTACTGGTTCAAGTCAAGGCCCAGCACGGTTCCCACAATACTCCGGATGGTTCCCCCGTGCGCGACCACCACCACCTGTTGTTCCGGATAGCGCTCGATAATGCTCCTGATGGCCCTGACGGAGCGTTCCGCCAGTTCAGCCAAGGTTTCCCCGCCCGGTATTCTGGTGGTCAGCGGATTGGACCACCAGGCCCTGGTTAATGAAGCATATTCCTTCCGGATTTCCTCCATGGTCATACCTTCCCAATCCCCAAAGTTCAGCTCTTGAAGATCGGGTATCACCTCCACCGGCCGGTTATGCGGGCCAGCGATAATAGCCGCCGTCTCCCGGGCCCGGGAAAGATTGCTGGAAAATATTCCCGCAAAATTCAGCCTTTCCAGCCGTTTACTTAGCGCTCTGGCCTGTTCTACACCTTTTTCACTCAACGGGATATCAGTTTGCCCCTGGATCCGGGAATCTTTATTCCACACAGTTTCCCCATGCCTGACTAAAAAAACCCGGCAACCCATATTACGCCCCTTTCATTGCTTCTGCCAACGCTTCCAGTAACACCGTATTTTCTTTTCTCGTTCTCACCGCCACCCGTATATAGCTACTGCCCAACCCGCGAAAAGTGGAGCAGTCCCTGACCAGCACGCCCCTTTGGGCGGTTCGGGCAGCCAGAACAGTTGACGTTATCCTTTGTTTACAAATTTTAACCAATAAGTAGTTCGCGTCACCGGGAAAGGCCTGTAATCCTGGAATCTCGCAAATGCTTCGGTATAGAAATTCCCTTTCCCGGTCCACCAACCTTTTGGTTTCTTCCATGTAACTCACATCCAACAGGGATGCGACACCGGCAATTTGCGCCAAGCTGTTCACGTTCCACGGGTCTTTAATTAAATTAATTTTTTGAACTAAAGCACTGTTTCCCAGCAAAACTCCCAGCCGCAGCCCGGGTATGCCGAAAAATTTTGTCAGTGTGTACAGCACGACCAGGTTGGGATATTGCTCGATCAGCGGCAATACCGTGCACTGTTCCCGGCCGTTTACAAAATCCATGAAAGCTTCGTCGACTATTATGGTAATGTTTCTCTCCCGGGCTGCTTCAATAATTAGTTTGATGGTTGACTGTTTTTCAGCGCGGCCGGTGGGGTTGTTGGGATTGCAGATAAATATGACATCAACCCCCCGAAGCGCTTTATTCACCCGGCGCGCCGGCAAAGCGAAACCGTCGGTTTCGTCCAGGGCCACTTCGGATACCGTCCCTCCGGCTCCCTTAACCGCCGCCGTATATTCAATAAATGTAGGGGCGGGAACGAGGGCATGCCGGCACCCCAACACCCGCGCCAACAGGTAAATCAGTTCCGAGGCCCCGTTGCCGAGCAGTATATTTTCCATTGGCACGTTCAGGTAGCGGGATATTGCCCGGCGCAAGTCCAGGCAGTGCGGGTCGGGATAAAACTTGATCAACTCAAGATTATTTTTGATGGCCGCCAACGCCGCCGGGGAAGGGCCCAGAGGGTTGATACTGGCGCTGAAATCATATATTTCCCGAAGTGAGCGCTTCAGATTCCGGGAGGCGCCAAACACGTCGCCACCGTGTAAGTACTCGTTATCCATAAATATTCTCCTCTTTTGAAAGGTTTTACTTTTCTGCACCCGTATGCCACATCAGGTTGATTAACCAACGTATTTTAGCACGAGCGGCAACTATTTCAGCAACAAGCCGGGATTACCGAACAAAACCGGCGCGTAAGCATACAGTGGCAAGGACAGCAGGCAAATCAGCACCTCCGTTGTTTCACCCGTAGCCCCGTAAATATCACCCGTCAATCCCCCAAGCTCGCGGGTCATTTTACAGCCGACAAAATGCACCCAACCCCAGGCGGCCAGCAACAGTAGAAACCCCGCGCCCCCCGCAATCAAACCTGCGAACACAAGTGTGCTGGCCGACGCGGCAAGCGCCTCCCTTTTACCGGTGTACCGGTGAAACAGGGTGCCCAGCCCTTCTCTGCGGGCATAAGGAAAAAAGGCAATGGCATATGCCATCGACCACCTGCTTAAGGTCATGGCCAGTAAGATTGATTGCGTCATTAATTCCGGCGGCATGGTCAAAAAAGCGGTATACTTGAGCAACAGGAGGCAGGCCAGGCCCAGGACCCCAAAAGCGCCGACGCGGCTGTCCCGCATGATTTCCAATTTTCTTTCCCGGTTCCGGCCGCTGAAAATACCATCCATGGTATCCATAAAACCGTCCAGGTGGATGCCTCCGGTCAAAAAAACCAGCGTGACCACCAGCAGCGCGGCAACGACCGGCAGTGGGAAAAGATACTTGAACAGCAGGCCGGCCGCCAGCACCAATAATCCCAGCAGCAGGCCAACCGCGGGAAAAAATGCCGCCGAGCGCCCAAAGGTCGATTCATCAAATGCTCCAGTATATAATCTGATTCTGGTCAAATGCTGAAGGGCAAAACAAAAACTCCTCAATTGTCAGCCCCCCTGCGAAACCGTTGATATCGGGCGCACGATCGCAACAGCCCGCGGGCGGCTTCGATTGAACCGGCAAAATGGATATGCAGGTAAGTGGCCAGCACGTTTTTTGACGCGTATCCGTCCGCATGCCCATCTTCCCCACCTGTTTTTTTAAGTAAAAAAGCCGGTATCAGGTCCGGCCCGCCGGCGGTGGAGTAATGAAACTCATGCCCCCGCAACACCGTGCCTTTCTTGACCAGGATATTGTCGACCAGAGCGGTTGCAGTAACATATCCCAGGGCAACGCGCTTTTTTTCCATCTTACACCGGGCAGGCAAGATCCCCACTCCATGATAAAATTTTTGTCCAGAAATGTCGCTGATGGTTTGGCAGAGGTACATCAGCCCGCCACACTCGGCGTAAACAGGCATACCCTTTTCGACCCGGCGCCGGAGAACGTCGATAAACGCACGGTTTTCAGCCAGCTGCTCAATGAACATTTCGGGAAAACCGCCACCGATATACAGACCGTCCAGGTCTTCCGGCAGCGTTTCGTCATCCAGCGCACTGCATGTAACCAGCTCGGCACCCAAGGCCTTCAGTAGATCCAGGCCATCCTGGTAATAGAAATTAAAGGCGTTGTCCCTGACAATGCCCAACCGTACAGGCTCACCCGGCTCCACCGCAAAAATGTGCTGCTCAGCACTTATTGCCGGAGCGCTCCGTGCCAGGTTAAGCAGCTTTTCCCGGGAAATCCCCTGTATTGCCCGTTCCGCGAGCGTTTCCACGGTATCCCTTAATCTTTTATTTTCCACGCTGGGTACCAGCCCCAGGTGCCTTTCCGGCAAGTGCAGTTCATTATTTCGCATCAGGCAACCCAGCACAGGAATGCCAGTTTTTTCCGTTATTGCTTCTTCTAAAATTTGATAATGGCGCGGGCTTCCTACCCTGTTTAAAACTACTCCTGCCACAGGGATGCCGCCAGGTAAATTAGCATACCCCCAAACGACGGCCGCGGCGCTGCGGGCCATGGAGCGGGCATCCACAACCAGGATCACCGGGCAGCGCAAAATCTTGGCCACCCGGGCGGAGCTGCCCTCGTCTCCCGCGCCGATTCCATCATATAGACCCATAACCCCTTCAATTACGCTGATGTCAGCGCCCGCCGCGGACCTGACAAATAATTCCTTCACCCCTTCTTCGCCGAGAAAAAAGGTGTCAAGGTTCCTGGATACCCTCCCGGTAGCGGCCCGGTGAAAACCGGGGTCGATGTAATCAGGACCTACCTTGTATGGCTGTACCCGTAAACCGGCTTTACTCAACATGGCCATTACGGCCGTGGCAATCGTGGTCTTGCCCACACCGCTGTGCGTGCCTGCAATCATGATGCGCGGTATACTATACACTGAATAATCTCCTTCCAACAACACTTTACCCGACGGCAATCCGCAATATCGCCCAAACCAGCGCGGGACAGCCCAGCGCGGCGATTGCCGCGGCAAGATATAACATATGGGTGGCCCGGTCTATGTGATCGGGCCTCAATGTCTCCACCTGCTCACCCAGGTAATGGCGGAACGAAGTCACCCCGCTATAAACATTAACGCCACCCAGCCTGACACCCAGAGCGCCGGCCATTATTGATTCCGGTATCCCGCTGTTGGGACTGGGATGCAGGGCTGCGTCCCGGCGCCAGCACGCCAGCGCCCTCCGCCAGTTCCTGTTGGAAAGCCAGGCGGCAAAAACCATGACTATTCCTGTAATGCGGGCCGGTAGATAACCGGCAATGTCGTCCAGCCGGGCCGAAGCCCAGCCCAGATGGAGGTACCTCTCATTTTTATACCCCAGCATCGAATCAAGAGTATTAACTGCCCGGTAGGCCATGGCCAAAGGAGGGCCCCCAATGCAGGCGTAAAAAAGCGGCGCCACCACGGCGTCAACTGTATTCTCCGCAACCGTTTCCACCGTGGCACGGACCACCTCGTCGCTTTGCATGGCCGCCGTATCCCTGCCGACTATCCACCCCACCCGCTGCCGGGCCAGTGCAAGGTCACCGCCCGTAAGAATGCACTTGATTTCCTTCGCCGCTTCGGCCAGCCCCCGGGTGGCCACGGTGGTGGATACAATCCATGCTCCCATCAGCAGGGAAAGCCAATCATTTACCTGTGCCGCGGCCCATAAAACCAAAATCGCCAACGCGTAACTCGCCGCCGGGATGACCAGGGCAATACCGGCACCCGCCACTTTTAACCCCACCGGTGATGAAACCACCCGCCGGGCCATTTTCTCCAAACAACCGATCCCCCGGCCGATCAGCACCACCGGGTGGGGTACCCGGGGAGGATCCCCCACTAAAAGATCAATTAAATAACCGAACATCGCCTGCAAAACAAATATTTTAATCATAATTTTGACATACCCAGCAGTCCGTATACCAGCGGCAAATTCAAATGCCGGCGGACCAGCCCGGCCAGCCGGTCATATTCCTGCTGCCTTCTTTCCGCAGTGCTTACGGTTACGGCGTACCCTTCCGTTTCCAAGCCCTTTTTCTCTTTCAGCCGGTCGATTAAGCGGCGCCGGAACTCGTCATTATCAAAGATCCCATGAATGTAAGTGCCCCATACGGACCCGCCGGCGTCCACAGCACCGTCCTGGACACGAACATCCCGTCCCGAACGGGTTTTAATGATAAACGCGTGTTCCAGTGAAGCGCCCAGTTCCGTCCTGCCCATATGTATTTCATAGCCGGTCAACTTCCCTTTGAAACCGCTCAGGAACTCAAGCCGGCCGCTGGCCGACGCCTCCACCTGGCTGGTTATTTTGTCCCGCACAAAGACAGTTTTCATGTCCAATAAACCCAGCCCGGAAATATATTCAATGCTTGATTCCGTTCCTTCAGGATCATACAGTTCTTTCCCCAGCATCTGAAAACCGCCGCAAATACCGATCACCGGCACCCCGTTCCCGGCCAGCCGCACGATCTTGCCGGCCAGTCCCGATTGTTTGAGGAATACCAGGTCCTCAATAGTGTTTTTGCTACCCGGAATAATGACCAGGTCCGGGAGACCCAGCTCAGTTACTTTTGTCACGTAACGCAAATACACGTCCGGATCGGTTTCAAACGGGTCGAAGTCGGTAAAGTTCGAGATGCGCGGCAGGCGGATCACGGCAATATCCACTTTCCCACCGTCACCGCGGGCGGAATAGTTTTTGTCCTCCATTACCACCGAATCCTCGTCCTGAATGCGCAAATCCTCGATATAAGGCACCACGCCGCAAACCGGAACGCCAGTTTTCTGTTCCAAAAAATCAACGGCCGGCTGGAACAACGACACATCACCGCGAAACTTGTTGATAATAATGCCCTTTACCCGGTCTCTATCCTCCGGCGCAAGCAATTCCAGTGTGCCCACCACCGACGCCATGGCGCCGCCCCGGTCGATGTCGGCCACCAGCAATACGGGAGCGCCCGCCTCCCGGGCAACCTTCATGTTAACTATTTCTGTATCCTGCAAGTTGACTTCCGCCGGGCTACCGGCCCCCTCAATCACAATAATGTCAAAATTTCGGCGTAGCTCGGCCAGCGCCTTGGTAACCACACCCCACAGCTTGCCCGCCAAATCCCTGTGATACGCCTGCGCCGTATAATTATCCAGCGGTCTGCCCATGACCACCACCTGGGAAGAAGAGTTACCGGTGGGCTTTAACAGAATCGGGTTCATGTTCACGCTGGGCGGAATTCCCGCCGCCTCGGCCTGGACAACCTGCGCCCTGCCCATTTCTCCCCCGTCGGCGGTAACAAATGAGTTCAAGGCCATGTTTTGCGATTTGAACGGCGCCACTCGGAAGCCGTCTTGGTAAAATATGCGACAAAGGGCCGCAACCAGAATACTTTTACCGGCATGTGATGCCGTCCCCTGCACCATGATCGTCCTGGCCGGCACTATATCCCCTCCTGAGTTAAACTAAACGCCAGTGATTTTATTTCCAGTGGTATTCCCGCTGTTACCAGAAAAACCCTGTCGGCAACCCTGGCGATGCACTGGTTCACTCTACCGGTAATATCCCTGAACAGCCTGCCCAACTGGTTATCCGGCACCAACCCATAGCCCACCTCGTTACTGACCAAAATTACAATATGCTTGTTGTTGCGGGCAACCCCAAGTATGTCCCGGACCTCATCCAAAATGTATTTTTCTTTTTCCTCGCCGGTTGCACCCGGTTTGGGAACTGATTCATCAAGCAACAAATTGGTAACCCAGAGTGTCAGACAGTCTATTAGTATCACCGACCCCGCCGGGGTGGACCGCAATACATTGGCCAAATTATGCGTCTCCTCAACCGTTTTCCAACCTTCCGGCCTTCGTTCCCGGTGCCGGCGGACCCGCACGGCCATTTCTTCATCATGGATTCCGGCAGTGGCCACGTAGGTGACCTCATCGCCCAGCGCCGCGGCCAGTTTCTCAGCAAGAGCGCTTTTACCGCTGCGCGCACCGCCGATTACCAGAATAATTTCTCCTGTGGACATATAAAATCTCCCCTGAATTTATGGTTCCCTGCGCACATGCAAGTCACATGGACTATATTGGTTTGCATTTGAATTTTTTAAAATATTTAAATACCGCCCAACAACAGGTCTTTAACCTTTTGCACCAGCTCGTCGATCAGATGCGGCAGGGGCTCGGCCTTGAGGCCGACAATGTTCACCCCCGAACGAGCCAAGGGAAGCAATACCTTGGGGGCCGGGCTGGCGGCAATTGCTTCGGCCATGGCCGGAGTAAGTTCTCCGGACATGCCGTGGGGAAACATGATGCTGATCGGGCCGATAATCATATCCACTCTCGGCGCGTTGAAGATCACGGCGTTTTCCCCAGTCGCACCCTCGTTGGCTCCGGACCGCAGCATCACCGATGTGGCGAGCGCGTTGGTTCCTAAAGCCAAAAATTCAATTTCTTCGGGCAGCTCCCGCCTGAGCCTGTCCATGATGTGCTTGCCCATCCCGCCACCCTGGCCGTCGATTACTGCTATTTTCATCACTTAACACCTCAACTGCATTATACCATATTTCGCAAGAAAGGCGCGCCCTAAATCAGTTCCCTTTAACACGCGCCTTTCGGTACTTTTTCCCTTAGCCCTGGCCATAAATATGGCCAGGCATAATTCCCCAAAAGTACAAAAAAAGACCCCGTTTCAGGGTCTCCAGTTAATTTGAGCTGGACCGTCCCTCCAGCTTGGATTGCAACTCAACAATCTGACTGTTTTTCTTTAATAACCAGCGAGCGTATTTGTAATTATCCTGATGCAGCCTTCGATTTTCTTTTTCCAGTTTGGCTAAAAAAAATGCTTTTTCCCGCTCGACTTTTTCAATTAAGTTCATCAACACCCTGCGGCTGAGACGAAGCTGATCCACCTTTTCTTCCAGTTCCTGTATCCTGCGTTGGAAGTATTCTAAATCCGGGTAATCTCCCATCGCACCACCACCTTGACCGGCTTTTCATGATTTATTATATGTTAGGCGGCGGCCAAATAGACATTGATCCCTTTTAAGCGCCGGACTGAAAAAATTGCCCGACCCGGCGCACCGCTTCCCGCAGCACGTCCTCTTCCCTCACCAGCGCGATTCTGACGTAGCCTTCGCCGCGTTCCCCAAAAGCCGTGCCCGGAATAACCAGTACACCTGTCCGGTGTAACAACTGCATGGCGAATTCTCTTGAGGATTTATACCCTTGTGGTACCGGAGCCCACACAAACATGGAAGCCTGCGGCTTTGGTATTTCCCAACCCAACGCCGCCAAACCGTCTACCAGCACGTCCCTGCGCCGGCGGTAAGCCTCAGCATTTTCCCGTACAAATTCCTGTGATCCCTCCAGGGCGGCTATGCCCGCCTCTTGTACGACGTTAAATACCCCGTAATCGATATTGGTTTTGATCCGGCCAAGTGCCTCCAACACATCCGCATTGCCTACGGCGAACCCAATCCTGCAACCAGCCATATTATACGTTTTGGAAAGGGAGTAAAATTCGATCCCCACGTCACGGGCACCCGGAACTTCTAAAAAACTGGCCGGCTTGTACCCGTCAAACGCAAGCTCGCAGTAAGCTATGTCATGGCACACAAGGATATCGTATTCCCGGGCAAAATCCACCAGAGAGCTGAAAAAACCCCTGTCCGCCGAAGCCGCCACGGGGTTGTTTGGATAATTGACCCAGATCAACTTCGCTTTTCGGGCAATATCTTCAGGAATGGTTTTGAGCTCGGGTAAAAATTTATTTTCTGCCAGCAATGGTATCGGGTAAATTTCACCTTCCGCCAGTAGAATACTTGTGGCGTAGATAGGGTAACCAGGATCGGGAACCAGCGCAATATCCCCCGGGTTGATATAAGCAAGGGCAATATGGGCCAGCCCGTCCTGCGAACCCATCAGCACCAATACCTCGGATACAGGATCCAATTCCACGCCGAAGCGTTTCCGGTACCACGAGGCCAGCGCCCGGCGTAGCTCCAGTTTTCCTTCCAGGGGATAGCGGTAATTCTCCATGTTATCCAGAGCCCTGTGCATGGCTTCGATTATATGGGGCGCCGGCGGCCGGTCCGGGCTGCCTACTCCCAGGTTAATCACTTTAATTCCACTGCGTTCCACCTGTTGTTTAAGTTGTTCCATTTCATTAAAAATCGCGGAGCATAATTTTTGAATCCGCCGTGCTTTCTGCAATTTAAACTCCCTCCGTTAAAACAGTAAACCAACATTTAAAACTGGCTTTTATCTAGTCCATCTTGTTTTGAGCGGCGAGCGCCCTTAATTCAACTACCACCTTATAAGGAACAACGGCTTCACCCAGCCTGCCGTGACCCGTCACTCCGACGCCGTGAAAGTCGGAGCCGCCCGTAACAACCAGTCCGTACTCATGGCAGAGGTTCAAATAATACTTTTCCATTTCCGGCGTATGCTTAGGATGGTAAACTTCCAGGCCCTGCAAGCCTTCTTCAATTAAAGTCATAATTAGCGACTCCCCGCAGGTTATGCCCGGGTGCGCCAGCACCGGCACTCCGCCAACAGACCTGATCAATTTAACCATCTGTACGGGGTGATACTTAAATCGCGGCTCATATGCAGGTTTACCTACCCCGATGTAAAGTTCGAACGCCTCGGCTATGCTATTGACTTGGCCTTCCGCCAGTAAGGCCCTGGCTATGTGCGGCCTGCCTACTGACCCGGGGCCGGCCAATTCAAGCACTTTTTCCAGACTGATCACCAGTCCCAAGTTACGCAACTTATTAATGATTTTTTTGGCCCGGTTCAGCCTGGCATTTTGAAAAATCTTTAAATGTTCCTGTAATTCATGGTCGCCGGGGTCAACACAATAGCCAAGGATATGTACTTCCAACCCGTCGCATTCGGTGCTAAGCTCGACTCCGTTCAATATGTCGACACCCCGGCGCTCGGCCACCGCATGAGCAGCATTAATGCCGTCCATGGTATCGTGATCGGTGATGGCTATACAGCGCAATTTGTTGCGCGCAGCCATCTGTACAACCTCCTCCGGCGTACTGGAGCCGTCTGAGGCACTGGTATGAACGTGAAGATCCGCAAACATTTCCAATCACCTGTTTTCGTTGGCAACAAAGTCATACACCTATTGTAACATAAAAGAACGATTATTTTGCTCTTTTTCAATATCAAAATCTACTTTAATACCCGGTCCAGTAGCCGCATCCAATTAGCCCCCATGATCCCGGTTACGTCATCATCACCATAACCGCGTTTAATTAAAGCATCCACCAGGCGCGGCAGGCAGGTGACGTCCTCCAAGCCAAGGGCGTGCCCCTCCATACCGTCAAAATCGCTACCGAGCCCAATGCAACCCGTACCAAACCGGGAGGCGATATAATCTATATGTCTGATTAATTTCTCCAAATCGGGGTTATGTTCGGCGATAAAATCCGGGACAAAGGTCAAGCCCACTATTCCGCCGGTTTTAGCCAGGTATTCAAGCTGGCCGTCGCTGAGATTCCGGGGATGGTTGCATATGGCCCGGCAGTTGGCATGTGTCGCGGCGAAAGGCTGATTAGATATTTCGGCAACATCCCAAAAACCTTTTTCGTTCAAATGGGATATATCAATTAGCATGCCCAAACTGTTCATTTCCCGTACCACCAACCGCCCGAAAAGGCTCAACCCGCCACCCGTTTCCCCTTCCCCAACCCCGTCGCCGAGTTCGTTCCGTCCGTTCCAGGTGAGGGTCAGGGAACGTACACCCAACCGGTAAAGAATGCGCAGTATGGATATGTCCCCGGTCAGCGACTCCCCGCCCTCTATCGACAGCAGAGCGGCTATCTTCCCGGAGCCGGTGATCCGCCGGATATCTCCGGCATGCAGAGCCAATTCGATTACTTCCTTATTGGCGTTTAATTCGGCATAAAATTGGTCGATTAACTGCAGGCATTTTTTTAAGGCCATATCTTTATACCGGGGAGAAATGAAAGCGGCAAAAAACTGCACGTTCAAACCGCCGGAAAACATTCTCGGCAAATCGAGCTGACCCCGGTCGGAACGTTCCCCCAGGGAACGCTTTTGAGCCGTCAGCGCGGTTAAAGTATCGCAATGCCCGTCAACCACCTGCTTTAAATACATGTAAAACGCTTCACCCCTGTCTTATCTTTTTTTTCGCTAAATTAAAAAACCTGCTTATCCTATTGCAGAATAAACAGGTTTCAAAATTAAATTTAACTATTTTCAATTAACGGGGTTCGACAATCAACTTAATTGCTGTTCTCTCTTCACCATCAATTATTATATCGGTAAATGCCGGAATACAAATCAGGTCCACTCCACTGGGCGCGACAAATCCCCTCGCTATTGCTACCGCTTTTATTGCCTGGTTTAAAGCCCCTGCACCGATAGCCTGAAGCTCGGCGCAACCTCTTTCTCTTAGCACCCCGGCAAGAGCACCTGCTACGGAATTTGGATTAGATTTTGCTGAAACTTTTAACACTTCCATTCATCGAACCTCCTTCTTCTGCTCTGGAATGACTATTCCCCTAACCCCTTTTCAAAAATATATTCTTCAATAGTGCAAAAATTCCTTTTTATCCTTAAAAAATTTTTTCCGACCGCAACCTTTTACTCATAGTTTTGAATGCGCTTTATATTGACGGCCTTGCCGGTTTCAGCATCCACATCAATAATTACCGCGTTCAATTGGTAAAGCCCGCCGGCAACCTCGAATCGCACCGGTAATTGGGTTAAAAATTTATTGGTCACCAGGTCTTTTTTCACTCCAATAACGGAATCCCGGGGACCGGTCATGCCCACGTCGGTAATAAACGCCGTGCCCCCTGGCAAAATACGTTCGTCCGCTGTCTGCACGTGGGTGTGAGTACCGCAGACCGCTGATAACCTGCCGTCCAGGTAGTAAGCCAGCGCCGCTTTTTCCGAAGTTGCCTCGGCATGAAAGTCAAGAAGAATAATGTTGCTTTGTTCTCTAAATTCCTTCAATACTTTATCAGCACACCTGAACGGGCAATCCAGGTCCGGCATGAACACACGTCCGGATAAATTAAAAATACCTACTGTAAAGCCGGTTTTTGTTTTAAAGCAACCAAACCCCATACCCGGCGTACCAGGTGGATAATTTGCCGGCCTGATAATCCTGTTTTCCTTGGCAATATAATCAAGTGCTTCCTTTTTATTCCATACATGATTACCCATGGTAATCACGTCCACACCGGCGGAAAATAATTCACGGGCCACTTCCCTGGTTATCCCATTACCCCCGGCGGAATTTTCTCCGTTCGCTATAACCAAGTCTATTTTTTCGTCCCGTACCAGTTCCGGTATATTTTCTTTCACCGCCCGTCGCCCAGGGCGCCCTACAATATCTCCGATCATCAGTAGTCGAATCAAAACAATAACCACCTATTTATTAAAAACAAGTACCTTTCCTTCTTCCCGAAAGGCATATAAAAATTTATCTTCGGCCGAACCTTTAACGCTTTCCAGCATATGCTCAATAATTTCTTCCTGGATAATCAAATCTTCTTCAATTAAAGTTTCATTAAAATCGGACACCAGGTTTCCTTCCCAGTACTGGTAAAAAATCTGGACCACCAGTGCGATCTCTTCCTGAACCAGCGTAGCGACATCCCTTTTTATTTCAATCAGAGTCAGGTCGTCATAAACCTGGTGGGAAATATCTATAAACTTGGCATCCTTGCCTTCCAGGTAATTAAACGATTGAATGCTATCTAAAAGATAGGCCTTGAAATTGTTAAATTCCTGTTCGTCTATTACCCGGGAACAAATAAAGCTGAACCTCAGCATTTGTTCCCAGGGATCAAAGTTTATAGCCGATACCTCCGGATAACGAACCAGTATGGATATCAACAACCCGACACTGTCAGTAACATCATCTCTGTCCTTGTATCCAGCCCGCATAAGTACACCTTCCTTTTCCGCTCGCTCACACACCTTTAAAAAACTTCTTTATCACCAGCCATATTCCTGCCTTCGGATAGGCCAAAGTGATTTAAAAATATTCCCAGTAGTAAAAAACGATCTCATATATAGCTATAGCTTCTACCGGCGGCCGGCCCGATGCCGTCCGCCGGTAACCACCTCTAAGCTATTAAGCTATAAAGAGATCGTCTGGCTTTCTTATTTGGCATAATCCACAACCCGTGTTTCCCGGATGATCATAACCTTAATTTGCCCGGGGTAATCAAGTTCGTTTTCAATTTTTTTAGCAATTTCCCTGACCAATTTAATCGCACCCAAATCATCCACTTTTTCGGGTTTGACCATGATTCTGATTTCCCGTCCCGCTTGAATGGCGTACGACTTTTCCACACCTTCAAACGCGCTGGCAATTTCCTCGAGTTTTTGCAGCCGCTTAATATATGCTTCCAGTGTTTCCCGTCTTGCCCCGGGCCGGGCCGCAGAAATGGCATCCGCCGCTTGTACCAGGCCGGCCACTATGGTCCTGGGTTCCTCATCTCCATGGTGAGCGGCAATAGCGTGAACGACCTCTTTATTTTCCCTGTATTTCTGGGCCAACTCGACACCAATAGCAACATGGGGTCCTTCCACCTCGTGATCCACGGCTTTGCCGATGTCATGCAGCAGCCCCGCTCTTTTAGCCAACTGCACATCCACTCCCAGTTCGGCCGCCATCAGTCCCGCCAGGTGGGCCACTTCAATGGAATGCTTCAATACATTTTGACCATAGCTGGTACGGTATTTAAGCCGGCCAAGCAAGTTTATCAACTCGGGATGCAGGCCGTGCACTCCAGTTTCAAATACCGCCTGTTCACCGGCTTCCCTGATTTGCTGATCAACTTCCTTGCGGGCTTTTTCCACCATTTCCTCAATGCGGGCGGGGTGAATCCTACCGTCCACAATCAACTTTTCCAGGGAGATGCGGGCTATTTCACGGCGAATCGGGTCAAACCCGGATAGAATTACAGCCTCGGGGGTGTCATCTATAATCAGGTCAATCCCTGTTGCCGTTTCAAAAGCTCTGATGTTTCGGCCCTCCCGGCCAATAATCCGGCCCTTCATTTCATCGTTGGGTAACGGTATAACCGCCACCGTCGTTTCCGCGACATGATCGGCGGCACAGCGCTGGATGGCGGAAGTAATGATTTCTCTGGCCCGTTTTTCCCCTTCTTCCTTGGCCTTGTTTTCTATTTCTTTAATCATTATTGCCGCTTCATGCTGAATTTCCTTTTCAATATCGGCAAGCAATATCTGTCGCGCTTCTTCGGAAGTCAGCCCCGATATTCTTTCCAGTTCCATGACCTGGCGGTTGTAAATGGCCGTTAGCTCGTTCTTTAACGCATCGACTTCCGCTTCCTTACGGTTCAGAACCTCTTCCTTTTTTTCGATGCTTTCGACTTTACGATCGAGGGTTTCTTCCTTCTGAACCAGCCTGCGCTCCAGTCTTTGCAATTCTGACCTGCGTTCCTTGTGCTCGCGCTCCATTTCGTTGCGCTGTTTTAATATTTCTTCTTTTGCTTCCAGAATTGCTTCCCGCTTTTTACCCTCGGCTTCTTTTTGGGCATCCTCTATAATTTTCCTGGCCTGTGCTTCGGCCGAAGCAATTTTGGACTCGGCAATTAATTTCCTGACCAGATATCCAGACCCAAAGGCAATAAATGCCGTGACAATTATTACGATTGCCAGGTTGGTCTGCAATTTGTCACCTCCTAACCCTGATAATTTTATTGGTTAATAACTATTGCTCAGTCAACAAAAAAAACACCGAGCATTACTCGGTAAGAAAAAGAATCGGACTATACATTAAAAGTTTTCCGGCAACGGGTGAACTACCCCTCCTTTCGCTTCGCGAAAGGCATGGGCTTCCTGCTTCATTGAGTGGATCTCTCTGGCAGGCGTGACTTCGGGCGGTCCCCGCCCTAGCCGCCCTTCATCCCCGCCCTCACGGTCGGGGACTTCCCGGACGGAAAAATTAAAAAGCAACATACTCCGGTTACGCTGATATTATGTCAACCAAACAAAGCAGGCCGGCGTTACCATTATCAGCTTGATTCATATATAGTCATATATAGTTGTGGAAAAAATATATATGAAACCCGAAGGCCGGATAATCCAATTCTACTTTCTCCCAAATTTAATTGTACTTTTTTTCGAATATCGTGTCAAGACAAATCATCCTACCGTTCCACCTCCACCAGCAAGCGATAAACGGCGGCCACTATTTCCGTCGAAAACCCCCGCCGGTGCAGGAAAGCGGCCAGCCGGCGCCAAGTAATTCCCCGCTCCCGCTCCAGTCTTTGCCGGGCCAGTGTCAGTGCGTTTTGCAGTTCCCGTTCATGATCATAATCAATTAATACACTGTCAATGATTTCACTGCCGATACCCTTATACTTTAATTCTTTCCGTAAATATTCCCGGCCCACGGGCTTAACGGTAAGCCTCCACCTGACCCAGTTTCCGGCATAGGCTTCGTCGTTCAATAAGTTCTTATGTTTTAACTCCAGGATAATTTCATCCGTAACATCGCCAGCAAACCCCGCATCCGCAAGCCTGTGCCTTAATTCCTGTTCCGTGCGGGAACGTGCGGCTAGCAACCGGTAGCATTTTTCCCTGGCTTTTCTTAAATCTTGCGCACTCATACCGGCCAATAGCCTACTCGGCAACCTGTGCGGCGGAAAGTTCGGCCTGTTTACCGGACAAAACCGGCAATCCCACCTGCCGGCGCACCGCCGCTTCCAGCTCATCCACCAATTCGGGCCGTTCCTTCAGCAGTTCCTTTACGTTTTCCCTGCCCTGGCCCAGCCTCTCTTCTTGATACGAGTACCAGGCCCCACTTTTATTAATTATACCCAAGTCCACGGCCACGTCCAAGATGCAGCCCTCCCGCGATATACCGGTGCCATACATAATATCAAAATCGGCCTGTTTAAACGGTGGCGCCACTTTGTTTTTGACCACTTTAACCCGGGTTCGGTTGCCGATTACGTCGGTGCCCTGTTTCAGACTTTCGATTTTACGCACTTCCAGGCGCACGGAGGAATAAAATTTAAGCGCCCTTCCACCGGGAGTGGTTTCCGGGTTGCCGAACATTACCCCCACCTTTTCGCGCAGTTGGTTAATAAATATGGCCGTGCAACGGGACTTGCTGATCACCCCGGTTAGTTTGCGGAGTGCCTGGGACATCAGGCGCGCCTGCAACCCCACATGGGAATCACCCATTTCGCCCTCAATTTCCGCCCGGGGTACCAGCGCAGCGACGCTGTCAATAACAATTACATCAATAGCGCCGCTGCGCACCAGGTATTCCGCGATCTCCAACGCTTGTTCCCCCGTATCGGGCTGCGATACATAAAGATTTTCGATATCGACGCCGATCCTCGCAGCATAGTTGGCATCAAGCGCGTGTTCGGCGTCAATAAACGCCGCCGTACCGCCGGCCTTTTGCGCCTGGGCGATTACATGCAGAGCCACCGTGGTCTTTCCGGAGGACTCGGGGCCGAATATTTCCACTACTCTACCCCGGGGTAAACCGCCCACGCCGAGCGCCATATCCAGGGACAGGGCCCCCGTGGGAATAACTTCCACGTTTATTTTGGCTGATGACTCGCCCAGCTTCATTATGGAGCCTTTTCCAAATTGCCTTTCAATATGTAAAAGGGCATTCTCCAATGCTTTCTGCTTTTCAATCAATTTATCAAAATCCTCCTTTCGTAAAACATATGTTCGATACAATTGTATAAGCTTTATCTGGTTATGTCAATAACCATTTTTACATTTAAATGCCAAGTACGTACCGGCGAAGCATATTCAAAGAGGCATTGGCAGCCCCTGAGCGCACTCCCCGGCGTTGCCCGGGGAAACGGTACCCCCGGCAAAACACATTGTCCTTGTCCGCCAGAGCAATATAAACCAGGCCCACGGGTTTTTCCGGCGTACCTCCATCCGGGCCGGCAATGCCGGTAATACCAATGCCCAGGGATGAGCCGGTTAATTTCCGGACGCCCTCGGCCATTGACCTCGCGGTCTGCTCACTTACCGCGCCGTACCGGTTGATGGTTTCCCGCGGCACACCCAGCAAACTAATTTTGACTTCGTTACTGTAGGCCACAACCCCGCCCAGCAGGTACCTGGAACTGCCCGCAATATCCGACAGCCGTTTCATCACCTGCCCCCCGGTGCACGATTCGGCCAGAGATACGGTCATGCCACGTTCCACCAGTAGCCGGCCTACTACTTCTTCGAGCACCTCGTTGTCCCTGCCGAAAATATAATCCTCCAGCTTGTCCTCGACCAACACAGAATGTTGATTCAATAATTCCCGGGCCTTCCGTTCGGAATCCGCCCTGGCAGTGATCCGCACGTGCACTTCACCCGGGATGGCCACATAGGATATGCTGGGATTGTCCCATGAATTACCACCGTTTAACTTTTTCTGTACCTGTGATTCAGAAATACCGGTCACTTTAAATACTTTGCTGTGCATAATTATACCCCCGCCTGCAACGGCTTCGAGGTGTTTTTTAGCTGAGCCCTCGAAAACCGCCCGTAATTCCCCAGGCGATCCCGGCAGTAGGATTACGGTTTTATCCTCTTTTCGAATCAGCAATCCGGGGGCTATACCGGCGGGGTTGGACAAAACCAGCGCCCCGCGGGGAATTAAAGCCTGTTTTCTTAAGTTTTCTGTCAGGGTGACACCGCGTTCCGCCAAAATTTTTTCGATGCGCCGCAGGGTTTGCTCGTCAAGCACCATATCCAAACCCCAAAAATCCGCTACGGTTTCCTTGATCAAGTCGTCCGCGGCCGGTCCCAGGCCGCCGGTAATGATTAGCAGGTCAACGCGGGAAAATGAATTATGCAATACCGATTGCAACATTGTCCGGTTATCACCCACAGTCGTGTGCAGCAGCACCTCGATGCCCAGTTCGAACAATTCCCGCCCCAGGTATTGCGCATTTGTATTTAAAATTTCACCCAGTAAAAGCTTATTTCCGGTAAAAATTATTTCTGCCTGCAATGTTTGCTCACCTCGTTTATAGTGATTATTCGGTTCGGCCGGAAATATTCCCTGCTTATGCCAGACGCAACCCGGTGATAAATTTTTTAAGCATGAAAGGCGCGTTTAATTCAGTTCCCTTAGCTCCTTTCGGTTTTTCCTTTGCCACGCACATAAATATGACCATAGCTACTTTTCTAGAGTAATAATAAAAAGGCCGCAACTGTTCGTGCGACCTTTATTGATCCGTATGACCTTGTTGAACGAGTAAAAACTTTTTTGTGATCGTCCTGAAATATTCGCCGGTTATTTTTTCTTCCACCAGCAAAACATGCACAATTTGTCCGATGGCATCCTTCATTTTAAGTAAAAATTCTTTTACTTTTTGCTCCTGGGTCTTAATAATGCCGCTAATTACCCGGTAACGCAGGTCCGCGGGTAAAATATCCGGGTCGACAACACCCAGTTCGGACATGCCGGAGCGAATGATTTGCCCGGCCGTTTTTACGGCCTGCTCAAAGTCATTGCCCGCGCCGGTGCTCCGGTCACCCAGCACCACTTCCTCGGCGATTGAGCCGGCCAGTAGAACCTGAATCTGGTTTTCCAGATACCCCCTGGTATGGAGATACGTGTCATTTTCCGGCACCTGCCGCATATAACCCAACGCCTGCCCACGCGGCATAATCGTGAGCATGGAAACCGAACCAGGCCGCACTTTTTCACTGAGCAACGCGTGCCCCACCTCGTGAACGGCCACCCGTTCAAGTTCTTTCCTTGCCGGTCGCCGGTCCAGCTTTTCACCCATCATCACTTTGTCAATGGCTTCAAGCAGGTGCCTGTTGCTTATCTCCGTACAACCTTCACGCATGGCCAAAATGGCCCCTTCGTTGGCCAGGCTCTCCAAATGCGCTCCGCTGAATCCGAAAGTCTGTTTGGCTATTTCCTCCAGGTCAACATCCGCGGCCAGCGGCTTGTTGCGACAATGGAGTTTCAGGATCTCCAGCCGGCCGGCTTTATCGGCAAGGTCCACCTTGACCTGGCGGTCAAAACGCCCCGGACGTAGCAGCGCAGGGTCCAGCATATCCACCCGGTTGGTGGCGGCCATTACCAGTACCCGCACCCTGTCGTTCACCTTAAGCCCGTCCATTTCCACCAGCAACTGGTTCAGCGTCTGGTCATATTCGTGGTGACTGGCGTTTTGTCCCCTTTTACTGCCTAAAATATCAATCTCATCGATGAAAATGATGGCGCTGTCCTTTTTTTGTTTTATTGCGCTGTCCCGTGCCGTTTGAAACAGCTGCCGCACCCGCTGCGCGCCTACGCCGGCGTAAAGCTCGATAAATTCCGAACCGCTGCAGGCGATGAAAACGGATTCCGTGTAGCCGGCCGCCGCTTTGGCCATTAACGTTTTCCCGGTTCCGGGCGGGCCGGTCAGCAAAATGCCCTTGATCGGCCTGATGCCCATTTTAATGATTTGATCATGGTTTTTAATAAAATCCAGTGCCTCTTTCAGTTCATTGATGGCGGTGGCCTGTCCGCCAATATCACTAAATTCCACTTTTGTCGCCCGGGCGGGCGGAGCGGCGCTGAAGGTTTTACCGATCATGCCCCGGGAGCGGGTAATGAAAAAAAGCGCCCCGGCCGCCAAACCCATAAATATGATGGGAATCACGTCATAACCCGAAACGGCCAGAAAAATTACCGCGGCCAGGCCGATCCCCAAACTGATTTCCTTGAGCACCGCTTCACCTCCTATCCAACGCGACACCAACCGGAGTGGTTCCGGCATATTCTTTCCTCGGCACTACGTCGTATAAATAATACGAACCATCCCGCATCTGCCAGTAAATGTTGTAATCGTCAATATAAACCCTGGATTCCACCCCGGCCTTGCGGGCATAACCATTTAACGCGTCCGCCATTTTAGTAAAGTTGCCCACTACCAAGGCTTCATGGATGGCAAACTGCCCCTGCTCGAAGATGCTGTTTAGCCGGTCATTCCGGTGGTCAACCAGTTGAATCTCAAATGGCCGGTTGCCCATAACTTGCTCAATTTCGCCGTAAATCAGGTTGTAAGTTTCCATCAGGTTACCGGTTTCACGCAAGGTGATGGTTATTTTATAAGTATCGCCGGCATCTTCAATTTGATAAGCAGCCACAAGTTTATGCTGGCTTAGCAATTCTCGCAGGGGCTTTTGGAAATTTAAACTGTTATACAGCCATTGCGCCCCCAGAAACGCGGCCAGCCCGATCAATAAAGAGATTGCCACGATATGAATTCTAATGCCCTGCCACCTCATTCTACCATCCTTTCCCAAGGACACTCCCCAAAAACACATCCGGCATAGCGAAGCCGCTATCGTACAACGAAACATTATAACATAACAAAAACGTTGTTAGAGCAGGGAATTATCACCATCAAACAAAAACACCCGCCGCGGCATAGCAGCTGGGTGCCGGGATTATTCTAATCCTTTTTGGACTTCAAGAGAAATCCTGCCTGTTGAAAATAATCCATCCCCGACCAGATGGTAAATATAACCGCCACGGCCATGGCAATATTACCAAACGGTATGTTAATGAGGTTAAAAGGAAAATCCCTTAAAAACATGGCCACAATGGCGATAATTTGTGTAATTGTTTTCAGTTTGCCCAGTTTGCTCGCCGCAATAACCACCCCTTCGGTAACGGCCAGGGATCTCAAACCGGTAACGGCGAATTCACGCCCGATAATCACCACGGCCACCCACCCGGATAACCGGTCCAATTCCACCAGGGCGATCAGGGCGGCTGATATAAGCAACTTATCGGCCAGTGGGTCCAGCAACTTGCCCAGCCTGGTAATTTGCTTTTTTTTACGAGCCATATAACCATCTAGTCCGTCCGTACAGGCAGCCAGCACAAAAACACCTGCAGCGATATAATCGCCCAGCGGCAGGCGCAGGGAAAGAATCGCCAAAAACACCGGCACCATTAATATCCTTAGCAAGGTTAGCCGATTGGGCAGGTTCATTTTAAATATACTCCCGACAAATCATATTCTGCTGCATCCAAAATGCGCACTTGGACAAAATCGCCTTCCCGAACTTCTTCCTCCGCGGCAAAATAAACTTTACCATCTACATCCGGCGCATCCGCTTCGGTACGTCCCCAGTACATTTTTACTTCCGCGTCCCAGCCTTCCACCAGCACCGTCAATTCCCGGCCAACCAAATTCCTGTTATGGGCCAGCGAAATCCGCTGCTGCAGGAGCATGGCCCTTTCCACTCTTTCCGCGATCACATCGTCACTCACCCTGCCGGGCAAAGCCACCGCCGCCGTACCCTCCTCCGGCGAGAAACCGAAAACACCGGCCCGTTCAAATTGAACCTGCTCCATAAAATTGAGCAGCTCTTGAAATTCCGCTTCGGTTTCACCGGGAAAACCAACGATGAACGTGGTCCTCAATGCCAGGCCGGGTACGGCTTGACGCATTCTTTTAATTAAGTTGACTATTTTTTCCCTGCTTCCCCGCCTGTTCATTAATCGCAACAGGCGCGGGCTGATATGCTGCAGAGGCAAATCCATGTACCGGCAAATTTTGGGATAGGACGCCATTACCTGAATTAATTCATTGGTCACGGAAGCGGGATAACAGTACATCAACCTGATCCAGCGGCACTTCTCCATCGCAACAAGCTCCCGGAGCAAATCCGCCAGGGCAAGCCTTCCGTAAAGATCCAATCCATACCGGGTCGTATCCTGGGCCACGATAATCAGCTCTTTTACTCCCCGGGAACACAGGTTGTCCGCTTCCGCCAGGATATCCCCCATCGACCTGCTTCGGTAAGAGCCCCTGATGGCCGGGATAGCGCAATAAGAGCAGCAATTATCGCAACCTTCGGCAATTTTCAAGTAAGCCGTATGGCCGGGCGTGGTCAACAAACGGGGCACCCACCACGAATGGACATAGCCGGGGCCGTTGATTTCCGCAACCCTGTCACCAGTTTGCATTTTTTTCAGAACGGAGACAATCTCCGGTACGGACCCGGTACCCATGACCCCGTCGATTTCCGGCATCTCTGTCAACAGTTCATTGCCGTACCGCTGGGCCAGACAGCCCGCCACCAGCAGATGGCGACAGTTGCCATCTGCTTTATAACGCGCCGCCTCCAGAATGGAGGCTATGGACTCTTCCTTGGCCGCGTTAATAAAACCGCAGGTATTAATCACAATAATTTCCGCTTCGCGTAAATCGCCGGTTAAATGGTAACCCGCCTGCCGCAGGTAACCCAGCATAACTTCCGAATCAACCCTGTTTTTGTCGCACCCAAGGCTAATAAATCCGATTTTGGTTAACATCAGTAACACCTTTCCAACGTCTTCATACAAGTATAATGCAACAAAAGTGCCGGTGTCAAAAAATAGTTGGCCGGTAGGGCCGGTGGTTATCACGGGCGCTGCTGCGCGCTAAAAAGCCGGGGGTCGCGTCAACCCCCGGCTGACTCTTCTTGATTTGTTCCCACCCTGAATACCCTGTCCACAACATTCCCGGGCGCGCCGAGAAAACCGTAATCCTCTCCGTTAACAATGACCCTGACCGCACCTGCATCTCCCAGCCTTACCTGGATACTCTCGTTTCCACGAAATACCTTGGTATTTCCTGGACCTACCGTTCCCTCAAACACAACATCTTTTTCATCAACTACGACACGCATCCAGCATTCCTTATTTATAACCTTTAATACCACGTCCATGCCCTGAGTCTTGTTGTTCTCATTACTTTGCTCCGCCGGGCCGGATACGCCGCTTTTTTTATTTTGCCCGCCCGGGCCGGCTCCCGGTTTATCACCGGAAGACATTTGTTTATCCATGTTTCCGGAAATTTTCCCCTGCGGGTTTATATTAAACACGCCCGTCCAGTAAACCAAACCCAAAACCAGCAGCGCGACGGCGATAAAAGCCAGCGAACGCCGGTTGGGTAGATTTTTCCTTTCAGCTCCGGCCGGACCCTTGTCCGGTACCTGTTCAGTCTCGTCATGTTGCCGGTAGAGCTCATCATACTGCCTGACCAGGGCTTCCCCGTCTATATTTAAAAACCTGGCGTAATTGCGTAAAAAACCCCTGACATAAACCCCACCAGGCAATACCTCAAAATCATCATTTTCCATCGCGATGATATATTTCCGGCGAATTTTTGTGCGGTTTTCCACTTCTTCCGGAGAAACCCCCATCTGTTCCCTGGCCTGCCTGAGCGCTTCACCGATAGACACGGATTATCACCTCCGCGGATCCTTAAATTCAGCCAACCCCCCGATAAAAGTTTCGATTTTTTGCACGGCCCGCTCCAAATTGTCGGTATTTACCGACAAGTCGTATTTGTCGCTTGGCCCGTCCGGGTACTTGTACAGCGGGTCGTAATACTGCAATAACAAAAACCCAATTACGCCGGAAATATTTCCACGGGAAAGCCAATCGTTCAATTCGGCCACTTTGCTTTTTCCAAGATACTTGGCTAAACGGCTCACGGCCTCCTGCAAGGCGGCCAGGTTATCATTCCCTCCAGGCGCATAATCCCTTAAGATGCGTTTAATCCTCGTCTTAACGGAAGCGTAAAGTAGAATCCTGTACCCCCTTTGCATAGTATTCATCACCGAACCGGGCACGTACAAGTTGCCAAGCCTTCTGCTTTCACACTCCACGATGAAGATGCCGTAACTTTCCGCTTTCTGTAATTCAGCTGCAATAAGTGATTCAAACATCTTTTGGCCAGGGGACGGGGGTTGTCCGATCTTACCGAACACGGAACCCCTGTGCCTGGCCAGGCCCTCCAGGTCCAAAACGGGATAACCCCTTTTTTGCAGTTCCAGCAACACATCGGTTTTACCCACACCCGTCAACCCGTGGACCACCACAGCCCGGAGCGGCAGTAATTCCCTGTCCAGGTATTGTAAAACGTAGCGCCTGTAAGCCTTAAAACCGCCCAGCAACCTGTATACTTTATAGCCCATGGCGTCGAGGATGCAGCCGGCAAAGTGGCTGCGATCACCGCCGCGCCAGCAAAAAATAATCACTTCCTTTTTAGGGGCCAATTTCTTGAAAGCGTAGACAAATGAAGGCAACTTGGGAGCCAGTATTTCCATGGCCATTTTTCTGGCTCTTTCCGGCCCCTCGTTTTTATGCACCGTCCCCACCAGCGCCCGCTCAATATTGTCCAACAAAGGTATATTGCAGGCGCCGGGTATCGTCACTTCGCGATATTCCCCCGGCGAGCGAAGGTCAATCAGGGGAATGCCGGCCATCCTGCTCAATAGCTCATCTATATCTATATCCTTGTACATTTCGTCCTCCGGCGAGGGCAAGGTCTGCTAAAGTTAAAATTCCCTTCGACGTAAAGGGTTATGAATCCTCTTTTTATTTATCATTTCCGGCCTGACATTCCAGTTGATCGCAAAACTGGTTCTTATATTCTTCGGGTGTAATTAAAACCGCTCTGGGCTTGCTCCCCTCATATCCCCCAACGTACCCCTTTTTCTCCATTATGTCGATTAATCTCGCCGCCCGGGCGTATCCGATGTGCAGGCGCCGTTGCAGCAGGGAAATGGAGGCGTGACCTGTTTCCACAAAAATCTTCACCGCCTGGGACAGCATTTCATCTTCAATATCGGATCCTCCACTTTCTCCAGTCTTTTCCTGGCCGATGCTCTCATCATATTTGGGAACGGATTGCTTTTTCCAGTGTTGCACCAAAAGTTCCACTTCCCTGTCCGACAGGTATGCCCCTTGAACCCTGACCGGTTTTGTCGCCCCTACCGGGTAATACAGCATATCTCCCCGGCCAAGTAATTTTTCCGCTCCCCCCATATCCAGGATAGTTCTGGAATCAATTTGCGAGGAAACGGCAAAGCTGATCCGGGACGGAATATTTGCCTTGATCAACCCGGTGATGATATCTACTGAAGGCCGCTGGGTCGCCACCACAAGATGGATTCCGGCGGCCCGGGCCATCTGGGCCAACCGGCAGATGGAGTCTTCTACTTCAGCAGGCGCGATCATCATCAAATCAGCCAGTTCATCAATGACGATTACCAATAGTGGCAGCGGCGTTTTACCGGTACTCTGCACCAGGTTGTTGTAACGGGTCAGGTCGCGTACACCCGCCCGGGCGAATAGTTCGTAGCGATACTCCATTTCTTTGACTGCCCAGCGCAATGATGTTGCCGCTTTTTTGGGGTCGGTAACCACGGGGGATACCAGGTGGGGAATATCGTTATAAACAGACAATTCTACCATCTTGGGGTCAATAATCAGGAATTTCACGTGCCGGGGCGTTGCTTTATACAAAATACTGCCCAGGATGGTATTCAAACATACGCTTTTCCCGGCCCCGGTGGCGCCGGCTATCAGCAAGTGGGGCATCCGGGCCAGGTCGTCCACAATCGGGTTACCCGCAATATCTTTACCCAGAGCAATAGCAAGATGGGAGCGCATCTGTTGAAATTCCGCGGTTTCCACAAGTTCGCGCAAATATACCGTCGCAATCTCCTTGTTCGGCACTTCAATGCCCACTACCGCTTTGCCCGGGATGGGCGCCTCTATGCGCACATCGGGCGACGCCATACTCAGGGCAATATCATCAGCCAGACTGACAATCCGGCTGACTTTCACCCCCGGCGGAGGTTGAATCTCATACCTGGTAATCGCCGGTCCCCTGGTTACTTGGGTTACTTTGGCTTTAATCCCGAAATTGCCGAGCGTTTCTTCCAGTTTTTTGACGTTATCCGCAATGTCCCGGTTGTTTTTATGCATTTTACTTCGCACCGGCTTGGCCAGCAATGATACGGGAGGCAGCTGGTACTCAACGCTGCAGGATTCACCGCCCCCGCTCTCATGCTCATTCAATCCCGCAGCAGATCCGCTCCCGCCTTCCCCGGTTGCTTCGTCTCTTCTTGCCCCGGCATTCAGAAAGGGCCGGTAATATATGACATTGGATTTTTTTTCTTCCCGCGGCGGATCGGTCTGCTCGCCGCTCTGGTTTTTTTCATCTAAGCCAAACTCGCTTTTTTTACCCCTTGATCCGCCCGGCAGATCGTCTCCGGTAGGGTAGCCGTCAATGATAACGGGTTGATTTACCGGCTCATCTTCGTCGCTGGTAAAAAGAAATTCATCCACCATCTGAATCGTTTTTTTTAACATGTTAAAGGTTTTAGCCAGCGCATTTTTCAACAGCACAGAAATGGATTGATTGGTCAACAGCAGCAAACCGATTAACAATAACGCGGTCAGGATGATATACATGCCTGACACCCCGAACGATTTCAGCAACAGGAAATAAATCAATCCCCCGATCAAACCGCCGCCGTCACCAGCCAGGCCGGACTTGAGAGCATATTCCGCCGGCACGGTAAAATGCAACAGGGTTAACACAACCACGGCGATAATTAACGCCCCGGACAAATTCACGGGGGTTTTAACCTTGCTCTTGCGCAGCAGCATTTTTAAGCCAAAAACCGTAAGAAAAACCGGAACCAGATACCTGCCTTCTCCCGCCAATCTCATCAAAAGGCTGCTTATAACCCCCCCGACTAAACCGATGGAAGGATTAATCACGCTTAACAACGTCAGCACGGAAATGGCCAGCAGTGCAATCCCCGTTATTTCGTATCTTAAAGGATCCTTCAACTTATTAACCCTGGACATCAGTAAGCCACCTCCCCCTAGTATGCATATTCCATTTTTAACATATAATTCCTCTAAAAAACAATAAAAAAACCGATTCCAGCATCGGTTTTAACTATTTACCAATTTCTATAAAAATAGATACCAATCACCAATAAGCCGGCCAATAAGCGGTACCAGGCAAAAATGGAGTAATTTCGCCGGGATAAATATCTTAATAAAAACTTGATGGCTAAAAACCCCACCAGCGCCGATACAAGCACCCCGGTGATAAATACGGAATCGATGTCGCCCGGCGCCAGTTTTGTAAGTTCCTTTACCCCTGCACCGGCGATAATAGGTGTGGACAGTAGAAAAGAAAAGCGGGCTGATGTTTCCCTGGTCAACCCCATTAACCTGCCGGCGGTCATGGTGACTCCCGAGCGTGAAACACCGGGAATAATGGCCAGGGCCTGCGATACACCGATAATCAAACTTTCTTTCAGGCCTACATCTTTTAAATGGATCACGGACAGTGACCGGGTATCAGCCAGGTACAGGATTACACCCATGATAATGAGCATAACCCCAACCAACAGCGGGTGACGAAAAACTGTTTCCGCCTGGTTTTCCAGCAAATACCCCGCGGCTGCGCCTGGTATCGTGCTAACGACCAGAAACCAGAATAGTTTGCCTTCGGTGGTCCGCTTGAACTTCAGCCCATCTCCAATCAACTGCAGCCAGTCGCGCCAGAAGAAAGCGATCACGGCAAAAAGCGTTCCGACGTGCAGGGCCACGTCAAAAGTTAAGCCGGCATACGGCCAGCCCATCAGCCAGGGAACCAGCACCAGATGGGCGGAACTGGATATAGGCAAAAATTCCCCTAAGCCCTGGACAATTCCCAACACTACCGTTTGAAGCAAATCCAATTTCATCCCAGCCTTTTCTGTAGCATAAACAGCACCATTATAACATACGGACAAACTTTACAGCCAGCCGGGATGTTCAAAAATAGTTATTATTTACGATCGGACCTGACCAACGCGCCGGGACACAAATCCTTGCGCAAATAATCCGCCGGATTTGTACTGAGCAATTGCACAATTTGCTCTTTACCATCGGCTGTCCTGCGCACTATTGCGGGTATACCGTCCACAGTAGTCTCTTCTTCACCCGAACGGGTCACCTGGTCCAGGCCCGCCAGCACAAGCTCCAGCTGCATCGGAGTGTAAAGGATCACTGTAACTGCACCTCTTTTCGGGATTTCCATTCTTCCCTGAGCTGGTTTAATTTGCGCAACGCCTGGCTCATGCCGCCCACCTCGTTGATTAACCCGCATTCCACCGCATCATACCCGATCAGCACGGTCCCGATATCCCTGGCCAGTTCCCCCGTGCGAAACATCAACTCCCTGAATTTTTCCTCGGTAATATGCGAGTGTTTGGTCACGAACCGGACTACCCGGTCCTGCATTTTATCGAGATATTCGTAGGTTTGCGGCACCCCGATGACAAGGCCGTTCAGCCGGATGGGGTGGATGGTCATACTTGCGGTTTCAGCGATGAAGGAGTAATTGGTGGACACCGCAATCGGCACCCCGATACTCTCCTTGTCGCTACCCCCTAACATCAGAAGAACGGGAATATTCCTATCCGGGGTTCAAAATGTCGCTAAAACCTTTAGCTTGAGCCTGTCCTGAACTGTTTTTTCTTCCTGGCCCAAGAATTCTGCCAGGTCTACGTTATAATGAATCTCTATTTTGTCCCGGTATAAAACAACCTTGCCGATAATCTGGGCCAACATTTGCTTCTTCGTTGATACAGGGGCTTCCATGAAGAGCTTAAACCATTCGGGCGCACGCCGGGAAAATTCCATCAACTGGCTTCTCTTGTGTTTTTCAATGCGGGCCTCGGATTTAACTCTCTCCAATTCTTTTTCATTCTCCGATACAATATTACCATATTCACGGACCTTTTCGGCAAGCAGTTGTTCCGAATACATACTGTTTTCGGGGTCGGAAAAATATTCGTCCAGACGTTTTACCCAGGCATTGTAAATCTTTTTGTTTTTGCGGAGTTCCGTTTGAAGGGCTTTAATGTGATTTGTGGTTGAAGCCAGATAATCTATTTGTTTTTGCTCAACATATTGCAGCAGATCATTTAGGTTAAGCCCTGATAGAAAATTTTGTAATTCCTGAAGGAAAACGCGGTCTATTTTTTGCTGGGAGTATGACCCCTGACCTTCGCAGACCTTTTCCCCTCCGCCCACCCGGGCATGTGTAATGCAGCGGTAAACCCGTTTACGGCAAGGATAGATCTTGCCGTTCCGCTTGCGCCAGTTGCTTCCGGAGCTGATAAATCCCCGCCCGCAATGCCCGCATACAAGAAAGCCTGTCAACAACGCTTCGCTGGACATGGCCCTTGCCGGCGGGGTTCCAGCTTTCATTGATGGTACATTCTCACGCATTTTGTTAATTAATCGTTGCCATTCTTCCAACGTAATAATACTATATTCCGGTACCGGCTTTGGATTGCCGTTTTCATCCCGGGGTATGATAAAATTACTCAGGTCGGTATAACCTCTAATCCGGACCCGCGAGGTGGGTGTATTTCCTTGTTTTGTACGGTCGTAAGCCGGTAAACCGCAGATAATGGGATTTTGCAGCACCGCCCGGACACGGGTATCGCTCCACAGCTTCCCTTCCCTGGTTCGGCACCCCTTCTCATTTAACGCTTTGGCGATCCGCTTGCTGCCGATTCCTTCCTCCAGGTAGAACCTGCACATCTCTTTGATTATTGCGGATTCCTGCTCATCTATCACCAGCGGCAATCCCTGCTTCGAGTCGGACAATCTGAACCCGTAAGGCGGCCGGCCGCCGTTCCAGTGCCCTTGCTTGGCTTTCTCCCGCATGGCGTGGGATACACGGATGCTGGTATTTTTACTTTCCGTTTCAGCCTGCCAGCCCTCGATAAAGCGGATTAGTTTATCAAACTGGTCTTCCACACCCAGCTTTTTGCCACCGTCGGCGACGGCAACGACCTCAACGCCGGCGCGGTGGAGTTGCCACAGGACTATTGGATACTCAAAGCTGTTGCGCGAAAGGCGGTCGGCCTTAAAAACCAGCAGGACTTTGAATTTACCCTTATATGCGTCGTCAATGACGTGTTGAAGAATATCCCGGTCATCCTTGCTCAATTTAAAGGCAGACACGCCTTCTTCAGCATACTCCCTGTCCCTGGTCAGTTCCCATTCCGGATGCTGGGCAACGAAGTTTCTGATTACGGCGGATTGGACGGGGATACTGTCGTCTTCATCGTCTTTTAGTTGTTTGGCGGTTGATACCCTGTACAGTGCTGCCACCGGAATGGCCATTTCAATACACACCCCTACCTGGATTGATTGAGAATATCGTTTAAAACAAGTTCTGCGGCCTTAGCTTTAAAGTTGCTCAATCGTTTAGAGGAATCCGGCCCTGGAGTGAACACGTTTTCCACCCGTATTCCGGATACCGGATCGCGTCTTTGCAATTTAATGGTGCCGGGACCTTTCTTAATCCTATATTCTACATCATTAACAAAAACCTTTCCACCAGACGCTTTTACCATTAACTTCCCCCCTTTGGCCTTAAAATTCCCATTATTAAGCCAAATATGCCCCTCAAGTCGCTTCCTGAAAAAAAAGAAAAGCCCGGTTCAAGCCGGACAAGCATGGGGAATCTCACTGGTAAATTACGGTAATAAATTTTTAAGTTTGGTATATCGCATTACCGGCGTATTATTCCTGATGGCCATGGCCAACGCTTTCCTGGTCCCGACCAGGATTACTTTTTCCCTGGCTCTGGTGATTGCCGTGTATAACAGGTTCCTGGCCAGCATTATATAGTGTGAGGACGTGAGCGGAATGATCACCGCTTTAAATTCCGACCCCTGGCTCTTGTGAATCGTTATGCAGTAGGCCAGTTCAAGGTTGTTCAGCTGGCCGTAGCCGTATTTAACCAAATCGCCGTTAAATTGCACAAACATACTGGAGCCCTCGATTTTTTTGACAACCCCTATATCGCCGTTAAATACCCCCATTTCATAGTCGTTTTTGGTCTGGATTACTTTATCTCCAACCCTGAATATCCTGTCGGAATATTTTATTGCCTGGCCTTTGGGGTTGATGGCTTCCTGAATGGTCTTGTTTAGTTCCTGAGTCCCAAGGGGACCCTTTTTTAGCGGCGACAATACTTGGATGTCGGCAACGTCATATTCAAGTTTACTGATACAGTGAAGGATACACTTGATAATATCCCCCGGTTCTTCTCTTTCGAAAAAGAAGAAATCGGTTTTTGATGTGTCGATCATCAACTGCTGTCCCTTGTTGATTCGGTGGGCGTTGGCAATGATCTGCGACTTGGCCGCCTGCCTGAATACTTTGTTTAAAGTGACGCGGGGAATGTTGTTACAGCTCAGAATGTCCCTTAGTATGTTTCCCGGCCCGACCGAGGGGAGCTGATCAATATCCCCCACCAGGAGGACCCTCGTTCCGGTTTTTATTGCCTCAAACAGGTTTTTGGCCAAAATCAGGTCCGCCATGGACATTTCATCAGCTACTAAGCGTAACTTTCCTAGTTATAGGATACAAGAACCCGGCAACTCAGGCGCATCAAGGCATCCCGGATATTGGGTCCTGTTACCTAACAAATATCCCTATGCAACTGCTCAATTTCCATAATTTCCATTAACTTCTGCTGAATCTCATTGCGTTTAGTCAACATCAAACAATCTTTTTGTTTGGAATCTTTAGGGTAAATATGTGCTACATTTTTAATATTGGCTAACTCTTCCAACATCTTCGGGATGCTTATATCAACTCCCGCAAGAACAGCTTTCCGCCTGGCCAGAGTGGTAAGGGTGAGGGCAAGCACGCAATAAAAAGCATGCACTTCAATTTTTTGGTCCGTCCAGTGATATTGTGGACTCCAACTTAAAAAATGAGGATCTTTCATCCTTTTAAAAGCATCTTCAATATGTGATTGCCCCCGGTAAGCGGACACAATATCCTCGGTGGACCAGTCCTCGCGGTCGGTGAAAAGAATACTTTTACCAAGGTAGTTATCTTTGTAGTTATCCAAAGCATCATGATCAATGGAGTACTCCAGCTGCACATTTGCGTCAACTTCTTTAACCTCTGTACGAATTAATTTTGATAACGGTGCCGAGCTACTGGTTAATATCTTTTTGACCTGATTTTGAACCGAAGCCACCGTTGGCGGCTTACCCCGTTTTTTGCCGGCGTTTGCCCGGTTACAAAGCTTTTTCTGTAATTCACGCAAAGCCTCATTGGCCTTGCGCAATTGCAAGAGTATCCCCTGTAACTGACCGAGATACAGTGCTTCATTGAAAGTAACAACAACCGTTCGCTCTACCCCCATAATCATTTTCCTGGTGCGATAGGCAAATACACCGCCAAAATTGGCACCTTGCAAGGGGGTAAAAGAACACCGGGGCACAGCCAACAAATCAGGGTGTTGGGAGGGAACCAGCGACCCTACAAAAGAAAACGGGCTGTTATCTATTTGCTTTTGATTCTTCTTGGAGTTATTTCCTTTGTCATATACCAGGGTGATATCCTGACAATTAGCCTTAATCAACCTTAATCTTTCCACCAGTTCTTCGGTAACGCTGCCAAACTGCTTGGAATCAGTACGGTTACCCGGATAAACCTTGTGGAACAGCGGAATATGAAAGTCCGTAGTCACCATCATGGACAATCCAACCTGCTTTAAGTCGTTCCTTTTAGCCTTGTTGTGACCACGCTGCGGTAATTCGGAATCATTCATAGTATCGATCCAGGTAAAAAAATTAGTTGTATCATATACCAGGCACCTTAAATCCAGGTTAAACTCTTTGACCATACGGGCAGTCAACTCGGCTTCAATAGCCTTAATGGCCTCGGAATCGAGGTATCCCATATGATCCCAAAAACGTTGACTGGATAAATGTTTGGGTTTTACAGGTAGCCAGTTTTGCAATGATGAAGAAGAAAACCACTCACCAATCTGCCTTTTACTGGTGGGGGCAATGGCTCGGTTTATAGCGGCTATCAGCATATACTGACCAACGGAAGGCCCTTGTTTTCGTTTATTAGTATGACGGTCAATGGTTTCTACCAACTTAAGCTGGTTGGCAATGCTATAAAGAGTAGCAGACGCCCCGAACTCAAAACATATAACCTCAACCGGTTTAACGGGGTCTTTGGATAAAGCTTTAACTATATCGTCGGCTTTTCCGAGGTACTTTTGCCAGATAATACGCGATTTGCCGTCTTTCCAACCGCTCTGTACAGCGTAGTAATATGTATTGCCCTTGATCTTCTTCTTGATAATGGAAGCCATTGGAACACCCTTTCTGCAATTGTTAGGTAATAGGTTTATTCGTCAGAAAGGGTAATTATTCCTGCTTCGGATGATAAAATTTAGGAATTAACTAGTATTTTAGTTCATTGTTCGGTTGCTATTCCCGAAATAAACGCATTATTGATCTTGTTATTGATTTCAATAATGGCGTCTTTAATCTCGTTCAGTTCCTGATTTAAGATGTTGATTTTACTGTTGATCTCACCAATCTGGCAGTAGAGATTTAACGCCAGCCTTATTACCGCTTGCTTGTCCTGCTCCTGCCATATCCAGTGGTCATCCGGCAGGCGGAGACTGATTACCCTGGTTTTCAAAAAAATATCACCCCCACAGGTGTTTACACTTGGAAAGCCGCGCCCCGCAAGGCATTGAGCCCTTAAAAAAACCTACGGGTGTAAACAAAAGTGTTTACACCCGTAAGGCCGCTATTTACAAGGCTTGCGGCCACATTTTTGGAGGTGTTTGTATACACTGCCGCTTTTGACCGCCCGGCGGGTGTATACAACTACCCCTGTTTTGGGCTAGGTCAATTGAGATAAACAAAATATCAGCTCCCTCGCAGTTTTGCTTTCCCAAAGAAAAAACGCGGTCGTTTGTTGACCGCGCTATAACATGTATGCAGCCAAATTTTTTTCTTCGTACAGTGAAAAAACGTACTGTGCATTGGCTAGGAAGCAAACCTGGCAGGTGATAGTTACGGAAAGCAATGGTCAAAAAGGCACTTAATCCCTGTGAGTATATCGCTCTCTGTTCAAAGGATATAAAAAAGCGCGGTTTGACCGCTGTTCTTAGAGTTCCAGTAAGCGTCAAATAAACCCCACCGGGATTGGTGGGGTTTATTTGACGCTTACGCTTAAGTATTAAAAGCATAAAATGGTATATCCCTCGCTAGTTAATTTACATTACCCGCCACTTGCCTTTTTAATTCCACAAAGCAGCGCAATAGATCCAATGAAACTTCTGCTAATCTTTGTGCAGATTCGGGCGTACTTTCCTTCATTAAGTCATTTCCAACACTATGTACCAAGCGATGAGGGCCATCCAAAGCTTTCCAGGATGGCAAATGTCCGAAGTGTTTGGCTCCCTCACCAAAATACCACCGACCAAAGTTACATTCGGTATGTGTCACGACATTTTGACCGGAACCCGCATTTTTAACAATATTATCCAACAGTCGGGCATGCTCAAAAAGTCTTGCGGCTAAAACATGGATAATTGTATCTTCTGTAAAATTGTCAAAAAGGTCTTCCAGAACAGGTAAAGCAACCTGGCTTATATGAGCGGCATTAGCAGTACATGCAGAACCAAAAGAAGTAATTTCAGCTAAACGCTGGCCTGTTTGAGCAAAATTTTCAGCTGCGGCTGTGATTTGCTGTACAGCAGTTGCAATTCCATCAAGGGATTTGGATGCGGTTTCCACCTGTTCAATACTTTCCCTAATGCTTTTGGCGGCTGATGCGACATGATCGGCATAACCGCTGAAAGAATTACTCATTTCCTTACTACTTTGCACCGCAACGTTAGATAATTGACCCATTTCTTGAGCCAAATTTTTTACAGTATTTACTGCTTCTTTAGTATGACCGGCTAATTTCCCCACCTCTTGCGCCACTACAGCGAAACCTCGTCCATGTTCTCCGGCCCGTGCAGCTTCAATGGTTGCATTTAAAGCTAAAAGGTTTGTTTGATCCGCTATGTTTGCCACTTGTTCACCGATTTGATTAACTTGATTCAAGCGTTTTCCCACTTCTTCCAATTGCTTGCTTACACTTGTTATTCCATCAGATACAACCTTTAAAAGATTCTCCATCTCAGCCAATGCGGTTTGATTGGCCTGTGACAATTTGTCAAGTTCGTGGTGGGCAGCTGTGGTTTCCTCAATGGAAGCATTTACTTCTTCAATGGAGGCTGATAACTGTTGAGCCCCCACGGCTAACTCTTCCGCTTCTCCAGCAGCCTCATCGGCTTTAATGCGGCTCCATAAAGCCAACAAATCGGTATGAGCCATAATAAAACGCCCTACTGCAAAACCAAAAGCAAATTCCCCTGATGAGTTATTTTTTTGATTGCCGGCTTTTTTCTTTAGTAACCCCATGTGTTTGTTTTGTCCCCCCCATTTTTTTTGCAATGTGTTGCTCTGTTGTTTGTTAAAAATACGGTTTTTTATTCGTCAATTATTGTCAAAATCCTCCGATTTACAAACAAAACTAGTCTAGCTTGCGAACAATTAAGTACTGGTTGGGTGCCCGGGATAGCCTGAATTCATTTATATCTTTTTTTTAATAAACTTGCAACTTTTACAACATCCTCACCGTAACGGTCCCTGAGTTTGTCCAGGGCCAGTGTAATCTTTTCTTCATTTACCAACTTTTCGTCTCTGAATAGTGCGATATACCGCTCCCCTGTGAGCTTTCCACAGGTAATACCGATCAATCTAACCGGCGGTTTGCAGTGCTTGTCCAGTAACCGGCTGGCAGTTCTATATATGACACCCGCCAGGTTTGTAGGTTCAGGCAAGTTTTCTGTACGTGTTATGAGTCGCAGGTCAGGGTATTTGATTTTGAGCGTTACCGAGCCGCTTTTTAAATTTTCACGGCGCAAACGACGCGCGACCTTCTCCGCTAATTCTCTTAGTGTCTGCCGTAGCTCTTCCAGGTTCGCAACATCACCGGCAAATGTTACTTCCTTCCCCATCGATTTAACTTCGCGCTGAGGCTCAACCGGCCTTGGATCTTCACCCCGGGCGAAATCACACATCAACTTGCCATGCTTTCCGAATTTTTCTTCCAACAATTTAAGAGGCAAAGCCCTAAGCTGGCCAATGGTCTTGATACCCATGCGTTTTAAGCTTTCGGCAGTTTTATCTCCAATGCCCCACATTTTTTCAACCGGCAGCGGGGATAGGAAATCTAAAACTTTTTCTTGCGGGATCACTGTAAAACCCCCGGGTTTTTTGTAACCCGAAGCCAGTTTGGCAATGAACTTGTTCGGGCCGATACCGACGGAGGCGGACAATTGGAGCTCGTTTTTAATACGGCGCTGAATCTCCGCTCCGATTTCTACAGGCGACCCAAACAACCGCTCACTGCCAGCAACGTCAAGAAACGCTTCATCCAGCGAAAGGGGTTCTACTAATGGTGTGTAATAGTGAAAAATATCCATGACGGAACTGGATACTTCCCGGTATTTTTTATGGTTGGCCGGAGCAACAATTAACCCGGGGCATAACTTGATCGCAGTGGCCATTGGCATTGCCGACCTTACACCGAATTTGCGTGCTTCGTAAGATGCAGCGGCCACCACGCCCCTGTGTTCGGGCTTGCCACCCACTGCCACGGGTTTACCTCGCAATTCCGGATTATCTCTTTGCTCTACGGACGCGAAAAAAGCGTCCATGTCAATGTGAATTATATGCATGGCGAACCACCAAATTTAGGTTGGTGTTTGTTGTTTGGAGGAAACTTTTAAGTTGTCCTGTCTTTAACTCCCTTATTTCCCTGCTCTCTTTTCTGTTTGCAGTAGTACCTTTTCAAACTGGTTCCTGGCTGTTGAGTTGAACAATTCTGTCCCAGCGTAAAGCCAGTCTATCATGGCACGACAGCTTCTGCCAAAGAAATACAGGCACCAGGTTTCGCCTGTCCCAGTGGTTATCCTTTGCAGCTTTTTGGGTGGCAAGTTTGTTTTTAATGCAATAACTCGATTTAATTCTTCCATTAGAGGTTGGCTGCCATATATCCTTAATCTGGGAGTGGGCATTCTCTGTCTACCTGTACGAACTATATCCGCCGAGGAGTGCAGTTCAACCCATGCTCTTGAAAAACCCCTGTCGTTCAGGGAACTGATGGGTACGGTCTTCCCCGCGATTTTCTTGGAACCCAACCATAGCGTTCAAGAAGATTCTTTATTGTGGCCACTTCCGCTGCGCGGGTTATCTTCAACCTCCACTGGCTTCCTGTATTCGAGTAGCTTTCATGCCCTTCTGCAGTGATTCCCAGGTATTCCCGCACTACATCCACGTACCACTTTTGACGATGGCGAACCCAGTAGCCTTCCCCGAACGTAGAAGCTGTTCCCCAGAGAATCCCCAGCACATAAGCTCCGGAATCGATCATGGTGTTCAGATTACCTACAAAGCCGGGTTTGCGCTTTCTGTATTGCGGGTCGGGCACACCGGCTTCCCGGAATTTTCGCGCTATAATACGGGCCATTGAGGGGCTGATGTTGAGCAAGGCGGAAATCTCCGTATTGCTTAGTCCCTGTTTTCGCCAAGCAAGCCATTCGGAAGCGGTGATTGTGTGATTTTTGACAGTAATTGTGTACTCTTCAGCAAAAGCCCACCCCATACTCTTCTTCCTTTCTGTACAAACTGCCCTGCACTATAAATTGCTGTTTCACTTGCCCTCACAATTTTGCATTTGAGTATGTCATTAACTACCAGGAAGTATCTCAATAACACATCTTTTTTTCATGTCCACGCCAATCAAACAATTGGCAGACACCCTTAAAATTAGAATTGAAGTTGAACTACCCGGTCTCCCCTTCGCGGAAACAACCGGTCACTCTACTTGAAACAACTTTGAACGCAATTTTTTACCTATTTTATTGCTAACTTCATTAGTTAATATGAAATCCGGTGGTATGCGCAGTTTCATTTCCAGGCGGTTACTGTCTTCTTTGGCAGGATATATTGTATAGACTTGTTGTTCGGCAGGACTGTAAATGAAAATAATCCCCTTATAATACAACTTTAATCTATATCCGGCCGCATCCTGCCGATCCCCTATTATCTGACATGCTCGATTACTTAAAATGTGAGCTAAAAAAAGCCTGGCTGCTTGAAAATTTCTCGGGGTGGAAGGCTTATTTAACACCCGTTGCAAGTACATCTCCGCAGCATGCGGGCTTATATATACAAATTTGGGAAGCGTATAAATCTTTTTCATATTGATCGCCATCAAGGAATTATTCTAAAGTAGCGATTCCTGTCAATATACCAAGGGAAAACTCTGAAACTATCTCCGGCCAGGCTTAAGGGTTGCATCTTTTACAGGGAACAATCTCGAAGTCACCGCTTTAGGAAAGCCCGGGTAGTGGAACTACTGTTGCCGTGGTGTCCCACCTCGAGTTCATTAGTCTTTACGTCTACCCCGAAGGCCAGTATTTCTCCTTCCGACTATGCTTCGGGGCATAAGGATCACCTTTTCCCCTTGATTCTCTCCTCTTTTAACATCTGCAACCTCTCCTGGACATCTTCTTTGCCAACAACGTTTCGCTCTAATGCCAGACGATAAATATTCTCCGCCCTGTTGTAATCGCGGGGGGCCTTGCTGTCCCGGAACAACCAGTACATGTCTCCCCAGCCGATGTAGGCCCAGGCGGAATTGGGGAATTCATCCACCAGAGCCTGAAAAGCTTTTTCTCCTTGTTCGATTAGACCAAGGGCGAAATAAGATTCCGCTTCGGCTCGCTTCATGTTTTCGATAATTAGCCTATCTGTTTCCGGGAATAGCTCGCAGAACTCCCGGCAGTATTCTATCCTTTTCTCGTAGAAAGAAGGTTCTTTTAAACCCGCATTGCCCAGCTCCATCTCCAAATCCTGGCACCAGTTAAATAGGTTTTGCAAACCTGAAAAGACTTTTTCCGCTTCATTGATGGACTTCATCTCCGGAGTAAAACGTTTTTTCAGGTGCTCCCACACTTCCAACCATATCCGGCAGCATTTTTCCTCTTTTCCTTCGCTGCAGAGGCGGTACCCCTCTTGCATCATGTTATCCAGCTTCTCTGAATTAATAGCGTGCGGGGCCAATCTTTCCCAAAGAACAACAGCGGCCATCCAGGGAAAGTCCTGGTCGTAGCCCTTTGCAATAACTTTATTGGTCTTCCACCAATGTTTAGCCAAATCGGATGCGGAATAATAGTTTTTGATTTCTTCAGCTAAGCTTTTTTCGGATACGTTTATCCCTAACTCTGTCAATTTTATGATGATCTCTCCCGTAGTAAAAGAGCTGACCTCATTCAATGACCAAGGCTTATTTCTGCCCGAGGCAATACAACATTTCTTGTATTTCTTTCCACTCCCGCAGGGGCATGGGTCGTTTCTGCCAATTTTAGGCAAAATTCATCCTCCTCAATCTCATCTATTTCTTCCATCATGCAAAGAACAACCATAATTTTACTTTATCTTTGCCAGAGCCCGGTTAACTTCATTGATATAAAAATATTCCGGATCAAACTTTCTCCCGCCCGTGTCCTTTTCTGCCCAAACCAGATAATCATCATGTTCCGGGTGCCCGGGGTCACAGATTATGCGCAGAAATTCTTCATAACCCGGAACTCCGCCAACATCCTCTGGTGGCCGGTGCCGGGCACCGGCCACGCATACCGGGTAACGCCGTCCTTCTTCGGCCGGCATGATTGTCTCCAGGATTACATCATGCCTCCAGTTATCCCCAAAGTCATAAATATAAACGCATTTTTTGCGTTCACTAAAAAGGATGTCGATTTTCGTTCTTTTGGCGTTCATTTCTTTTTTGCCACTATACAGTTCTCCTGGTGCATAATCGGGGTCGGGAACATGAACCACCACATCATCGAAATCAAAACGAAATAGGTGATAGTCTTGCCAGCCGAAGGCGGCCTGGATAATTTTGTGCAGCTTGTTAAAAGTAATGCCTGACGGCACTAAGACCCGCCTCCAGATAGGGGGTTCTATTTTCTGTAACGTTATTTTAAGCTGATATACCACATTTGACCCCACATAATCACCGCCTTTCCTTTTGTTCGCAATGGGAAGGGAGGACGAAATCTTTGCTTGATCCTGGGCTATGGATAGGGCTCGCGGAAGTCCTAACCGTACCCAAGAGTACGTAATAGCTACCCGGTTAACCTCTCCTTCGAACAGTTTTAAGGGTTGCATCTCTTACAAGGAGTATACCCAGCACTAACAGCCTCTTCCCGCGTTTTAAAATATACCCGGTTATATTCCGCAGGCAGCGTGGAACACGATGGAAGGTGGAACTTCTTGCTGTTCTTGTTGCCTATATACTTGCCTTCGCTCCCTGTTGGCGTTACCGGCGCGACCGGTGCAACTGCGCTGCTGGTGTCCGGCGCCCTCGGTTTAACGGTACTGCCCAATTTTTCAACGGTGATGTTTTTACCGTCGGACCTGACATCCTCCCACGGGTAAACCCGTGGGGTTCCACGGGGCCGTGGTAGGTCTTATACTTCGCGGATGCCCAAAACAGACCTAAGCGGCCTGCCTGAACGTCCCCTGTTCACGGCCTTTAGGTGTGGTTTTTCGCCACACGAACAGGTTGACCGCAGGGTGGATTATGCAAAGCTTAGCATAATCCTCCTTATGCAAAGTAGATGATTATGCAAAGTAAACTCGTACAGACCATTAAATATAAGGATTTCTGTCTCATTTACTTTGCATAATCTTTGAGACTTCTACAGTCGAGACAGCCATGCAAGAAGTGCC
>NZ_JADNRQ010000079.1 GCF_015594625.1 Desulfallas sp. Bu1-1 | reverse complement strand
CTTCACCCCGGGGTGTGCCGGAACCGGGCTTTGATGTATGTGCCCTGGCGGAAACATCGGGTGCCAATTTTGTAGCCCGTACCACCGCATACCATGTGCTGCAGATTAAAAAATATATCATGCAGGCCATCCAGAAAAAAGGATTTAGCCTGGTAGAGATAATGAGTCCCTGTCCCACCCATTTTGGACGGAGAAACTTTGCAGGCGGGCCGCTGGCCATGATGAAATACCTGAAAGAGAGAGCCGTGCCCAAATCGCGTTTTGATAAAATGACGGACCAGGAAAAAATAGACCACATTGCCACGGGCGTATTTGTTGACAAAGAGCGCCCGGATTTCCTGACGGTCTACCGGGAACTGAATCCAATCAACCAGCTAGCGGATCAAGGGGGGCGGTAACAAATGAAAAAAACCTGGCAAATAGTAATGGCCGGAGATGGAGGACAGGGCTTGATTGTCGGCGGGCGTATCTT
>NZ_JADNRQ010000078.1 GCF_015594625.1 Desulfallas sp. Bu1-1 | reverse complement strand
GAAATGTTCTCCTGCTCAAACTTGGCCAAAAGTTGACGAAAAGTGCTTTCATCCGGTACTTTCTCAATGCCCTTGATTTTACAGTAACCGGGATCGGATTTTAGTGCATCCATATGCATAAACCGAAGAAGGCCTACACAAATGCAGTCAGTCATTATATCTACCAGCTGGGCCGTACTGTATCGAAAGTTGTGATGCCTGTTAACTGTCAGGTGTTTTTGCAGGAGTTCAATAAACCCTATGGCCTGCTTAAAGGACTCGATGAGGCTAAAGTTGCCGTAACTGGTAACTGTATGGTTATCAAATACAACCGGCAAGTTAGTATATTCCGTTAGTTTTTGCAATTTTTTATATGCTTTCTTATGTTGCCTTTCAATTTCACGTTTTTGTTGCCGTTTTAAACTTTCCTGTTGATAATTGGGGTTTAGCTGTGATACCATAATCAAGAGGACACCTTCCTTGTTTTGGTATTTATGGCTATTT
>NZ_JADNRQ010000077.1 GCF_015594625.1 Desulfallas sp. Bu1-1 | reverse complement strand
AATACTATCGGCCATTCCCGGGATGCACGCCATCAGCGTTATGGCCCTCCATCACCATGAACGCTACGACGGAAACGGGTATCCCGAAGGAATCCGCGGGGAAGCCATTCCTTTGGGCGCGCGTATTCTAGCCATAGCCGACAGTTACGACGCCATGACTTCGGACCGGGTTTACCGGCCCAGGATGTCCAGGCGGGAAGCACTGGAAGAATGCTGCCGCTGTGCCGGCACCCAGTTCGACCCCTGGCTGGTGGAAAGGTTTTGCCGCCTTATGGAACGTGGCAAGACGGATTTCCAGCCGGGCTTGCCTGGGAATTAATTAGTCATTAGATTTAAAATGTCTTCTCGCAATTATTGGGAAAGTAAATCAATTGGTATCTTGAATTCGGGCATACCGGCTGCATATGGAGCGATCTCGTAAGCGCCAAAGCATAAAACAATATAATTATCCTTTATGTAATACGGGTGATTTTCAGAAATGGACTGAAAACCCATATCTCCTTCGAA
>NZ_JADNRQ010000076.1 GCF_015594625.1 Desulfallas sp. Bu1-1 | reverse complement strand
AATTTGCTCGCCAGCTACGGATTGACCAAAGACATCGAATTTGAGCTGGTACTGAGATTGGCCATGAACATTGATGACAACTATTATGTTGACGCCAACCTCACCAGTTCTCCCCTGGAGATCACCGATAGCACGGAAACCGGGTATTACGAGGGTTCCGGCGAACTGGCCTGGCCGCTCCGTGGTCCTATAAAATCACCTTTTGGGTACCGCGCCCACCCGATTACCAAGGAATACAGGCTTCACACGGGTATCGACATCGCCTGTCCGAGGGGTGCTGAAGTCCACTCGGCGGGTGACGGCATTGTCATATTCGTCGGGAATAACGGCGCATACGGGAAGTGTATTATCATAGACCACGGCAAATACCGGACTTTATACGGCCATTTGCTCTCGTACAAAGTTACACCCGGGGATGAAGTTGAAAAAGGCCAGGTTATAGCCAAAGCCGACAGCACGGGATGGTCAACCGGCGATCACCTGCACTTTGAAGTGCGGGCAGGTAAAAATAAAACACAAT
>NZ_JADNRQ010000075.1 GCF_015594625.1 Desulfallas sp. Bu1-1 | reverse complement strand
TCGACCAACGAACTTCGAACTTCGAGAAGGGAGGCAGCCGTCGAAGGTGGGGTCGGTAATTGGGGTGAAGTCGTAACAAGGTAGCCGTATCGGAAGGTGCGGCTGGATCACCTCCTTTCTAAGGAGCTACTCGAAGTTCGAAATTCGAGATTCGAAGTTCGAAGAAGAAGGAATTCGCCCCTGGCGAATTCCAGCAAACATCGAACCTCGAACGACGAATCGAACCTCGAAACTCCAGGTCGAACCATCTCGACACGCTGTTTAGTTTTGAGGGATCACCCTCAGTGGTCAGTCGCCAGTCGTCGGTGGTCAGTATAAAGGGTCATGGCTTAAGGGTCAAAAAAGACCTGAAAGAAATACCCGGATACCGGCGCCCGAAGACAGACGACCGACGCCCAAACTCTGTTCCTTGAAAACTGCACAGCGAAGAAAGCACAGGTAGCACACAAGACGCCGAGAAAAGGTCAAGCTAGAAAGGGCGTACGGTGGATGCCTGGGCGCCAGGAGGCCGAAGAAGGACGTGGCAAGCTGCGAAAAGCTACGGTGAGCCGCAAGC
>NZ_JADNRQ010000074.1 GCF_015594625.1 Desulfallas sp. Bu1-1 | reverse complement strand
AAGTTCGATTAAGAAGGAATTCGCCCCTGGCGAATTCCAGCAAACATCGAACCTCGAACGACGAACATCGAACCTCGAAAACTCCAGGTCGAACCATCTCGACACACTGTTTGGTTTTGAGGGATCAGTTTAGTGGTTGGTGGTTGGATGACCAACGACAAACCACAAACGACCCCAAAAGTGGGCTTGTAGCTCAGCCGGTCAGAGCGCACGCCTGATAAGCGTGAGGTCGGTGGTTCGAGTCCACCCAGGCCCACCAGATTAGTGGTTGGTGGTTGGTGGTTAGTGGTTAGTTCCAGGGTTAAAGCTAGCGGGTCAAAAATGACCCAAAAGTAATACCAAGGAACCAACGACTAACGACCAACCACCCACTACTCAAACCAAACCTGTTCCTTGAAAACTGCACAGCGAAAAAAGCACAGGTAGCACACAAGACGCCGAGAAGAGGTCAAGCTAGAAAGGGCGTACGGTGGATGCCTGGGCGCCAGGAGGCCGAAGAAGGACGTGGCAAGCTGCGAAAAGCTACGGTGAGCCGCAAGCAGGCATAGACCCGTAGATTTCCGAATGGGGCA
>NZ_JADNRQ010000073.1 GCF_015594625.1 Desulfallas sp. Bu1-1 | reverse complement strand
CACGGCAAGTTAAGATTGCCACAAACTGGCTTAATTTAGATATGCAGATTCCTGTGATCTCGGGCATGACCAATAAGGCATTGCAGGAGAAAATAAATAAAGAAATAATGGATAAGGCCATGCATACCAAGGGTGAGCTGGAAAGTGGCTATGCGGAATATGCTAAAGCGGCCAGTGAATACAATTTTCCGGCAATGCCATTTGAATTGAGCATTGATTATGAGACATACACCAGTGGAGGCGTTTTATCCCTGGTGGTCGAGACATATGAATATTCCGGCGGTGCTCACGGCCTTGCCTGGAGAGATTACTATAATATTGACACTGTAAATTGCAGAGAGTTATCACTGAGCGAATTGTTCAAGAATAACGTTGACTATATAAAAATAATCAACAGGGAAATCAAAAAACAAATTTCTGACCAGATCAATAGCGGACAGGGTTTATATTTCGAAGGAGATATGGGTTTTCAGTCCATTTCTGAAAATCACCCGTATTACATAAAGGATAATTATATTGTTTTATGCTTTGGCGCTTACGAGATCGCTCCATATGCAGCCGGTATGCCCGAATTCA
>NZ_JADNRQ010000072.1 GCF_015594625.1 Desulfallas sp. Bu1-1 | reverse complement strand
TTTATTTTTTGATTCACATTTGGAACGTCACTAATGTTCTTACAAACCGGTATCCCATTTTATCGGGTACATCTCTAAAAGTGCTTCGAGGTACTTTGCGCGCTTCGAGTTGCCTGTGGCATTCGATGTAATACCAACTAAGTTAATAAGTTAGGTGCCTGGCACCAGGCTTTTCCTTTGGTTTGTAGGATTGCTGCACCTGCCATAGGAACCATCCCCCTGGCTCCCCCATGTTCTTCCTGAGAACGCAAAGAGGCCCTTACCCCCTCGTCGTCAGGGGTAAGGGCCAAAACGGTCGCTTCTCGTCTTCAGTTCTCCAGCTCTCTCTTCAGTTCCAATACGGTCTCCCTGGACAGCCCGGTTATTTCCGCCACGTCATCCACTGAGAAGCCCTTCTTCAACGCTGTCCTTGCAACCTCAACCTTACCCTCAACCTTGCCCCTGGCCTCAGCCTCTGCCCTCTCTTCCTTGACCCACTCCTGGAATATGGGTGATTCCATGACCATTTCCCTCCTTATCATAGATAGCACCAGGTCCGGCGGGAACTTGCCGCCGGCCAGTATCGCCATCACCGCCAACAGGT
>NZ_JADNRQ010000071.1 GCF_015594625.1 Desulfallas sp. Bu1-1 | reverse complement strand
ATATTACGACGGGCGGAATGGATAAAGTGGTTGCCTCCGATAGTTACTGCATCACCGTCACCCATAAGTACGATAACATGCAGTTCGGGGTTACCTATTTTTATGCCGGTGGCAAAAGCCAGCGCCCGCCCGTGGGTTCCGTGGAAGGCGTGGGTGGCAAAGTAATCGTCAGCCTTGCCCCAGCAGCCAATGCCGGTGGCTATTACAACCTGATGCGGAGGCAGCTGTAATTCTGCCAGGGCCTCAGCCAGTGCGCGCACGACAATACCGTCGCCGCATCCCGGACACCACATGTATGGTTGCGCTTCGGTCTTCAGGTAATCGGTATATTTATAGGGCATTATATCGCCACCTCCCGGATCTTGGCCAGTATTTCCGCTGTGGTGAACAGTTCTCCATCTGTGCGCGACACTTGATATACCGGTGTGTTTGTGCGGTTCACGCGCTGCACTTCACCCAATACCTGGCCCTGGTTCATTTCGGGTACTATTACTGCTTTTGCTTTTTCCAAAACTTTTTGTACTTGTTCATCTGCAAAGGGCCAAATGGTAATTAGTCTTAGAAGATTTATTTTAATACCTTCTTTTTCAGCCTCAACAACGGCTTGCTTGCATA
>NZ_JADNRQ010000070.1 GCF_015594625.1 Desulfallas sp. Bu1-1 | reverse complement strand
TTTTGCAGGCACAAGCTACCGAGCAGCTTCAAGCTGAGCCATACGAGCGCACCAGTGAAAGAAAAGGATACCGTAACGGCACATACCCACATCAACTAACCACCCGAGTAGGAACCATAACCTTGCGTGTTCCGCGTTTTCGTAACGGCCAGTTTTCCACCGAAATGTTCGCCCGGTACCAACGCAGCGAGCAGGCCCTGGTACTGACCCTGATGGAAATGGTAATCAACGGGGTCTCTACCCGAAAGATCAGCCAGATCACAGAAGAACTGTGCGGCACCGAATTTTCCAAGTCCACTGTCTCCGACTTATGTAAGAAACTGGACCCGCTGGTAAACGCCTGGAATAACCGGGACCTGCGGGGTACGCACTACCCGTTTGTATTGGTGGACGCTTTAGTGCTAAAAGTTCGCGAAGAAGGCCGCGTTCGTTCCCGGGGCGTAATGATCGCCATAGGCATAAACACCGAAGGGTACCGGGAAATTTTAGGTCTCATGCTTGGCGACAGCGAATCCGAGGCCAGTTGGAGCGAGTTTTTCTCCTGGCTTAAAAACCGCAACCTGCGCGGTGTTGATCTAGTAATATCAGATGACCACAGCGGCTTGGTAAAGGCTGTTC
>NZ_JADNRQ010000006.1 GCF_015594625.1 Desulfallas sp. Bu1-1 | reverse complement strand
GAACAGCCTTTACCAAGCCGCTGTGGTCATCTGATATTACTAGATCAACACCGCGCAGGTTGCGGTTTTTAAGCCAGGAGAAAAACTCGCTCCAACTGGCCTCGGATTCGCTGTCGCCAAGCATGAGGCCTAAAACTTCCCGGTATCCTTCGGTGTTTATGCCGATGGCGATCATAACGCCCCGGGAACGGACGCGGCCATCTTCACGAACTTTAAGTACCAAAGCGTCCACCAATACAAAGGGGTAGTGCATATCCCGTAAGTCCCGGTTATTCCAGGCGTTTACAAGCGGGTCCAGTTTTTTGCATAAGTCTGAGACAGTGGACTTGGAAAATTCGGTACCACACAGTTCTTCTGTGATCTGGCTGATCTTACGGGTGGAGACCCCGTTGATTACCATTTCCATCAGGGTCAGCACCAAGGCCTGTTCGCTGCGCTGGTAGCGGGTAAACATTTCGGTGGAAAACTGACCGTTACGGAAACGCGGTACGCGCAAGGTTATGGTTCCTACTCGGGTGGTTAGTTGATGTGGGTATGTGCCGTTACGGTATCCTTTTCTTTCACTGGTGCGCTCGTATGGCTCAGCTTGAAGCTGCTCGGTAGCTTGTGCCTGCAAAATCTGGTTCAATACGGATTCCAACAGGGCTGCTACACCGGCATCTTTGTTATCGCTCAAAAATAGACGGTGCAAAAGTTCCTGATTTACGGTAATCTGGTATTGAGCCATTCAAATTCCTCCTTTGTTAGTTTGTTTTGCCAATTCAATTCTAACTGAGGAATTTGTTTGGCTCCACTATTTTTTCAGGAGACCGATTTTACACAATTATACGGACTCAACTATCTGAAAAAAGGTCAAACGTTATTTTTCCCACTTTCTTCTTTTAACTTTTGAGCTATCCTTTCTTCCAAAACGGATTTATGGACCTTGCCACCAACACTCATTGGCATTTCATCTATAATCTCAAGCCTTTCAGGATATTTCATTTTCGCCAACCCCTTGTTTTCCAGGAAAGAAATCATTTCTTCAAAGGTGAATTGCTCTCCTTCTTTAGGTACTACAAATGCGCAGGCTCTCTCACGCAAAACAGGATCAGGCATCTTCACTATTGCTACCTGTTTAATCTTGGGGTGACCCATTACATAAGGTTAAAGATATACAAATTAACGTCCTCTAGAGCCTCTGACCAGGTCTTTCTACGTCGTTTTTCCGGCTCTAGCCCGTAAAAAGTATCAATTATTGCCTCTGCTTTAGGATAAGCAAAAGCATTTCTCTTTAGATAGTCATACTCGTTGACTATATTATAAAACCGGCGTGCTCCCAATAACCTGCTTTTATAGATCATGTCGGGTTTAAATAATGTTTTCATGGTTCTCCTCCTCATTGTGCTCACCCAGTTTCGGTCCGCTTTCGGCTACCGGTTCATCAATGCCGTCCCCCTTGATGGGGCAATTGAGTTGCCGTAGTTTGGTTCCGTTTTGATCTCCGGAAACAAGCACGTTTCTGAATTTAGCCTGGGGATGTTCGAGAGACTCCATCAGCGAAAGGACAGGCGCCACACACAGCCCCGCCGGACCCAAAATATCCATCCACTCATCCAGTGTCTTAGTACTGAACCACAGAAATAACTAACCAGTTTTATTTCCAACAAAGACTATGCTTACCTACGTGTAATTATTGTCATACGCAGACTCAGACCGTCATTAGTCCATTTAGCCTCTGCTCCTTGACAACTGAAGAATCCTTAAGACATATGTCTGTTACAGAACCCCGGCAATGTCCCCCATTAAAAAGATTTTTCAATGTTCCAGTTTCTGCCATGACTTTTTAGAAGGAAATTTTTTAAAATTAACTTATGGAAAAGCTCGTTGGAACCAGTAAAGATATTGAAGTTCTCGATACTTACGAAACGAACCTGAAAACACTGGTAGTCCGCCCGATCCGGAAAAAGGAGCGAAAGACATGGGACGAACTTATGTCTGCCCACCACTACCTGGGGTTCCGGCAACTGGTAGGTGAGTCGATCCGTTACGTGGCCCTGCTGGATGGAAAGTGGGTGGCCTTGCTGGGTTGGTGTAGTGCGGCGTTTAAAAGTGGTCCAAGGGACCGGTGGATTGGTTGGTCCGATAAGCAACGGCTGCAACGCCTCCGGTTTATCGCCAATAATTCACGTTTTTTGATTCTACCAGGTATACGGATTAAAAATCTGGCTTCCAGAATATTGGCACTTAATTTGAAGCGTTTGTCTTCCGATTGGCTTAAAGCCTATGATCACCCCATATATTTGGCTGAAACATTTGTTGATCATTCCCGTTTTGCCGGTACCTGTTACCGGGCGGCTGGGTTTGTCGCTTTGGGCAAAACCCGGGGATTCGGTCGCAACGCCGGACGTTACTTTGTCCACGGGGAAGAGAAAACCATTCTAATACGCCCCTTGCGCCAGAACGCGAGGCAGTGGTTGTCGGCGCCATTTGGGGGGCCGGCGCTGGTTGACAGAAAACACAAGGCTCTTGTTGACTTAAACCGGCTGGCTATCGACGGAACGAATGGATTGTTGGAACGACTTGCTATGCTGGAAGACCCGCGTATGCGCCGGGAAATCAGTCACAGCCAGGTGCTGGTGCTGGCGGTTATTGTCTGTGCCTGCCTGTCCGGCGCACGTAGCTATATGGATCTGGGCCGGTGGGCGTCCGCCCTGCCCCAAAACCTTCTGCGTCAACTGGGCTGCCGTCTGGGTGAGACGGCAAGACGTTATGTGCCGCCAAGTGAATCGACCCTGCGCCGGACCATGCAATCAATAGATGTCGGGGAACTATGCCGGGTGGTGGCCGCATGGCTAACCGACCAGGGTTTCAGAGCACCGGCAACTCGCGCTGCAGAAAATCTCCAAGCCTTTCGGGCACGGGACCGGCATCCAGATGGTCAAGTACCTGCTACTATAGATGGGTAGTTTTACTGTAAATACAAACTCCTTCGTCCGCGGGAAGACGAGACAACGCGGACCAAGTTCACCATACAAAATTAACCTTACATCTGAGCAAAAACAGGAATTGGAATCCTGGGTTCGCTCCCGGTCAAAACCCTATGGGTTAGTTCGCAGAGCACAGATTATTCTTTTGCTCGACCAGGGAATGACCATAACCAAAGTTGCCAGGAATGTTAACGTTACACGAACCGTTGTGCGAGATTGGGCGAAACGGTTTATGCAATGTGGCATAGACGGGCTATACGATGAACCAGGGCGTGGACGTAAGCCTGTATTCTCTGTGGATGTGGCCATACATGCAATCAAAATTGCCTGTGAAAAACCGGACCACCGGGGGCGTTCCCTTTCCCAGTGGGATTGCACGGAAATCGCCAAGGAATTGGTCCGCTCCGGGGTGGTTGATGATATTTCTCCGGAAACGGTAAGACGAATACTGGAAAGTCAAAAACTAAAACCGTAGCGCCATCATATGTGGCTTTCCCCAAAAAAGGAACGGGATGAGGTATTCTGCCGGCAGGTGGAACACCTTATGGACTTGTACACGCGACCGCTCGGACCGCAAGAGCGGGTTTACTAAACTTCCATCCAAGCCCGGGCACGGATACGTCCGACTAAACCCGCCAGCCCTGGTAAGCTTACCCTGGTTGAACATGAATATGAACGTAAAGGCGCCTTGAATTTGTTTGCTGCATTTGATACCCGCAGCGGCGTAGTCTATGGACGATGCTATGAACGGAAACGTCAGGATGAAATGATTGACTTTCTTGAATATCTGGATGGGGTAACTCCTCCAGCGGTTACCATTATTCATGTCGTTTGTGACAATGGATCCGTTCACAGGGGAAAGAAAGTTCGGGAATGGCTTGCCGAACATCCTCGCTTTATCTTCCATTTTACGCCGGTACACTGTTCATGGATGAACCAGGTGGAACAATGGTTCAGCATTATGCAGCGTAAGCGTCTGACTATTGCCGACTTTGCTTCAAAGGCTGACCTGGAAGAAAAAATTTACGCCTTTATTGAACAATGGAACGAGACAGCTAAAGCATTCAAATGGTCCGAAAATATCAAACTAAAACTCGATAAATTAATTGCTCAGGTAAGAGAGAAACTGTCTGCCACCGAAAATGTAGCTATTGCAGCCTAACCTATGCGAATAATTTGCCATTAACAGGTATGAAAATATCTGGATGATAATGGCAAATATGGATTGACTGGGAGCCAAAACTGGTTACTTATTTACGTGGTTCTGTACTTAGTAAGAAACACCTCCTTCATCTCTTCCCTGGCCCTGTCTCCATTCTCTCCGACTGAAAATTGCTTTTCCACCAGATGCTTCTTATTGAGCATTTTACAAACCTGCGCGAGAAGAGATCCACGACATTCCTGAAGCGAACCGATATTGTCCACAGTGTGGATTACCCTACGATCCATTCCCGGGCGACGAGACCTCGGAAGAAATCGACTGGCAGGTGAAAGTAGAAAGGGTGGTACACAGGCGCAAGCGCTATCATAAGACCTGCCGGTGTCCCGGGTTTCCGGCCATCATAACCACTCCCCCGCCTCCCAAAGTAATTGTCAAAGGACTGTTTACCGCCGGGTTCATTGCCCGGCTATTGATAGAGAAGTTCGTACTATGCCGTCCCCTGCACCGAATCGGAACCGCCTTGCATATGGAGGGGCTGGATCTGTCCCAGGGTACCCTGGTGGGGGTGCTCCAGCAGGTGGCCTTTTTGCTCGCGCCCCTATACGAAGCCATCCGTGCCCATTGCGTCTCTGCCGGTTTGTGGCAAGCCGACGAGACGGGCTGGAAGGTCTTCGAAGAGGTAGAGGGTAAGGTCTCCAACCGCTGGTGGCTGTGGGCGTTTGCCTCCTCTGATACGGTGGTCTTTGTCATGGACCCTTCGGGCAGCGCCGCCGTACCCAACAGGTTCTTCGGATTGACCGGCGATGACCCGCATCCGGCCCAAGGCCTTTTGGGTTCTGATTTCTACCGTGTTTATCAGGCTTTAGGTGACGGTATCCAGTCCTTTTTCTGCTGGGCTCACATGCGGCGCTACTTTCCGGATGCCGCCTGGGGTTACCCCAAGTTGTAGAGTTGGACGGATGAGTGGCGGGATAGAATCGCCACCCCATACCGCCTCCATGTGGCCCGGCAAGAACTCTCACCCGGCACCCGGAGTTACCTGGAAGCCGATGACGAACTGCGCCGCTTCGTCAGGGACGAAATTGAGGCAGCCTGGCGCTCTCAACTAACGGATCGGACAATACCTCCGGCCAGCCGTGATGTGCTCGGAACAATGCAACGGCACCGAGAGGGCCTGACCCGTTTCCTGGATAACCCCATGTTACCGCTGGACAACAATTTCATGGAACGCGTATTGCGCACTCCAGTCGTGGGACGCAAGAACTTCTACGGGTCCGGTTCCAGGTGGAGCGGCGAGTTTGGCACCATGATGTGGACGATTGCCGCCACTGCCGCCCGTGCAAACCTTAACCCTCTCACCTACCTCAACGACCTCTTGACTGCTTGCGCCAACAACTGCGCCAAGCCCCTGGAGGGGGATGCCCTTGACCGGTTCCTGCCCTGGATGATGAGCGATGCGGATAAGAAGGCCCGGGTCATTGGGAGGAGCCCATGAAAAAGGTGCGTTACTGCGGCCGTGATTTTACCGCCGCCGAGTTGGACCTGATCCGGTCCATCATTGCCCGGCCCGAAGAGCATCCCACCAGAGCTGCGATTGCCCGCGCCGTCTGTCAAAGTCTCGCCTGGGTCAAGCCGGACGGAGATCCCAAACTTATGTCCGCCCGGGTGGCCCTTTTGCGCATGCACCGTGACGGCTTACTCGAATTGCCGCCACCGCGTGGTGGTAACGGCAATGGCCGTTGGAACCCTCAACCGACACCAGCCACAGATCCCGGTCCAACGCTCACCGGCACTCGCCGGGACCTCGGCCCTCTTGCTTTGCACCGCGTAGCCCGCCCTAAAGACTCACGGCTTTGGAACGAGTTGATAGCGCGCTATCATTACCTCGGCTACACCTCTCTGCCCGGAGCCCAGATCCGCTACCTGATCAGGAACGAAACCCACCTCCTGGGCGCGATCGGAATGGGAGCCGCCGCCTGGAAGGTGGCGCCGCGGGATCTGTTCATCGGTTGGACGCCTATCCAAAGGGAACAGCGCCTTCACCTTGTAATCAACCAAGCCCGTTTCTTAATCCTCCCCTGGGTGCAGGTCAAAAACCTTGCCTCCAGCATACTCAGCCTTTTAGCCGCCCAGGTGGCCTCCGATTGGGAGGAGCTATATGCCTACCGGCCTGTTTTGATGGAAACCTTCGTGGAACAGAATCGATTCCATGGAACCTGCTACCGCGCCGCCAACTGGATCTATGTCGGGCAGACCCAGGGACGAGGCAAACTTGACACCCATAAACTCAAGGATAAACCTATTAAGGACATATTTCTCTTCCCACTGGATAAAAACTTCCGCAATGTCCTTACCGCGCCTACGTAGTTCACCGAATATTTACGTAAAGAAAATTACGCAACATTAAGCTCTAAGTCAGCCAAACTGGGGATGATAAAAAGCGCCCTTGTTTTTAGTCTGGTAGTGATGATAGCCTTCCCCAGTTTGGTGAGATATTATTTACTGGACCTCGCAAATCTTTTAATGAAGCCGTGGAGCTAAAGGCGCTTCAAGATCCTGGAGACGGATGAATGGCTCAGTTCGTCGTTTTTGCCGCGGAATCACTATTGTTGGACTGCCTCTCCCCAGGGAATCGGGATTTTGAACATTTGAAAAACAAGTTTAAGAATCTTATGTTTACGCATTTCAATAATATGGTAAAGAGATCTTTGGCTCCCATTACCATTACAAACTCCCATCCGGTGGGGGGAAGCATTTTTCCGGTGAATGCAATTACCTTTCTGTTTTCCAGGCTACTTAAAAGGGGTTCCCTGGCCGATTCCGGCATATACTCTATAGCTTCAGAAAGAGTCATCAATTTAATGTTCCTAAAGTCTATACCAAGGTTCATTCGCCCAAGACCCCTTGACCACATGCGCACGTCTTGATTATCCCTCCTTCTAATGAAATGACATCCTACCTCCTTCTGAAATATGGAAAAGGATGCATTTTGTGTTAGTTAGTAAAGTAGTTAAATTGTTCCCTCTTTTCCAAAGATATGGTTTTATTCTTAAGTTATTCACCATATTCCGACCCAAGTGATGGTGGAGGACGTGGCGCTTAGCGTCATTTCTATCACAACGCAGTTTGTACTGCCATATGGCTATTCATCGAGCTTGACGGGGACGTTCAGATGAAAGCGAATGGTTTAGACCTGGATTTCGCTTCATTTTCGCCCTTAAGAATGCGCGAAAACGTTTCGTTAACTCCATCGCCTGCGCAGCACGATAGATCTATGGCTATTTGATCAAATATTTGAAGATCCATTGTCGAAAATGCATTATTTAAAGCGGCAGTTATGCTATTAAGCAAGTCCGTCAGAGTTCCATCAAGATCAAATATCATACAGCACGTTAACGGCAACCGTGCTACCCTCAATATCACTAGCCTTGCTCCAGAATTTTACGTGTCATTCCCTCAAGGGTGCAGATGCCACCCCTAACGGAATATCATCCCCTTTGCTGGTTCGCTGTGCAGTGGTTCTATTGTCCTCGCACCCCTCTTTGTCCAGATCCCGCTGAAATTAGCCCTACGAAGCATTTCCTTGGCCTACCCGCTTCCCGAATGGGAGCGGGTAGGCTAAGGATATTAGCTCTCTGCTAGATCGCCAACCCTTTGTCAATGGCCGCCTTGATATTGGCAGGGATACTCCACCAGGGGGTGATCCCCAGGTCTTCTGCCACCACCTGGGCAGCATTGTAGCCGTTGGCCAAAAGGACCATACCGCCGGGGTAGACGCTGGCGCCGGCGACGTAAAGCCCCTGGACAGGCGTCCGGTATCGCGAGCAGAGGTCGTTGGGGCGTAAGTAGCCCATCTGGGTGCTTATATATTCCCCGTGCTTGATGGAGCCCTTTTGCATGTTCAAGAACTTTTGCTCGATGTAGGTTGGGGGATACGCGTAGCGACGAATGAATTTGGCTCCCGTCAAATTTGGGGCGTAGTTGCAAAGCAGCTTTTCCAGTTGAGCAGCGTACTTGTCTTTCAAGTCCTCCCAGTCTCCACCCTTGTGCGAAAATGGGGCGATGTTTTCGAACCGGAGAACTTGCAGGGAACGTGTGGGTGCCTCGCTCTCCGGCAGGAAGCGCGCCAGAACGGAGGGTTTCTGGGAAGGATCGAATTTCGTAAAGGTGGTCACATGCCCCCAGAGGGAGGGCTCTCCCTTGGCGGCGGCCTTGAAATTGGCCAACACTTCGGCCATGGTGTCGACCCCCATAATTTGGATAAAAGCATTGTCTGCATCCGGATCGAATGTTGCGGCGGCAAATTCCGGCGGTCTGTCTACGATGAGATGTAGAACGTAGTGGCTGACCTCTTCCCAGACCCACCCTTTAATTGTTTCCGCCAGTCCCGGGGCGGCACGGTTGATCCTTTCTTCGCCGAGGAAACGCAGAAAGGTTTGTGGAGGGTCGACTGTGCTGATGACGCATTTGGCTTTGAACTCCAATCCGTTGGTGGTCTTCACTCCAACGGCTCGGCTGCCGTCCATGAGGATCTGGCCCACTTCCAGGGTGTCTTCCACGGTCCCTCCATTGGCGATGAAGACCTTGTAGATGGCCGACGACAGTCGGTGGCTGCCCCCTCGCACGAGGGCGGCGTTGAGCATCCGAACAATGTATAAAGGAACCAGGAAGCCAACCCCGGAGACCTCGGGATTAATCCCCCACATGGTGGTAAGGTAAAGCAGGGCGGCCTTTAAGGTCTCCGATTCAAAACCGCACTCATTTATGATCTCCCACGGTGTCTTTTCAGAAAGTTCGAACAGTCTTTTTCCTATTGGTTTATTCCCAACAAGATCCAACATCTCCAACGGGGGAAGCGTGGGCCGATAAGTCTGGGGGCCGATGCATTCGTCGAAAAGTTCGGTAAATTCCGCATATATCTTTTTGAATTTGTCGGCATCTTTGGAGGAGAAACGGGCAATGGAACGGGCGCTTTTCTCCGGGTCGTTATACAGACACAAGGCTTTGCCGTCCTTGGTTAAGAATGATACAGCCGGTTGCGGTGTGATGTAGGTGCATCCATATTCCTGTAGCTGCAGGTCGTTATAGGCGGGAGCCTTGTCCATCATCATCATGTAGCAAGCGTGGGTGTTGAGCCGGCAACCGGACTGTTCGTCCGTCATAATCGCCCCGCCGGTTTCCGAGCGGCGCTCCAAGATTAAAACTTTGGCACCGGCCTTGGCCAGGTACGCGCCTGCTAAAAGGCCGTTGTGACCGCCGCCGATGATAATTACATCGTACTGTTTCACTGGAAAACCTCCTTGCTCCTCATTTCAACACTTTACTTCACTTTACGAAGTTTATTATCCGCCGTTTGCGACCGTGTCTCTCCAGCCACCGGAAATACGGTTCCAGACCACGGACGTTCCACCACGGCTGGTTGCGGACGCCCAAATCCTCGGCCACGACCACGGCGGTGTCGTAACCCTGGGTCAGGAAGGTGCTGCGCGCCCACGCAACCTCCGTGATGTACAGCTTCTTGATCGGCGTCCGGGGCGCCCCGCAGCCGGGGAAGGGTCGGTTGAGATAAAACTGGTGCGGCACGCCCGCCCCTCCGCTCCAGGTGCCTCCAAGCATGCTCTGGTTTTTCCTGGTGTTGTCCAGAGGGGTATGGATGTAGCGCTGCACCTTGGCCGTCTTGATGTTGGGCGCGTACTCCGCCAGCAGGTCCTCCACCCGGTCGCCGTATTCCTCTCTTATGTCGTCCCAGGACTCCGGTCCGTTCAGCTTGCGGTCGCCCCAACGCCGGATGTTGTATGGCACGCACGCCCAAGTCATGACGGTGTGCATGCCCGGAGGCGCCTGGGTGGGATCGAGATTCGTATACAGACAGCAGGCGCCGCAAACCATCGGCGGGTCAGGCAGTTCCCCCTTGGCCATGCAGTGCATCAGCCGAGTGTAATCCGCCGGGTCTTCCACGCCAAAGTTAAACGCGAACACCTCCTTTTCAATAGAAGGATCCAGGTTCTTGCTCACCCAATCGTAGCATTTAAACCGCAGCGGCTCATTCAACACCCAGTAGTTCGTAAAAAGCACCTGTCCTTCGTAATCGTACGACTGCACGGCCATGGTCACTTCCTGCGGCAGGTTCTCCTCGCCGACCAGCCACAGGAAGGTGGGCACCGGAGTCAGGTCGCTGACCACAGCCTTCTCGGCCATTACCTTTCGGCCCGGGTAGGCCGCTTCCTCGCCGAGTACAACTCCCTTAGCCTCGCCGTTTTCCATAATGATCTTGGTGACCGGGCAGCTCTGGTAAATCTCTCCGCCGTAATGCAACAGACATCTGGCCAGGGCGTGCGGTAGCAGGTGGCTGCCCCCTCTGGCCGTGTTGTCTGAGCAGCCTGCTGCGAAATATAGGATTTGCAGGAGCAATCCGAGGGAGCCCACTCCCTTATGCCAGGGATCAATGGCCGACTCGATCATTTTGTCGAAGAAGAAACACTTTACCTTGTCGGACTCAAACAGCATGTCGGCCACATGGTATCCCGTCAAGTCGGCCCAATTCTGCGGAAAGCCCGGAATCTTGCTCATAAACTCCACCAACCGGGAAAACGCCTGGGCGCTAGGCGGGGTGAAATAGAACGCGTCCCAAGCTTCCACTATCTTGTCTTCAACCGGAGCGAACAGACGCCGGCACGTATCGGCATCCTTCTTACTGATTAATTCAATGCTCTGGCACGTCTTTTCCCAGTCGTAATTATGATTTACCAGTGCCGTTCCATCCTTAAACGGCCTGATGTAACCCCAGTGACCGGAAATCATTTCTAGACCGAAGCGCTCCAACTCCAACTCTTCGTACGGAGGCCCCAGAAAGGGCACGATCTTGGACGCGTGCAGGTTACACCGCACGCCGGGCATCATGACTTCCTCTGTATCGCAGAATGTCCCCACTTCGTTCCGGGCTTCAAACACAGCCACACTTTGTCCGCATTTGGCCATATAGGCTGCAGCACATAACCCATTGACACCCCCGCCGATGACGATTACATCGTATTTATCTTTCATGAATTAACGATACCTCCTTTGTATGCCAAACATGAATATTTTGGGTTTTCCGCATCTTCCCTGTACTTCCAAGCTCACCTTCAATCTGCTCTCTTCCTGTCAACGCTCCTTTAATCAATGAAAGGACGACTGCAAATCAGGCTATTTCAGCGTTTGAAGCCTTAAGATATTGCCGCCATGAACCACCACCTCTAAATCCGGCATCGTGTGCTGACCGAACCACGGCTTTGATATTTTTACGATATTTTTGATATTTTGGAAGAGATGGTGAATTCCCAAGTAGCGCACACTTTATTCACCATCTTGGCCAAGGTTTCGTCAGCGCGCCGGCACGGAGAAAACAGCCGCTATCTCGGCCGCCCTGGGAAGATACAGGTTCCGCAGGGAGCGCATCACCACGGGCAGGAAGACTGAATTGCCCAGCCCGTGCAGAATGCCTAACCTTGCACCGAAGGCATGAGCGAAGTTATGAACTGGAATGGCCGAGAGGGCCAAGCAAAACGTAGTTATCGCCATGGCACTGGCCAGGAGAAGGTTCGCTCTGGCCTTGAGGTTCGCGCCGTCCTGGCAAGCCACAGGCAGATAGGTGTCAATCAATCGGATGGCATGCAAGCCGTACGCGTCGGTAAGCGCAGTGGCGGTAGCAGAATTCAGACCCTCTATGGCGTGGGTCAAAGAGTCTATGGCGGTAAATGCGGTAATATCATTCCTGCTCTCCCCCCTCCCCTACAATGCTGTTGTCTCCCGCCCAAGCCGTTTGCCGAATCACTCCTGTTTCGACGATTGAACGTTGTCTCCGGTCGGAATATTTTATCGCAAGGTGCTTCATCTTCATGTTTATGCAATTACCGTGCCAATATCGCCAGACGCATCCACCTCCACCTGACGATACGGTTACCACTGGTTTTGAGTGGTGCCGCAATAGTCTATAACAGATGGCATAGCACCCTGCGGCGAAGTGAGGCAGAATCAGGATGATTTCTATTGCTGCTTCGCAAAGAAAATTGCGCTCATGCAAGAATATTTCGATTGTTCTGACACAAAGAGCCTTTTTTAAATGTATTGGATGATAAAGAAAATCAGACAAAAAATCGGTCTTCTTTAAGGTGTATAATGTGCTTATGAGGAAGACATATTCAGGAGCGTTCAAGGCTAAGTACTGAGCCACAGAAAAAATTGACCAAACAGCAGGCGTAGAACAAGTTGCCAAATAGTTTTCGGGTCTTGACCGCACCGGCTTTCAAGAAACAGCATGATGTATCGGAGGGAGTGTAAATTATTTGTGTAAATGGAAATTCCTTCTGAAAATTGGTTAAGCTATAAATGGCTCTTACCCAGTGGGAGGATAAGGCTCTACTGGAGAGCAACCTGAGCGCCCGGGCGGGGTTCTGCCGGGGATACGGTGGGGGGTATCAATATTTACCCCTCACTTACCCTGTATCTTTGAGGAGAACCAAAGCGAAAAACTCGGTTTTTATATTGCCATTTCAGATTCCAGCCTGCCTTCAAAGTAAATTGCAAATTGGGAGATGCAGTTTTTCCAATCCCTGACATGATTTATACAGTTACGTAGTTATAGTAGTTATGCACTTGCAGTAAATTAGAGCCAAAAAAATTTCTGAAAATATCAAAAACCCCTTGACATTTTCAAAATCGCCAAATAATCGAAATGGATGGTATTGTTTTCCACTACATTATCGATACGGGTGATAAATAGATGAACTTGCAAAAACCGATCTTTGAAAACAAACAACATGGCCCTGGTGACGGTATTCCACTCCTGAAGAATCTTTAGGAGAAATTTGACCTTTCACTACTCTTTTTGCAGACGGGGATTGTAAAGCATTCGGGTGTTTCCGGCTGGCTAGCTAATGGCTTTTGCCTATATTTGTGGCTTGATTGCTCAAAAGCCATCGGTAAACCAGAATGCAGATTTCACCTCGGATTCTCCCATTCTGAAGGTTTTGTTGGAATGGAAATCCATCAGCCAGTCCGCTTTCAGCCGGTTTTTCTTAACCTCGGGAACAGGAAATACAAAAAACTTCGGGGCTTGGGTGGGGGACTATACACCCACCCAAGTCCGAAGCGGTAATCCCCATTTATAGAAGTGGGGCTCTTTGAAATTTGACAAATAACATATCAAGCGCCTATAAACCTGGGTTTTCTTTTTTCTCTGACAGCACGCACACCTTCACGATGATCTTGAGTCTGCATGCAAATGCTTTGAGCAAAAGCTTCATCCTCCAAAGCTTCATCTAGGCATCGATTTATGTTACGATTTAATAGTGACTTGGTTAACCCTATGGCACTGGAGGGGCCTTGGGCAAGTTGACTCGAAAGCTGCTCGACAGCTTCTTGCAAACTACCCGGATCAACCACTTTATTTACTATGCCAATACGTTCTGCTTCAAAAGCATCAATTGTTTTGCCGGTAAATATCAACTCTTTTGCCTTCAGCATACCAACAATCCGCGGCAAGAAATAGGTGCCCCCCAAGTCAGGGACTAAGCCAACCTGTACGAAAGCCTGGCAAAATTTTGCTTCGGAACTGGCAATTACGAAATCTGCTGCTAATACAAAACTTAACCCGCCCCCAATGGCCAATCCATTGACAGCGGCAATAACCGGTTTCTCCATGTTGCAAATGAGTTTGGTGATTTCGCTTACTTCAAGGACGTAATCCCTGGCTGCCGATGGACCTATGCTTCCATCTAAAATGTTCAAATCACCGCCTGCGGAAAAAGCGCGTCCTGCCCCTGTCAGGATTACCACTTTCACCTTTCTATCAGCGGCAACTGCTGCAAAGCAAGTTTTAATTCTCCTACCATGGCGTTGCTTAAAGCGTTCAAACGGTCCGGCTGGTTCATTATAATTTTTGATATTCCTGGTTCGTACCGCTCCAAAATAATGGCATTAAACATTAAACTTATTCACCACCTCTCCGATTAGTGGTGATTTTATTAGCGGCCTTTGAAGACCGCAGTCCGTTTTTCGAGAAATGCGTTTAATCCCTCTTGAGTGTCCTCCGTATCTAAAAGCTTTATAAGGCTTTTCGATTCGTTGATTGTCGCCGAATAGATATCCGTTTGAATATTTTGATTGACTGTGTATTTTCCCACAGCAATACTTATCGGCGGCCTGCTGGCAATGAGCTTAGCCATCTGCATGACTTCGTCCATCAACTGGTTATCCGGAACGACCTTGTTCAGCAGGCCAATCCTGAGCGCCTCTTCCGCCGTTACCCGCCGCCCGGTAAAGATCAATTCCTTGGCCATGCCAACCCCCACCAATCTGGGGAGCCTGGTCATGCCGCCAGCTGCCGGCAATAGACCGACATGGATTTCTGGTACGGCAAAAACGGCGCTCTCTGCCGCAATGCGTATGTCACAGGCCATTGACATTTCCAGTCCGCCGCCCATTGTTATTCCGTTAATCGCAGCAATTATAGGTTTTTCTTTATCTTCCATTTCAAGAAATAGCTTGTGTATGTTACGAGCCCGGGGATAGAACTCCCTTCCGCTTTTTGCGCCGGCTAACTCCGAAATATCATATCCCGCACAAAATGAGTCGCCGGATCCGGTTATGACTGTTACCCTTAAATTGTTGTCAGCTTCAATTTCATTCAGGGCCTCCAGCATTTCACTAATAAGCTTCGAACTTATGACGTTTTTTTTCTTTGGGTTTTCCAGAGTAATCAGGCCCACCTGTTCCATCTTTTTTAAGGACAAAGTTTCTCCCATATTTAATATAGAGCCCCCTTTATCAATCGCTCAAATTATTCACCTTTAATAATAATTGCGCCGGCCAGCCCCCCGGCTCCGCAAAGGGTGGCCAAACCATATTCTCCCGGCTTTAATATATTGGCAAGGTGAATAAGCAACCGAGCCCCACTAAAACCTGTCGGGTGGCCGAGAGAAATTCCACCTCCGTGAGGGTTGATCTTTTCGGAGGGAATTCCCAACATCCTTTGAGTTAACACGACAACTACCCCGAAAGCTTCATTTATTTCAAAATATGTTATATCGTCAATACCCAAGCCGGCCTTTTCCAGGACAATAGGTATTACTTTCATCGGTCCTTCCGGAAAATCTTCCGGTGGTACCCCGTAAAAACTATAAGCGACTATCGATGCCAATGGTTTTACTCCCAGTTCATTTGCTTTTTGACGACTCATTACGACCATGGCCCCTGCGCCGTCTGTAATGCCCGAAGAACTTCCGGCGGAAACAGTCCCCCCTTCTTTAAAAGCGGGAGGAAGCTTCATCATTTTTTCCAAGGTGACATCCGAACGGTAACATTCATCTTTAATAAAAGTATACGCCGGCTGCTCTTTGGATGCGGGTATTTCCACGGGAACCACTTCATTGTTGAAAATACCTTCTTCCCAGGCCCTCGCGGCTTTTATGTGGCTTTCATAACCTACTCTTTCCTGATCCTCCCTGGATATGCTCCACTTTTCCGCACACCTTTCAGCGCACAATCCAGGCGTAAGACCGCATATAGGATCGCTTAAGTATAAAAATCCATCCTCCAGAACTATGTTTGTCAGCCGGAAACCCTTCCAGCGAGCCCCCCGTAAGAGGTGGGGAATATTACTCATGCTTTCCATCCCGCCACAGACAATAACTTCAGCATCTCCAATCCGGATGGCCTGGGTAGCCAGGGCCATTGCCTTTACGCCCGCTGCGCAGACCTTATTTACTGTATGAGCAGGTACTTCTACAGGTATGCCCGCCAAAAGAGCTGCGCTGCGGGCAGGATTGGGTCCCGTGCCGTCCTGCCTGGTATGCGACATAATCACTTCATCTACTTGTCCAGGGGCAATCCCGGCTTTTTTTACTGCGGCGGAAATAGCATAACCTCCAAGATTATAAACTTTCAGGTCTTTCAAGCTTCCTCCAAAACGCCCGATGGGTAAACGAACAGCGCTTACAATTACTACATCCTGCAGATTCATTTTCATGCCTCCAATTTCGTCCATTCACTAGCTTTTTTTCAACTCTTCCAGCCGTATTTTCCAGAACTGGGGCTTCCTTTTCTCCATAAAGGCCTTGGGCCCTTCGGCACACTCCTTCATATCAAACCAGTCCGGATAAAGATATCGGGACATCTTGCCGCATGTCCCCTCCATATAATCTATGTCGGAATCAAAAGATGCCTTTAAAATTTCAATACACCCGGGACTCAGTGAAAGTATTTCTTCACACCATTTGTCCACCGTTTCTTCCAATTTATTCAGGGGCACAACCTCGTTCACGAGGCCCATCTGCAGCGCCTGCTCAGCACTGTAGCGGCGGCACAGCATCCACATTTCCCTGGCTTTTTTGGCCCCCACAACCCTTGTTAAATAAGCGACTATCCATCCATCGGCGGGACTGGCCACCCTCGGGCCGTTCTGCCCGAAAACGGCATTATCGGCGGCAATGGTGAAGTCAGCCATGTAGGCTAAGTGATTTCCCCCACCTATGGCATAACCTTTGACCATAGCTATCACCGGTTTCCGGCACATCCTCAGAAGCTGGTTGGGAGGGTACCGCCAGTAAAACTGTTCCCGCAAGCCTTTTACTTCCCATTCCACGTCGCCTCCAGTGCAGAAGGCTTTATCACCGGCCCCGGTGAGCACGACAACGCCGATTGCCGGATCGTGACTGGCGTCATAGAAAGCGTGAAACATTTCATCCTGGGTTTTGCTGGTGAAGGCATTGTATTTATGAGGCCTGTTGATGGTAATCCTGGCCACTCCGCCTAAAAGCTCTTTATGGTATTTTTTTTCGTAAATAATTTCCTGGAACTCGTCCTTTTCAATTTTCTCCCAATTAGTCCAGACCATTTAAAGCACCTCTCCTTATAAAATAATTTAGTTGCTCAGTTATATTTGAAACAATTAACTTACACCATGGTGTAACCACCGCTTACGCTTAACGTCTGCCCAGTTATAAAGCCGGCTCTTTCGGAGGCCAAAAACACCGTCGCCCCCGCCACATCCTCAGGCGTTGCCAAGCGCCCCAGCGGATACAATTTTTTTGCCTTTTCCAGTTGCTCTTCAGTCATTGGGCCTGCTTTCCACATGCTGTTTTCCCCGATGGCTTCAGGATCCATAGGAACAGTGGTACCCGGGCAGACTACGTTGACGCGGATATTGTTGCGTCCCATCTCTTTTGCCACCGACTTGGAAAATGCTATAACAGCGCCCTTGGCTCCGGAATAGACCGCTTCAAAACGCTCTCCGACGCGCCCGGCGTCTGAAGCGAAATTAATAATAACGCCCTGTTTCTGACTGGTCATGACCGGCAAAACAGCTTTGGTAGTGTTTAAAACACTAATATAATTCAGCTTAATAACCCGCTCCCAAAAATCCGGCTTTGTATTGATGAAGAGGTTTAAGCTGTCCCAACCCACCACATTGATCAAGCAGTCTATGGTTAAGTATTTGCTTTTTACTGTATCTATGGCTGAGGAAACCATATCGAAGTCTGTCACATCTACTCTAAAAAATTCAGCGGCAGAAGCCCCTTCTTTTAGAGCCGCTTCGATCACCTTCTTGCCTTGGGCCTCATCGATATCAAAAATAATCACTTTGCTTTTTTCAGCAGCAAACCCCAGCGCAACTGCCCGGCCGATATTTGATCCCCCGCCGGTCACAACTACTGTTTTACCTTCCAGTCCCAGTATCATATTCCCACTCTCCTTGATATAGATTTTTAAATCTTAACCTTTCGCCTACTGCCATTACCTTCAACAACTTTGGCGCCCTATTTACACTGTTTTTAGCAAGGAATATGCCAAACCTGTCAACAGGGCCGCCACTCCAATAGGACAAATAGTTCAAGCAAAAAAAAATTGAAATGCTGCAATTTTACTTGTAAAAAAAACAATAACATAACAGGCTTTGGCATTATAACCTGGCTGCTAATCCATCCAGATTTTCGGTATAACTTAACAATTCCTCCAGGCGCGCAGAAATTTCCTGTGTGGCTGCTGCCTGATTTTGACTGGCATCAAGGATTACCATAGCTTTTTGTATAGCCTGGGAGATCTTGTTTTCAATCTTTTTAGTGAGCTCACGAATTAAATCTGCAGTCTGATTTGAGCGGTCAGACAGTTTCCTGATTTCCGAAGCCACAACACTGAAACCACGACCACTCTCACCTGCACGGGCGGCTTCAATGGCCGCGTTCAATCCCAGTATTTTGGTTTGTGAAGAAATGTGAGTTATAGCGTCAAGCACCTTATTGATTTCGCCTGACAAACATCTTATTTCAAGTATCTCCGCCTGCAGTTCCGAGTTTTTGGTGTTAATCTTCTCAGCGTCACTGGCAGTCTGCACTGTAGCCTGGGATACTTCAGCGAGACCAAGCTTGAAGCCGGCCACAGCTTCCCTGACTGCAACAGCTTTGTCACGGGCTATAGCCACCCCGTACGTCCCTACCACTTTTTCCGGATCATCATCGTCAAAAACCGGAAAACAGGTTGATTTCAGCGCAACCCCCCACACGGAGGCGGGTATTTCAACCTGAACAGGCCTTTTCTCACGGATTGCCTTGTATGTTGCACCGCCCTCTTTGAGCTCCGATCCAACTTCGCCTAATGGAATACTAAGGTTTTGATAACTTGTCATGGTAGTTTTAGTTAAATCGGATGAATAAAAAACCAGGCTATCATCGACAAACAACTTGGCAACTTTTGGAGCAACCAAGTTAAACGCATCTAAAAAAGCGCTGCCCATAACCTTTCCTCCTGCTGTAAACACCTTCAATTATTTAAGACGGGTACGTCCCTTCAAGGATTTCGCACATTTATTTTATCGATTGCACCACCTACCACAAAAAACGTTATCTTCAAATTGTCAGTCGTGTCTTCACTAAGAAATTTTCCGGACACACTCAGACAGTAAAAAAGATGCTCATCAACTTACTAAATTATAAACATTAAACTCATTCACCACATTACAGTTTCAGGACACTTACCGGCTCTTTTCTTTGGGTGGTTCGGGCGGAGCCGGGTTTATGTATCCGGCAAGCAGCATTTTCGGTACATTATCCTCCAATTCTTCCACCCTGAACATGCCGTTTTCCGTAGTTTTATAGATCGCTAGCGTTTCTACAGGCTGGGAGTATATACTTACCCTGCCTTTTTCAATATGGAAAACCTGGCCGTTGATGTTGGCGGCTGCATCACTGGCCAGATAAACAGCCATGGGGGAAACGTATTCCGGGCCGGGCATGGCCATAAAAGAATCATAAAATTCCTTGGTAATCATGCCGCTTTCCAGTCTTTTCTTCATTCCTGCCTTGACTTCCTCAGTCATGGTCATTCTGGTGGCTGCAATGGGAGCGAGGCAGTTAGCCGTTACCCCATAACGGCCCATCTCCCTGGCAATCGCACTTGTCAAGCTGACTATACCCCCTTTGGCAGCACCGTAATTGCTCTGTCCGACCGTCCCTCTCCAGGCGTCTGAGGTAAGGTTGATGATTCTTCCATAACGCTGGCCCCTCATTCTTACACAGGCGTGACGGCAAATGTTAAATGTTCCTTTCAGATGTACGTCGATAACCGTATCCCAATCTTCCTCAGTCATGTTCCAGATCATCCGCTCCCTTAGCACACCAGCGCAGTTTACAACAATATCCACCCGGCCGAAGCTGTCTTCGCAGTTTCTGATTATTTCTTCAGCGGCTTTGAAATCGGTCACCGAATTATAATTCGCAACGGCCCGGCCACCTCCGGCTTTAATTTCGGCCACTACCTGCTCCGCCGGAGCCAGGTCTGTCCCACTGCCATCCCTGGCCGTTCCCGGATCAACTACTACCACACCGGCGCCTTCTGCGGCCAGGGCTATTGCTATTTCCCTGCCTATCCCGCGACCGGCGCCCGTTACCACAGCAGCTTTGTCTAATAACCTTTTGTTCATTGCATTAGCCTCCCTAATATTTATTATTTTCTGGATCTTTATCTGTGCCCTTTTCTTGCTTGCGGTCCGTTACAGATTACCGTTTTTATAGCTCTCAATTGCTGATATCAGGGCCGGGACTGCCTGATACAGGTCAGCCACAATGCCGTAGTCAGCAATTTCAAATATTGGAGCCGCTGGATCAGTGTTGATAGCCACGATCATATCCGACTCTTTCATACCGGCAGTATGCTGTACAGTCCCGGAAATGCCGCATGCAATGTATAGTTTCGGACGCACTGTTTTACCCGTCTGGCCGATCTGGTGGGCGTGTGAAATCCAGCCGGCGTCCACTGCATCCCTTGAAGCTCCGATCTCTCCACCAAGCACACCAGCCAATCTCTCAAGAACCTTAAAGCCTTCAGCCGAGCCCAAACCCCTACCCCCGGCGACAATGACATCGGCTTCTTCCAGGTTTACTCCCCTTTTAATCTCTTTGACAATATCAAGAACCTTGACCCTCAAATCCATGGTATCCAATTTATATGGTATCTTGACTACTTCTCCTCTTCTCCCTTCGTTCCTAGGGAGGCTTACCATAACTCGCGGGCGCACTGTCGCCATCTGTGGCCTGTGGTTCGGTGTAACAATAGTGGCTATTATATTACCTCCAAAAGCAGGACGGGTTTGCAAAAGCATACCCTCATCGTCTATGTCCAGGCCGGTGCAGTCCGCAGTCAGCCCCGTCCCCAGCCTTCTGCCAACTTTAGGGGCCAGGTCGCGACCCAAGTTGGTAGCTCCCACGAGGAAAATCTCCGGTTTGGACTCCCGGATCTGCATACACACCACTGATGCATAAGGGGTAAGGATTGACGATCAAGCCAAGGGTTCCTCTCTCGATGATAAAAATATAAACATAAGTGTCTTGCTATTATTCTCCGCAAAGATAGCAGGTAAAGATAGCAGGTAAAAATAGCAGGTAACCTTCCGGTCTATCCCTGCTATCTTCATCAGAACCTCACCGAGCGCTCGGATTATTCCCCAACATTGCCCTATTCTCACGCCAAGTAAGAGCCATAATTATTATAATCAAGTCATTATTCTCTGCATTTAACCATTAAAATTATCAATCCCTCCTGTACCACCGTTCCATCCTGTTTGATCAACTTGGTTTCCCTGACCAGAATTCCCCGGCTTGGATTGGAGGTTTTCCGCTTTTCCTTAATAGTCACTTCGACATGAACAGTGTCACCGAAAAAAATAGGCGCCTTCATATTCCATTCTTTTATGCCAAGATTGGCGATAGCCGATTCATTAAAAATTCCCATCCTGTATGTCAATCCTGAGGCTATGCACAGGCCCAGCAAACCATGAGCTATAGGTCTGCCGAATATTGTTCCTTTAGCAAACTCATAATCGGTATGCAGCGGATTAAAGTCCATGGACAACCCGGCAAACTGCATTACGTCACTCTCGGTAATAGTTCTTCCGGGACTGGTAAACTTCTGCCCCACCTTAAAATCTTCAAAATATAATCCCATAATATACACCTCTACTGTGTTCTAAAGAACTTTAGTCTCTAAGCAATTCCCTGGCTATGACTATCCTTTGAATTTCCGAAGTTCCTTCAACAATCCTCATAACGCGAGCTTCCCTATACATGCGCTCTATGGGCAGCTCTGACATATAACCCATACCGCCGAATATCTGCACTGCCCGGTCAGCCACCCGGCAGACCATTTCGGTGTTATACAGTTTAACCATGGCCGACTCCTTGACCAGTTTTTCCCCATTGTCGTGCCTCGCCGCGGCATTATAAAGAATCTGCCGGGCGGCATAAATCTCCGTGGCCATATCCGCCAACATAAACTGTATGGCTTGCTTGGTGGCGATGGGTTTTCCGAACTGCACCCTCTGCTTGGCATAATCCACCGACATGTCCAGCAACCTCTGGGCCATCCCCAAAGCCATTGCACCGTACTGCAGTCTTCCCTCGGTCAGTGTTTCCATGGTGATGTCAAAACCATGACCGACCTGGCCGATTATATTGGATGAGGGAACTCTGCAGTCTTCGAATACCAGTTCAGCTTGAATCACCGGAGGCCCTGCCATAGTTTCCTGAAGCTGCTGGACTGAAAAGCCGGGGGTTCCCTTTTCTACTATGAAAGCCGTAATCCCTCCCCGGCTTCTTTTCTCCCTGTCAGTTAACGCCATAACAGTTACTATGTCTGCCACCGCGCCATTTGAAATAAAATGTTTGGTTCCATTCAGTACCCAGTAGTCACCCTCCTGCCTGGCTGTAGTTTGTATTGCGGAGGCGTCGGATCCCGCATTAGGCTCTGTTAATGCAAAGGCTACCAGAATTTCACCTTTCGCTATACCGGGCAGGTATTTTTTCTTTTGTTCCTCGCTACCCCCAATTAAGATAGCCCTGGAGCCGATACCGTTGCTAAGGCTGACTTCGTGTAAGTATGCCTTCGGCCCCTTGGCTAACTCCTCCATCACTACGCAGTACCCGAGAGCGCCGATTCCCATCCCGGAATACTCTTCCGGAATGGTCAGCCCGTAAAAACCGAGTTCCTTCATTTTCTGCAATGTACTTTGATTAAGTTGTCCGGTTTTCCTCAGTTCCTCTTCTTTCGGAATGAGTTCCCTGCGTGTAAAGTTGGCCGCCATTTTTTTTAGTTGCATAATATCTTCAGGTAAATTAAAATCCATTTCTTCTCCTCCATTATGAATTATGTAAGCCCTTCCGGTTCTTCAAGGTTTATCTTACAGAATTCAGTCCCTTTTAGACCTTGGGGTCCCAAGCATACTCCTTTATTTCAGTCAGGATAAAACTGCCTGAACAGCTTGATGCATGTTCCCTCCCTTCATTCAAAGCCGTTTCGGTCACTTCTTGCATTAGGCCTCATCAATACCCAAATAATTCTTTGCTTCTTTAAAAAGCAAACTCCAGGGCAACGGTACGGCTGATACTTAATTCCCGCAGATTTATTTCTTGCAAGGACTATGCCAAGTCTATCAACAGGGCTGGCACTCCCCAAGAACTATAATATTCAAAAGATTTATTGAACTCGTGCAACTTTTATTGCAAAAATGCAAAAATAATTGCGCCTTAACACCGTTAAGTAACTGTGTAGCGCCATCTAGCCAGTGGCAATCCTCTTGCCTGGCTGTGTTATATGTTTGAGATTCAGAGCCGTGCTATAACCGGTTTTGTATTGGCACGGGAATTGCGGCCATAGTTTAGATCTGTTGAGATCTTTTGCCGATACTATTTGGCACGCCAGGCTGCCTTGGTGAGATGATGAACTTGCCGTAGTCTTCTGGTCGAACTGACACCGGAGGAAGATTTTGAGAGTTTGGATACCGGCCAACTCATGTGCAAATACATAGCAGAAGATTAGCAGTGCCATAAAACCAATAGTTTCTGCTTTTACAGTCTGGCATCAGGCATAGAAGAAACAATGGCTCTGATCCGCCGCAGTACATACGGGGATTGAGCCAGCAAGACGTGGCCGACGCCTCTGCGGAGGCCTTTGACGAAAGGGTGATGTCCAAGAGCACCGTGAGCCGGGTGGTCAGGGCCATCCAGTAATGCTCTATGGCCGGAAGATCAGTCCCAATGCCTATGGGCTCGCCTGCTGAAAGAATCAGCCGAGTCTCATGAACCTGGGCCACCCTCTGCCCACCAAAGTGGGACCATTTTTACAGGAAAAATGGACTTGACGGGGGAAGTGCTTTTTTAATATAGTAAAATTATAATAACTAACTTCTTATGGAGGAGGGATAGCATTGAATGCAACCACGATCCAACAATATAGGCCTAAAAACGAAATTTTTGTAGGTAATTCTCAGTTTATGAAGGACTTAACAAAAAAAGTCATGCAGGTAGCAGCATATGATTGCACGGTCTTATTAATGGGTGAATCGGGCACTGGAAAAGAACTAATTGCTAACACCATTCATAAGTTCAGCAAAAGACCCGGCCACATGATCAAAATAAATTGTGGTGCTATTCCAGAGAATCTTTTAGAATCAGAACTTTTTGGCTATGAGCATGGAGCTTTTACTGGCGCAAAAACCGGTGGAAAACCAGGAAAATTTGAGGAAGCAGATAATGGGACTTTGTTTCTTGATGAGATAGGAGATATGCAGCTACATCTACAGGTCAAATTACTGCGGGTACTACAGGAAAAAGAAATAATACGTGTCGGAGGTTCAAAAACAAAAAAAATCAATACCAGAATAATCGCTGCCACAAACAAAAACCTGTACAATATGGTGCAGGAAGGGAAATTTCGTGAAGATCTTTTTTACCGGCTAAATGTTGTTCCCATTACTATTCCACCCTTACGGGAACGCAGAGAAGATATTATGCCCTTATTACTGCATTTCAAGAAAAAATATGAAAAAAAATATAATACCAAAAGAAGATGTTCACCCGAAGTTATAAAACTGTTCTTATCCTACGATTGGCCGGGTAACGTGCGGGAAATGGAAAATCTCATTGAACGACTAATTGTAACAATGGAACCAAAAGAAACAATTACCCCCAAAATATTGATAAAAGATTACTTAAGTATCGCCAGACAACAATTAGAAAAAGATGTATCTGTCCACCGACTTATGACCCTCAAAGAAGCAACTGACAAAGTTGAAAGTCAATTAATCAATATGGCCATGTCTAGGTATAAAACACTAAAAGAGATAGCAAATGCATTAGGAGTGGATCAGTCAACAATCTGTCGGAAATTAAAGCAGTTAAATATTCAGAGGATTTAATCAATTTAATTAATTACCTAGCAAAAACCCGCCCATTTTCACTTCGTAGGTCCTGAGAACATACGATTGTAAATGAGACAGCCAGTTGTTTGAAATATTTGTTAATCATTTCGAGTTTTCTCCCAAGACAGCCGAAGCTGCCATCAATACAGTCAAAGAGATCTACGAACTGCACCGCTATGACCCCGACCGGATGTGTGAAACCGGCCGGGTAATCCGGCAGGTTGTTTCCATAAAAGCAAAGCACGGGCCCCGGCTGCGTGAACTGCCCAAAGTAACCGTAAAGCTAACCGTTGACGCCGGCGCCGAAGATCAGGAAGTCTTTCGTAAGCATGGTGCCCCCGGCCTGCGCGAAGTGCAGATCTGCCGGATGACGGAAGAAGCCCTTGAGCAGGGCGGCGTACTCACACAAGAAGACATTGCCGACATACTCCAGGTGGATGTCCGGACCGTCAGGCGCACCATCAGGCAGCTGCAAGAACGCGGCATTCGAGTGCAGACCCGCGGTCTTTATCACGACATAGGCCCGAGCATATCCCACAAAGCGTGGATTGTCAGCCTCTATCTCGAATACAAGACCTATTCCGAGATCGCCCGGACAACCCGGCACGGGGCGACCTCCATTAAACGGTATATTATGGACTTTGCCCGAGTAGTCCTGTGCATCCAAAAAGGTTTGAGCTTGACAGAAACAGCCCATATCGCCGGTATATCAGTGCGCCTGGTCAGGGAATACGCAGGACTTTACCTGCGCTACAATACCCCGGAACATGCCGAAAGATTACAAGACCTGATCACCAAAGCAAGCCGTGACGTAGCAGGTCAAGAACAAAAAGGGGGCCTGGCGGTTTCATGAAAATTGCTGCTAATAAAGAATATGCCATAAGAAAGCGCACATTTCGAAGCGCCCTCATTGAAATGCTCGAACGGAAATACAAGCTTATCGGCAGCCACAAAGTCATTGAGCTCATTGCCGACGATATCTGCCAGTTAAGAGACGAATTCTACCCGCGAGCCAGTGAAGAAGCCTATGGTAGCCTTACCTGGGTCACCACCTCCAGTGACAACAAGAAGCCAAAATTGGGCCAGCGAGTCGAAGACTACAAAAACACCCGCATTTCGCTCCCGCTTATAGATGAAGAAGACCTCCGGATGATGGAGAACCTGCCGTCCACAGAGCGGGACAAAGCAAAGATCGTCCGGCTGATCAACTCCGCCTACGAGCAGGGGGCCTTCTAACCATTGAAGAACTGGCCCTGATGGTAAACAGGACACCCACATCCGTGTCCAAGCGGATTAAAGAATACCAGGAAGAGCACCAAGTGGTGCTGCCAATCAAAGGGAACAAGCTGGACATAGGACCCGGAATTACCCACAAACGGATTATCCTTGAGCTGTACGAAAAGAAAGTCGCCCCGCCGGATATTGCAAGGCAGATCAACCACAGCCAGGAGGCCGTAGACCGGTACATCAAAGATTACGAGCGCATCAAGTTCCTCGTACGCCAGCACAATTAAAAACTCGGTGCTACCGCCCGAGCCACCTGAACCTTTTCGGCTGACCCTGAGCGTCAAGTTCGACCTATACGGGCAAACGATAAAGCATAGTCATAGTCTTTTACCACCCGGATAACCCACTTCCGGGGCTGCTTAACCTTAAGGTACTGTTATTGTTGGGCTTGGCATCGTCGCCGGTTTGGCTCTTACAGGTTTGGCATGGCCACTTATTAAGATGCCCCAGGGCAGTTCTCGCCAGACGTCAGCCCACGTCTTTTGCAAATTTCGTTAGCGCAACGTCTAATTCCGACCGGAATCCAACGAGTTCACGGTTCCTCAACTTGGTAAAGAATTTCCCGTAATCCTTTGGCGTCAGCATATTGAACTGATAGCGAGCAGGGATTTTCTCATTTTCCAGCCATGAATTCAATCGCTCGAAATGTACAAGTGCATACTCGTGCTTTTTCACATTCTCCGGCGACGGGTCTTTAATCTCCTCGTCATCCTTGATTTCAACCACGAAGATATAGTCATTTTGCTTTATAAAGAAATCGGGGCTGAACTCCCCACGCTTCGGGTGCTCCCCTTTCTTCCAGGCGTATTCAATCGAGTAGAACCCGACCGGTGTGTTCTTAAGCCACGCATCAAGCTCCTTTGCGTTGTCCCGATTGCACAGTTCCCGGATGAACCTTCGCTCAGGCCCACCATCAGCAATAGCCAAAGAAACCGGTGTCCTAAAATCGCTGGAATTACTAATGGGAATTCGGGCTCCCGCGAATTCCCCATCCGGGTCCTCCACTTCCCTGAAGAACTCCTTCTGCTCGTCCTGCAGAGTGGCTTCACATCCGGGACCGTAGAATACCGTCTTTGCCCCACGCCGCAGTTCCGCCGCACTACAGCTCTCCGCCTGCCGCTGGATTGTGTTCAATGTAACCAGCGCCATGGCGGACAGCTTGTAAATCACCCTTTTAGCCGCCTTACGCCGCAGCGTGCCCAGCGCCTGCAGGAGCTTCTGCCGATTATCGTCCGTGACGCGCCCGCTCGTGATCTTCGCTCGCTTAAGTGACTCGAGGACGATCTGTTCGCATTTCTCAAGCGGGAACCTCTTTGCGTAATTCGTGCGCTCCTCAGGATCCTCTGCCTCTTTTGATTCCTCGTCGATTGATTTCAGCCGGTTGAACATCTGCTCTGCGACTTCTTCCACACTCCATGTCTTGTGCAGAATCTGTGTCTTAAACTTCGTGTGTTCACCCGTGACGGCTCGTTCAAACTCCACCGTCACATCCTCCGCCTCAACCTGTGTCGGCAAGTCTACGTAACCCTGCTCCAGAAGACGATACTCGCCCTTTTTCGCGTACTCGCTCGTATCTTCCACCCGATCGTAATTGAGGTTGTATAGCTCAAAGTTATATGGCGACGCAGGATTGACAGTCGAGGTAAGCCGCCGCTCGATTTCCAAAATCTCGCTCACCAAGTGCTTGATCCGGGCTGACCAAGCGTCGTGATTAAACACCGTCACCACTGGGTCTTCCCCCTGCCAACCGTCGGGCCGCCGCAGGCCGCGGCCGAGCACCTGTGCGATGAGCAACTTGCTGTTAAACGCCCGTTCCTCATGCGGAACGATTTGAAACACATTCTTAACGTCCCAGCCTTCACTGAGCATTGACACCGATACGATCCACTCGACCTTGCTGGCCGGGCTGTCCACGGTCCTTAATTTCGCCAAATTAGGCTGATGTTCCTTTGCGGATGTGACCGCCAGCACCTTGTCCCGCGCCTGTTCTACAGTAAGCTTCTCCCACTCAACAAGGAAGTCCTGTAGTTCCTCCGCGACTCGCTTGCAGTCTGCGATACCCTTGGTGACGACGATGGTCAAAGGCCTGATGCCTCGCTTCTTGAGCTTTTTCTTGAAATCCTGGTGGCGGTTGTAGATGAGCTGCCACTTCTCCTCCGGGTTGCTCGTCTCAGGCATCTCCGCAACGTACTCCACCTTCTTAACAAACCGCTGTTCGATGGCTTGGCGGAGTGAGTAGCGGCTTATCACATCAGAGAAATACTCATCGCCGACATAACACGTGCCTGATACGCCGACGATGATCCGGAAGCCATACTCTGGGTCTAGCAAAAACTCTTTCCACTTCTTAGTCGCAGAGCTGGACTCATTAGCAATGTGGTGCGCTTCGTCGTTCAGAACGGCCACTCGTGCGCCTTTGCCCTTAAGGCTGTCCCGAATTGACGACTTCACGTTCTTTAAAATAGCGTGGTAGTTCTCTACGCAGATGGAACCCTTGACGATCGTCTCCGATGCGGTTATGATTCTCGGTGTGTTTACCATCGCATTGGGCGGTAGCGCATCCCGGAGATTGCTGTCTGCCGCCAATTCTCGAAACTTGGCTAGAAGCCCCGCTTCAATCGTGTTCGACGGGCAAAGCACAAGAACGCGGTCCACAGCGCCCTCTGCCAACAGAATCGCCGCCAGGCCATAAAGCACATAGCTCTTGCCTGTACCAGTAGCCTGGTCAATTGAGCATGAAAGCTGGTCGGGCAATTGTAGATGCCTCTCCATCCCGGCCCACGAGCCGTATCGTTCCTTCAGTTCCGGATTCGCTTTAAAGTTTTCTTTTGCCAACTCCCGAAGGTTGGCATACTTGCGCCCCAAGAGGTAACGCAGTGTTATGCGGATTGCGTCCTTCTGGTATTCCCGTATTCCGCAAAGCTCGTCAAGAAACGGCTCGTACTTGGATTCGTCCCAAACCGTAGGATCAATATCCGTCGTGACCTTGAGCACCAGGTCTTCGTTGCGGAATCTACGCCGGTCACCTTTTGCACCCATATCCAGTTACCTCGCCTTCGTTTCCCAGCGGCGCCTGGGGCCTATCCCCGCCAGATCCTGCGCCCTTTCTGAACCGTTCGCTTGGGATCACCTCGCGGGCTTCGTTGCCGTATATGTCGATGAATACGGCCATCACCTGTTTGCCGAGCGGCTCCAGGGGGAACCGAACCTCCCAACCCGCTTTCTCTATAGCATCGGCGAAGAAGACCACATCCAGGTCGAACACCTCGTCGTCGTAATCGTAGTCCAACATTACCATGGAAAGCGTCTCGAGATTGCCTTTCTTCCGTAACGGTTCTCGCACTGCAGCCTCACTCTTGAAGATCTTGATGCGGATGAAGGCCTCCTCTAACGCCCCCCCTTTCCGCTTGCCCACGCCGCACTCGTATTCAAGCTCCGGCCGGCGGATGAAATCGAAGCCCACAGCCTCCACCGTGTCGTTTACCGCCATCTCGTCGGATGGTTGCTTGAGCGCGGTAAACTCGCGCTGGTGCAGTTCGTGGATGATTGAATAAGGGATGCGGAGTGCGTAATAACGAACGCCTTCGATGTCGATGTAGTCCTGTTGGAAATCAAAAGTCAGCGCGGGCGCGATGATATACAGACGGCTACCCACGCGTGAGCCAAGCGCCTCGTGCAGGCTCTGGATCGTCTCCTCGTCAATCCGCACGCCAGGCTGCTTCTGGTGGTTGAACACAAGCACGCTGGCACCCTTGAGATAACCGTCTAATTGGATTCCGCCGATCTTGTGCGGCTCATCGCGGCACTGGAATAGTTGCAGGGCGAAGAATCGCCACGACTCCCATGGCAGATCCCGCAGCTTAGAAAAATCATAGAGACCAGCGTTATAAAGCGTGAATGGCTTGGGCTTGAGCAACGGACCTTTATTGCCGATCTCCTTCCGTAAATTGAGCATCCGTTTTTGAATCGTGTAGATAGCGAGCTTGCCGCAATCGATGCCAATCCAGCGACGGCCAAGTTTCTCTGCCACGGCGCAGGTGGTACCGGAACCGACAAAGGCGTCTAAAACCAGATCTCCAGAATTAGAAAGAGCAGAGAGGACTCGTTGGAGAAGGGCTTCCGGCTTTTGCGTTGGGTAACCGGTCCTTTCCGGAGATGTAGCACCCATGAACGGAATATCCCATACATCGTCAACCTTTTCATCATTATATTCGTCATAAATTAGGTTACCATCTTCGTCACGGACGTTAACAATACGCTTAAGTTCCTTATCCCACCGCTTGCGCTTAAGATATTTCGGAGTATCCAGGGGTGTGATCTGCGGATTATACACATAATCGGCTGAAGCGGATTTTGTATACCAGAGAAGACGCTCGCTATTATTAGCAAAACCACGCATACCACGCATCTGGTATTTCCTGTAATACCAGATTATCTCTACCTTGAAGTTTTGCTCGCCAAAAACCTCATCCATGAGCACCTTGATGTAATGACTTTTGCGAGTATCCAGATGTATAACGATACTACCATTATCAGCGAGTAGTTTTTCGAGTAGCACCAATCTGCGACGCAAAAATTCAAGGAAGTTGGCACCAGCAATCTTATCTTGATATGCTTTCTGATGCTGGTTACCTTGAAATTCTTGCTTCGTCGCAAATGGTGGGTCGATATAAACCAGTCGAACACCGGGCGTGCCGTCTGCATTACAGAGATGACCTGCTTTTTTCATCTCCAACAGGCTTTTCATCACCTGAAGGTTGTCGCCGAAGATGAGCATGTTGTGCCAGTCTTCGCCGTTCTTGCCGAATGTACGCACCGGCTGCAGCGGAACGGCCAGCGTGTCCGCCAAGATATCTTCCTCGCGCTCCTTGCCGTGATACACGAGTTCATACTCGCGCTTTTCCGGCGGGAAAAGAATACGCGCCCATTCCGGCGAGAGATCCTCGCCTTGCTCCAGCAGACGAATTAGCTCCCTTCGTTGATCCTCAGTCATATCATTCACTCCCGGGTCAATTTCCGTGACTGATTTGTTTGCCCCGGAGCCAGGCATTCCAGCTCCAGTTCGTCGAGCAACCCGCTATCCGCAAAGCTGTAAGTTGCTTCTTCACCCACGATCACGTGGTCCAACACCTTCAACCCTAATGGACGCGCCGCGGCGATTAGGTCGAGCGTCAACAGCCGGTCGGACTCACTCGGCTCCGCTGCGCCAGAAGGATGATTGTGTGCTGCAATGAGCGCGCAGGCATTAACTTGTAGCGCACGGGCAACAATGGTCCGGAGCGGCGGGCGCACCGATTCCACAGTACCCTGGGCAATCAACGCATCATCCAGCAACTTGTTCCGCCGATTCAGGTAAAGAACACGGAAGTGTTCCTCGGATAAGCCCCGCAACCGGATCCGGAGATACTCAGCCGCAGCACGAGTACTTTTGATTTGAAGCTGGCTCTGCCTTCTGGACGCCGACACACGCCGGGCAATCTCCATTGCCGCTACAAGCTGTGCGGCCTTTGCACCTTTTAGTCCTTTCACTTCCAGTAGAGCCAGCACTGGCGCTTCAACCATTGCCCGCAACGAACCAAACTGCTGTAGCAATTGCCGCCCTAGTTCAACGGCACTCGTGCCCTTAAACCCAATTCGGATAAGGATGGCAATTAGCTCTGCATCCGTCAAGGCTTGGGGGCCTAAGCGCAAAAGACGTTCACGTGGCCGCTCTTCTTCCGGCCACGAAGCAATACCTTTTGTTTCCGTTCGGATTGACCTCATTTCTGTAGTTCTCCACCATAAAGCAGAATTGAGTATTTAATAAATTGAAAGCTTGCTTTTAGCCTCAGGAGAAGAGTTGTCCAAGTTATCGACTACGTTCAACAAGATGGCATAAAATACGGGCGCGAATCCTTGTCAGGAGAGATCCGAACCGGCAGGGCGACCATGCAGTCCACCAGGTCAGCTTAGATGATGTTTTTATTTCCCCTCGCAGGACTGACTGGAGGACATAGTACCGTTGGCAGCCTCTCCATTGGTACAGACATCAGGGACACAAGGCGAAACATCGATTGACAATCCAGTTGAGACACCGTTAGTCACGCTATTCCCTTCACTAAGCAAAGAATTCGCAAGTGCAAGGTGGGGTGGCCCACCAGGAAGATATTTCATACGTTTCCCCTATTCGACACTGTTCTACCCGATTCCTGCACACCAAGGAAAAGCAAAAATAAGGCTACATGCTGACCTGAACTCCATTCTTCTAACTTTTAAGCCCCATATCAATTTTGATATAATTTATTGAGGTGGAAACAGTGGACAGGATTACCAAAGAGTAGTTGTTACTAATTTATCCAAATGTTCCAGAATCATCATGACCGAAAAGGTAGCTCTTTATATTTCGAACCATCCTCAACCTACCATTCACGATTATTCAATACAACCCACTTTTGGGTCTTTATTGAGGTTTAGCATGTTTTCTTCCAGTTGGGCTTCAAATTGCTCTAGCTAGAAAAATAACGGATGTGATCGTAGGATCACATCCACCTAAAATTTAAATTTTCCGCACAGGAAGTCCCTGTCCGTGAGGGCGGGGATGAAAGATGGCTAGGGCGGGGACCGCCCGAATTTACGCCTGTCAGAGAGATCTACTCAATGAAGCAGGAAGCCTCTTCCTGAGCGAAGCGAAGGGAGGGGTAGTTCACTTCTTAACTTTGATGTCTGTAGTCTAAGGGTATTTTATATCCCTTGCGTAAGGCACTGTCACGTCTTTGGACAACATTAGGAACAGAAATGCCAAGATGTTGGGCTGTTTTAACCAATGACATGCCTTTCTCGAAAAGACATTTCACAACCTCTTGTTCTCTTTCGGAAAGTGGCTCCTCAGGTGCATTCAAATAACCATGATTAACAAGCCAGTTATAATACCTCTTTACATTATTCATGGATGTTCCCAGCTCTCGACTTACTTGGGAGTGCGATGCACCTTCCAAATATAAATCTAAAGCTTTTTGGTATTTAGGGTTATTTGGTAGTGGGGGCAAGTCTTCGGGTAATCCAGGGCAACTATTATCGTCAGGTCCACTATCTTCTAATCTCTCAATAATCCTTGAATACGCAGCTTCAAGTTCTTCATGGACAATTTTTTGAATCAAGGGAAAATCCATTATTAAAAAACCTCCTTAATTAATTAAGATAACCTTAATTTGTATTATACTCATATACCTAAAAAATGCAATATATATTTATTGAAGGAAGTTATGATTTTTTGACCTTCAATTATAACCCAAGTTTGGCGACAATTTTTTACAGTCAAAGTATATTAAGACATTTAGGCCTGTGGATAACTTTTGTAGTCCCGAACTATATTTGATGCGGTATTAATTCAATTATCACGCGGCTTTTAGGGGCTGATTATTTGTATTCGGGACTACAATTTTACGAATTGAGCCTCAGGATCCTTGATACAGCTGCGGTTGGTAAATTATGTCGCCAAACTCGGGTTATAACACAAATTTAATTGAGTAACATTCGTTAAAAAGCCGCTAACCTAACAGCGACAAGGGATAGCGGCTTTTTTATGCACATGGATATGTGTTTATTGCTTTGATGTGTTCGACAGCAACTGGATAAATAAAAGTCGCAACAAGGCTTCCCGCAAGGGCTGGCGGCTAGGTAAAAATGGTACGTGTAACTAGGCCCTATTACTGCTTTTTATGGCTAATCTCCAGTATTTTCGGGGGCTGCGGGATTTTTAAGGCTCCAAACAATTGCTTTAAAAATGGTGTTGATTCAGTTCTTTACAGAAACTTTCCTTCGCTGGTGTGAAACTCGCCCAAGTGCATTCTCTGCAAGTGCTCCCGCATCTGGCGCCAGGTATAGCCGGTCTTGTTCTCGGCACAACGGATTAGTAAAAGCGCCAACCAGCATAGCAGCACATGGGACCGGATCCGGTCCTCCAGCCGGTGGTACACCGGCCTGAGTTCTCCTGAGTTCTAAAGTGGTCTTTAAGGTACAAAAGGCGTCTTCCACTTCCAAGAGCTGCTTGTAACCCAAAGCCACGTCTTCAGGGGATATGGTGTCGTCAGAAGTGCGCAGCAGGTACTTGCCGTCCAGTTTTTTTTGGCTTTAATCTTGGCCTGATCCAGTTTGGGCTGGCCTTTTTTGTCGGTTTTCAGGTATCTTCCGTAGGTGGGATGAGCTATCAGGTTGTATACCGCCTTGGTATGAGGAGCGCCGTTCAGTTCACCGATTGCAGCCAGTTCTTGTTTGATTTTTTTAATTACAATGCAATATTTCTCCCACGTTCTACAGCAACTTATTTAAGCAAGAAAAAGAGAGATAGATCTCTTCGTAGAATACTACAAAGTCTATCCCTTTTCTTGGTACATATAACTTACGGGTGGGACTTCCCGGCGGGCAAGTTAAATTTACGGGAGACTATTATTAAGAACGTGCCAGTCCAAAATTGTTAACCATAATTAGAAAAATGGTTTACAATTATTCTGTCACCTGGTAAAATTTTATACGTTGGGATTTATTATGCGCCAAATGTTAACCTGTCGATTGTGGTTAGTTAACGATTTAATGCAGGTTAAATAAATCATTAAGGGGTAACGAAATCAAATGAATTTCTTATTAGATGAATTGGCAACGCTAAAAAGCGGTAATCTTTACCGAACACTTAAACAGATAGACGGCTCACAAGCCGCCCGGACAATAGTTGATGGAAGAGACTGTATTTTACTTTCTTCCAATAATTATTTAGGTTTGACGGAACATCCCGAAATTAAGGCGGCCATGAAAGAAGCTATTGAACGCTGGGGTGCAGGTTCCGGAGGGTCGCGCCTCATTAACGGCAATTTGGGACCGCACGTGGAACTTGAAAGAGAAATTGCTCGATTTAAAGGAACGGAAGCAGCAATTGTGTTTAATACCGGCTATATGGCCAATGTTGGAGTAATCACTGCGCTAACGGGGAAAGAGGATGTAATTATTAGTGATGAGCTCAACCATGCCAGTATAATTGACGGGTGCCGGCTTAGCCGGGCGGAAGTTAAAATTTACCGGCACAAGGATATGAATCACCTGCAAGAAATATTGCAACAAACCAGGAAATACCGCCGGCGCCTAATTATAACGGATGGCGTTTTCAGTATGGACGGCGACATTGCCCCGCTACCGGAAATTTCGGCCCTGGCAGATAAGTATGAGGCCATAGTTATGGTTGATGATGCGCATGCTACCGGTGTTTTGGGCAACCGGGGTACGGGTACGGCGGAATATTTCGGGTTGGAAGGGAAAATTCCCATTCAGATGGGTACATTAAGCAAGGCGTTGGGAAGTTGCGGGGCATATGTGGCTGGACAATTTGAACTGATTGATTTTTTAAGGAATAAAGCCAGAAGTTTTATTTTTTCAACCGCCTTGCCTCCGGCGGTGATTGCCGCATCCATTGCAGCCATAAAGGTAGTACGGAATCACCCGGAAATCCGGAAAAAGTTATGGGAAAATGCTTGCTATCTAAGGGCGGGGCTGGAGAAGCAAGGTTATCGTATTTTAGCTGGTGAGTCTCCCATCATACCTGTGTTTATTGGTGATGAAACAAAAACCATGCAGTTAACCAATTGTATATTGGAAAAAGGCGTTTATGTCTCCGGTATCCGCCCGCCAACGGTGCCGCCGGGCACCAGCAGAATCAGAGTTACGGTAATGGCTATCCATTCCCGTGAAGATTTGGACGAAGCATTGGATGCTTTTAAACAAGCGGGCAAAGAAACAGGAGTAATTTAAAAAACAACACTCGTTGGAGTCTTGGGCTGCTTATGTGACACATTGGATCGAGACTGGAACCGGGACTAACGGCTTCAGGCGACTATTACAAGGTAGGTGAAGAAAATGACCGGCAATGGTAATTTATCCGGGGGTTTTTTTATTACCGGAACTGATACTGGTGTGGGAAAAACCGTAATTACAGCAGGATTGGCCGGGTGTTTGAAACGCAAGGGGATAAACGTGGGGGTAATGAAGCCCATTGTAAGCGGAGTCAACAGTAAGAATTTACGGGGACCGGTTCCGGAAGATGCTGTTTTTGCCATGAAAGCGGCAGGTGTTACCGATGAGCTTGAGCTGGTAAGTCCCTGCTGTTTGGAACTACCCCTGGCTCCTCGAGTGGCAGCCGAAATTCAAGGTGTTACAATCAACCTTTCCAAAGTAATGGAGGCCTACCGGGAGCTCCGGCAGCGGCACGAAGTAATGCTGGTTGAAGGGGCGGGAGGCATTATGGTGCCTGTATTCGACCGGTTTTTAATGGCTGATTTAATTAAAATGATGAAGCTACCGGTCATTATTGTATCCAGGCCTAATTTGGGTACGGTCAACCATACCCTTTTAACGGTGGAATATGCCAGGGCTCGGGGAATTCCAATTGCCGGTATTATTATCAACGGTCTGAAAGAAGACGAGGCGGGTTTGGCTGAGCGAACCAATCCCGGGTTAATTGCCGAACTTTCCGGCGTACCTGTACTGGGAATAATTCCTTATGTTGATAGCGTTAATGTGGATACATGTACTACCGGGCAAATTGTTGAAAAAGTGGAAACAAATATTGATCTTAAAAAGATATTAAACTTTATTATGCCTCATAAAAATGTTTGATCCAATAGTAATAAAGGAGGAATTGTATCCATGGAAAACATTACTCCGGAACAACTTGAGTTGTGGGACAAACAATACATATGGCACCCCTTTACCCAAATGCGCCAATATTGCCGTGAAAAGCCCTTAATAATAGAACGGGGCGAAGGGAGTTATCTCTTTGATATTGAAGGAAACAGGTACCTGGATGGCATATCCTCTTTATGGGTTACCGTGCATGGGCACGGAAAGGAACAGATTAACAGGGCCATCAGAGAACAGTTGAATAAAGTGGCCCATAGTACATTGCTGGGCCAGGCCAATATTCCTTCCATACTATTGGCCAAAAAACTGGTGGAAATCACTCCGGCGGGATTAAATAAAGTCTTTTACTCCGATAGCGGGTCCACTTCGGTGGAAGTTGCACTTAAGATCGCTTATCAGTACTGGCAGCAGAAGGGCGATGAAATATACAAATCAAAGCGTAAATTTGTTTCACTGGTTAATGCTTACCATGGTGATACCATCGGATCGGTGAGCGTGGGTGGAATGGACCTCTTCCACAGTATTTTCAAGTCATTGCTTTTTGACGCCATACACGCTCCCGCTCCTTATTGTTACCGCTGCACATTTGGCTTGAATAAAGAAAATTGCGGTATGCGTTGTCTGGAGGAAATGGAAGCAATACTGGCCGACAGGCACCATGAAATAGCCGGGTTAATAATTGAACCACTGGTCCAGGGCGCCGCCGGTATGATTACCGCGCCCGAGGGCTACCTTGCGCGGGTACGGGAATTGTGTACCCGGTACAATGTATTATTAATCGCTGACGAGGTTGCCGTAGGATTTGGGCGGACAGGCAAAATGTTTGCCTGCGAACATGAAGGTGTTACGCCGGATTTGATGTGCATAGCCAAAGGTATCACCGGTGGGTATCTACCGCTGGCGGCCACTTTGGTTACAGATGAAGTTTATAGTGCTTTCCTGGGAGAACTTGAGGAATGCCGCACTTTTTACCACGGACATACTTATACCGGAAATCAATTAGCCTGTGCAGCCGCCCTGGCAAACCTGGAACTTTTTGAACGCGAAAATCTAATAGAGAGCCTGCAGGAAAAGATTGCTTATTTAACTGCCGGGCTGGAAAAGTTCAAAGATCTTGAACATGTGGGAGACGTTCGCCAGCGGGGCATGATGGTTGGAATTGAACTGGTGGAAGACAGGGAAAGCAAAAAGCCCTTTCCCATGGAAAAAAATACCGGCCACCAAGTAATCCTGGAGGCCAGGAAAAATGGTTTGATCATTCGGCCTCTGGGTGATGTTATAGTTTTGATGCCCATCTTATCAATGAGTTTGGCTGAATTGGGAACGGTCCTGGATATAACCTACGCAGCCATAAAATGTGTAACGTCCAATATCCCCATGGCACAATTCCCGGGGATTTAAGGCGCATTGCGGTAAAAAAGGATGTTGCTGAAAAATCTCCGGGTAATTTCCTCGTCGGAGATAAAAGAGCGGAAGGCCCTGGACGCAAGGCTCTCTTTATCCGGCCGGTTCCAGGCCAGGTAGAGGTCGTAACTCAGGTTCACGCCGGGCACCCTGACTTCGCCCAGGCAGCCTTTTTCCAACAGCTCGCCCGCCGCCCAGCGGGAGACGGCGCCTATGCCCAACCCCAGGCGCACGGCATTGATCACCGCCTGGGTGCTGCCCAGTTCCAGGACGCTGGAAAACTGGTCCAGCGTAATGTTGTGCTTCAACAGTTGCTGTTCCAGAGCCTGCCTGCTGCCGGATCCCACTTCCCGCACAATGATGGATTCGTTGGTCAGGGCCGCCAGGGGGACCTCCTCCCCGCTCAACGGGTGCCACGGTGGTGTTACCACCACCATGTGATCGGTGACCCAGGGCTCACATTCAATTCCCTCGGCCTTTACCGGGCAGCCGGCGATGCCCATTTCCACATCCCGGTCTTTGAGCCACTGGGACACCCGGGCGCTCCCCCCTATTTGCAGGCTCACCGTCACCGCCGGGTATTGCTCCCGAAAGCCCCCGATAACCAGCGGCAGCAGGTACTCCCCCGCCACGGGGACGGCTCCCAGCATTAAGTGCCCGGCCTTAACCTCCCTTAGATCATCTATGCCGGCCTTGATTTTATTGTACTGGCGGACCATCTGCATGGCGATGGGGAACAATAGCCTGCCCGCTTCCGTCAATACCACCTTTTTGTCGTTGCGTTCAAAAAGGGTGATATTAAGCTCCTCCTCCAGTGATTTGATCTGAAAGCTAACCGCGGGTTGGCTCATGTCAAGTTGCGCCGCCGCTTTGGTGAAGTTTTTAAGTTGTGCTACAAGTAGAAAAGCTTCCAGTTGTTTAATGTTCAATTTCGATCCACCACTATCATTATTATTATGGATAAGCTTTTTCTTTATTAACCGGTAAAACTCCTTCTGCGGAACTTAGTTCGCAACAAACATCAACCCAATGTTTTCACAGCAAAAACACTTCCAAATCATTACTCTACACCAACATTATTTGCTTACGCAACCCCGTTTTTTGAGGCCTCCCCGGTTCAAAAAAAGAGGCGAATGGACATATATCTTCCATCCGCGGTCGAGAGGAGGATTTCCGCCGCCGGCGCATATCCCAAACCGGCGACGGAAAATGTTAGGGGGTTAAAGGCATGCCAAGGTAAACTTTTACCCAAAATTATCGATGATAAGGGCGCTTCCGTTGCCTTCGCTCACTCCAACTTCGCATCGGACAACTCTATGGCGAACGGAAGCACCTTATATGGTTTGTCACAGTCTCCCGGTCAAGCCGTATGCTTGACCGCCTTCTTTTCCCTGACCAGCGGCGCCGCACTGTAATGCTGTTGGGGCAAGATGTTGAAGTTTTCCACGATGAACAGGTAGACCAGAACACCGGTAGCCACCAGCCCGATGCTTACCCCCCACTCCAGCAGGGAGGGGAAATAAAAGCCGCCCATGGAACCGGCCATACCGGTAAATACCACATTCATCCGGTTGAGTACCACACCGGCGACAACCAGCACGCTGAAGGCCAGCAGCCCCCCCTTGCTGGTACGCAGTTTGGGAGTAAAACAGATAATCAACGGAATGATGACGCCGGCAACCATCTCCAGCAGGAACATGTTGCCTTCCAGGTTGCCGCGGAATACCAGCCCGGCGGCCCCGCGGTAGAACAGGTCGATCACTTTGAGCACCAGGTAAACCGCCATCAGGTAGCCCGAAATTTTAATCATGGATTGCAGCACGTCCAGGTCGGGTTTATGCCCGTGAGCCCTGGCCCCCAAAAAGGTTTCCACGGTAACCATGGCCGGCCCCACGAAGAAGGAAGACATGAGAAAGAATGCCGGGAGCAGCATGGACCACCACAGGGGATATAGCTTACCCACTTCAATTACATACAGCGAACCGAGCGAAGACTGGTGCAGCGTGGGCAATACAATCCCGATGATGAACAATACGGGCATGATCTTTTTAAACAGGCCGTGCCAGGATTTTTGCACCTTCTCCGTGGCAACCTCGCCGAACTCCAAAAGCTGAATCATGGTATAGAGCGACACGCACCAGAACACTTCAAACAATACGCTGTGGTAACCCCAGGACACGAACGGGCGCCAGAAATTAAACCAGCGGCCGATATCCATGAACAGCCCGGCCATCACCAGTAAATAGCCGATCAACGAAGTGAGCATGGCGCTTCTGGCGATGGAATTGAATTTCTTGATTCTTAACACGTGCACCAGCAGGCACGTACTGTACCCGCCACCGGCCAGGGCCACCCCGGTGAGCACGTCAAAACCGATCCACAATCCCCAGGGCCATTCGTCGTTGAGATTGGTGGCGGCGCCCAGCCCGAAAACAAGCCTGTAAGCCATCAGCATCAACGCCAACACGCTCAGGCCCGCCAAAAAATACCTGGTCGGGGTCATTCTAAAACTCCAGTTGCTTTTTACGGCCATCAACCGAACCTCCCCACTGAATATTCCAAATCAATCACAGGGCCAAAACGGCGGAAACCGGTCTTAACCCGTTCATTTCCTCTTGTTGGCCTTGTTATTGCCTTTCTCTTCCCGGGCAATTTCGTTACGCCGCCTGTTGTACACGTACAGCCCGGTGAGCACCGCACCCCAGCCCAGCCCTACGGCGGGAGTCAGTCGCAGAATGCTTTCCGAATACCCGGGCAGCGGCCTGGTGGTAACGTTGGTGCGGAAGCCAAGGACTTCAAACGGCACGTCCGAAATGTACAACCAGGAGGTGCCCCCGGCCTCTTTTTCACCGTAAATGTGCTTTATGTAGCCGCTGTTCCCGTTGATTTTCTCCCGGGCCTGCCTGATCAAATCCTCCCGTTCGCCGTAAGTAAGGGCGCCCGCCGGGCAGACTCCCACGCAGGCGGGAGTTTCACCCTTTTCCACGCGGCCGGCGCACATCTGGCACTTGCGCACCCGGGGGAAGGTTTTGTCCCACTCGTATTTGGGGATGTTGAAAGGACAGGCCAGCATGCAATAACGGCAGCCCACACAGAGTTTGGCGTCATAAACCACCGGCCCGGATCCGGTCTTTTGAATCGCCCTGGAGAAACAGGCGGAAGCGCAGGCCGGTTCCTCACAATGCAGGCACTGCTGCTTGACAAATCTCCACGCGCTTTTCCGCCCTTTTTTAACCTCCACCTTGTTGACCACAGTCCAGTTTTCCGCCGCCAGCCTCGCGTCCTTGCCAATAGCCGGGATTTCCTTGGTGTACTTTAAATCATTCCACATCTTGCAGGCCACCACGCAGCTGCCGCACCCAACGCACCTGGTGACGTCAACCAGAACACCTTTCGACATATCGTATACCTCCCGCTAAACCACGCTCTTTGCTTTTTCCACAGCTTTAAGCTGCTTGAAACTCTTACCCCGGTCAGTATATCCGGTGTGCAGCAGTTCCTCGGCCAGTTCACTCATGGGGTGCTTGAGGAAATCCCGGTACAGGGCCAGCACCTCCGAATTCTCATGGCTTTCGCGCCAGGCCATCCGGGCATCCGCCTTGTACAGGCTCTCAATCCTTTTCAACCGGACCTCGTCGGAAGGCGGCACCGCGGACCTGGGCTGCCCGCCCCCGCTGATGCAGCCGCCGGGACAGGACATGAACTCGATAAAGTGCCACGGCGCGTTACCCCTGCGCACCGCCTCCAGCACCTGCCGGCCGTTGCCCATGCCGTGGCAAACCGCAACCTTGAGGGTGCCGGCTCCGGGCACGTCAACGGCCGCTTCCTTAACCCCGGCGAGCCCGCGCACCGGGGTCAGCGTCAACAGGTTGGCGGGCGGTTCCTTTTCGGTAATGAAGTAATAAGCTGTTCGCACCGCCGCTTCCATTACGCCCCCGGTGGCGCCGAAAATGATTGCGCCGCCGGTGCTCTTGCCCAGCAGTTGATCATAATTTTCTTCAGGCAGTTTGGACAGATTAATGCTTTTTTGCTTCAGCATCCGGGCCAGTTCCCGGGTGGTCAGCACCGCGTCCACGTCCCGCAGGGACTTGTTTCCCCAGTATTTCCCGCTGCCGTTCATTTCCGGGCGCCGGGCTTCAAACTTCTTGGCCGTACAGGGCATGACGGCTACTGAGAAAATCTTCTCCGGGTTGATGTTTTTCTTTTTAGCGTAGTAGGTTTTGGCCAGCGCCCCAAGCATCTGCTGGGGAGATTTGCAGCTGGACATGTGAGGCAGCAGTTCCGGGTAAAAATATTCGCAAAACTTAACCCAACCCGGGCTGCAGGAAGTAAATTGGGGCAAGGGCTTGTTCAAGTCGCCCTTGATCCGCTTGATCAGCTCGGTTGCTTCTTCCATGATGGTAAGATCGGCAGTGAAGGTGGTATCGAATACAGCGTTAAAACCCAGGCGCTTGAGGGCGGCCACCTGCTGCCCCGCCACCCAGGTGCCCGGCGCCAGCCCGAACTCCTCGCCCAGCGCCACCCTTGTAGCCGGCGCCGTTTGCACCACCACATGCCTGCCTGGGTCCTGTAAAGCCTGCCAAACCCTTTCGGTATCGTCGCGCTCGGTAATGGCCGCCGTCGGACACCACAGAGCGCATTGACCGCAATTAATGCATACGATTTCGTCCACCAGAGGTAATCCGTAATGACCAAAAACTGTTTGCGTATTTTTGCATACTTCCAGGCATTGCCCGCATAACACGCACTTTTCGTCATCCCGCACGATGGAGGGGTTATCCGGTTCAACCGGCACCCGCCCCCTGACCTGGGCCGGCCACGTGCCCGGCACCTGGTACTGTTGCGGCAACCAGCCCTCGCCCCCGGCATGCCCGGCCAGTGACGACGCGCCGCAGCCGGCGAGACTGACCGTGAGACCCGCCAGTCCAAGACCACCCATCATCCGCAGGAAAGACCGTCTGGTCATTTTTCTATCCAGTTGAAGCTGGTCTTCCATGTATGTATGTCCTCCTTGTTCATTCGCTCTTCTCGCCCAATCCGGCCTATTTGGCCATGGCCCGGCTATCTTTCGCCCTTTGCAACAACCTCTTGAACAGTGCCGCCAAATTGAAAGCCTTGCCGGACTTTTTCAAGTTTGCGGTCCACTCCACGAGGCGCACGATCGTGGCGCTCAATTCGTATAAAAGATACATGGGTGACGCAAATAGCAGCACCGTGAATATATCCGGGCTGGAGACCACCGCGGAAGCTATGACCACCGCCGCCAGAATGGCGAATTTGCGCCCCTTGACCATGGTCCGGTAGGATATTATCCCCAGTTTGGCCAGGAAGAAGCTGGCCAAGGGCATCTCGAAAATCAGGCCAAAAGGAAGCAAAAAATTCAACGTAAAAGAAACATATTTACCAACGGTCAGCATCGGTACCAGCTGGCTTCCGCCATACCTCAGCAAAAAAGCGACACACAGTTTAAAAACAACCAGAAAACCGAACGCGACGCCGCCAATAAAAAGAACAAATGAAATCAATACAAAAAGGGTAAAGTATATCCTCTCCACTTTGCGCAAGGCGGGGACGATAAATCCCCAGAATTGCCAGAGGGTGACAGGCAAAGATACTAAAAATCCCAGGAACAAAGCGAGCTTGATTTTAGTCATGATCGCTTCGGTCACGCCGATGTAAATGATTTTGTTCCCCGTAGCCGTTACGGGTTCCAACAGCACTTTCAGCGCAGCGTCGCTGAAAAACCAGCATCCAACGGACGCAACAAATGTTGAAATGATGCAAATAATCAGCAACCGGCGCAGTTCCTCAAGATGTTGCACCACGGTCATTTCATCGGGCCTGGAAATATCGCACCGCCCCCTCCGTACCATCCGGCCCCCAAAGCCCGGATCATGCAAATATTTACAAACAGTATTTATAAGCAGTATTGTTGGAAAACCACCGGAGTTAAATTTAATTAATGTGGGTATTTTCAGATACCTTGGAAGCTACAACCTGTTCGCCGCCGGAATTTTTCTTCCGGCCTTTTGCCGCCTGTTCATCTTCATCCGAACCTGCAAAAGCGTTTCTCATATCCCGCAGGGCGTTGCCTAGGGCCTTGCCGGCTTCGGGCAATTTGCCGGGTCCAAAGATAATCAATACCACAACCAGAATGAGAATCAGGTGAGTCGGTTGAAACAAACCGTTGAACATTTTCTCCCTCCTTTACCTTAAATTTAAAATAAAATATCATAAAAAAATGTTTGGGTTTTGTGATAAAAAAATTTAATTAATTAATGTTATTTTTAATAAATTTATTTAATAAATTTTAATTAACTTTATTTATTATAATAGTGTTTTTTGTCACTCAAATCAATAGCTAATTGCTTAAATTATGATTTTTTTGAAATTTTGAACTTATGTAAAGAAAAAATCACGTTAAAATTTATGCTTGTCAACAGGTGGAAGCAGGTATATAATCAACGACAAATGCTTATATTGAAATAACGAGCCTGACCGGCCGGGGGAGAACACCTGACCGGGAGGGTAACAATGTTGTCACTCAAGACCCTGAGGCGAACAGGTGCGGCGGCGCTGCGGTCAAGGGGGTAAGGGTTAATCGCTTTTGCCTTTTCGGCCTGTTTTCCTCGCGGGGAAACAGGCCTTTTCATTTTTACCTGGTGATAGGGAGGAAACGGATATGACCATGGAACGCCGGATCGGCGTAATCGGCATTGTAATTGAGGACCGAAAGGTAGCCCCCAGGATTAACGAAATCCTGAGCGCCCACGGGGATGTGATCGTGGGCCGCATGGGGATCCCCTACCGGGAAAGGGGACTGTCGGTAATTGCACTGATTGTGGACGGCAGTACCGACGAAATCGGCGCCCTCACGGGCAAACTGGGCAACATTGGCGGAGTCCGGGTAAAAAGCGCGCTGGTCACCCGTTAATTTAATATAGGGGCACCGGGAGGCAATGGCAAAGGTGGTATTGATATGACTGCTTACCGTTTGGAAAAGGACCTGTTGGGCGAACTGCAGGTACCGTCGGATGCGTATTATGGCATTCATACATTGAGGGCGGCACGAAATTTTAACGTTAGCGGCCACATGGTTCACCCGGGTTTGCTGCGCGCCCTGGCCGAAGTCAAATGGGCCGCGGCCCGGGCCAACCGGCAGGCCGGGATATTATCGGACCGGCTGGCCCGGGTCATCTGTAAAGCCGCCCTGGAAGTCGCCGAAGGTGGATTGGCCGACCAGTTTATTGTGGATGCCCTGCAGGGCGGCGCCGGAACGTCCACCAACATGAACATGAATGAAGTGCTGGCCAACAGGGCAATTGAACTGCTGGGCGGACAAAAGGGCGATTACCGCCTGGTACATCCATTACATCATGTCAACCTGTCCCAGTCCACCAACGATACCTACCCCACCGCGCTGCGCGTGGCCGCCATCCGGTTGGTGCTGAACCTGAGCGAAGCTTTGGCGGAACTGCAGGCCGCGTTACAGGAAAAAGAAGCGGAGTTTGCCGGGGTATTGAAGCTCGGCCGAACGGAACTACAAGATGCCTTGCCGGTAACGCTGGGCCAGGAATTCGGCGCCTACGCGGAAGCGGTCGCGCGGGACAGGTGGCGGTTGTACAAGGCCGAAGAACGGCTACGCCAGATCAACCTGGGCGGCACGGCCGTCGGTACCGGTCTTAACGCACCGCGGCGATATATCTACCATGTTGTTGAAGAATTGCGTCAGATAACCGGCCTGGGTCTAGCCAGAGCGGAAAACATGGTTGACCTGACCCAGAACGCCGATGTCTTTGCCGAGGTTTCGGGACTTTTAAAGGCAGCCGCCGTCAACCTGGCCAAAATCGCCGGCGACTTGATGCATATAGCCGCAGGCCCGGCCGGCGGTCCGGCTGAAATTAACCTTCCCCCCCGCCAGGCGGGCTCATCCATTATGCCCGGCAAGGTTAACCCGGTGATCCCCGAGATGGTGACCCAGGCGGCCTGGCAGGTGATGGGCGCGGACATGGTTATTTGCCAGGCCTGCGCGGCGGGGCGATTGGAGTTGAACTCCTTCATGCCGCTGATAGCCCATAACTTGTTGCACAGCCTCGACCTGCTGATTAACGCGGTCAGCTTGTTCGCCCGTGAATGCATCAAGGGTATCACCGTTAATGAGCACAGGTGCACCCGGTGGCTGGAAGAAAGCAATGTTCTAATCACCGCCCTGGTGCCGTACATAGGTTACGAGCGGGCCACAGACCTGGCCAAGCAAGCCCGGGAACAGAACAAGAGCGTCAAAGAGCTGGTTCTGACCGGCAACCTGCTGAGTGCCGAAGAATGGCGGGCGATCAACACGCCGCAGGAACTGACTCGTCCGGGCATTGCCGGCGCGCGCATGCTTGCCGGCCGGTTAATTAGTAAATTGGAGCAGGGGGATGATGAGAATGCATGAAACACCAAGGGGCGGCAGGCTGCACATTGCTCTGTTCGGGCGGCGCAATGCCGGCAAGTCCAGCTTGATCAACGCCCTGACCGGCCAGGACCTGGCCATTGTATCACCGGTGGCCGGGACCACAACGGACCCCGTTTACAAATCTATGGAAATTTTACCCATCGGCCCCGTTGTGTTAATTGATACCGCCGGGCTGGATGATGAAGGGGAGTTGGGTGAAAAGCGGGTGGCCAAGAGCCTGGCAGTACTGGCCAAAGCGGACCTGGTGTTGCTGGTGATTGACCCGCGGCAGGGCATGGGGGAACTTGAGCTTGGGCTGATTGACAGCGCCAGGCAAAAGCAGCTACCCGTCATCATTGTTATAAATAAAATTGACCTGCTGCCTGAAAACTGCACTATCAACATTTCAGTACCGGATATCCCCCGGGTGCAATTGAGCGCCCTCACCGGCCGGGGAATTAACGAACTCAAACAAACCATGGTGAAAATGGCCCCCCGGGATTGGACGGCGCCCACCATCGCCGGCGACCTGGTGCCCCCGGGGGAACTGGCCCTGCTGGTGGTACCCATCGACCTGGCCGCCCCCAGGGGCCGGCTGATCCTGCCCCAGGTGCAAACTATCCGCGACCTGCTGGATCACGACTGCCTGGCCATGGTGGTCAAGGAAAGGGAACTTAAAGCCGCCTTCAACCGTTTACAAAAGCCACCTGCGCTGGTAATCACAGACTCCCAGGTCTTCTTAAAAGTGGACGCGGACACGCCGCCCGGCGTGCCCATGACATCCTTCTCCATCCTTTTTGCCCGGTACAAGGGGGACCTTGCCACCCTGGTTTCCGGCGCCCTGGCTGTGGAAGACTTGCAGCCCGGAGACAGAGTGCTCATAGCGGAAGCATGTACACACCACAGGGTGGCGGACGACATCGGTACAGTAAAGATTCCCCGCTGGCTGCGCCAGTGCGTGGGCGGTGAACTGCATTTCGAGTGGTCCAGTGGTATCGAACTACCGGCCAACCTGGACCGGTACAAATTAATCGTGCACTGCGGCGGCTGCATGATCAACCGGCGGGAGATGTTGAGCCGCATCATGGCGGCCCGGGCCGCCGGCGTGCCCATCGTCAATTACGGCGTGCTGATCGCCTACATGCACGGCATCCTGCGGCGGGCCCTGGCCCCTTTCCCGGAAGTGCTGGCATTGCTTGATGAAAACGGGGTGGCTTGAGATGGAAGCTTTTGGCCTTGCCCTGCAGAAAGCTTCCGCCAGTGAACAAATTAATCAACGGGAAATTGTCGCGCTGCTGTCCGCGGACGCGGAACAAATGCCGGCACTGTTCGCCGCCGCCGATACCGTGCGCAGCAATACTGTGGGGGACGCGGTGCACCTGCGGGCAATCGTGGAGTTTTCCAATTACTGCCGCAAAAACTGCCTGTACTGCGGCCTGCGCCGGGACAACAAATCCCTGCCCCGGTACCGCCTGGCGGAAGATGAAATATTGCAGGCCGCGGGTAAAGCGGCGGCTCTTGGTTTCCGCACGGTGGTATTACAATCGGGCGAGGATTTGTTTTACAGCGCCGCCGCTATCGCCCGGATCATTGAACGGATCAAACAAAAACACGACCTGGCGGTCACCCTGTCCCTTGGCGAGCGCAGCCGGGAGGATTACAGGGTCTGGCGGGAGGCGGGCGCCGATAGATACCTGCTGAAACACGAGACGGCCGACGAACGGCTTTTCCGGTTTCTCAAGCCAGGGGGCGACTTGCGGGAACGCTTGCGGTGCCTGCACTGGCTGAAAGAGCTAGGCTACCAGACCGGTTCGGGCAACATGGTTGGCCTGCCGGGCCAAAGCCTGGCCACCCTGGCCGAAGACATCCTGTTGATGCGGGATTTAAACGTGGAAATGGCCGGCATCGGCCCTTTCCTCCCCCATCACGCCACCCCTTTAAAGAGCGCCGCCGGAGGAACACTGGAGCTGACCCTGAAAACACTGGCCGTCACCAGGCTCTGCCTGCCCGGCGCCCACCTGCCGGCCACCACCGCGCTGTGCACGCTGGCTCCGGACGGGCGCAGGATGGCCCTGGGCTGCGGAGCCAATGTCATTATGCCCAATTTAACGCCGCCGGGCGTGCGGGATAAATACTTGATTTACCCGCAAAAATCAGACATTACGGAACAACCCGAGCTGGCCCTGGCCGGGATCACCAGCCTGCTGGCCGAACTGGCAAGGCCGCCGGCCACGGGTTACGGGCATGCCCAAAACTTTTCGGGAGGTAATGGAAATGGAAAACTTGAGGGCCGAGTTTATCAATGAGGAACAAATTCAGGCATTGCTGGCCGAAGCCAGCCGGGCGGGGGCTCGCGAGGCAAGGCAAATCATTGACCGGGCGGCCCGGGCCGAAGGGCTGACGCCCTATGAATGCGCGGTGCTGCTCCACCTGGAAGACGAGGAGTTGCTGGAAGAAATGTACCGGGTGGCGCGCCAAATCAAGGAGGGAATCTACGGCCGGCGGCTGGTTTTATTCGCCCCGCTGTACATCAGCAATTACTGCGTCAACAACTGCGTTTACTGCGGCTACCGGCGCGACAACAGCTTTGCCCGGCGCCGGTTGACCATGGATGAACTGCGGGAGGAAGTCAGTATACTGGAATCCATGGGGCATAAAAGGCTGGCCATGGAGGCGGGGGAGGATCCCCAAAACTGTCCCATCGAATACGTCCTGGAGGCCATCGGAAACATTTACGAGGTAAAGGAAGCCAACGGAAGCATCAGGCGGATCAACGTCAATATCGCCGCCACCACGGTGGAAAACTACCGGTTGTTGAAAGAAGCCGGCATCGGCACCTATATTTTGTTCCAGGAAACCTACCACCGGGAAACATACAAGGCCATGCATCCCAGCGGCCCCAAACGCGACTATGATTACCATACCACCGCCATGGACCGGGCCATGCAGGGCGGCATCGACGATGTGGGCCTGGGAGTGTTGTTCGGCCTGTATGACTATAAATTCGAGGTGCTGGCCATGCTCATGCACGCCCTGCACCTGGAAGAAGCTTTTGGTGTGGGGCCCCATACCATTTCCGTACCCCGGCTGCGACCCGCCCGGGGGGTCGACTACAACAATTTCCCCCACCTGGTGAACGACGCGGAATTCAAGAAACTGGTCGCCGTTTTACGGCTGGCCGTGCCCTACACGGGAATGATCCTGTCCACCCGGGAAAGGCCGGAGTTCAGGGACGACCTGCTGACCGTGGGGATATCCCAGATCAGCGCGGGTTCATGCACCGGAGTGGGCGGTTACAAGCAGGAACAGGAGAAAAAGTCCGCCTGCACCGCCGGCACTGATGACGAAGCGCCCCAGTTCCAGGTTGAAGACCACCGGAGCCCCGATGAAATGCTGCGCAGCGTCTGCCTTTCGGGCTACATTCCCAGCTTTTGCACCGCCTGTTACCGCAGCGGGCGCACCGGCGACCGCTTCATGTCCCTGGCCAAAAGCGGGCAAATTCAGAACGTATGCCAGCCCAACGCCATCCTTACCTTCAAGGAATTTCTGGAGGACTACGCCTCGCCCGAAACGCGGGAAGCGGGTGAAAAAGCCATCAGGGAGCATCTCAACGAAATCGGCAACCCCGGTATACGCCGGTTGACTGAGGAACGTTTGCACCTAATTGAACAGGGGCGGAGGGATTTGTACTTCTAGCAGGGCTGCAAGAACCCGGCATCTGGCCAAGCTTCATCGCCCGGGGTTTGCACTTCAGATACTCAGGGTCAGTACGCCAAACCCATACGTTGCAATGTGGGACAATGGTAATTTTGGTATTATAGTTACGAAAATTAACGGAGCCGGTGGTCCCCTCTTCAGAAAAATAAATCCGGGACAGCGCTTGCGGGGAACCACCGGTGCCTGTATTATGCTTGAAAAAGGGGAAAAACAATTACTTTAATTTGAATTCTCAACCGCTTTAACCTGCGAACACACACCCTTTGTTAGATTTATACTGTTAAAGTAACATAAGGTAAGGAACAAAATTAAACCGGGAACAGACAACCAAATTTTTGGGGCCATTAACAGAATGGCGGATACTAAAAAAAGTGTCCGGCTAACCCAGTTAATTTTTCTTACAAGGAAACCTTCGGCACCTGCTGACAGGGCAATAATCCCGATCAAAGCAGTAAACACGTCAATAAGAATGTTCACGGGCTCGCCCTGCAGCAACAATGTCTTATCCATCATAAACATGAACGGAATGATGAAGGAGGTAATTCCAAGCTTCATCGCCAGCCAGCCGACCCTCATCGGAGGCGCGCCGGCTATCGCCGCCCCCGCAAAAGCGGATAAACAGACAGGCGGTGTAATTGTGGAGATACAAGCATAGTAAAAAATAAAGAGATGAGCAGCCAGTAACGGTACTCCCATATCAACTAAAGCCGGCGCCACAGTACTTGCCGCCAAGGCATAAGCCGCAACCGTGGGCAACCCCATACCCAACAGGAGGCAAAGCAGCATCACTAATACCAAAGCAATAACAAGATTACCGCCGGAAAGCGCAATGATAAAAGCGGCAATTTTAGCTCCAAGTCCGGTTAATGAAAAAACACCAATGATAATACCGGCGCAAGCGGTAGTTGCAGCAATAGATGCCATGCTTTTCATGGCATTGCTGACGGACGTGAAAAACTGCGAAAACATAATTTTATTTTTCGTAAACCAGCTTAAAACAATTAATGATCCGATAGACAGGATCGCAGCCCGAACGGGTGAATTTTTCAATACCAGCAAAGAGAAAAGCATGACCAATAAAGGGATTAACAAAACCCCGCGTTCTTTAAGGATATTTTTAGCATTGGGAAGCTCGCTTTTGGGGAGCCCCACCAAACCAAGTTTTCCAGCTTCAAAATCAACCATAAATATTACTGCCAAAAAATATAGAAGCGCCGGAATAATTGCTGCGATAATAATGGTCGAGTAGCTGATTCCGGTAATATCGGCCATAATAAAAGCGCCGGCCCCCATTACCGGCGGCAAAATTTGTCCTCCCGTCGAAGCTACCGCTTCAACGGCTCCGGCAAACGCGGGCTTATACCCTACCCGCTTCATCAGCGGAATGGTAAAAGCTCCGGTACTGGCAACATTGGCAACCGCACTTCCGCTTACAGACCCCATCATGGCACTGGAAATAACGGATACTTTCGCAGGTCCGCCGCGAAACCGCCCGGCAATCGAGTAAGCCAAATCGATAAAAAATTTACCACAGCCGGATACTTCCAGAAAAGAGCCAAACAAGATAAAAATGAAGACATAGTTGGCAGATACCCCTAAAGGAATATTATATATTCCATCCATGCTAAACATGTAACTGATAATCCGGTCCCAACTGTAGCCCTTGTGCCAGAGGTCCCCCGGAAACATGTTCCCCCAATAAGCATATCCTAAAAAAACTACTCCCAATACAGGTAATGCCCATCCGGTTGTTCTTCTGGTGATCTCAAGTAACCCCAAAAGAGCAACAGCTCCAAAAAATAAATCCCACCGGGTAGGCGCAACGCCAACCCTGTCCAGCATTTCAGTGTAAGTAAAGGCAACATATACACTCGATGAAAGCAACAATACCGCTAGCACGAAGTCGGTGATTGTCGGTCGCGCAGTGGTGCTCCCCTTAAAGGCGGAATATGTCAAAAAAGCTATTACTCCAGCACCCGCAAAGTGAATCGCCCTGAATACCCACGGATCTATCGGGTAGATAGTAAGAATAAAAAGTTGATAGATACCAAAAACAACACCGATGACAAAGACGATTTTTCCGTATATGCCGACAAGTTCTCGTTGTTGCTTTTCCAAATCGTCCAACCGCATATCCTTATTTAAAACCATACAATTCCCCCTCTTCCAAAAAGTGACCCTTTCAGAAAGGTGACTTCTAGCCGGTGAAAACGTTCCACCGGCTAGAAAATAACCTTACTTATTTCTTATATTCCGGAGGGTAAGCGGAATCCGGCAATTTAATACCCTTTTCCTCATAAAACTTGATGGCCCCCGGGTGTAATGGAACGGTAATAATTGATTCCGGCACGACATCAACGGATAATTCCTCCGCCTGTTTAACCGCCTTTGCTAATTCTGGTTTACTTTCAAAAGTAGTTTTTACGAGCTCATAAACAAAATCTTCGGGAAGATCTTTTTTAACGATAAAAGCACTCCAAATGGTTAAAGTTTCAATGTCTTCCGATTGCCCTTCATAACTGTTGGCCTTAATAATTCCAGAAGTAATACCGTATTGTTTGGCTAATTCTTTTGATTTTTCACCTACACCGATCACTTTGGCATTTTGCGTTTTAATAACCTCTGTTCCCGTTGGATGTCCGGTCGGAGCAAAAACACCAAATGCATCTATTTTTCCGTCTGCCATTAGATTGGAATATTCGCTAAATGAACCGTTAACAATTCTACTCACATTAATTTCTAAATCTTTAAACAATCTTTGTCCGTAATAATCAGGAGTTCCCCCTTTTGCTCCCGTACCAATGATTTTTCCATCCAAATCATACACTGAGGCGGCATTTGCGCTCGGCGACACGAACCAGTGCAAATAACTAACGTACATTGGGAAAATCGTACGGATACTTTCGTATTTTTTATCTGCCCAGCCGATTCCATTATAGGCTTCATATGCTGGTCCCATTGTAACCATGCCCACATCGGAGTCTCCGCGATCAACCAGCTGAATATTGGAGATTGGTCCTGCAGTAGCTTCGACATTTGTAGCAATACCCAGCTTTTTACTTATAACGTCTCCCCAGGCGGTGGCATAAACTTGGAAGGTCCCTCCAAGCGGTGCAGAAGAGATTGAAATCCCTTTGGGCCAATTCTTCTTGGAAGACGAATCCGTGCCGCCGGAGTTATCACTAGTACCGGAATTACCGCAGGCGGAAAGGACTAAGATTAAAGATAACAAAAGCGGTAATATTATAACTTTTATATGCTTCTTCATATAACTACCTCCTAATTGTTTGCATTAAGATTACGCTGTAAATAAGTATAACTTAATCATTGATGCTTTTTTTTAAACTTTTTAACTGTTTTGCTTGTTCCTTCTAATTGCCACCAACTCCCATGCTATAATTCATCAGCTTTTCCAAGAGCAGCATTATCTTCGTATTATCTTCACCCCCCATTCCTTGACTAATTGCCATAGCGTAAATATGTTGCGTGATGCTGGAGAATAGCATCGGCGTTCCCAGTTGCTTAGCCAGATCCAAAGCAATGGAACAATCTTTGTACATCAGCCTCAAAGAAAAGTTCGACTCAAATTTGCGTGCCAGGTAATATTTTGGATACCGCACCGTTGTCATGTGACTGCGCCCGCTGCCTGCATTGACCGCTTCGATGAATTTAAAAGGGTCAACCCCTGCTTTAGCTGCGATAATAGTTCCTTCCAGGGAAGTAATTAAATTAGTTGCGGAGAGCAAGTTATTTAATGACTTCAGAGTATGGGCGGCCCCCAACTCCCCGACATGAATTATATCGGTTCCCAGTTGTTCAAGGATAAAGCGACAACGCTCCATCACTTCCATTTTACCCCCCACCATAATGGAAAGGGTCCCTTCTTTTGCTGCGGGTGCCCCGCGGCTTACAGGAGCGTCCAACATCTCGGCCCCTTTAGCTAATAAAGCCTGGCCGACTTTTTTTGTCATGACCGGGGTAGAACTGGATAAATCCACAAACACATTTCCGGGCTTGATTCCTTCCAGTAAACCGTTTTCCCCGAATATTACCTTCTCTATTACTGAATCATCCGGTAATGAGGCAAGAACAATATCGCTGTATTCCGCCACTTCTGCAGGCGATTTCCTTGCTTCCGCACCGGCTTCCACCATTCGGGCAACTGCTTTTTTATCCACATCGTAGACCGATACAGGATTTTTCAATAACAACACCCGCCGGCACATTAAATTACCCATTACTCCAAGGCCGATAAAACCGATCCGTTCCAAAGTTTAACACTCCTTTTACCGGGCAGGTTGACGACCCAAAGATGATACACCCATTAAATGTTCGATAAAAGAAACGATTTTTGTAACATCTCCCGACCCCATCCCTTGATTGTGTGCCAACGCGTAAATCTCTTCAACGCGTGTGCCCACCAAGGCGGGGATCCCCATTTCATGAGCAATTTGCATACAGACCCGGATTTCTTTTAACACGTTTTCCAATGTATAATCAGAGTCGTAAGTTTGCGATAAACTATAATTAGTAAAATAACTGGAAGTTATAAAACTCTCGCCACTGCTCACATTAATGACATCCAATATTTTGTTACGATCAAGACCAGATTTGATTCCAAGTCCTATAATTTCAGCGGCGGCAATTAAATTTGCTCCCATCATCATCATAATTACAGCTTTGGCTACATGACCTGAGCCCAAATCCCCGACATGAATAGTGTCTTTCCCCAGAACGTTTAGGACCGGGCGGCATCGTTCAAGAACATCTTCTTTTCCGCCAACCAGGAATAATAACTCACCTTTATCGGCAGCACTAACCCCGCCACAAAAGGGCGCATCAATAATGCACGCGCCTTTTTTTTCCAACAATGCGGCCACTTTTCTCGTGACAGTTGGGGTAGACGTGGTGGTTTCTACTACCACACTGTCTGGCTGAATAGAATCAATAACCCCTTTATTACCGGTTAAAACAGCCTCTACGACTTCCGCGCCGGTAACACAAGTGATTATGCATGTGCTGCTTGCCGCCACGTCCGCCGGTGAAACTGCTAATTTTGCCCCCATCCGAACAAGTGGCTCCATCTTATTGTGATCCAGGTCATAAATTTTTACTTCCGCGTCGTTTGCCAATAACCGCCTCACCATGCGGGAACCCATGCCCCCAACACCAATGACACCTATTCTTTCCACGCCTATTTCCCCTTCGCAAAATTCTGAATTTAATCGGTTACCATCAATACAAACAGTATCCTAATAAAAAGCAGCTAAAAAAAGAAATACCCACCACCAAAAAACCTACCGAACAAGTTCCGTAGATTTTGGCGCTGGGTATTACCGGCTAATAGATACATGTTTTAGACAAGTACCCACAGGTAACCAGCTACTATATTTGTAAGCATGGAATGTTTTAATAAAACTATTGGACCTTAAAAGTATCTTTATAACGATCAATGGCGGATTTTATCGCTTGAAGAACCGCCCCCAAAGATGGAATCGACATATGTTTTTTTATTTTATTTTCAAGATTCCCAAAAGGTTCATCAATACAATACCCCTGAACCAAATCTTGTAGAACTTCTTTGGTAAGACTGGAAATAACGCTAAAATCAGATTTAATAATACGGTTGCTTTTCCTGTCCATTAACAGCTGTACACCGATATGCTTATACATTTCATTAAGCGGAGTCCCTTTTGGGGTTTGAGCAAAACCACTTACCAAAACATAATCATTTTTTTCCAGGTGGCCCATAACGCCTCCACTACTATGAAAGTTACTTCACATACTTATAATTTAGCATTATATTTTAAATTATTCAACACTATTTTTAAGATTTATTGATTCTTGTTGACAAATAACAAAAGATCTCTTTTATAAATTCTACGTTTTGACACACTTACTGCTGCTTGGGTTGGAAACCTTAACCCAGTATTCCTGTAAATAAGGTGAAATCTTATAAAATATTGTCATAAATATTACTTGAACAACCGGTTTAACCGCAAGAATTAACACTGTTAAGGGTGAAAAGAAAACAACAGCCAGCGCTAACGCAATAGAGGCATTTTTAGCGTTAACCCCATAAAAAAGGGATACCATGTCCGGATAATTGATTCGAGCGAACCAGGCGTAGAGGATAGTTGCACCAAGAAGAAGAACATAGAAGACTATTAATGGTAAGGTAACAATACCCAAATATTGCGGGTTTTTTAACAATACCTCCGATTGAGACATCATGGCGATAAAGAAAACCGCAAAAAAGCCTAAAGCCGAAACTGCCGAAAATACTGATTTTAATTCATCGAATTTTTCCCGACCCCATTTTCTTATTATCCCTATTCTTGTTATATTTCCCAGAAACAAAGGTACTACAATAGTATAAAAAATTGTATGCAACATATTCCATGGATCGACGGGCACATACTTGCCCGCCAAAGCCCAAATCCAAAACGGAATCAATAAAATACCGGCCAGGAGGCTGATTACCACAATAACCAGGGTCAAGGGTGTATTGCCCCTGGACATTGCGGTCCAAGCCACAATCATGCCCCCGCAAGGAACCGTTCCGTTAATAATTAGCCCTATGGCAAAATCGGGATAACCGGATAAAAAGATATACCCTAAAAGCGCCGCCAGGAGAGGGGAGACAATATAGTTTAAAAACGTTACCACTGTCATAAAACCCAGTCGTTTAGACGCCTTGACAACTTCGCTAATTTTAATCGTAACCATCATCGGAAAAAGCATAATAAAAAGTGTTAAAGGGTAAAAAATTTCCAAACGTTTCCCACTTTCCGGGTATAGATATCCTAAAAACAGCCCCAAACAAATTACTCCCATTAAAAGAGCAATTAAGTGTTTATTAATAAAGTTTGCCACCCTCATCTACACAATTCTCCCGTTTTGGAATTGTTATCCCAGTTCTCACGTATGTTACAAATTATTTATAACTTTTTTTCTTTAAAATAGCATTTGCTCTTTGCTGTAAATCGGAGATATATTCCTTTTTCGGTGGTTTAACGCGTTCTAATCGATATTTTCTTCCTAATTGCCTGTACTTGGGTTCACCGAAAGCGTGATAAGCCATCAGTTCATACTCTGTCAGGTTTTGGAGTTGGGTGATAAATTCCACAATAGCTTTTATATCTTTCCAGGAATCATTGAATTCAGGTATTACAGGGGTTCTCACAATTACCGGCGTCTCGGGAAATTGACTGGCTACTTTCAAAATGTTATCCAAGATTACCTCGTTGTTAACTCCCGTAAACGCTTTATGTTTATCTGAATCCATGCACTTAACATCGTAAAAAATCAAGTTGCAATGCCGGCAAATTCTTTCTAATTCCCTCCAATCACCATACCCGCTGGTTTCTATTGCCGTGTCGATGCCGTGTTTTTTGCACTCTTTCAACAAATCATGAACAAAGTCTGCTTGCAACAGCAATTCTCCACCACTTACCGTAATTCCTCCGCCGGTTCTCCAGGAAGCATTGCCGCCTTGAACCTCTTTGATCACGTCTTCCACGGACACCATCTGACCAAATAACGTAATCGCCCTGGCCGGGCAAACGTCGACACACTTGCCGCAATGATCACACAACCGCCTGTCAATATCGATTTTTGGCGTTTCGATCGTGGAGTTCTTAATGGCTTTTTTAGGACATGCCTTAATGCAATACCCACATTCTTGTATACCTATGCACTTATTTTGGATATAACCTATTTCTGGAAATGTATTTTGCGATTCCGGATTGCAGCACCATAGACACCGCAACGGGCATCCTTTCATAAACACTACATCCCGAATGCCCGGCCCGTCATGAACGGAAAACTTTTGGATATTAAACACGCGGCCCAACTTATGATTGACACTCCCTGTATCATTATCCATTCACAACTCCCCTTTTTTTGAAATAACAAATTGCTCTCCGCTGCTTTTTTAAAACAGCGGAGAGCATCAGTTTTATGCAAATGCGGATTGGCTACATATGTTGATGCTCGGTTCTATTAATAATTTCATTCTGCAACTGCGGGCTGAGGTCTACAAAGTAAGCGCTGTATCCGGCCACCCTTACTATTAGATTGCGGTACTTTTCAGGATTTTTCTGCGCATCCCTTAAAATATCACTGTTTAAAATATTGAATTGCAGGTGCCAGAGCTTTAGATCACAAAATGTCCTTACCATGGACATAAGATCCTGCAGTCCTTTTTCCCCGGCCACAACTTGCGGGCTGAGTTTTATATTCAGTAGCCTGGCAAGGCTGTTGGCATATTTTCTGCTTTTTGCCCTGTCAATCGATAGAAGAGTAGATAGCGGCCCCTTCATGTCAACACCTTGGGTTGGTGATATACCCTCCGATAATGGTTCACCGGCTTTTCGGCCATTAGGAGTGGCCCCCATAACCACGCCCAAACCGACATGCGAAGTTACCGGCACAAACTTTATATATTGATGGCCGTTTGGGGTTTTAAACTTTCTTGCAGTTGTAAGAAGCATGGCATCAACTTCCCGGGCAATTTGATCCGCATAGGGGTCGTTATTACCGTATTTTGGTGCATTCAGTAGCATCTGCCGCAGTGCTTCTTTCCCTTCGAAGTTGGCTTCGAGCGCTTCCAGCAATTCATTCATCGTAATTTTTTTATCATCATATACAAGTTTCTTAATGGCTGCCAGGGATTCTACAGCAGTACCAAAGCCATTGAGGTTAATATTGCCTGTATCTGCGGACACCCCACCTTTGAGGGGTTGGTGAATATCGGTGAGTTCATTCATACAAACATCGTGCAAACTGGACATGAGCGGTGCGGCCAATTTCATTGCATTTGTCATCTCTAAGGCAGTTTGTCTGATATAGAAATGCCTTACCAGGTATTCTACCTGCAGCCGGAATGCGTTTATCAATTCATCAAAGGTGGCAAAGTTTCTTGCATCCCCGGTGGTCACACCAAGCCGTTGTTTATTACCTTTCAGTTTAAGCACACCGTCGTTTAACGCCATCTCCAGCGCCGCGGGCAAGTTGATGTTTCCACCAACAACCATATAGGTGCTGGTGTTGATCATCCTGATTTCCGTGCACGCACAACCGGTATAGTCTCTGGCGTCCTCCAGCGTCGCCCCCTGGGCCAGCAAGTGCGGTATGATTTCCTCGTCGTTCAGAAGCTTCGGAAAACCTGTTCCTTCCCTGATTAACTCGCATACTTCACGTAAAAACGGCTCCGGGGTTTGGGAATGTATTCTGACGGATAGATCAGGATAATGCAGCGGGAATTCTTTTTTGGATTTTAGTATCAAATATGACAACTCATTGGTGGCATCTTGGCCATTCCTTGTCTGTCCGCCAATAACGGTCTGCTCAAAGTGGGCATATCCTTCCCAGAAAGATTTCGCGTTGGTTGCATTTAGTGGTACAAAATCAGCTATTTTCAACCAGAGGCATTCAAGCAACTCCAGCGCAGAATCTTCGTTTATACGCCCTTCCTCCAGGTCTTTTTTGTAATAAGGATAAAGGTACTGGTCAATCCTACCATTGGATATAACTCCTGTTGTTGGCTGCTCCAACCTGCAACCGAGCTGGGTAAACCACTGCGACTGCACCGCCTCGTGGAATGTTCTGGCGGGATTGGCTGGAACCCATTCACACACCTCGGCTATCCGCTCAAGTTCTTTCTTTCTGATTTCATCTTTTTCATTCCGTGCCATTTCCCTGGCCAGTTCCGCATACCTTTTGGCAAAAGCGATCATTGCGTCACATACAATAATAACGGCCTTCAAAAAAGGTGCTTTTCGAATGTGATTTTGCGGGTCAACAACATCCAGCGAATTTAATTTTTCTTCCGCGTCTTTTTTGATACCGAGAAAACCTTTTTCCAAAACCTTTTGATAGTCCACCGCCCAGTTCAGCGTGGCATTTATATTTGCATTATCCTGCATCAAACCTGATGCACCGTAACTATCGTCACCATAAATCAAATACCGTGTTTCCTCTGGCAGCAGGCTTATATATGTCTCGTGCGCTGTCTTGCCGCGCCAGTACGGCACAATTTTTTCCTTAACTGTTTTAATATCCTCGTCTGATACAAGATAAGCGCCTTGCTCTTTAAGCCTTTGTAATCCTTCCTCCAGCCAGCAACCCCTGAGCTCGGGGTACAAAATACTATGTCTCCCTGTCCCGCCACACGTACCAACAATTAACTCATCGTCATTTATAACAACTTCAATTTTATTAAGTACATTTTCCATAGCCTTGGCCCACCTGAGCACCATCGGTAAACTCTCTGTTTCTTGAAATGACTCGGTAAACAGAAGGGCTCTCTGAATATCTACACGCGGTACTTTCCTAAATCTAGCCAATAACTTATTTACTCTTTGCCTTTTATTTTTCGCCTCTTCGGTTGTCAGCTCTTCCTTATCCAGTCCCTTAATTATTCTCTCCTCTTGCGGTGTAAGCACTTTCGCCGCAGCTTCCATGTTAATCCCTCTCTTTCTTATCCAAAATTTTGTTACTTAATTATTGGTAACCTGAATCAATAGTAACTCCAATGAAGCTAACTTTAGATTTGTACACCTCCAACTTATTTATTGAAATAAGCACCCAAAATACAGAAAGCCCAGTATGTCAAATAATCGACATACTGGGCTTTTAACCTATTTTAAAGACACCAAGTTTAAAGCTCAATGTCAGTAGGTTTCCCAGATAAAACTTATCCCCATTAAACGAATCTTTATTTCATATATACTTTAGTATAAATATATATTCTGTAGCAATAATATGTCAAGTGATTATATTATTATTTTATAACAATATACTTTTATTGTTCTCCATGCATACTGTTTATAAAACGCTTTCCCCTTTTTCGCCGGCCGCGAGCACTGGTGACGAAGCACCCCAATTCCAGGTTGAAGACCACCGGAGCCCCGTTGAAATGCTGCGCAGCGTCTGCCTTTCGGGCTACATTCCCAGCTTCTGCACCGCCTGTTACCGCAGCGGGCGCACCGGCGACCGCTTCATGTCCCTACCAAAAGAGGGCAAAGTAAAACAAAAGCCCGGTGTGCCAATTATCGACATACCGGGTTTTATAAAGCAGCATAACCATTCGCAACTTTAGTTGGATCCGAAGCTCTGTTTAAAATGGCTTCCCGGTCCAACATAAAGCGGGTAAGCTCGTAATAACCGTAAAATAAATCTCTTGAATTTAATATGCCGATGATCTTTTGCCCGTCCGTTACCGGCAAATGGTTGACGCCATAACGAACGAAAATGCGTGCAGCCTGATAGATGGTTGTACTATATTCAACGGACGGCATTCCCAGCGAGCGCATCACTTCCCGAACGGGAACCCCGCTGCCGGCAAACATACTGTTAAGATAATACCAGCTAAAGGATTCGGCCTTGAAAAACACATCTCCCGTCAACATCCTCAAACCAGCCGCTTTAAGTATGCTTTTTAAAGTTAACATTCCTGTGGGCTTCATACCGTCCTTTAGCACAATTACTAAACGGGGTCCTAGCCAGGCGCCTCCGTTGTCTTTTTTATGCAGGGAATCCTTAATCATCCTCAGGGCATTGTTTATTGTTTCATTTTCATTAACGGTCAGGTATTCCCCCAGCGGTACCATGTATGCGCCTGCAGTTTGAGTTTTCATTATCATAGTCATACCTCCACAAAACTACAGTAATTCCTCCATGAACCACAGGAGATCAATAACCCTGATCACTCCGACGGCCTTATCCCCATCAACCACCATAACCGAGTCAACCTGGTTTTTCATCATGATCCGGATAACTTGATCCAAGTTATCGTTTACCCTTACGGTTCTTCCGTCCAACGGACACATGAAATTTTTAACCCGCCAGGTGGAATTACTAATCCTTCTTCTGGAAAAAACCAAGTCCAAAAACCAATTGTCATTACCCGGATCACATAACCCAATTGCTTTTAAAAAGGAACGCAAAGAAAGAAATCCTACGATTTCGCCATCTTTATTTGTAACCAACAATGATTCGTAACCCAACCAGGTGCCGCCCTTATCCCGGTAATTTTCAATAAGCATATGTGCGGCCCTGTCAAGAAAAACCTCTTCCGAAATCGCCGGATATTCTTCTATCGGGATCATTACCCCCGTTGCAGTTATTGTCATAAAATTTGCACCCGCCCGCTAAATTGTTACCTCAGGAGCATTCAACGGGTATAGATTTTACCGGCCTGATCTTTAATTAAATAACAGAGCAAAATAAATGCCAGCGCTGCTTATGGCTTGCGCTAATAAATAAAAAAGGTCTCAAGACCCCGGTCTTTTTTGTGGGATATTTTTGCCCATAAAACGGGCAAAAATATCCCACAAGTAACTTGCAAAATGTTATAATAAATTACCGGCATTCATAAAAGGGGTAATTGGACAATGAAACTTAAAATCAAATACGAGGGCTTTATCAACCAACTGCTTATTTTAATAGCCATATTACTAATGATTCCCATAGCGCTTTCAATTTACCTTTTCCACATGGTCCATGCCACCGAGCTGGGCATGATTAAAAATCATCGAAAAGTACTGGAAGAAGCAATGGATTACCTGGATAACAATCTGAACGGATCTTTTGCAACTATTCTTACCGGGTTAAACGTGCAGGAACTGCCCAGGCGTGACCAGGAAAAGGCGCTTAACCAAGCCCTGAAACCTATTGTGGATAAAGCCAGGCAGAAGTATCCCGGATTGGATATAGGCTTTTATTCCAGTGATTTTGATGTAATATTGGACGGCAATAACCAGCATTTACATGAGAACTTTTCCGCACGCAGAAAGCGCAATTTTGATGATGCCTTGGAAAGTAAAAAAACGGTATTTGAAATTTTGGGGCAGGCTGAAAACGGGCAGTTGGAAACATACCGACCGTTGGTTAGGGATGGAAAAATTATCGGTGCTGTCTGGGCCAATGAAAACATTAAGAAAATTTACATGAAAGTTGATGAAATACAGCAGGTTGTTTACGGAATCATTGTTATCGGCATCGTTTTAGGTTTTGGCGGAGCGTTCAGTTTAATAAACAAATTTGCCAGGAACGTTAACGATATTAAAAAGGGATTAAACATCATGGGTAATGATCCTACCTATATGCTACCCAAGGCGACGGGCGAGCTAGGACAGATCACCGACGCCATAAACGATATGTTTAAAAAGTTGATTGATGTGGAGAACTATAATAACCTGATTCTAACCAGCATCGATGACGGGATAATAACCATAGATATAGATGAACGGGTCATCAGTTTTAACATGGCGGCCAGCCGAATGCTAAATCTTGACAGTTCGTGTCTCGGCAAAAAAATAAACGAAATCTTAAGTAAAGACACCCCCTTTACTCATTATCTTATAAACACTCTTAACGACAAACCGGTAAAGGATGTGGATGTTATTTATAAACCTTCACCGGACGTGTCAAGGCATCTACTGATCAGCACCTCATTAATGATCAACGTCAGGCAGGAATTGGTCGGAGCACTGTTGCATTTCAGGGATATTACCGAGATGGTGCGCTTACAGGAAAGCGTAAACAGGCAGGAAAAACTGGCCGCACTGGGGAAACTGGTTGCCGGCGTGGCCCATGAAATTAGAAGCCCGTTAACATCAATAACGGGGTATATCCAGTTTTGGAATAGGGGCCACGTTCCTACCACCAAGTCATTAAATATAGTAAACCGGGAATTAAGCCGCCTCGCTTCACTGACCGACCAGCTATTGGAATTTGCCCGGCCTTCAAAGGCGATATTGAAAGCGTGCGATCTTAATTCTTTGATCAACAGGCTGGTGCAATTTTTTACCGATGCACACGGTGGCGACATTGAAATAACCTGCAATCTCGAAGAAAACTTGCCCCTTGCTGTTATTGACTCGCATCAGATTGAACAGGTGCTTTCAAATATCTTATACAACGCCTACCAGGTTATGGAAGGAAAGGGCAAAATGGAGATTTCAACCTGGCATGATATCGAAAAAGGGATGCTAGTTGTGGCTGTAAAAGATAATGGTTGCGGTATTCCCGAAGATGTTATTCCCCATATATTTGAACCTTTTTTTACAACCAAATCCAAAGGAACGGGATTGGGGCTATCAATAGCCCATGAAATCATCCAGGCGCACAACGGATCTATTCAAGTTGAAAGCAAAGTCAATCAAGGAACAACATTTAAACTCTTCCTACCACAATTCAACAGGGGTGATGACAATGTCAACAGTGCTCATAGTTGATGATGAAGAAGGCGTGTGCGAATTGCTGCGAGACGTTTTGGAAGATGCCGGTTTTGAAACCTGGCTGGCCTATAATGCCAAAGATGCGATTGAAATTCTGGAATCCAAAACTCCCGATACGATACTACTGGACATCAGGCTGCCAGACGCGGATGGAATTCAGTTGATTGAAGAATTTAAAAACATGGGCATCCACGTACCGGTAATATTAATGACCGCTTTCGGCACCACGGAAATCGCCATTCAGGCTATGAAACAAGGCGCCCACGACTATCTCAACAAACCTTTGAACCTGGATGAGTTGCTGATTACCGTGCAAAAAGCGGTGAAAATGCAGCAACTGGTTTCCGAAGTTGCCACTTTGAGAGAGGAACTTGACCATGAAGCTGATTCAGTGGATAACCTCATCGGGCAATCCAGGCATATGCAGGATATATTTAAAGTCATCGGCAAGGTGGCGGATAGTGATATTACCGTGTTGATTCAAGGGGAAAGCGGTACGGGCAAGGAAGTGGTGGCGCGAGCCATCCACAACAATAGCAGGCGCCGCAACCGGCCCTTTATTAAAATCAATTGTGGCAGCATACCGGAACATTTAATGGAAAGCGAACTTTTTGGACATGAAAGGGGCGCTTTTACCGGAGCTATCTACCAAAAGCCGGGTAAATTTGAACTGGCTCACAACGGAACTGTTTTTCTAGATGAAATAGGTGAATTGTCCCCGCATACCCAGGTTAAATTGCTACGCGTGCTGCAGGAGAAAGAATTTGAACGGGTTGGCGGCACCAAATGCATCAAGGTAGACGTTCGCATTCTAGCCGCCACCAATAGGAATCTCAAGCAGATGGTGGAGGAGGGAAATTTTCGCGAAGACCTTTATTACAGGGTTAATGTGGTAAACATAAAACTCCCCCCCTTGCGGGAAAGAAAAGAAGATATACCTTTGTTGCTTAATTATTATTTGAGTAAATCAGCCCGCAAGTATAATAAAGATATTTCCGGCATCTCCAAAGAGGCAATGGCGGTATTAAAAAATTACAACTGGCCTGGAAACGTGCGGGAATTAAAAAACGTTTGCGAACAGGCTGTTGTAATGAGCCGTGGCCCGGCGATCCTCCTGGAGGACCTGCCATTGTCGGGTAATGGTGACCTTGTGCTCGGCAACGGCAATGCCAATACCTCCATAATTGTTAATAATGGTAGGACCTTAAAAGAAATAGTCGCCGATGTAGAAAAACAGGTTATTTTAAAAGCGTTAAACGACAACCAGTGGAACCGGCAGGAAACGGCCAAAGCACTGGGCTTAAATCGCAGGTCATTATACGCCAAAATGAAAGAATATAATTTATTATGAGGGCAATATTTGCCCATTCATAGGGGATAATTTTGCCCAAAATAATAACAGACGGGAATTTAATCTACAAGCAGACTGCTTTTTGTGTGTAAAACCAGTACTTACGGGGTAATATTTTTAAACCCGGGGCTGGCATTTTTTTTGCTCATTACTTTATTCAAAATATATTAATTAACATTTTCACTTTCACAAACCTTTTAGGGGGTGGGATTAACCGATTATCTTATCTTGCAAAAAAATGAACAGGGGGAATAAAAATGACGGAAATATCCAAAGAAAAATTAAATAAATTCAGTTTAGCATTGAGTTGCGGGATATTTGTTTTTTCCATTTTACTTTTCTGGCTGGGACTTAACTTACTTAAATCAGAAATTTTTCCACACTATTACAATCCGTCCAAGCACGTAATTGTAAAGCAAAACCCAGATACCAAGGAGATCTATGCCTGGAAAGACGCTGAGGGTAAAGTTTATACCCAAGAAGATGCCCAGGTTAAAAATTTTACATGGGGCATCACGGCCCTGCTGCTGATCATAATGATTTTCGGAACTACCGTTTACAACCTGATCATCAAGTACTACACCAAAATACTTATCGAAAAGGAGCCCGAGCCAAGACGTAACTACGTGGCCAGATTGCAATAGGGAGGGATCAATATGGACATTTTTTTCCCCATAGCCAGAATGCCCATCTCTGTTTTTACGATCCTCGGACTGGGTGGCGCTGTTGGACTCCTTTCAGGCTTGTTTGGCGTAGGCGGTGGGTTTTTGATGACCCCCTTGTTGATGATGTTGGGTGTTCCACCGGCTATAGCTGTGGCGAGCGACACAAACCAGATTGTAGCGGCATCCGCTTCGGGAACCCTGGCCCATAGCAGGCAAAAAAATGTGGATTTTAAACTGGGCTTTATTATCCTGGTAGGCGGGCTGGTCGGCGGTAGTATAGGCACTGTCCTGGTTAAAATGCTCCGATCCCTTGGAAATTTTGATTTCGTGTTAAAGTTGGCTTACGTGGTGATGCTGTTTTTGGTGGGCACATTTATGTTTATTGAAAGCATCACCGCTTTGAAAAAGCTGAAAACAAAAGAAGCCGGCGCACATAAAATCAAAAAGACCTCCGCCGTAACGCGCTTTATGAATAAACTACCCATGCGAATGTATTTTGAGGTTTCCGGCATCGAGAGCTCCGTGCTGGCGCTTTTCGTCCTTGGACTTCTCATAGGCATACTTTCGGCGCTGATGGGCGTTGGAGGCGGTTTCATCATGCTTCCGGTCATGATTTATCTTATCGGCATGCCCACGCATAATGCGGTTGGCACCAGTATATTTGTCATTATCTTCACCGCCATAAACGTCACCCTAGCCCAGAGCGCTATAAATCATACGGTCGATCTCGTACTGGCCATAGTTTTGTTAATCGGTTCCTCCATAGGTGCCCAGTTCGGCGCCAAACTCGGCAAAAAGCTCAAGGGCGAACAGTTACGCGTGGTATTTTCGTTAATCGTGCTTCTAGTCATGGTAAAAATACTGGTCGATCTTGTAGTAACCCCTTCCACCATGATCGTAATGGGAGGCGGTCATTAATGAAAAAAAGTATAATCTTGATGCTGGCATTAGTGCTTGTGCTTACATGGATCAGCCTGGCCTGGGCTGCGGATACCAGTGTAAATGTTTCACCCGACCGGGTCGATATAGGATTTAATTTTCAGGGAACGGAATTGTCCATTTTAGGAACAGTGCCCGACCATGCCCGGGTATATATCAAAGTTGCCTCACCCAATGATTCGATGTTGGAGCTAAATAAAAAAGGGCGACTGGGTTTTTTCTGGATGAATGTTGAAAATGTTAGCGTAACCGCTGCCCCCAAACTGTACCAGGTTATTACTTCCGATTCTCTGGACCAGCTGCCAGGCGAACTGCAGAAAAAATTGGGTCTTTCCAGAGACTTCAAGCAAATTTATACCAGCGCCAAAGTATATAAACATTCGGAAAGCGGCCCGGTTGAACTGCCCAAGCAAGACTCCGATAGATATGTCAGCTCGCTTATCAATATTTACCAAAAAAGCGGGTTATATGCCGTCAAGGAAAACGCCGTGCAGGTCACCAATTCCAGGTTCAAAGCCAACGTAAAGCTGCCACCTAATATTCCCCATGAAAAGTGTACCGTTACGGTTTATGCCGTCAAGGAAGGTAAGCTGGTCGGCACTGCAAGCGCACCGCTGCAGGTGAACAGTGTCGGTATGGTTAAATGGCTAAGCCGCGAGGCAACATATGACGGGCCAACATACGGGTTTATCGCGGTATTAATCGCATTGGCCTGCGGGATCGGAATTGCCTTACTGTTCAGCTATCTGGATAATGCCCTCGGCGGCGGAAAAAAGAAAGGATTTAATCCCGGCGCAAGCCATTAATGCCCCCATATCAAAGGCCAACTTCATATGAAGTTGGCTTTTTTATATCATTATTTAGCACCCTCCTCCGGCTGTCACCGGAATCTCCGTGGATTTTTTTCATGTGCCATTGCCACGTTTCCCATGTAAGATTATAATAACGTTAAACAAAAATAAATTCGTCGGACGGGGGCTAGCCGCACCCTCCCAAGTTGGTATCAGGCATTGGGTAAAGCTGACAGGTTGGCAAACCTTCGCGCTCAAAACGCAAATTGGTAACGGCCGGAATTATGACTTTTGTCATCGTATACACCGGCGCGGTTCCATTCGTTTTCGCCTGAAACAAACACCTCGACAAGTTGCAGGGCCGGATCGACGATCCAGTATTCTTTGATTCCGTTGGCATAATATAATTGACTCTTTTGCTTGCGATCATATTTTTGGGTGGATGGTGAGAGGACTTCAATCACCAGATCGGAAGGGCCTTGAATGTTGGTTTCCGTGATAATTGAAAACCGGTCCTTTGAGATGAAAATTAGGTCAGACACGAAGCAGTATCAAGGCCGGTGATGTCCTAATACCGCCCGGGAAGAGTGTTGATAAAAACTATTGACTTCAACAAAATTACAAGTATAATAATATTGAAAGTAAGTTAATGAATAATAATCAAGATACAACGGTGTGTCAAAAGGCAAGGACGCTTATTAAGAAGAATTATCTTCTTAATAAGCGTTTTTTGTTTAAGATCACAATGATGTAATTAGATTGGGCAGCGACGCTCTCAACACAGGGCTTAAACCCTGTTGCGAGGGCGTTTTCTGTTATATAGCGGGAACCGGATTAATAAGCGCATCTTGCAGAAGCCGAGGCGCCAGCTTCTGGAGGAAGCGTTTTATTCGATCGGTTCCCGAAGAACTTGGTGAATTAACTGCAAAAACACCATAGCGACAGCGCTCAGGCAAATTTCTGTTAGAATTTCCGTTAATTGATACCGCCGGAGCACCGGATACAAGTACCGGTTTTTGCAGCGAAATCACTTATTTAAAAAATCAAATAAGGGGGTTAAAGAAAATGAAGAACAGGCTATTCAGGACTATATTTATGGCTCTTACTGGTTCGATGTCAATCCCCGCTTTGGCCTGGGCGGAGGAAGCAGTTCCGAAAATTGACACCGGTGACACGTCATTTGTCTTGATATCAGCTGCCTTAGTCATGCTGATGACGCTCCCCGGCCTGGCACTTTTCTACGGTGGCTTGTCCCGGAAGAAAAATGTCCTCAGCACTATAATGTACAGCTTTTTCGCAATGGTATTGATCAGTATCCAGTGGGCTCTATGGGGCTACAGTCTGTCCTTTGGCCCGGACGTAAACAACTTAATCGGCAACCTTGACTGGATTGGGCTGAGAGGCGTCGGCCTTGTACCCAGCGATGTTTACGCCACAACGGTCCCGCACCAGGCCTTTATGGTCTTCCAGTTGATGTTTGCAGTTATCACCGCAGCTCTTATATCCGGGGCTATTGCGGAAAGGATGCGTTTTCCGGCCTTTTTGGCTTTCCTGATCCTTTGGACGACACTGATTTATGACCCCGTGGCCCACTGGGTATGGGGTGGTGGCTGGCTGTGTGACTTGGGTGCTCTCGATTTTGCCGGCGGTACCGTCGTCCACATCCTCTCCGGTGTTTCCGGTTTGGTGGCCTGTATTGTTATCGGTAAGCGTAAAGGTTACGGCACCGAGCCGATGATCCCACACAACCTGCCTTTTACCGTACTCGGGGCCGCTCTCCTGTGGTTCGGCTGGTTCGGCTTTAATGCCGGCAGCGCTCTAAGCGCAAACGGCTTGGCAGCCAGCGCATTTGTGGTAACCCACCTGGCTACGGCCTCGGCTGCGTTTTCCTGGGTAGTGGCTGAATGGATCCGCCACGGCAAGCCCACCGTCCTGGGCGCTGCTTCCGGTGCGGTGGCCGGACTGGTAGCCATTACTCCCGCTTCCGGCTTTGTCGACCCCATGGCTTCCATTATCATCGGCCTTGTGGCCGGGGTGGTATGCTACCTGGCGGTCAGCGTTCTGAAAGCAAAGTTGGGCTATGATGACTCTCTCGACGCCTTTGGCGTACATGGCATCGGGGGCACCTGGGGTGCTCTGGCCACCGGTCTCTTTGCCAATCCATCAGTTAATGAATTGGGTCAAGGGCTGTTTTACGGCAACCCCAACCAGGTAGTTATTCAAATTATCAGTATCGTTGCTTCATGGGCAATCGCTGCTGTAGGGACCTTCGTCATCCTAAAAGTAGTTGGCACCGTTATTAAACTCCGTGCCAGCGATGAAGAGCAGGATGCCGGCCTTGACATCACCCAGCACGGTGAAGACGCTTACACGGATTTTGTATCCGGATCTCCGTTCGGTGATATGAAATTAACCGGAGCGAGCGTCCAGGCTACGGGTTCCATGAATCCGGCGAAGATTTAAATCCCGTGTCCAATATCTTAACTCAAGGGGGAGTAGGCTATGACTAAAATCGAATGTATCCTGCGTCCGGGAAAACTGGAGGACGTAAAAGACTCTCTCAACAAATACGGCATCCATGGCATGACCGTCACCCAGGTGATCGGCTGCGGTTTGCAAAAGGGACGCAAAGAGGTATATCGCGGCACTGAGTACAGCATCAACCTGCTGCCGAAAGTGAAACTGGAGATTGTAACCAAAGATGAAGATGTCGATGAAGTGGTGAAGATCATCAGCCAGGCGGCCAGGAGCGGGGAGATCGGCGACGGCAAGATCTTTACTTACAAGATCGACAATGCCATCCGCATCCGCACCGGCGAAACCGGGGAAGCTGCCATTTAAAAACCATACAGTAAAATCGAGTAAGATAACGCCGCAGATAATTACTGCGGCGTTATCCTTCTTGCAAAACCGTATAATCGAAAAGTCCCGACACCTCAGCAAGATGTCGGGACTTCCATATCGGGGTGTTACAAACAATACATTCGGGTAATTAACGCCTAAAACAAGGTCAGGTATTGATCAATTTCCCACTGGTGCACCCTGGTCCGGTAGCTGTCGTATTCCTTCCGCTTGGCCTCGGTCAATTTCTCGTAAATGTGTTCCCCTAAAGCACCTTTAATCACTTCGTTTTGGGCCAGCTCGGCGTACGCTTCCTGTAAGCTGCCAGGGAGGGAACCGATACCCAACTCTTTAAGTTCAGCCTCCGACATCTGGTAAATGTTTTTGTCGCATGCCGGCGGCGGCTCGATTTTGTTGACAATGCCGTCAAGACCGGCTGCCAGGCAGGCCGCCAGCGCCAGGTAGGGGTTGCAGGACGGGTCCGGGTTGCGCAGTTCAACCCTGGTGCTCTGGCCCCGCTTGGCCGGAATGCGGATAAGCGGGCTGCGGTTGCGGCCGCTCCAGGCCAGGTACACCGGAGCCTCATAACCGGGCACAAGGCGCTTGTAAGAATTGACGGTGGGATTGGTGACGGCGGCCAGCGCCCGGGCATGTTTCAGCAGCCCACCGATGTAATAATATGCTTCCTTACTTAATTGCATAGGATCACCGGGATCATAGAAAGCGTTTTCATCCCCTTTAAATAGCGACTGGTTTGTATGCATGCCGCTGCCGTTGATCCCATAAACCGGTTTGGGCATGAATGTGGCATGCAGGCCGTGCCGCTGGGCAATGGTTCTTACCACGAACTTGAAAGTCACAATCTTATCAGCGGTATCCAGGGCATCGGAATATTTAAAATCAATTTCATGCTGGCCCGGCGCCACCTCATGGTGGGAGGCCTCGATCTCAAAGCCCATCTGCTCCAGCGTCAGCACTATCTCCCTGCGGGCCTGCTCCCCGAGATCCACAGGCGAGAGGTCAAAATAACCGGCATTGTCATGGGTTGTCAGTGTTGGAACCCCCTGCTCATCCAGGCGGAACAGAAAAAATTCCAGCTCGGGCCCCACCTGCATGGTATATCCGAGTTCCGCGGCCTTGGAAAGCATGCGCTTCAGGGTCACCCTGGGGCAGCCGTCAAAGGGCGTCCCGTCGGGATTGTAGATATCGCATACCAGCCTGGCCACTGCACCCTCTCTGGGCCGCCACGGGAATACCACGAACGTGTTCGGATCGGGACGCAGGTACATGTCGGACTCCTCAATCCTGGTAAAGCCGTAGATGGAGGAACCGTCAAACATCAATTCACCATCCAGAGCCTTTTCCAGCTGGTCAATGGTGATGGCAACATTTTTCAGCACCCCGAGCAGGTCGGTAAACTGCAAGCGAATGAACTTGACTCCTTTCTCCCGGGCTTCAGAGATTACATCATGTTTGTCCATAACTTATCTACCTTCCTTTTAATTAATTATTTTTTTATAAAAATAAAAGCCGGCAAAAGGTTTTAATCAAACCTTTTGCCGGCTTCCTCGCCGGATTACCAACATCATTGTCGGTAAAGCATAAAAGCCCACAAGCAAGTTTAAACTCTCAAACTGCTTGCGGGCTTCATCGCCACTTAATAATACGCCGTTGTATTAATATTTAATTTTACTAATGATAGTGTAAATCAAAAGCTTTCAAAAAGCAATTAGTTTTTTTAAAAATATTTATGGAAATAAATTTAAAAATGCCTCGTTCAATTAGCATTATTCAAATATTCCGCGAGAATAATCTTTTTTGGCGCCCAGCAATCAAAATATTTACCTTTGCTTAAAATTATTATATAATTTTAATAACCACTTATCATTTATTGAGAGTCGATGCCGACATCTCAAACGGGGCAAAGGAGCCCGGTATTCTTCACGAATACCGGGTATTTTTTATGGAAAAAATCATCAATAATATGAGAATATAAACAGGAAGTGTGAGCATGTATATCGCCCTGGCCCAGATAAACCCCGTGGTGGGTGATCTGCAACACAACGCCGGTAAAATTATTGAATATATCGACAAGGCCAGGTCTTTTGGAGCAGACCTGGTGGTATTTCCCGAACTTACCCTTACCGGTTACCCGCCCAAAGACCTTCTTTTGCGTAAAGAATTCCTTGATGAAGTGGAAAATAATTTACAAAAAATCATTTCTGTCAGCGAAAACATTGGTGTATTGCTGGGCGTTCCCTTTCGCGAAGATAATGATCTATACAATACAGCAGTATTATTACATAACGGTATACTGGCCGGCATACAACACAAGAGCCTAATTCCCTTTTACGACGTATTTGACGAAAAAAGATATTTTACACCCGCCAAAGAAAGGAAATCCATAGAATTTAAAGGAGTCAAACTAGGTGTTACGGTATGCGAGGACATCTGGAACGATAAGGACTACTGGAACCGCCAGCGCTATGATGTCGATCCCGTGGAGGAGCTTGTAAGGCAGGGCGCGGAATTGATTATAAATCTGTCCGCATCACCATATCATTACGGGAAACACGCCCTGCGCACCGATATGTTGTGCAAGGTGGCTGCCAAACACCGGGTTGGAATAATCTACGTCAACCAGGTAGGGGGCAACGATCACCTGATTTTTGACGGCTCCAGTGTTGTCATAACCAGAGGGGGCACAATATGTTTAGAACTGAAAAAATTTACGGAAGACTTTGTTGTTATAAATACAGGCGCACTTCATGAAAAAAAAGCCGGTGGGGCCGGTCGCGAAGATATTAGCTGGATCTACAACGCGCTGGTACTGGGCACCAGGGATTATCTTTATAAAAACGGCTTTACCCGGGCCATCGTCGGCCTCAGCGGGGGGATAGACTCATCGGTAACCGCCGCACTGGCGGCGGATGCCCTTGGCCCGGAAAATGTAGTGGGGGTTTCCATGCCCTCGCGCTATTCTTCGCAAGGAAGCAAGGACGACGCCCGGACGCTGGCCGAAAACCTGGGCATCGAATACCGGGTAATTCCCATTGAAAATATGTTTAAATCTTACATTGAAGAGTTAAACCCGGGTGGCAGCCCCATTATGGATCTGGCGGAGGAAAACATACAGGCACGAATCAGGGGCAACATCCTCATGTTCATCTCAAACCGGGAGGGCCAGATGGTGCTGACTACCGGGAACAAGTCGGAAATGGCCATGGGCTACAGCACCCTTTACGGAGACCTGGCCGGGGGATTGAGCGTGCTGGCGGATGTGCCCAAGGTAATGGTTTATAAACTGGCAGAATACATCAACAGGGAGAGGGAGATCATACCCCGGAGCGTAATTAACAAGCCACCCTCCGCTGAACTGAGGCCGGACCAGAAGGACGAGGACAGCCTGCCCCCTTACCGGGTGCTGGATCAAATTCTCAGAGCCTATATAGAAGAAATAAAGCCTATCGATGAAATTGTGGCAATGGGCCATAGCAAGGAACTGGTGCTGGATATCATCCAACGGGTAAACAGAGCTGAATATAAACGCCAGCAGGCCCCGCCCGGGCTCAGGATAACTTCCCGGGCCTTCGGGCCGGGCCGCCGCATGCCCATTGCCCACCGCTGGCATTTATAATAATACCCGCTAATAATACCTGTTCTGAAATAGCAATAAAACTAAAAGAGGGAAGGCGTGGCGATAGTTATATGACTAGTATTATCAGTGAAACTATAAAAAAAATGATCTTATATTTTGACGGTGATGTTAAGCGCGTAAACCATGCCTTGAAGGTGTATGCATTCGCAAAAAGCATCGGTGAACTTGAGGGCATTCCAGTAGAAAAACTTAGGATACTTGAAGTAACCGCTATTTTACATGATATTGGAATCAAAGAAAGTGAAAGAAAATACTCATCATCTTCCGGGAAGTACCAGGAGATGGAAGGGCCACCTGTAGCGCGTAATATTTTGCAGGAATTGAATTTTAGTCAAGATTTCATTGACAGAGTCAGTCATTTGATAGCCAACCATCATACATACAGCAAAATAGACGATATAGACTTTCAAATTCTTGTCGAAGCGGATTTTCTCGTAAATATCTTTGAAGATGAATTTAGAAAAGAACAAGTCAAAACCATTAAAAAGAAATATTTCAGAACAAATACCGGGATATGTTACCTGGAAAGCCTGTATGGTATATAAGCAAAGCTAATTTGCTAAAGCAAAGCCCCTCGGAGCAGCTAATCATTCCTTACTTCTCACTGTAATCAGTGGCAACAACTTTTTGTTATCGTAATTTCCAGCTCTCCGGTACCAAGTTCATTAACATTACTGCATAATTTCCCGGACAAAAATTCTGCTTCCAGCCACGGGGGGATATGATTGCAAAGCACTTTCAATTCATAAAAGTTCCCCTGGCGAAGAAACGGCAGCAGCACCTGTTTTGAGGTAACACCCAGGTTTTTTTCCTGAATTTCCTTGATGGAAATCCGGTAACACCCGGCGGATGTTTCCACCGGGGCCGGCGGCACCGTTTCGGTTTTTTGTTCTTCCAGTTGCCGTTCTTCTTCATCCCTGGCCAGGATATAATCCAGGAAATCGCCGGGTTTGCCCTGCATTTCCCAAACCACGCGCCGGGATCTTTCCAATTCAAAAAAAGGTATCCCTGTAACCGAAAGTCCCACGAAGATTTTGCATTCTGCCAGAAAATCCATGACCTCTTCCATCATCCGGCGCAATTCCTTCATCCCCTGGCTGGCACTCGGGTTAAATTCCCTTTCCCTCAATACATTCCATTTGTTTTGCATTTTTCGGAATACCACTATTTTCCCCCGGTCCTTCAGGGAAGCGGTTTCACCGTTCTCGCCCACATATACCGCAATATCAACAGCCATATACCTCATTCTCCCCAAAAGTTATTTTTCTTCCTTACGATGCAGCGGCGATATTTTGTTTTTGAGCGCGCCCATCACCTGCGGCCGGCTTTTCTTCCAGGGAAGCCTTGCTGAACTCCTGAGACCTGTCATCATCCAGCAGTCCGATGGCATCGGCCCGGCACTGTTTACAGTGGCGCATTTGCCGCAGTTCCAACCCGCAAACGTCTCGCATCCGGTTCAATTCTTCGGTGTCTGTGGGGGCAAAATCTTGAAATACGCTCCCCCGGGCGGGAACCAGGGGCATAATATTAGTTATAAACGCGCCTAGATCTTTAACTTTACGTACAACAGCGGGAATTTGGCCATCGTTGATTCCCCGGATCATCACAATGTTTACTTTAACTATAACCCCACGTTGCGCCAGGTAAGCTATACCTGTCTGTTGATTTCTAATTAAGATTTCTGCTCCTGCAGGTCCTTGATATTTCCGGCCTTTGTAGTAAACATACTTATAAATCCCGGCTCCTGTCTCCGGGTCCAAACAATTTACCGTGACAGTGACATGCTTGATGCCGAGATCTACGATTTCCCGGGCATATTCCGGTAACATTACCCCGTTGGTCGACAGGCAAAAAATCACATCCGGATCAACCTGTTTGATTAACATAATGGTTGTTTTGGTTTTTTCCCAGTTGGCCAGCGCGTCACCAGGGCCCGCGATTCCCACCACACTCAGATGATCAATTTTTTCCCGTACCAGGAGATATTTGTCCCTCGCCTGTAACGGTGTGAGGATTTCACTGGTCACCCCGGGCCTGCTTTCGTTGGCGCAATCAAATTTCCGGTTGCAATAATTACAACTTATATTGCACCGGGGCGCTACCGGCAGGTGCATCCTGGCGTACTTGCGGTGGGCTTCAAAGGAAAAGCAGGGGTGTTTTGCAATCCTTTCCAGGGCATTGGCTTCCGTTAGATCATCCCTTAAGTTTCTGTTACAGCCACAGGCCAATTTCTCCACCTCAACTTCCTACAGAGCATTGATTATTTTCTTCAACTCCCCGGTAAAATTTTTGATACATGGAGGAACGGTAGTTTTTAAGTTTATTTTCCAGCAGCGTATTGGTAATCCGGTCCAAAAACATGGTGGTGCCCACATAGCCCACCGACAGCAACCGCTGCCCCCCTACCCGGTCGTGGATGGGAAAACCGGTCCGAACCAGCGGGATGCCTTCTTTTTCCGTCAGATATTTGCCGTCCGAATGGCCGATGGCGATATTAACACCCATATCCCTGCAACAGGCCCGGATTCGGGTGAAGTCAGCCTCATTTACAACGCGCACTTCAAGGGGACACTCCGCCACCACCGGCTTGAGCAACTCCTCCAGCCTGGCGCTCCTGCTGCCCGTTGCCACCACCGCCGGAAAAACTCCGTTTTCCACGCACACCTTAACCACAGCGTATACCAGCTCAGGCTCGCCGAAGACCACGCTCCTGCCCCGGGCATTGTATTTATGGGAATCAATCATGCAGTCCAACAGCCGGCCCCTTTCCTGCTCCAGGATGACGGGTATTTTGCCGCCGGTCAGCCGGGCCAGCAGGTTAACCAGCAAGTCCGTATTTTCAATGCCCATGGGCACGGGCAGGTTATACAGGGGTACGCCGAATTCGTTTTGTAGATAATGCCCCGGCGAGATACTTTCATCCACCGTCACACCCAGCTGGATGGTGGCCGCAGCCCCGGGCATTTGCTCGATATCAGCAAGCCTGGTGCCCCCCTCGGGTATTTTTTTGTAAGTGCGGGTGTAAGGACTATCCAGGGTATCCGAAAAATCGGGTACCAGGGTATACTTAACCCGCATCAGCTCCAAGATCCGCTTGATTTCCCGGATATCGGCGGGGCTAAGATTGGGGACGATGACATTGATGCCGGCATGCTTTTCAGTTGGCCGGGCCAGTTTGGCGACAATTCTTTTAACCGCCAGCCAGTAACCTTCGGCATGACTGCCCCCGTAGCCGGGCGTGGAAACGGTAACCAGGGGGAAGTCCGCCAGTCCCCGTTCATGCAGGTAATCCCGGGCTATTCCGTCGATATCCTCGCCGATTGTTTCCGCCAGGCAAGAGGTGAGCACGCCGATCAGCCGGGGCCGGTATACCTTCCGGATATTGTCCAGGGCCTGTTTTAGATTTCCGGCGCCGCCGTAAATGGTCCCCTTTTCATTGAGGGAGGAAGAACCCACGTCAACCGGTTCGTTGAAATGCTCGGCGATATGCCGGCGCATGTACGTGCTGCAACCCTGGGACCCGTGGATAATCACCATGGACTGCTCGATTCCCTTGAAGGGGAGAATCCCGCCCATGGGCATGCACATATTGCAAGGGTTCTCGTTGACGTTCCGGCAGTGCCGGGTGTTAACCTCATTCCTGTGCATGTAAAACACCTCCCATGCCCCGGGTATATTTCCAGACCGGGGAGCATACCGTTGAATAAACTTCCCGGGCGAAATTAATCGCGCCCACGAACCCGCTCAACGGGTGCTTGCGGTCGTGGTTGTGATCGATAAAGGCCACGCCCAGCTTGTAAGCCAGCGGCCTCTCCTTGACGCCGCCCACCAGGAGGTGGGCGCCTTTTTCCAACATAAATTTTTCCAATTCCGAGGGGTTGGCGTCGTCCAGGATGACCGTTCCGTCATCGGCAATGTCATGTAATGTTTGGTATTCCTCTTCCCTGCCGGTCTGGGTACCCACCATCACCACATCGATACCGATTTCCCTGAACTGTTTAACCAGCGAAATGGCTTTAAATCCACCGCCCACGTAAATCGCAGCCTTTTTCCCCCGAAGCTTTTCCCGGTATTGCTCTATGACCGGCCTGACCCCGGCCGTTTCTCTGGCGATAAGTTCCTCCGCCCGGCGCATCATTTCCGGGTCTTTGAAAGCGGCGGCAATTTTCCGCAAGGACGCCGAGGTATCCTCCAAGCCCAGAAAGGAAACCTTCAGGTACGGGATGCCATAAAGCTCCTCCATCCGCCGGGCCAGGTAAGCCATGGAACCGGCGCATTGCATGATATTCAGCGACGCCGTTGCAGCTTTTTTCAAGGACTGGTGGGTGGCATCCCCGGTGAACACCACATTCACATCGACTCCCATGCTCTTCAAGTAATTAGTGATAATCCAAGCCTCGCCGGCCAGGTTAAAGTCGCCCAGGTAATTGACGCTCCTCCCCCCGGAGCCGGCTGTTCGGCCCGGGAGTTTACCAGCAGGCAGTTCGATCAGCCGGAGCAGCGCGTCACAAGCAGCCCGGTAACCCGCCGATTTATTGCCGATAAAGCCGCTGGACTGGACGGGAATTACCTCAATGCCGTGCTTTTTGGCCGCCGCCCGGCACACCGCCTCCAGGTCGTCGCCGATCACGCCCACCACGCAGGTGGAATAAACGAAAACCAGGCCGGCGTTATATTTTTCCACCAGCTCGTCAATGGCCCGGGCCAGTTTCTTCTCACTGCCGAAAATCACGTCGTTTTCTTTTAAATCCGTGGAAAAGCTGTTGCGGTACAACTCGGACCCGCTGCTCAGGCTGCCCCTGATATCCCAGGTATAGCTGGCGCAACCGATGGGGCCGTGCACCAAGTGGATGGCGTCGGTGACCGGGTTTAAAACCACTCTGGCACCGCAGTAAACGCAGGCCCGCTGGCTCACACACCCCGCAATGCTATCTGCTTCGCATTTCAACTGGTTTTTTTGCCTGCCTTTCACCACAATGAAAGACTTTCTTTCTTCAACCAACTGATCTTTTAATAAATTTACCGTAGACATATCATCACATCTTTCCATAATAAAGTGTGATCCTACATTACCAGTTCAACATCCTCATCGGCGGCATCCCGTTCCCTCCGGTCCAGCAGGGCATTGCTGATCATTTCCACCAGCCGCATGGCCCCCCTGTAACCCACGATGGGCATATAGTGGTGCATGCCCCGGTCAAGAATGGGGAATCCCACCCGCACCAGAGGTATATCCTCCGCCCGGGCGATATACTTGCCGTAAGTATTGCCAATTAACAAATCAACCGGATCATTCTTGATCCACTGGTGCAGTTCAAACAAATCGCCGGCGGCTTTCACCCTGCCCTCGATACCCGCTTTAGCCAGCATCTCAGTGATTTCCTTTTCAAAAATGTCCTGGGGGCCGCCCAGTGTTCCCCCGGGAGTGCCGGTCAACACATGGACGGGCCGCATACCCAAGCTCAAAACAAACTCAGTCAAACCAATTACGATATCCGGATCGCCGAAGATGGCCACCTTTTTGCCGTGGAACTGGTGGTGGAGGTCAATCATAGCATCCACCAGCTGGCCCCGCTCCTCTTCCAGCGCGTAGGGCACCTCCCGGACAAACTTGCCCCGCAGCGTCATCAAAAACTCATCCGTGGCCTTAATGCCAATAGGTGTCTTTAGAGTCATGGCGGGCACGTTGCATTTTCGCTCCAGCAGGTGGGCGGCATCGCTGGAAGCATAGGCGCCCAGGGCAACGGTGAGCATGGAGTTGCCCGAGTCCCTGATCTCTTCCACCCGGGCGCCCCCTCCGGGGTACATGACAAATTTGCCGGTCATGGGTGAGTCCAGAACACCTGAAGTATCGGGGAACATGATGAATTTGATGCTCATCTTGGTGACCAGCCGCTTGATTTCCCTCATGTCCCCGGGGTTGACAAAACCGGGGATGATATTGACCTGCTCCTTCTTGGTCTCCGAAGTAGCTTCCGCCAGGTAACTGACCATGGCCTTCGTCATGTTGGAAAATCCAGTAACGTGGGAACCCTGGTAGCTGGGCGTATTGGCATGGATAACCAGCTTGCCTTCGGGAATCTCGGCTGATTTTATAATCGTCGGGATATCGTCGCCGATGGTTTCGGACAAGCAAGTGGTATGAATTGCCATCACATCGGGATTATAGATGGCAAAAACATTTTTGATCGCCGTTTTCAGGTTACCACCGCCCCCGAACACTGAAGCCCCTTCGGTAAAGGAACTGGTGGTGGCCATGATGGGTTCCCGGAAATGCCTGGTAAGATGCGACCTGTGATATGCGCAGCAACCCTGGGAACCATGGCTGTGAGGCAGGCAGTTGCGAATACCAAGAGCGGCATACATAGCCCCGATGGGTTGACACGTCTTGGCGGGATTAATTACTCCGCCGCTGCGTTCTTTGATTTCTTTGGGTGTACAGTCTAACATTTTACACTCCTTCCTTCTCTCTCAATTCCTGTCATCGTAGTACAGTCATTTAACGCCTGTCTCGGGCCATTACTAAAACGGGCGCCTTAAATTATTCTCACCCGGCGCAAGTTTCCCCGGCAGCGCACTCCGCAATGGTTCCTTCCAGCAGCGGTCTGTCTTTCCAGGGTGGAACGGCAAAATTCCAGGTAGGCGAGGTAAAACTCATACAGATGTCCCGGGCAAAGTTTACGGCACCCCGAAAACAGTAATAAGGCCCGCTGTAATCATAATTGTGCAACTGCTTGGAAGGTATGCCCATTTTATAAGGTATATATTTGTCCTTAATCCCAGAGGAAAAAATATCGGGCTTGAGGACTTTGATGAATTCTTCGGTTTCATAATGGTTTAGGTCATCCACGATAACGCTGCCGTCTTTCATGTCCGGAATCATGCCTTTGTAGTGACATAGCGGCAGCTTCTCTTTCAGCTCTTCCATTTTCTCCTTGGGTATTTTCAGGCGGTAGCGCCGCTCGTCCGGGGTAACATGCAGGTCGGGAATGTTTTTGCTGTCCGCATCGGGTTTAATGTAGGGCAGCACATCCCGGCCCTCGTAATCGTCCCGGTGGGCAAACTCGTAGCCCGCCAACACCGTTTTAATGCCCAGTTCCTCGTACAAACCCTGGTAGTGATGGCCCCGGGAGCCTCCCACGAAGCAAAATGCTGTTTTGCCCGCGCAAATCTTTCTATACGGTTCCAACTGCGGCTCAATCACCGCCAGTTCCCTGGCGATGACTTCCTCGGTCCGTTTAATCAGCTCCGGGTCGCCGAAGTAAAGAGCCATATTACGCAATGATTCGATAGTGGACCGGATGCCGATAAAATTTACCTTCAACCAGGGCGTTCCGTACTTGGTTTCCAGCATGGAAGCGATGTAGTTGATGGAACGGTGGCACTGAACCAGGTTCAATTGCGCCACGTGGGCGTTTTTCAGGTCTTCGTAAGAGCCGTTGCCGGTCATCACGGCCTGGACGTGGTAGCCGATATCCTTTAAAATCCTTTCCAGTTCCCAGCTGTCGCCGCCAATGTTATATTCGCCCAATATGTTGATGGTGTATTTGCCGGGCGGTTCCTCCCAGTCGCCTTCTCCGATTACATGTTCCATCAAACCGTTGTTGGCAATGTGGTGGCCTGCGGACTGGCTTACTCCCTTATAACCCTCGCAGTTATAAGCGGTGATGTTAATGCCATGCTTTTCCCGCGCCGCCCTGGCCACGGCCTGAATGTCGTCACCGATTAAACCCACGGGACAGGTGGCGGAGATGGTAATGGCATTTGGCTTAAATATTTCCACCACTTCGTCAATCATTCTAGCCAATTTCTTTTCGCCGCCAAAGACAATATCTTTTTCCTGCATATCGGTGGAGACGCAGTAGGTGAGAAAATTTTTCTTCGGGTCTTCTGATTTGGCCTTATTGCGCCGGGTCAGCCAGCTGTAGTAGGCGCACCCAATAGGGCCGTGAACGATGTGAACCACATCTTTCAGCGGGCCCAGAACCACTCCCTTGCAGCCGGCAAAGGCGCAGCCGCGGTTGGTGATAATCCCCGGGACGGTACGGGTGTTGGCTTCGATTTCCTGGTGGCCCTGCGAAGCGTCTCTGATCACAATGTGCTTTTTGCGGTTTCTTTTGACCTTGGCCGGGTACTTGTTCAGTATTTCCTCGAGCGCTTTTTCATTGACAGCCATATAACCGCCTCCTTATATCCGGAAAATAAGTTTGCCGGGGAACATTGAAACCCCGCAAGTTGTTGTTAATAATAGCCGCAAAGCATCATGGATGCTAAATTGCTTCCTCACCGCGTTCACCGGTGCGAATCCTCAACGCATCGTTAATGGGTAGGACGAAGATTTTGCCGTCGCCCCGGTTGCCTTCCTTATTGACATTAACAATCGTGTCTACAACTTTTTTTACATCCCGGTCCTGCACCAGGATTGTCAACAACCGCTTGGGAATCAACCGGGGCCCTTTGGCCAAGCTGTCCGCCACAATGGCCCCAATTTCCTCTCTGGCCCCCAGTTCATCCAGCACGGAAAGATCAACGTGTACTTTACCCCGGCCCATCACCTTCATGGCGTGCATTCCACAGACCCCGATATCGGCCAGGGCTTTTTTGGTAAGGTTTACCTTGTTCATCCGAATTATCGCTATAATTTCTTTCATGGTAGCCCCCCTTAAAGCCCCTTGGTGCCGCTGCTGATGGTATATGCTTCTTCCACCGTGCTCACAAAGATCTTGCCGTCGCCGAAGGCGCCTTTTTCTCCGGTTCTGGCGTACTTGGCAATGATGCTGATCACATCTTCTTTATCTTTTTCGTCCTGCACAACCAGCATAAGTAGATCCTTGGGTATCTCGTCGTAAACCACTTCGCCGACCCTTACTCCCCTTTGTTTGCCGCGGCCGACCACGTCGATCCTGGTTACCGCCGGAAAACCTGCACTATTTAATTCGGACAGGATAAGATTAGTTTTTTCCGGTCGGACGATGGCTCTGATCATGTACATAAACATCACTCCTTAATTTTAGAAATTCTTTTTGTCCAGGGAAAAACATCAGTCCAGGATACCGTAACTCATCATCAATTCCTCCAGCCGGTCCTGGCTCATAGGTTTGGGAATGACGAACATCTGGTTTTCGTCAATATTTTTGGCCAGTGTCCTGTACTCGTCTGCTTGTTTGGCCCGCGGATCATAATCGATCACCGTCTTCTTATTGATTTCGGCTCTCTGCACAATGTTATCCCTGGGCACGAAGTGGATCAGCTGCGAGCCAAGTTCCTCGGCGAATGCCTTCAGGAGTTCGTATTCGTTATCCACTTTCCGGCTGTTGCAGATGATCCCGCCCAATCTTACACCACCGGTATCGGCAAATTTTTTGATGCCCTTGCAGATGTTGTTGGCCGCATACATGGCCATCATTTCCCCGGAAGCCACGATATATATTTCCCGAGCCTTTCCCTCTCGAATGGGCATGGCAAAGCCGCCGCAAACCACATCGCCCAGTACATCATAAAAGACATAATCCAAATCGTCGGTGTAAGCCCCCAGCGACTCCAGCATGCTGATGGAAGTGATGATCCCCCTGCCCGCGCAACCTACTCCGGGTTCGGGACCGCCGGATTCCACGCACCTGGTGTTTCCAAAGCCCAGCCGCATAATATCCTCAAGGTCGATATCCTCCCCCTCATCCCTGAGGGTATCCAAAACGGTTTTTTGGTTTAAACCGTGAAGCAACAGCCTGGTGGAATCAGCCTTGGGATCGCAGCCAACAACCAGTACCTTTTTGCCCGCCTCGGCCAGAGCGGCCACCGTATTCTGGGTGGTGGTGGACTTGCCAATGCCGCCTTTACCGTAAATAGCTATTTGTCTCATAGTGTCACTCCCCCATTTGTTTTGTTAATAAAAAAGCCATTGTAGCATAATGATAAAAGCTACAATGGCATCAACGCCCGGTTTACTGCCGAAGTAAATGCGGAGATAAGCAAATGTTAAAGTAAAGATAAATATAAAAACCGGTAATTATACCGGCATCTTCGCCTAAGCCTTAAATAATACTACAACAATAAACATAAGGCGCCGGCATCATCACCGGCGCCATCGCCTTATCTCCTTCAGACACAACAATGTATCTGGTTGATTACGATTATACCATGGCAATTTAAATATTGCAATACCTATTTTCAATTATTGTTATCATAGAAATGTTAATTTTCATAATAATAGTTTTTATTCTTCATGCTTTACTTTGGTGTTTATTTATTGCTTACTTTCTGTTTTGTTTTGTTATACTTTGAAGCTTGAGGCATGACCAATATTGCCGGTTCCAGGCACAAAAATAATTCCTGATGAAACCTGGTTGATCAGTAGATGTTCGTTCGAGTAGCCTGTAAATTTAATCCCGACGCTAAATGTGGCCGGTTGGCCGCTATAGCCACATAACGGCTCAGGACCGGTAATATATCAAGATTAAAAATACCTGTATTTTTAAAGTTTTTGTGAAAAATCTTTAAGATATCCTCCAAACAGGTATTGCCGGCCCGCTCTCCAAGGCCCCCCACAGTAGTGGTGATATGTGTCGCGCCCGCCGTAAAGGCGGCCACACTGTTTGCCGTAGCCATGCCAAAGTCGTTATGGCCGTGAAACTCAACCGGTATGGACAATTTTTTAACCAGCGCGCCCACCACCCGCCTGGTACTGAAGGGATCAAGTATTCCAACGGTATCAGCGTAACGAAACCTTTCCGCGCCCATTTCCTGCGCCAACAAGGCAAATTCCATTAAAAACCTAAAATCCGCCCGGGAAGCATCTTCCGAACCCACGGAAACACGACACCCATAGTCGAAAGCGTAGCGCATGGCTCTCTTCAGGCAGTCCAGCACCCATTGCTTGTTTTTGCCCAGTTTAACTTGAATATGTAAATCTGATACCGGAGCGGATATATGAATATCCCGGACGCCACAGGCTAATGAAGCCCTGATGTCCGACAGAAGCAGCCGGTTCCAGGATACTACCCTGGCCCTCAGGCCCAAACCGCATATTTTTCTTAGCGCCTGCTGTTCCAACTCTCCCATGATGGGTGTTCCCACCTCTATTATTTCTACCCCGAGCAAATCCAACAACTTGGCAATAGCAACTTTCTCCTTAAGGTTGAAAACCACCCTGGGGGCCTGTTCCCCGTCTCTAAGGGTTGAGTCAACAATAACAGGTCTAGATGTTTTGGACCCATCTGCAATACCAGCCATTTTGACCTTCCTTTCCAATGAACTTGACTGCAAAAAAAATCCCGACACCAAGAGCAGGTGTCAGGACTTCTTTATCCCAGCGATACAACCATGTACCGTCGCGTATAAAGTTATCATACCAAATTTGTAATAAGCCTTAAGACAGTAACTTTAGTAACAACATCTCGTTATTTTTAATATTAATTTTATTATAACCTCAAACCATAAAAAATCAAGTCCAGTGCTCCACTCACTCCAGAAATCCGCCGGATCGCCTGCCGCTGTGGTGTTTTTGCAGTTAAATCAGTCTTAAACTGCCGACCCGCTGAGCCCTTCCCACCCCAACTCCATTGCCCTCCGAGTTGCCGGGCGGCCTTCCGCTGATGAAAACAGGTAAACTTTCAACCTTTCAACACCTGGCACCTTACCAGCCCCGGGAATAATCCTCGAAGCAATCCAGACAAACAAACTTGCCGTCACGCACCCTGGCCCGGGGTTCCATAACTAATTCCCCGCAGCGGGAGCACTTGACCGATGGGAAAATGCGCGCCTTGGAGGGGAAAGTGAAATCAATTTCCTCCACCTTGCAAAACTTTTCTTCAGGCATGTGCAGTATTTCTTCGATGCGCCTGGCCTGGGCCGCCTGGAATCTGGCCTTTTCCTCCTGCGAGGCGGTGCCGCCGAACACCTTTTGGCGCAGTTCCGCCAGCTCCGGATCCGGCCGGTGCAGTATCTCGCCGTTCACCGCAATCCGCAGCGCCCGGTTGCCGTTGCGGCTGCCGAAGGTATAAACCTGTTTGCCCAGGTCGCGGTAAATCAGGTTGCCTTTGCCCAGGGTGCACCCGGTAATAAGCATGACCGCGTCAACGCCGCAGGCATCATTTTCCACTATCGCCACCAGTTCCTCGTCGGGCGAGCGCATTTCGGATAGCCGCTTGAGAGCTATTTCAGACACCCGGTAACCGATGGCCAGGCCGGGACAGGAATGCCCGTGAAATTCTATGGCCTTTTCCCATGGCGTTTTTTCCATACACATTAACCAACACCCCTATCTCATTATTTTGGAAACCAAACAAGCAACAAATTTAAAGGCCACAAAGATGCCTCTCCCTGGAGCAGACCTTCGTGGCCTTTGCCTTCGTTCTTAAAAGTAACTATACCCGTGCGGAATTCAAAATCACACCCGGCTTCGAGCCGGTTTTTTCACTGCTTATGCTACTTGGTTTTAAAAGTTTTGTCAACCCTTTTCATATCAACCCGAGGCGTTCCACACCGGCACCAGGCTGAAAACAGCGTAATAAATTTCATAAAGTCCCACCAAACTAAGATATACATGTTCAACATGATATGTTATGATGAAAAAAATGACCTCACCGGGTTTTAAAAGCAAGTTCATCAATACAAGACCGTCCCTGTCCAAAAGCTTTCTCGCGATTACTCCCCGGGGGGTGGTAAAAGTTAAAATCTCCGGAATTTTAATAATCTCCACAGTTCAAAATCCTCCTTTGATGAAACGTATTTTATCAGGATCATTATGTATTAAAACCAGTAGTGCGGGTACTTATGTTCTCTGGACAAATTATTGATTACCAGGGCGATCAACACCAGGCAAACAGCGCCCAGCCCAACGGGGGAGAAAATAAACCCGAAATCCTGCCCCGTATATACCGCTACAAATGCTGTAGCCCCGCCGGGCGGGTGCAGCGTATAGGTTACGGTCATGACCAAAATGGCCAGCGTCACTCCCAGGGCGATGGCCCACCAGGGGTTCCCGAACAACTGGTATACGGTAACTCCCATTATCGCGGACACCAGGTGACCACCCACCACGTTTCTTGGCTGAGCCATGGGGACATGGCAGGCAGCGTAAAGCAGCACCGCCGTGGCCCCGAACGAGGGCAAAAGCACTGGCAACTGGTAGTACGCGGACAATAGTGCCACCAGGCCGATCCCGGCAAAACTGCCCGCCGCGGAAACCAGCAACACCAGGGGCGTCAACCTTGGCAAGTCAGCGCACCTGCCCGCTTTCATCTTGCAAAGATATGCCTTGACGACTGCACCGGGATACACCCGGCACTCCTCTATTTGTTCCATTGGCTCTCTCATTTTACAACACCTCTTAAAATCAAGTATGATTTGATAAAAATAATGATAAACTTTTCCCATCCCCGGGGCTGTTATCAACCTCACTGCCCCGGTGTGATTAACATCACTTTTCACCAAATTCATGGCGTCATCCAATATTTCCCGGGTGTAAACACCCGAACATTTTGTTAACTGCTATAACAAGGAAAATCATCAAAATAAAAGGGAACCGTCGATATATTACGGGTAGAACAAAAATCAGGGACCGGCATGTCCGGCCCCTTTTGATATTCCGTTAAGTTATCAAACAAAAGCCCCGGCGCGTTAAAGCAGACCGGGGTCTTTATGATCAGTTCAGTGCTTATATTTTTACCGGCACATCAGCTCGCCGTGCTTTCTCAACAGATTCCCGGGCAATTTTGACTTCGCGTTTCCCCCGGGTACCAACCGAGAAAGACGGGTAGGTGTTACCTTTGTAAAAAAATACTTTAGCCACAAAGAAACCATTTAAAAAGACCATGAACAAACTTAATAAAATTACAATAATTAGCGATGACGCGCCGTCATCCATAAGAACTAATCCACTCTCCTTTTAGATCAAGGTATTGCTCCGCAGCCGGCCAACCAATATGCCATACTTATAATACCAGATTTATAAACTTTAATAAAACCCCCTTTATGCCCCTGGCGGTCGGATACCCCCGCCTGGTTTTCCTTATTGCGTTTTTTCAACACTTTGTTCATAATATCTAACCCGCACCCAACCGCTGAAAAACTTGCGCCGCAATAATTATTTATGCCGGGTTGCCCAAGTTTATACCTTCACCGTTCAATTAGATGGCCAAACCGTGTTCCCTCAACCGGCTGATTTTTCGTGTTAGGGTCGACTGGTCCACTTTTAATACGCGGGCGGCCTTGTTGGCGCTCCCGAATTCCTTGATGGCGTTGCTGATCAACTGGCTCTCCAATTGCATCACGGCTTTTTTTAGCGGCATAATCCCTTTCACGTATACTTCGGGTTGCTGTTGTCCAAGATTTTCAAAAACATAAGACGGCAGGTCGCTTACTGTAATTTCGGAACCCGGCGTCGTAACCATCAACCTCTCGATCATATTATCCAATTCCCGAACGTTTCCGGGCCAGTGATAGTTCAGGAAAGCTTCGTAAACCCGGGGGTCAATTTTTTTTTGGATGCCGTACTTGTTTTCGTATCTTTGTTTAAAAGCGTGCACCAGCGGAATTATATCTTCCTTGCGTTCCCTGAGCGGCCATATTTTCAGCGGCACCACGTTAATCCTGAAATATAGATCCTCCCTAAACCTTCCCTCCTTGACCATGGTTTCCAGGCAGCGGTTGGTTGCAGCCAGGATCCGCACGTTTACCGGCCTTGGCTTGCTGCCGCCAACCCGGAGCACCTCCCTTTCCTGGATGACCCTGAGCAGCTTGACCTGGAAGCCTGGGGGCAACTCCCCGATTTCATCAAGAAAAAGCGTGCCGTTGTGCGCCAGTTCAAACATTCCTGCTTTGCCCTCCCGGTTGGCGCCGGTAAACGCGCCCCGCTCGTAACCGAAAAGCTCCGATTCCAGCAGGTTCTCCGGGATGGCCCCGCAGTTTACGGTAATAAACGGGCCGTCTTTGCGCTTGCTTTGACTGTGAATCGTCCTGGCGATAATTTCCTTGCCCACGCCGGATTCCCCCAGAATCAACACCGTGGAATCCACCGCAGCCAGGCGCGAGGCCACCTGCAGCAGTTCACGCATTTTGGGTGAGTGAAATACCAGACCTTCCTGGTTGAACAGCTTCCCCCGCAATTGAGTCAGTTCATCCTGGTAGCGTTCGCTCAGTTCTTTCGTTTGTTCCAGTTGTTCCCTTAAATTGTTTAACTCGGTCAGGTCGCGGATATTGACTACGATACGCAGCACTTTCCCGTCATGGTCCCTGACCGGGCTTCCCGTAATCAGAAAATGCTTTTTCTCCACCATCGTTACGGGCTTACCCTCCCGCATCACCGCGTCCACAATGGAACGTGAATAAACGCCCGCCGTTACAAGATCGGCCATGTTTTTACCCAGGATTTCGGACGAGGGAACGCCGGTAATCCGTTCGTGGGCACGGTTGGCCTTGAGGATTGTGCCCTCCGGATCGGTTAATAAAATGCCGTCATAAGAAGATTCGATAATCAGTTCGAGTTTTGTATTCAGCTGTTTGACCGATTTAAGTTCCTGTGAGATTTGCTCCACTTCGGAAATATCCTGGAATATGGCCACGGCGCCCACGATTTGGCCGTTTTCGTAAATTGAACTGCGATTGGTCAGGTAAGTGCGGTTGCCGCTGGTGTAAGTAATGGGGGGTTTGCACTCGGACTGGCTTTGGCCGTCCTTTAAATAGTCCAGCAAACCTTGCGGGTTGATCACCTCTGAAAGATGCCGTCCCATGGCGTAACTTTTAGGACGCCTGGTCATCTTCTCCGCCGCCCTGTTATACAATGAAATGATGCCCTGATTATTAATGGCGATAATACCGTTGTTAACGGAATCCAGGATGGTGTCCACCTGCAACAGAATCCAGTTGGCCTTGTTAAAAAGCTCGACCACCACCCTGTACTTATCCAGCAAACCGATCAGCCGGCCGTCTTTGTCGACAACCGGAAAAACCTTGCCGTGCAGCGCCCAGGCGTCCACCAGGGAAGAATCCTCCCGCAGAACACATACCCGGTCGCGCATCAATGAAGTCACCGCCGCGCCGGGCCGGGCCAAAATTTCGGGGCCGGATTCAATTATGTCGTCCCTGGTGACCACCCCCACAATTTGGCCGTCCGGCTCCACCACCGGCAGCCCCACTGTACCGTGTTTCCGGATCAATCGCCACGCCTTCACAACCGGATCACGCGGGGACAGGCTTATTTCCAGCGGGGTCATGATATCCTTAACCAGCATGTAGATACCCCCTTTGCCATTAACTTGCTTAAATGACCGGCAGCTGTATAACAAAGCTTTCTTGTGACCCGGATGATAAATTATTCCCGGGCTACTTACAAAGCAAATGTGATGCCGGGATCAACAAGTAATGAATTTGCAAAACCCTGCGAGTAACTTTTTCAACCCTTATGCATTTTTACATAACCTATGTATTTTTGCAAATTAATTTAACCTGCTTTGCTCACTGCTTTTTTGTCAGGTTATTATGCAATAATGCATAATCGTTAATGCCTAACCCCAGCTTTGGTTTGTTGCCGTCGTCGTTATGAAATTGTTCTGAACCAGGAAATCCCGGTTTATTAAAACCCTTGTTACTTTCTATTAATTTAATTCTCCATCTGGCACGCGAATTGCTCTTATTAATTTTTAACCAACCCAAATAAGTTCCTTTGTATACTGTACACAGGAGGTGGCTAAATGTAAATAACTTATAAGGACATAAACTGTAATTCCCAAATAAAGAGCGTAAAAAATTTTAGAATTAAGGGGGGTTTTTAAATTATGAATATTTCTGAAGCCGTAATCATAGCCCTGTTGGTATTTGCACTCGGAGCGGTAATTTCATTTATGGTGGCAGCCCTGATCAAGGGAATTTTCGTGTGCATCCGGTTGCGCGAAACCGTGAAAATCAAGTCAAAGGAAAAATGGCAAGGAGTTACAGCGGCATCCAAATCTTAACCCGGTCAAAACAAACGAGGTGTAAAACATGCCTGACATCAACTTTTTAAACCTGTTCCAGGGGATCGCCACGTTGTTTGCTACAGACACTTTGATCACCGTCGCCAGGATAGGGCTGATAGTCCTGGGAATAGCCCTGGTTTACCTGGGGGCCAGAAATATCCTTGAACCGCTGTTAATGATTCCCATGGGCTTCGGCATGGCTTCGGTCAACGCCGCCGTCCTGTTTTTATCAGGCGGAAAACTGGGCACCATTTTCATTGACCCGCTGGTGGCCGATCCATCTCAATTGATGAACATTTTACAGGTCGACTTTCTTCAACCCATTTACACCCTTACCTTCAGCAATGGTCTCATTGCCTGCTTCATCTTCCTGGGCATCGGCGTAATGACCGAGATCGGGTACGTGCTGGCCAGCCCGTTCAGCAGCATGGTGATCGCCATCTGCGCGGAACTGGGTACGGTAGCCACCTTCCCCATCGCGGTGGCAATGGGGCTGAACTACAGCGAAGCCGCATCCATAGCCATGGTGGGGGGTGCTGACGGGCCAATGGTTCTGTATACATCCCTGATGCTGGCCAAGGACCTGTTCGTGCCCATAACAATAGTGGCGTACCTGTATTTAAGCCTTACTTACGGAGGTTACCCGTACCTGATAAAACTGTTGATCCCGAAGCGCCTGCGCGGCATCCAGATGGATTTGAGCAAAATCCCCACCGTCACACCCGGTGAGAAAATAGCTTTCTCCATCATAACTTGCACGGTATTGAGCCTGTTGTTTCCGGTGGCCGCCCCGCTGTTCATGTCCTTTTTCCTCGGGGTTACCATCAGGGAGGCCAACTTGAAGCATTACATCTCATTTATTGAAGGGCCGCTGCTCTACGGATCAACGTTCTTTCTAGGGGTCCTTCTGGGGGTATTGTGCGAGGCGAACACCATCATGAACCCCAAAATCCTTGTCCTTCTGGTGCTGGGTATATTATCACTGTTTCTTTCCGGGCTGGGCGGCATCGCCGGGGGATACCTGATGTACTGGATCAATAAGGGCAAATTCAACCCCGTCATCGGCATCGCCGGGGTATCCTGCATACCCACTACGGCCAAGGTGGCCCAGAAAGCGGTAACCGAAGCCAACTCCCAATCCCTCATTTTGCCCTACGCCATCGGGGCCAACATCAGCGGAGTCATCACGTCCGCCATCCTGACCGGAATATACGTTACCTTAATTCCGGTGCTAAAATGATGAGCAATAAAAGAAAGATTTACTGGATCACGGGAACAATTACTGCCTTCACCGGCGTGCTTATGGTGAGGATTTTAGCATTGCAAACGGCGGGACGGCTCAAATTACCCGTCATGTTTGGTGGCTACATGCTGGCTATCGCAGGGCTGTTCATTATCACCCTCGGCACGCGGAGAAAATAACCAAGTGCCAGGCACCTGGATAATTACTCCAGGTGCCTGGCACTTGGTTTAATTTACCACCTTGTAGCCGGCTTCTTCAATGGCTTTGACCAGCTGACCGCGGCCGGCACTGCCGTTCACCACGACCTCCTTTTTGGCCAGGTCCACCACGGCGCTTTCCACGCCGGCCACTTCCTTGAGAGCTTTTTCCACCGCCATTTTGCAGTGATTGCAACTCATCCCTTCAACCTTGAGCACTGTTTGTCCCATTTTTTATACCTCCTTTGGTTATAGCTTTTCCTTCAACGCTCCGGGTTATAGCGTTTCAGCAGCAGGGAATTGGTCACCACGGACACCGAGCTGAAAGCCATCGCCGCCCCGCCCATAACGGGCGTGAACACGCCGGAGACGGCCAGTGGAATGCCGATCAGGTTGTAAATAAAGGCCCAGAACAGGTTTTGCTTGATCTTGCGCAGCGTCCGGCGCGACAACCGGATGGCCTGGGCAATGGTGCGCAAGTCCCCGCGGATCAGGGTGATGGAGGCGCTTTCCATGGCCACGTCGGTCCCCGTGCCAATGGCCATCCCTACGTCCGCGGTGGCCAGAGCCGGCGCGTCGTTAATGCCGTCGCCCACCATGGCCACCACTTTCCCGGCATCCTTTAATTTCTGGATTTCCCTGGCCTTATTTTCCGGCAGCACTCCCGCGACGACGCGGCTGATCCCCACCTGCCGGGCGATGGCCCGGGCCGTCCGTTCCTGGTCGCCGGTCAACATGTAAACCTCGAGGCCCATCCGTTCCAGTTCGGCAATCGCCTCCCGGGCATGTTCCTTGACGGTGTCGGCCACCGCGACCAGGCCGGCCAAACGCCCGTCCGCAATGGCGATCATCACGGTTTTCCCTTCCTCCTCCCAGCGGGCCGTAAAGGGCAGCACCGGAGTCAAATCAACACCCAGCGCTTCGGCCAGGGCTTCGTTCCCGGCATGCCAGGCGACGCCTCCGGCTCGGAAACGAATACCTTTGCCGGGCAGAGCCTCAAATTCACCCACATCTTCCTCCAGCGCAATTCCCAGTTCCGCAGCTTTATTTACCACGGCCCGGCCAAGGGGATGTTCCGATTTTCTCTCTCCCGAAGCAATAACCCCGATCAGCCCTTTTTCCTCAAAAGGAGGAACCGCCAGAATATCCGTTACGGAGGGCTCCCCCCGGGTGATGGTTCCGGTTTTATCCAGGACCACGGTGTCAATTCTGCCCGCCCGCTCCAGGTGTTCCCCGCCCTTGATCAGGATGCCCTTTTCGGCGCCGACCCCAGTACCCACCATGATGGCCGTGGGAGTGGCCAATCCCAGCGCGCAGGGACAGGCGATGACCAAAACGGTGATCATGTGCACCAGCGCGGCGGTCAACCCCGCGCCATGCAGGTACCAGCCAGCGAAAGTAAGCAAGGCGATGATCACCACCACGGGCACAAAGATGCCCGATACCTTGTCCGCCAGGCGCTGTACCGGGGCCTTGGAGCCCTGGGCGGCTTCCACCAGGCGGATGATCCTCGCCAGCGCCGTGTCGTCGCCCACTCTGGTCGCCCGGAAAGTGAAGCTCCCCTGCTTGTTCACGGATGCCCCGACCACCTCATCGCCCGGACCCTTATCCACCGGGATGCTCTCCCCGGTGAGCATGGATTCATCCACGCTGGAGTTTCCCTCGACAATAATCCCGTCCACCGGAATGCGCTCCCCCGGGCGGACCAGGACCAGATCTCCCACTTCCACTTCTTCCACGGGGATATCTTCCTCCGTCCCGTTGCGCAACACCCGGGCGGTTTTAGCCTGAAGCCCCATCAATTTCTTGATCGCTTCCGACGTTTTGCCCTTGGCCACGGCCTCCAGCAGCTTGCCCAGCAAAATTAAAGTGATTACTATGGCCGACGATTCAAAGTATAACGTTTGCCAACCTTTTAGTACGGAAACAAGGCTGTAAAAATACGCCACCGAAGTGCCCAGCGCCACCAGCACGTCCATGTTGGCCCCGCCCGTTTTCAGGGCATGGTATGATCCCCGGTAAAATTGCCAGCCGGCAATGAACTGGACCGGTGTCGCCAGGACCAGCTGCAACCAGGGGCTGAGCATAAACTGGTGCCACCCGGTCACTTCGGCCAGCATCATCCATAACAGGGGTAGAGACAGTGCAGCCGCTAGAACGAACCTGGCCGCCTGCAGCCGGATTTCCCTTTGCCGGGCCTGTCCCTCCTCGTCCCGGGAAACCCCGGCGGCCGGGCGCGCCCCGTAACCCAGCGCCTCCACCGCTTTACGCAACTCCGTGACCGTAACCATGCCCGGGATGAACCTGACACTGGCTTTGCCGGTGGCCAGGTTGACCGACGCCGATTGCACCCCGGCCATGGAATTAAGTTTCTTCTCCACCCGGCTCGAGCAGGCCGCACAGCTCATCCCGGAAATAAGCAGTTCCAGGTTTTCTTCCGGCACTTCGTAACCAATATTGCGAATTTTAGCGATAATTTCAGCCGGAGCCAGTTGCCCCGGGTCGTAGCTAACGGTTCCTTTTTCCAGGGCCAGGTTGACGGCAGCATCCAAAACCCCCGGTATTTTATTCAGTTCCCTCTCCACCCTGGCCGAACAGGCCGCGCAACTCATCCCGGAAATGGGAACCGTCAACGTTGCCCTGTTCAATTCCACCGCTTTAGCTTCAATTGATTGTCCCATGCCAAAACCTCCCGGGTTACTAGCTTTAGCTTGCTAGCGCATCATCCTGAAAATTGTTTTCAGCACCTCGTCAATCACCTGGTCGTCGCCCTCCTGCAGCTGCTCCTTGACACAGGATTTCATGTGTTTTTCCAACAACAGTTTGGCCACCCCGTGCAGGGCGGAATTGGCCGAGGCGATCTGGTTTAAAATATCGTCGCAATACACATGCCTTTCAATCATGCCCTTGATTCCGCGGAGCTGTCCCTCGATCCGGTTGATCCGGTTGACCAGCTCGCGGATCGTTTTTTCGTCATGATGGCTCAGGCGCTCCTTGGAGCCCGCAGATTCACAGGCCGGGCAAGAGATTTGTTTTTCGTTGTCCAAATGGCGTCACCGTCCTTTAAGGTTATAGTATACCCCCCTACCCTATTTGTCAACAAAAATTATAATCCCGGACCGCGCCGGGAAAGGTTTTTAAGAGTCTTGCACACTTATGGCAGAAAGGCGGGCGCAATCCCTCTTAAATATTTGCAGCAAGAGCGGATTTAATCAAGTTCTCGCTGCTGAATTGATTGTTGGTGCGCTGGTAAATTGGCCCTTCACCACCAAAAAGCATATCTCTTATAGTACTAATGGGATACCCTTTTTGGTATAGCTCTTTGACTTCCCGTGATAAATTTTTGAGATAGTTGATACACTCAGCAAGGGCACTTCGGCCATTCTCAACAATTCTTCCAATTGAAGTAAACAAAACCAGATCGCTTTTGGTAGTATTTAAAATTCTCTCCATGGAATTCACTATTTGGGTTATATCCTCTTCCGGCCGGATAACTTTGGGGTTTTCCGATACAAATAAATCACCGGTAAAACACCAGCCTTTATTTGTTTCAAGTAATACAATATGCCCATCACAGTGGCCGGGAGTCTCTATTACATCAAACGAAAAGTTCAAAGTATTTATTTTATCTCCAACAGGTATACCATTTTCATAGTTTTTAGGATACCCCCACACCATTTCCTGATATGGATAGAGTTCAGGCTTTTGCTTCATCAGGCAAACTGTTTTGGGATGAGCAAAAATATTGATGTTAAAAGTATTGCCAATTAAATAATTGGCGCCGACATGATCTTCGTGGTAATGGGTATTCACTACAAACTCAACATCATATTTTTGTAATAGATCACACAGTTCCTTCGATGTATAGTCGCATCCCGTATCAACAAGCATCCCGTCAATAAAATAAGCGGCAACCCAGTAAAGTGGTTTTCCTCCTATGTCGCGGCTCATCTTTATTTGTGTTACTTCCTGGTATTTATGTATTTCTATCACATTTATCCCCCTTTTCTCCAAGGCACTTGGCCATTTGATTCCCTTACTGGCGTATTATAAATGTTTGTAAAGTTGTTGCGCGAATTTTTTCAACTGGTTTATGTTTCGGCATTCAAAAACACCGTCGCAATAACGCATGTAAATATCCATGTAACTGTCACCAGTGCCCCAATATGATCTATCTTCTGGATTGAGCCAGTAAATACGTGCAGCGGTGGTTCTTATTTTTGCCAGCAAGTCAGCCCCGGAATAAAAAATGTTATTCCTGGCATCCCCGATAATAAGTACTGTGGTTCGGCCGGTTAATTCATTATGGTGATATTTGTGAAATCCTTTGAGTGCGTTGCCATAGTCCGTTAAACCGCGCCGGGTAATTTTGGAATTTGAACAAATATTATCAATCGACCTTCTTATGTCAACGGGGTCAATACGGTGGGTTAACTCTTCCAGGGAATCCACGAAGCCGAAAACCCGGACGGTACTATAACAAACAGCAAAGGTAAACACAAATTCAAGCACAAAAGGCAAATAGACCGACATGGAATTGGAAAAATCACAAATAATGAATAATCTGGGCTTATTTAAGCGTTTTTCATACCAGGCCAGTTCCAGGGGAACACCACCGGTACCCAGACTTTTGCGCCAAAGTTTACGAAAATACAGTTTCGAGCCATTATTTTTTCTGCCGGTTCCCTTTTTTACCGCGAGTTTTCTTGCCATCATCTTGATCAACGCCAGCATCCGCCTTTTTTGACCGGGGCTTGCTGCAATAAAAGGAAGATTCAAAAGGCCTTCTTCCCCCGGCAAATAACCGTAATCATTGTCTATTTTAGTTTTTCTTTGTTTTTCCACCCCTTTTCCCGTTGTCTTTTGTGTCAAACCCACACCTTTTCCCGCATCCGTACCCTTACCGGCAATTAAGCCCGGCCGGGCGGCACCGGCTGTGGATTGTTTTTCTTTCGGGTTTATAAAAACGGTTTCGAACGCTTCATCAAATACGCGGCTCAAATCTCTGTCTTTAACCATTGCGGCCTTAATCACAGCTTTAACCACAGAGACATCCTGAGAGCGAACGAGAACCAATCCCTTCAGGGAATCTATAATCTCCGGTGTGGATACCAAAATACCCCGTTCCCTAAGAATATTTGCCAATAACAGCAGGCTGTCAATCACTAAAACCACCTTCAATAATAATCTGAAAACGATCTACCCGGTTGAAATGATACCACATTTAATACTTTCAGCCAGGTACCGGGAGTCTCTGTAATGTTTAACAAGAATATTGCGGGCAAGATCCAGCGCGCGGCTGTCAATCCGGTTGGAGCCGGCAAGCAGCAGGGCTGCAGCCCAGTCCAGGGTCTCAGTGATACTGGGTGGCTTGTGCAAATCAAGTTCCCTTACGGACTTCACGAAGGCCGCAATACGGCCAGCCAGTTCTTTATCTAAATTCGGAAGCTTATTAAGAATTATTTCCTTCTCTCTTTCTTGCGAAGGATATTCCATGTACAAATACAAGCAACGCCTTTTTAATGCCTCGGATAACTCCCGGGATCGATTGGACGTTAAAAAAACAACCGGCGGGTGCTTTGCCCTGATGGTGCCGATCTCAGGCACAGTTATTTGCCAGTCTCCCAGCAATTCCAATAGCATCGCCTCGAACTCCTGATCCACTTTGTCTATCTCGTCAATCAGTAGAACCACGGGGGTGGGTGAAGTTATGGCCTGCAGTAGGGGCCGGGCAATCAAAAAAGGCTCACTGAAAATGTTATCCTCAATGGACTCCCATTCCTTTTCCCGCACTGCCTGAATATGTAAAAGCTGCTTTTTATAGTTCCACTCATATATAGCTTTAGCCTCATCGAGGCCTTCATAACACTGCAACCTGATTAGCCCAAGGCCCCGCATCTGACTGTATGCCCTGGCCAAATCAGTCTTCCCAACTCCCGCCGGCCCCTCAATCAGGAGAGGCTTGTGCATCCTTTCCGCTATAAACAGGATGGCAGCCACGTTATCATCGCATATATACTGACGCCTGGCCAGACCATTCTTGATACCGGCAATACCAAGATCCAGCTCGCCGTTTTCTCCCCGGTTTTCAGTCATAATGCTTTTCCCCCCCGTAAAATTGAAGCATTTCTTTTAACCACTTGACCTTTACTTTTTGGACCTCAATTCCGTAGTCCAGGATCCTGATCCTGTGCGTCTGAACGGCCTTTTGTACCATGCTGTTTCTGGCTTTTTGAAGGTTTTCCAGTTTACTTTCCATAAGCTCCAGTTGCTTGGAAAGTTTGTCCCTAGCCTCCCGGGGTTCCAAATAGTTAAAAAAGTTGCACTTGTTTAAGAACGTGTACTTGTTAAAAAAATCGAAGCGCACAGATTCATTTTCCCCTTCACCGGACATAAGCCACCGCAGAAACTCCGCCCGCCCTTTTTCCGTAATATTTAATAATTTCTTGCTGGGAGCCTTGTCCTGGTGTACGGTATACCTGGTTATCAGCCCCTCTTTCTCCATCTTGTTCAGCAAGGTATACAGCTGTCCGTCATTTACTTCCGGAGCCAGTCCAAAAAAATCTTTATAAATATTTCTTAACATCTTGTAACCATAAGACGGGTGGTCAAGCAGGCATCCCAATATTAAGTGTTTTAAAGACATGCGTTCTTTATTACCCCCTGTCTTACTGTACGAACTATCAAGCCACTAGCAAGCCATATCCACCAACAATTGTTTTCGCAGGGTAGACGTTTAGCAAAGCACATGGATCATGTATATTAATTATAATATACCTTACTTGTAAGGTAAAGAGAGATTCAAAAGGGCGCTCAAGATAATATTGAGCGCCCAAAGAAAGAAAGGTTCTAAATGCCGTCTCTGAATTAAGCTCCTATGCAACCCTCCAATTAACACGAAACCCCGCTGAAATTGAGTTTTTCAGGAGAAACTAGTTAACAGAATTGCTTAAAAATATGTGCATTCTGCAAAAATACTATTGAATTTGGGATAACTGCCCAATTCAACAAATTCAACAAAGCCGGCAATATCAGCCGCCCTGCTGTATTCACTTGAAGAAAGCAAAGCCAACTTGGCCCCCGTACCCGCAGCATTGCCGACCATTTTGATTTTACCTTCCAACTCCGGTGGAATCAGCCCGATCATACACGCACTGTGCGGGTTGAGATAATTCCCAAAGGCCCCGGCTAATAAAACTTCTTTAATATCGCCGGCCTGAATACCATAGACTTCCATTAAAACCCTGACACCCGCCGCCATTGCACCCTTGGCCAACTGAAGCCCCCGAATATCACTCTGTGTAATCATAACCGGCCGGCCGTGTCCCGTTTCACTTGCGCCAGCGAGTAGGAATGCGGATTCTCCTTCGTACTCCGTAAGATGATCCTTAAACCTTAGCGCCGACGTATTTGCTATTTGTTCCAGGGGTAATATTTTTCCCCTTTTATTGATAATACCCAGCTCCAGCAATCCCGCCACCGTATCAAGCAAACCGGAACCGCAAATGCCCAGGGGGCTGCCCCCGCCAATTACGGAATATTCAAGTTTATCCCCGAAATAAACATGGTCAATGGCCCCGGCGGCGCCTCTCATGCCACTGCTTATCTGGGCTCCCTCAAACGCAGGCCCGGCCGCGGCGGAACAGGCCACTATCCGGTCCTTTGTGCCCAAAGCGATTTCCCCGTTGGTGCCGATATCGATCACCAGCTTGACATCTTCGCTCCGGTCCATTTCCGTGGCCAGCAGCACCGCCACCGTATCGGCTCCGACAAATCCCGCAATATTGGGCAATATGAATATTTTGCCCGCCCGGTTGATGTCGATGGCAAGCTCACCGGCATCCACCACCAGAGGTTCACTGATCGCCGGAACGTAGGGCGCCACCGCAACGTTTTCGGGACTGATGCCGAGAAACAGGTGATGCATGCAGGTATTGGCCACGACGGAAATCCCGTAAACCTGTTCCCTGCTTGCACCGGCTTTTTCCACCGCTTCCTCGACCAAATTGTTGATTGCCCCAATCACGGCGTTGTGCAACCTGTACAGGCCGTCCTTTTCCCGCCCGGCGAAAGTAATCCGGGAAATCACATCGGCTCCAAACCCGGTCTGCGGGTTTAACGTGGAAACAACGCCCAACTCCCGGCCCGAGTACAGATCCAGCAAGTATCCCACGATGGTGGTTGTTCCGATATCAAAGGCCATGCCCAGCATGGTCGCCGTGCTGTCCCCTCCGTCAAACCCCGCAATTTTATCACCGTGCATCACCGCGGTCAGGCGGTACCCCGCTTTCCGCATGGTTGACGGCAGCCGGCGCAACAACGCCAGCGGCAACGCCGGGCCAGTGCCGTCAGAACCGTGCCCGGCAAGGGTGTCCCTGAACCGGCGCCAGTCCGACCGCAGGTCGTCCAGCGACGGTTTTTCCAACTCAACGTATACTTTTCTCAAATGCGGCTCGATTTGATACGCCCTTTCCCCCGAAGCGATTAAAATATTGTGCCTTAGCCGTTCCGGCAGTTGCACGGTCATATGGCCGTGAATTTTGGCGGCGCAGGCCAGCCGAATGCCGTTCTCCAATTCCTTTTCCGCAAGGATTTCCCGCTCCACGGCGGCGGGTTCGCCCCCGCCCGCCAGTATTTTCACCCGGCACTTTCCACATTTTCCCCTGCCGCCACAGGGAAAATCGGCGTCAATGCCGGCTCTGTGCATGGCTTCCATAATAGTGCTTCCTTCCGGTATTTCTGTTTCCAAGCCTCCGGGTTGAAAAACCACTTCAAAACTTTTCAAGGTAAATCCCCCTAACACTACAAAGTAATTTGAGCCAGGTGAGCCAGGGGGAGCTAGAGGGGGAGCCAGGGGGAGGGAGCCAGGGGGACGGTTCAAACGGTTCCCCTGGCGCAGCGAAGGGTCGAAGGGAAGACGATGCCGCGATGGAACCGTCCCCGTGGCGCTCCCCCGTGGCGCTCCAGGCCATCGCGCCCCCGGAAAAAACTAAACTGCACCGGCGATTGATGCAGTTTTTCACAATTTATTGACTGGTTCCCTGTAACTTGATGTAATCACCCCGGTAGTAAGTTATCCCCAACCCCATCGGCTTGTTTTCGGCATTGTAGATTTTTTGCTCGACAACTAACAGGGCAAGTTCGTTGTAAATGTTCAAGTACCTTTTGATGTCCTCCCCCGGGGTTGCGGCATAAATGATGATTTCTTTTTTTAACGCGAAAGGAGGAACTCCCGGGGACAGCATTTCCGGGAAAGTGGCATGCTCGATTTCCTTTTCCACGATGGGCATGCCTTTCTGGTACAGGAGGTACTTGATGTCATAAGCAACCGGTTCTCCGTCCGTGTAGAACAGCCGGCGAATCAAGATCACGTTTTTGTTTTTGGTGATTTGCAAATCGGCGGCCAGTTTATCCCCCGGCATAATAATGTTGACTTCCAGCAACTTGGCCTTATCCACGCTGTTAATGGAATTTTTCAATTCGCTATAATAAATGGTGTACTTGTTCAGCTCGGGCTTGCGCACAAAATTACCTTTACCGGGGATGGAATAAATATAACCTTCACTGGCCAAAACGGCCAGTCCTTTGCGCACGGTCATCCGGCTGGCGCCATATTCGTCACATAGCGCTTTTTCGGAGGGTACGGTGTCACCCGGTTTCAGCTCGGCACTGTTTATTTTTTTCTTGATGTCTTCAACTATTCTGAGATAAACCGGACTAACCATGATGAATTGCTCCCTGTCCGCCCGCGCAGCTCATCCATTCTTTGCAAATTTTTACCCCGACTGAAGCGTCGCTGGCAAAGCCGTCGGCGCCAATATACCTGCAAGCCTCGGCCGTCAGGTGGTTGCCCCCCGCAATGATCCTGACCTTGTCCCTGACCCCGGCTTGCACAAACGCGTCCACCACTTCTTTCATGGTATCCACGGTAGTGGTCAAAACCCCGCTGAGCCCCAAAATATGTGGGGCATATTCTTCATATTTTTTTAAAAACATTTCTTTGGGGACATCCACGCCCAGGTCCATGACGTCAAACCCGTTGGCCTCCAGCATCCCCCTGAAAATATCCTTGCCGATGTCATGAATATCCCCTTTGACAGTGCCGAGCAAAACCTTGCCGATCTTGTTGATTTGACCGACCTGGAACTGGGCGATCATTTTATCCAGCCCCAGCACTTGTTTGAAAATAAGGCCGGCCATGATTAAATCGGCGATGTAATAATCCTTGCTCTCGTAAAGTTTACCCACCCGGTTCATTCCCTCGTTTACGAGGTCCAGCAAATACAGCGGGTCCATGCCTGCATTCAACAGTTCATCGGCCAGTTTAAGGACATTTTCTTCGTCAAGTTGCTCGACATATTTAATTAATTCCTTTTCTTTTTCTCCCCAATCCTTCATTTTGCCCTCCGGGAAATAACAGCCTGGGCATCCGGTGCCACCCTCACGCCGGGAATCCACCGGATCGCCCGCCACTATGGGGTTGTCACGGTTTATATCGCCTGGTGGGCCGGCGCCGCGCCCGCCATCCCGAAATGAGATGAATTTACCGTTCCACCCCGGGGAATAACGCTAAAATCTTCATCATAGGGACCTGTCAGCAGCTTTTGCAGCAACCAAACACTTCCTTTGGACACCACCACCTCCAGTCCGGTGTTGCCGGCCAATTCCTCCGCTTTGCTCAAGCAATCCGCCAGTGGATAAGCTCCCGTGTCTATGACCATCAAGTAATTGTAGTTTTTTAACATGAACTTGAAGAGTTTTCGAGCCCTGGCCTCGCCATAACGCTCGCACGCGTGCTCGTATTCGGCAGCTATGCTTTTGGAACCCTGCAGCCAGCCCCTGGTCAGAAAATAAGTGCGCTTCAAACGTTCAAATTTCTCACCGGGCCGGCTCAACACCATGGAAATGCAATCTTCCGTCCTGGGGATGATCAAACCGGCCGTTGACGCCTTCAACCCCACCAGGCCGTTGCCGCAGCAACCATAGGCCAGTAAAACGTCTTGAAAATCCGTTAACTTGTCTATTTCCTCCTGCAGTTTGGCCCGCAACAAATTGGGGTCCATATGGTAATCCGACGCCATCCGGATAACCGGGTAGGAACACCCGGTTGCACGCATGGCCAGGTTCAGCTCGTCAGATATGGTTTGACAGGCGATAATCACTTTGCTCATATATTTCTCCTCAAATAAGCCTGCGTTGGGGCTTCGTGTTAATTTCCCGTATATACGACACTAGATCAATTTTCATCTTAAATTCAGACCATCTTTTTGTCAACTTGCACCAACCCGGGCCGGGCTTTGGCACCCAGTTCGGGCAATAATAATACCACGGCGCTCACCAGCAACAGGCACATGCTGCCCAGGGTGAAACAGACGTTATAGTTCTGGCCGGCCAGCGGCGCGATGATAAAAGAAGGAATACACACCGCACCGGTAACCTGGAGGGTGCCGATGATTCCCCCGGCGCTGCCGGCATAAACCGGACCGATCTCGGGCAGCAGCATGGGAAATGCCATCAACAGCGGCATGCACATTCCCGTCATGATGCCCATGACGACAAGCAGCACCGGCATAACCGCATCTTGCGGCGTAAACCAGGCCCAGTACCCGGCTATCGCTCCCAGCGCCGTCATGGTGGCCAAAAATGGTTTCATTTTCCCGAGGCGGTTGGGGATTGCCGGTCCCAGCAAACTACCGGCAATGGTGCCGAAAGTCACCAGGGAGGTCATAAAACCCGCCGTTACAGGGTCCATCCCGCGCGAGCTGTGCAGCGCATTCGGCAAAAACCCGGAAAATACCATTGATGAACCCATGGCCAGCATCAGGGCCGAACCCACCAGCCACACATTTTTACTCCTGGCGGCCACACCGATGTACCGGGTCACGGGCTCAACCGGCTGGTCAGGCGCTCCAGCGGGCTTGGCTTGGACAAACACCACCCATAGCACCCACACCGCCAGCATCATCAACCCGGCAGTAACAAAGGCACTTTCAACGGAAGGAAACAGGCCCGGCGTGGCCAGGGCCAAACTCATGCCCACGCCGGTGGCTGAAAAATAGATCCCCATGGCGGTGCCCATTTGCTTCCCGGGAAACCAGGCCCCCAGCAGCTTTGCCGCGTTGGCGTTCAAAACACCCGGGCAAACTCCCGCCAGGAACATCAGCGCAAACAGCTCGGTGAAATTTCCCGCAGCAAACCGGAACAATGCGCCCGCCACCGAAAAGGCGAACCCAACGGCCACAATCTTTTTGACGCCCCACCGGTCGGCCAGGGCGCCCGCCGCCACGCTGAAGAACAAACCGGCCAGCATGGGCGCGGTCAAAACCAGGCTATACTGCGATGGGGTCAAATTGAAACCCGGGATGATTTGGTAAGCAAACGCCGCCACTTGAAACTGCGCAACAAGCGCTGAACAAATTGTCAGCCACATAATACCCAAAATCACCCAGCGATATGGCGAGGATAACGGTCGCGTGCCAGTACTGTTCATAGTTGTACTCAACCCTTTAATCATTTTGGATCTGGAACAAAGTAAAAACAATACAGAGAGGCGAAGCTCTCTCTGTATTGACCGGAACAAACCACCCGCGGCAATGGTTACATCAACAGAAACATGATGAAGGAAAACATCATGTCCTCGTACCCCTGCATTTTGGGTTTCATTACTTGGGCTTGTTTTTCGTCAATTTCAGGGTGTTCCGCCAGGTACTGTTCCCAGGTTTTATAATATTTCGTATTCATGTTAACCCTCCTTAATAGCCGGCGTTTGCGGCCACGTAATCCAGCACCGCCCGCGCGTTTTCCACGTTCAAGCTGTCCAGCGTAATGGGCACCTTGTCAAAGTCAAAGATATACCTGCCACCCGGTGCCAGGATGTCGATGATCTCCTTGGCCTTGTCGATGCACTGCTGCCTGGTTCCGGTTTTCAACAACGCCACGGGATAAAAACCCGAGATAATGTGTTTATCGCCGAGTTTTTCCTTCACCAGCTTGGGATCGCCGTACTCAAACCGCATGATGGTGCCGGCCGGCAACTCATACAGGTGATCAAGGTAACGCATCCAATCGTGCTCGACAAACAAATACGAGGGATGTCCCGCTTCGGCCAGCGCGTCAACCAGTTTCTTGAACGAAGGCCAGTAAAACCTCTCAAAGTCTTTGGTGCGCATAAACGGCGCCATGTGCAGCGGGATAAACGTGGCATTGTATTTCGAGGCAAATGGCTGGAGGCCGGCTTTGATCATCAAGGGAGTGGCCGCGTCCACCGCCGCTTCAACTTTGTCCGGCACCCTTCTGATATCGGTGGAAATACCTTTGAAGCCCCTCAGCTGGTCGGCGACAAAATCAAAGGGCGCCTCGGTAAAGCCGGCGAACAAGTTGATGTCCGCATAGCCGTACTTTTGATTCAGCCTGCCGTAAATCATCACGGCGTTGCCCATTTCATCGTGGAAAGCTTTAAACGCTTTGGCCAGGGCCAGCGCCCTGGTGGCGGCGTCGGTATCAAGCTCGGTGTATAAACGCGGCAGTATTTTCTCGATGATACAGTTATAAGGGGAGGCAATGAAATCATCGTATTCTTCCTGCAACAACCCTTCAACTTCGGGGTGCTGCAAAAAACCATTGGAGCTCATCACAAAATTCCTCGCCCCCAGGAGCTTGTAAAAGGAAGGGAACCGGAAAGCGTTCACGGGAAGCAAGTCCGAATAGAAATCCCGGCATATTTGATCAAATATTTCTTCAAGCTGGCCGGTGTCCCATTGGGCTTCCGCCAGGTTTTTACCGGCATACTGAATGGCAAACTCGATGGAAAAACTCACACAAACAGGCACCCTTTTGGGGATATTGCCGTCAATCACATCGCGAAACAATTGGGTTCTTTCCCGGGCCAAATCCATTCCTCCGGTCATGTTATTTCACCCACCCTTGACATATTTTAACGCCTTCGGCGGCGTTGGTTGTGAAAGCGTCCGCGCCGATAACCCTGCATGCTTCCTCGGTAACCGGGTTCCCGCCAATGATCACTTTGACTCCGTCGCGCAACCCGGCCGTTTTTAGCTCGTCCACCGTCTTTTTCATGGAATCCAGGGCCAGGGTGAGCACTCCGCTCATGCCCACGATTTCCGGCTTGATTTCTTTCACTTTTTCCACGAAAGTGGCGGCGGGAACATCGATGCCCAGGTCGATAACTTCAAAACCGGCCGCTTCCGCCATGTTTTTGAAAATATTTTTCCCGATATCATGCAAGTCCCCTTCGACGGTGCCAAGCACGATTTTACCAACCGTCACCGTGCTTTCACCACCCAGAACCGGTTTTAAAATGTCGATGGCGGAAGAAAGCAGTTCACCGGCAAAAATCAAGTCCCCGACAAAATACTCCTTCTGGTCGAACAATTCTCCCACAATGGCCATACCCTGCTGGCAGGCATTTACCACCGCCACGGTTTCTTCGTTACCGGGATTGGTGGCGACAAATTCCTTCAACATGGCCAACACCTGTTGTTCATTCAGGTCCCCCACTGCCTTGGTCAGCGCTTGCAAATCCAACATTAGCATGTCCTCCTTTAGCACTTATTGTTGTTAGAAAATGCGTGCGTTTGCGTTTGCTCGTTCCTGCTGAATCCCCCCCTTTAAGCCATTGTTGCACATGTTCACCGGCAAATACCAAGAGGCTTGTATGGTTATACCTCAATAATGACAATACCAGACCAAATGATATATACTCGTATATACAGGTTATGGTGAAAAATAAATCCTCTGGCTACAAGGTTCAACTTATTAACTAGTTTCCCCTGAAAAAGTCCGAGTTGGGACTTTGTGGTTAATTTTTTCAGGAGTAACTAACTAATTGTTAAGTTGATAAAAAGGTCTTTATTTTTTGGTAATTCTTTCAGGCCCAATTTTATTTTTCCGGTAGGCGTTGGAGAAATTCCTGCAGTACCTGTCGCGGCCGAGCAATGCTTCGGTGGCCAGGAGCGTTGTCAGCATGTCCCTGTTGCACGGGTCCATAATGGCCGAATCCATGCCCGCATAAATCGCGATTGCTAAAAAGTGTTGATTGATGATTTTTCTCAAGGGCATACCAAAGGAGATATTACTCAAACCGGAGGTTACTTTGATGGTGGGATAAAGTTTTTTCACCGCTGCCAGCGTATCGACAAATTTGATCAAAGACTGGTTGTCCGCCGATAACGCCATGACCAGAGGGTCAATGTGGATTCTGTCGGGTGTGATATCGTATTTTTGGGCTTTTTCCACCAGCATTCTGGTGATATCAACTCTCTGCTCAACACCGGAAGGAATGCCTTTGTTATCGCAGGTTAAGGCAATAACCTGCCATGCAGTGCCCTGCATCAAGGGGTAAATCACTTCGCATTTATCGCCTTCTTCAGATACCGAGTTAATAATGCCTGGTTGTTCGGCATATTTTAAAACCTGTTCAATTACCCTTGGATTGGGACTGTCAATGCACAAAGGTGTATCAACGGCATCCTGAACAATATCCATCAGCCACTTTAATGTCTCGGCTTCGATTTCAGGCGCAGTGCCGGCGCACACGTCAATATAGTCGGCACCCGCTTCCGCCTGCTTGACGGCCAGGTCGCGAATATACTGTTCGTCCCTGTTTGCGATAGCTTCTTTTACGCTTGGAATCGTTCCATTGATTTTTTCTCCAATAATGATCAATTTCAACACTTCCCCCTTTTGGATACCCCAAATCCGTCTCTACACGTATATACATGTATATTTAAATACTACCATGTTTGATTAATATGTCAATACTTAACTGTCTGATTAAATTAACATTCAAAACATTAGGTACATAAAAAGCATCCACAAAACGCAGATAAAAAATTATTGACGCCATAATTGTTACCATGATAAAATTAGTTCGTTTTCTAACAGTATGTACTATGATGGCATGCGGGGTGATCCGGATGAATTTTCGGGAAGCCAAGGAATTACATGATTTATTATATGCATTTATGGGTATGTTTCACGAAAAGTTTATCCTGCGTTTTCGCCGGGATTATCACGGCCTGCCCTGGATGAAAAAGAATCATGCCAAGATTATCAACATTTTGTACCAGCATGACCACCTGACCCCGACCGAAATCGGCAAAATGCTCGACATCGAAAAAGGCAGTCTAACCACTTTAATCGACCAGCTGGAAGAAAAGGGCATGGCTATACGCCTTGAGGACCCCAGCGACAGGCGCAAAATCTTGATTTCCCTCAGCCCCGCCGGAAGGACCGAAATGGACAAGATCATGGATTTTTACACCCACAAGCTGAACGATTTTTTCCAGGACGTCGATCCTGGAGAAATAAAGCGTTTCATTGCCAGCTTGCGTTATGTGGTTTCTTTCCTCAAAAAAATGTAAAGGTGTTGTGATTATGGACAGAAGTATCGAGATGCGTAATGGAAAGATCGGCAGCTTGCTTTGGAAGTTTTCCCTGCCGGCCATAACGGGAATGCTGGTCAACGCGCTGTACAATATTATCGACAGGATCTTTGTGGGGCGCGGCGTCGGTCCCCTGGCCATAGCGGCAACAACGGTGGCTTTTCCAATCATGCTTATTATGATGGGTGTTTCAATTCTGATCGGTGTTGGCGCTACGGCATTAATCTCCATACGCTTGGGAGAACAAAAAAAAGAGGAAGCCGAAAGGGTAGCCGGCAATGGCATGATAATGTTAATCATATTGCCACTAATTCTAACGGCTGTTTATTTTCTATTCTCCGAGCCGATCTTAAAAATATTTGGGGCAAGTGAAGATGTTTTTCCCTACGCCCGGGATTTTACACAAATTATTATGGTGGGATCAGTACTTGGCTCCATTGGCATGGGTATGAACAACTTTATCAGGGCTGAAGGCAATCCCGGGTTTGCCATGTTTACACAAATCATCGGAGCGTTGATTAATGGAGTATTGAACTATATTTTTATTTTCAGACTGGGGCTGGGGATAAAAGGCTCCGCGCTGGCCACTGTCTGCGCTCAATTCATTTCGGCAACCTGGGTGCTCGGTTATTTCGGGTCGGGCCGGAGCCTGGTGAAAATCAGGCTGAAAAACCTGAAATTGCAATTACCCATCCTCACGGGCATCATGTCCATCGGCTTCGCGCCCTTTGCCATGCAAATCACCAACAGTGTGCAGCAATTGATTTTGAACAAAACACTGATGTCCTATGGCGGCGATTTGGCCCTATCCGCCGTGGGCATCATGATGAGTATCGGCGCGCTGGTATTCATGCCCATTTTGGGTATCAGCCAGGGGGCGCAGCCCATCATTGGTTTTAATTACGGAGCCCGGCAATACCACAGGGTCAAGGAAACCTTGAAAAAAGCGGTGGTGGCGGGTACCTGCATCGCACTGGCCTTTTATTTGGTCATTCATATTTGGCCCAATCAAATCGCAGGACTGTTCAGCAAAGACAATATTACCCTGACGCGACTGACTGCCCATGCCATGCTGGTTTTCTTTGCCATGCTGCCGGTCATCGCCTTTCAGATCATTTGCTCTCATTACTTCCAGGCGGTGGGCAAACCGGTTCAATCCACCATCCTCGCCCTGTCCAGGCAGGTATTGCTGTTCATCCCCCTGCTGTTGATTCTCCCCCGTATCTGGGGCATTGAAGGGGTCTGGAGGACGGCACCCATTGCTGACGCCCTGTCGGTGATCTTAACAGCCAGTTTAATTTATTTGGAAATGAAAAATCTTCCCGGGTCCCGGCCGCTGGAACAAACGGCCGGGTAAACCGGTAACATTAAACTACTAAAACCCATAAACTTGGTGCCACGTTATTTTATTTATGATTCTACAATATTCCCGCTTCCGCCAGCTGTAAAGACCGGTAAGCCAAATATAAACCATACCCGGCGGAGGTATTTTTATTTTTGGCGTTTAAATAATCCAGTTCGCTTTGCATCAGAGCCAGTTTGGATATCCGGCCCTGTTCAAATCTCTTTTGGTCCCAATCATATTTTTTTTGTGCATTTTTATAATCAATCAACGATAATTGATAATCTTCTTGCTTTGATTTGACTTCCGCTATTAAGTTGTTTATCGCCTCTTTCAATTTATACCTCTCATCTTCCAGCTCCAGTTCTTTTTCTTTGATTTCCAGTTCCAGCAATTCTTCCTGGTAGCCATCATCATCGATGGAATCCAGGTCGTCTTTTTTATTACTGATATCCCGTTTAATCACTGCTATTGCGTCATATTCCCGGGCGGCTTTGGAGAACAACGTGTCATATTCAGGTATTTCAATGTTCTCCTGAATCTCAAACGGAACCAACCTCAATTCCGCGCCATATTCTCTACCCATCATATCATTCAACTCACCTTTTAAATTTTTAATTAAGCTGTTCAACTCAATAATTTTTTTATTTAATTCCGTAACATCCCTGGATAGTTGATTCACATTAAGCCGGCTGCTTCTGCCCAGCTGCAGCTTTACTTTTTCTATGTTCAGCAAGTTGAGCTTTAATTCATACTCTTTACTTGAAGTTAGTAAGCTTTCCTCCTGAATCAATATTGTTGTATAAAGCTCTTCTACTGTATATTCCAATTGCTTTTGATAGTTTTCTTCCGCGGCGACTGAATCATCGTAATTATCTTCAGCATCTCTTTTTTGATCTGATAAAGATTCTATTGCATCGGATTGTTTGTTGATATCATCCCAAATAGCATCCATCTCTTCTTTAATTTCGTTCATTCTATTGATATCATCTTCACTTAAGTCCTCCTTTGCTTGAAGATCGGAGTACTCTTGACTTAAACTGTTATATTTATTCATGTTAACATCCTGGTCATAATTCGCTTCCCAATACTGGTCATTAATTTCATATAATTGGTATTTTGCTTTTCGCTTGCTGATTTCATATTTGGTCAAGCTTCTGCTGTTTTCTTCAGCCAGCTTCACTGCCTGTTCCAAAGTAATAACATCCTCTGCAACATCCTCCGCGGCATATACGTTGGAAAAGCCGCTCAATACAATAAGCACAGCCAACAGGAAGATAACTTTCCCTTTCATTTTGCACCCACTTTTCCCAAAAAACTTTTACATATCATTACCTAATACCAACCTGCGGCCCGGGGACGGGCGGACAGGGTTATCCGCCCCTACGTCACACCTTTTTCATCTTTTTGCTGGTGCCGCGCCAGCGACATAGATATCTATTCACCAGAAACAACTTTCGACTGAATTGGTCACTCATATCTCAACGCGTCTATCGGGTTTAATTCGGCGGCCTTCCAGGCTGGATAGAACCCGAAAAACACACCTGTAATTACAGAGAATACCAGCCCCAGCAGGATGCCGCTTATGGAAGGCAGAGCGGGAAGCTCAAAGTATTTCAACAGGGGAACGGCAGCAAAGCCTATAATCACACCCAATACACCGCCAACCAAACTAATAACAACGGCTTCGATCAAAAACTGGCCCAGTATTTCCCTTTTTTTAGCCCCAATTGCTTTCAAGGTGCCGATTTCCCTGGTCCTTTCTTTTACTGTCACGAACATAACGTTCATGATTCCTATCCCGCTGACAATCAACACCACAGCCGCCACCGCCAGCAACAGCAGAGACATGGTCCTGGCCGACTCCTGCGCCGCCACCAATCTGCTGCCCGCGTCCAGTATACGAAACTGTTCCGCTCCTCCCGCGCGGTGGGTTTCATTTAAAATGTTTGTAATATCTTCGATAGCTGACTGCACTGTCTCCAATCCCGTGGCCTGAACAATAATAGTTGGGTTCGCCCTGGTGCCCAATAAATACTTTTCTCCCACCGTGTAAGGAATAAACGCCGAGTCATCATAACTCATACCTGTACCGGAATCTCCCACTGGATTATAAACACCTACAACCTCAAACTTTCTGCTGTTGATACTAATACTCCGGCCCACTATCCCGGAAGGATTGCCGTCTGTAAGTGTATTTGCCAGTTCCGCACCAACTACCGCATACTTATTCTTCTTTTTTTCGTCATCTTCCACAAGGGCCCTGCCCTGCTGAACAGTCAGGTGATTGCTATCCTGAAACCCCGGCTGGATGGCTTGAAAACCGGCATTGGTAGAGAAGTTATCATAGGTTATACTTCCGTTGCCACGTAAAAGGGGAAAAGCCCGGGCCACATTTTCACTTTCCTGAAACAGCAGGGCATCTTTTTTGGTCAACGGATCCGCTACCTTGCCCCTTGCGGCGGGCATAACTATAATGGTTCCCACATTCAATTTGGCGTACTGCTCGTTAACCCGGGCTTCTCCTCCCGCGCCAATAGCTACCACCATAAAAATTGTGGCTGTACCGACGATTACCCCCAGCGTGGTCAAAAAAGTGCGCACCTTGTTTTGGGTAATATTGATAAAAACCAGTTTAAGCAGCTGTTTCAGCTTCAAAAAATCACCTACTTTTTGGGGTAAACAACCGTTTCATTTTCCCTAAGACCTTCCAGTACTTCTACACTGGTGCCGTCCGTAAACCCGGTTTTTATTTCCCTTTCCACACTTTGGCCCGTTTCATCAACCACGGTGACAACTTGTTTACCATCCACAATTTTAACGGCGTTATAAGGCACAATTAGACAATCCTTCACTTCTTTAATGACAAAGGAAACCGCGCAAGTCATGCCGTCCTTCAACTCGGTCCCGGGGTCTTTGATCTTGATTTCCACCGTATAGTTGACCAGCCCGCTGGAATCCTCGGAGGGTAAAGCATTGATCTTGCTCACTTCGCCGGTGAATTTTTTATCCGGTATTGCTTCCACCGTCACATATACTTTTTGTCCCACTTTAATTTGACCAATATCATATTCAATGACCTGGGTTACGGCATTAATCGCATTATTTTCATGAATTGTGGCGAAGTCCTGCTCGTCTGTAACACTTTCCCCCACTTTATTGGCCAGGTCTAAAACAATGCCGGAAACGGGCGCGTATAAAATGGTTTCTTCCAAATCTTCCTTCGCCATTTTCACTTCCAGTTCATTTTGTTTCAACCCCTGGGCTTTTTGCAGTTCATATTTCTGTTGCAAGTTTTGGTATTCTGTATCCTTGTTGTCCAGTTCCAATTTTTTCATTTTTAACTCACTGGCTGAGTAAGCATCTGGAATTGCTTCCATCTCCATATATTCGTCCTTGAGCTGTTCCAGCTCGGCTGCAGTAGTTTTCAGCTTTAATTCAGTATCTAAAAGACTGGTTAACTCTTGTTCCCGGGCTTCTTGCAGCTTGGCCAAAGCCAACTGGTACTGGTCCTGATAATCCCGGTCATCCAACTTGGCAATCACATCTCCTTTTTTCACCTCATCACCTTCGGCAACCAAAATTTCAGCAATTGTGCCTTTAACACCAAACCTTAAATTAACTTTGGCAAAGTCAATGGTACCGTCGGAATCAAAGCCGACAACAATATCATCCCTTTTAACTTGTACCTGCTCGTATTGAATTTCCGCGCTTGTAGCGTCACCTTTTTTTTGAAACCATAAACCTGCTCCAGCGGCCAGGACTATGAACACGATAATAATGGCGATGATTTTTTTGTTTTTAAGACTAACCAACCCCTTTACCTCCATCATTGTAAATTTTACCGTCCCGGATATAAAATATCTTGTTTACCTGTTCGGCCACTTCGATATCGTGGGTAATGATTACTATGGTATTTCCCTGTTGATTGAGTTCTTTAAAAATTTCCATGGCATCTTGACTGGATTTGCTATCCAAGTTTCCGGTCGGCTCATCCGCTAAAACTATATCGGGATTACCCACTATGGCCCTGGCAATGGCCACCCTTTGCTGTTGTCCGCCTGACAGTTCATTGGGGCGATGAGTCAGCCGATCCTCCAAGCCTAAAAGAGTTAATTTTTGTTTAGCCCGCTCCATGGCTTCTGACTCACTGATCCCGCGATAAAGCAAAGGAAGCATCACATTTTGCAACGCTGTTAATCTGGGCAACAAGTTGAACTTCTGAAAGACAAATCCAATTTTTTTATTGCGAATCCCGGACAATTCATTATCAGAAGCCTTTAAAACGTCCAAACCATCCAATAAATACTGCCCGGAAGTAGGTAAATCCAGGCAACCCAGTATATTCATCAAGGTTGATTTGCCGGACCCGGAAGGCCCCAAAATAGCCGTAAAATCACCTTCAAAAACCTGTAAAGTAACGTCATCCAAAACTTTCAGCTCATCAGAGCCATTTTGATAGATCTTGACGATGTTTTTAGCATCTATAATACATTTTGCGTTATTCGCCATATTACTGTGGACCACCACCTGGTGGCGGGCCGCCACCCATATCAGGCGGCATGTCGCCTCCGAATCCCGGCCCCTGACCGTTGGTACCTTGCCCGGTACCCCTTTGACCGCTACCACCTATTACCTGGACAAATGAAACTGCATCACCGTTTTTCCAAATGCGTAAAACTGTATCCTTTTTTATCTCTGTGAGCTCAACCTGGTTGGCTTCATTAGAACCCCTTTGCATTGTTACAATGGGAGTTCCCACCGGTATAATAAAAGTCTCGGTTTCTTCAGTGAACTTCATGGGGTTTCGAGTTGGGCCCGGCTGAATACCAAGTTTATCCATTTCTTCTTTTGCTTGTTCAGAAGTGATTGTGCCGTTTTGGACTTTTTCACGTATGGCCTGGAGCTTATCTCGTGCCTCTTCACTTAGCGGTTCTTCTTTTGGTGTTTCCTCATTTGGATTAGCTTCCGCTTTATACACGGTTACTTCATTACCGACAATTTCCTTGACCTTGCCGGTTAAAGCCGGCTGTTCTTCGGGAAGAGCAACCTTCTGACCTTCTGAAACTGTTGCAGCATTCTCCTGTGTGACCTTTTGAGCGGCGTTTATACCACTGCTGCAACCAACAACCAATACTGCAGCAAAAGTTACCACTAACATGAGTATGAGTTTATTTAACTTCACACTATCACCTCGCATCTTGAATTCATTTAAACAATTAATAACCATGTTAAAATTTTGAATAATATAACCTTTCCCATAGTATGTAATTAATTGAAATAATTGGACTCATATTAGGTTAATTCGGGAATTCTCCCACGAAAAAGCTTGATCAAACGGAATGAGGGGCACATTACCCCTCAACGCTACACCCGAATATTAATTGGACTCCGCCAACCTGTCAGCCAGAGCCTGGTTCCTCTCCACCATTTGTTCCAACAGCTGTGGCAGCAGTTCCTTTATTTTAGTTTCATCGTTCGCATCCACCGCTTCTTTCAACTGAACCATCAGGTTGTCCCCGAAAATACCGGGTTTTCCTTTAAGGCCGAGCTTTTGCATTTCCTCTTTGGCCTGTTCGGGGGTAAGTTTTCCGTTTTGCACATCCTCGCGTATGGACTGTAATTTTTCTTTCAACTCAGCGGACAATTCAGGCCTTTGACCAACCTCATCACCGGGTATCCCGGGTTGGCTCCTGAATTTTTCAATGCCGAGATTCTTTAACTCTTCCCTGGCCTGTTCGGGCGTGAGTTTTCCGTTTTGCACGTCCTCACGTATGGACTGTAATTTTTCTTTTAACTCACTGGATAATTCAGGTCTTTGCTTATCGACCGGGCGCTTTTCCTTCAAATCATTCACCAATTGGTCTCGTTCAGCTAGAGCATTTTTCCAGTCGACCAGGCTTTCGGGTGTGTACTTGCCAACCAAGTCCAACAATTGGTTATCCATTTCCTGGCGCTTTTCTTCATTAAAAGGCTGGTGGTGGGCAAATCCTTTTTTCGCAGGCACTTCGCCCGCACCGGTGACAGTACCGGCGGCAAAAGCGGCGGAGGGTACCAGCACGGACAACGCCAGGGCTGTAGATAAAACTTTGGTCTTCCAGTTTTTCATAATTTATCACCCCTTGATTTAAAATTTTTCTGTGGTCTATCCCGCGGGGCTCCACATGTTTGTTATTATAGCGGGTAATTTTGACCGGTTTGTGAACAAACTATGAATAAATTCCGAACTTTACATTTCAACCGGTAATGCTTTCATGGTGAAACTGAAGGTGGATCCTTTGCCCACTTCGCTTTGAACGTTAACAGTGCCACCGTGGGCCTCCACGATTTGTTTCACAATGGCCAGTCCCAGCCCGGTGCCCCCCAGGGCCCGTGAACGGGACTTTTCCACCCGGTGAAAACGTTCCCAGATATGCTCCAGGTCTTCCGGCGGAATACCGGGTCCCTGGTCGGTAATGCTTACCGTAATGCTGTCGTTTTCCACCCCGGCCCGCAGCGTCACAACCCCCCCGGGCGGTGAAAATTTAACGGCGTTATCCAGCAGGTTCAGGATCACCTGTTCAACGCGGTCTTCATTGCCCAGCATCAACGGCAACCGGGCGGGGAAATACCTGTCTACAGTTACCTGATGTTTTTCCATAAGCGGTTGCAATTTTACCAGTGTCTGATCTACAAGTTCCGGCACGTCTATTTCGTTCAAGTCCCATTTTTCCTTGCGCGATTCAATCAGCGACAGATCCAGGAGATCATAAATCAACTTGTTCAGGCGCAGCGTCTCCCGGTGGATAATCGCCAGGTATTTGTCGTGGTCCTCGCTTGGGATGGCACGGTCCAGCATGGCTTCCACGTAACCCTGGACCGAAGTCAGGGGAGTACGCAGTTCGTGGGATACATTGGCCACAAAGTCCCGGCGCAGTTGATCCAACTTCTTTAGTTCGGTTATGTCCTGTAGCACGCTTACTGCACCAAAGCTGTTGCCTGCCTGATCAGTTAACGGGGAAACGTGGGCCAGTAGATATGTTTGCCCGTGGTCCGGCGTATATTCCCTGCTGCACGGCTCACCTGACGCCAGAACCGCTGTAAACAATTCTTTTAACTGGCTGTCCGGAAAAGGTTCCACGCAGGATTGCGCTGTTAATTCCGTTGTTTCTTCCAAACCGAGGGTGCGAGCCGCCTGCCTGTTAAGCAAAATCACCCGGTTCTCGCTGTCCACGGCCACCACTCCTTCGGCCATGTTAGACAGTATACTCTCAATTTTCCCCTTTTCCCGGGCCAGTGTGCCCACGGTCTCTTCCAGGGATACCGCCATCCGGTTAAAATTTTGCGCCAGTTGGCCGATTTCATCACCGGATTCAAGCTCCACCCGCTGCCGGTAATCGCCGCCCGCTATTTGCACGGTGGCCTCGTTTAACCGGCGTAGCGGCCGGGCCAGGGAACGAGATAAAAACAAACCCAGCAGGGCTGCCAGCAACAGCGCGGGAATCGCGGCATAAAACATTAACCGCCGCACAGCCTCTACGGCACCGGTGATATCCGCCAGCGGAGCCGACAGAAATAATGCTCCCGCCACTTCGTTATTTATTTCAACGGGCACAACGGCAAAAATAACCACCTGGTCAAGACGTGGCGGGTGTCCCCGCCGGGTAACAGATTTTCCCTCCAGCAACAATTGGGCATCAGCCGGTTCCAGCCAGATGCGCCGTGGATCATTATTAAAAAACCCGCCGTGGGCCATAAGGATAAGATTTTCCCTGCTGATTAACAACACGCGGTTTTCCAGAAAGCGATTTAAAGTTTCCACAACTTCGGGGGCAGGCCGGCTCTGTTCAGTATTTTCAGCTATAATCCGTGCCATTTCCCTGCCTTTATTGAGCAGTTCCATTTCCTTTGTAGAGTAATAGTAATCACCCAACAGGTAGGACATAGCCATACCCAATACAAGCAAGGTAATTAAAATGATGGCAATGTATGTGAATATAAGTTTACTGAATAGACTTTTGAACATTTAGTTTCCTACCTCGAATTTATAGCCCCGGCCCCACACTGTTTTTATGTAACGCCGGCCAGTATTGGCGCTTAATTTTTCGCGCAAACGTTTAATATGGGTATCCACGGTGCGGGGGTCCCCCATGTAATCATATTCCCAGATCTGTTGCAGCAGTTGTTCCCGCGTAAAAACCTGGCCGGGATTACAGGCAAAAAACCACAACAAGTCAAATTCCTTGGGGGGTGTCGGCACCACCTTGCCGTTCATTTCCACCTGCTTGGCGCTGTTATCTATTACCAGGCCGGGTAAAGTAATTACCTCGGCGTTTTTTCTTGCCCCCGCCTGTTGCACCCGTCTTAAAACAGCTTTAACCCGGGCCACCATTTCCCGCGGAGAAAAGGGCTTGGTTATATAATCATCCGCCCCCATCTCCAGGCCCAGCACACGGTCCAGTTCCTCCCCCCTGGCGGTCAGCATAATGATAGGGGTGGAACTCTGTTTCCTGATTTCACGACAGACTGCCCAGCCGTCCACTTTGGGCAGCATAATATCCAAGAGGATCAAGTCCGGGCGGCTGCCGGAAAATTTAAGCATAGCTTCTTCCCCATCCACCGCTATTTCCACCTGAAAACCCTCTTTTTCCAGGTATAGCCGCAACAGTTCCCTTACCGGTTCCTCGTCTTCCACGACCAGTATGGTTCCGGCATGCTCATACACTTTACCCGCCTCCAGTAGCCGTTATTTTAAAAGGGAGGGGGACCCAAAAGCCCCCCTTTTTCTTGTTAATTCTAAATAACTACTGCACATTGCCGGCTCCAAAGCCTCCCCTGAAGCCGTGGCCCTTTTTACTCCTGAACTCGTTCATCTTGGCCTGCTGCTCCGGGGTGAGTAAAGACTGGCACTGCTGCCTACCCTGCTGGGCTATACTATGGATTTTGTCACGCAGATCGTTAATTTCCTTGATCTTGGCGTCTATTTGGGCTTTGTCCGGATTTTTCTGCAGCTGCAGTTGTTTTAGTTCATGCATGCTGTCCATCAGTTTAATACGCAGGTCGCGGGTTTGCTCGTAGGTGTTCTGGTTAATTTCCCGCATTTTAGTGATTTGCTCGCCGGTGAGGTTTAAGGCTTCCACCGGGCCGACCCAGTTATCGCTGTTCAGCATGCGCGGGCCGCCGCCACCCCAGCCCAGTCCGGCCGCAGCGGCCACTTGGACAATACCGAACGCCAAAAGCAGTGTAATGGTTAACAACGCTATTCTTTTCTTCACTGTTACACCTCCTTTCCTTCCCGGTTACACAGGAATTTTGTTGATTTTCCTGCGCTAATTATATTCTACCCAGTAATTGTGAACAAACTGTGAATAAAGAATGGAAAGTTTACGAACTAACGATGGATAAATTGCATTATTGTTAATTGACAATGTTTCATTATGGTTTTAAACTATTGTTAATTAACTATTTGGGTGAGGGGGATAAAAAGTGAGTGTTATTCTGGCCAAAAATCTTGACCCCAATTTTATGAACGAAGTTATTTCAAAAGCCTGCACTACCAGTAATCGCGAAAATTTTTACAATTGCCTGTCCTGCGGCATGTGCAGCGCGGGATGTCCCTACAACGGCGTTCACGACAACGCCGATCCCAGGAAATTCATCCGGATGCTGACTTTGGGCATGAAGGACGAAGTGTTGAACTCCGATTTCATTTGGGCCTGCACCCAGTGCGGGCGTTGCACCATGGAATGCCCCATGGGAGTGGAAGTGTTGACCCTGGTACGCACCGTCAGGGGCAATTTCGGCTTGAGAGCGCCCGGATTTCTCCAGGACGTTGTGGACGCCCAGATCAAAACCGGCAACCAGATGGAAGTTTCCACCGAAGACTACCTGGAAACGCTGGAGTGGATGGAAGAGGAACTGCAGGAGGAAGTGGGAGACCCCAACGCCAAAATTCCCATCGACAAGGAAGGCGCCGAGTTTCTGTTTCTCTGGGACCCCCGGGAAATCAAGTACTATCCTCACGACGTGCAGAGCATCGCCAAGATCATGTGGTATGTGGGCGCGGATTGGACATGCAGCAGCCGGTGGTGGGACGCCACGCACTACGCCCTGTTCAACGGCAATGACGAGGAAGCGCGGATCATAACCCAGCGCTACGCAGATGAAGTTAAGCGGCTAAAGGTGAAAGAGCTGGTGGTGACGGAGTGCGGCCACGCGACCCACGCCAACAAGTGGGGCCCCAAGGTTTGGCTGGAGAAGGACAATACATACCCGGTCAAAAGCATTGTTGAAAAATATGTGGAATGGTTTGAAGCCGGCCTGTTAAAGGTGGATCCCAGCAAAAATACCGAGCCCATCACTTTGCACGACCCCTGCAACTCCGTACGCAAGCAGGGCCTGGGAGACGCCATGCGCTATGTTTTAAAGAAAACGGTAACTGATTTCAGGGAAATGCATCCCAACGGAGTTATGAACTACTGTTGCGGCGGTGGCGGCGGACTGTTGGCCATGGGCAAGGATATCTATCCCTACCGGATGGCCAAGGGGAAACTCAAAGCGGACCAGATTAAAGCAACGGGATGCAAGTTGATAGCCTGTCCCTGCCACAACTGCTTCGACCAGTTAACCGACATCATCAAGTACTACAATCTGGAAGGTTGCCGGGTGATCCACCTGCATCACCTGATCAGCCACGCCTTGATCATGGATGAAAAACCTTAAAGATCTCCTGGCTCACGGGTTCCAATACTGGAACCCTTTTTTTAAGCGTGCGGCCGGTCATAGGCCCGCATCAGGATGCCTGCCAGTTCCTGGATCAGGGGCATACGGGGGTTGGCGGTGGTGGACTGGTCGACAAAGGCCTTCTCCGCCAATCCGGGCACTTTTTGTTTGAACACCGCGGCATCCACCCCGCATTCCGCGATGGTGGAAGGGATACCAACACCGGCGCGCAGTTTTTCCACCGCGGCAATCAGGCTGTTGACCCCTTCTTCCACCGTACCCGCCGGCAGGCCCAAAAAGGCCGCCATCCGCCTGTATTTTTCCGGCGCCTGAAAATACTCGTACTGGGGAAAAGCGGCGAACTTGCTGGGAACTTCGGCGTTATACCTGATCACGTGAGGCAGCAAAATGGCATTGGCCCGCCCGTGGGGAATGTGAAACTCACCCCCGATTTTATGGGCCAGGCTGTGGCAGACGCCCAAAAAGGCGTTGGTGAAAGCCATGCCCGCAATGCAGGATGCATTGTGCATTTTGCTGCGGGCCACAAAATTGTCCCCGCCCCTGTAACTTTCGGGCAGATACTTGAACACCAGCTCCACCGCCTTCAGTGCCATGGCATCGGTGTAATCCGAAGCCATTACGGATACATAAGCCTCAATGGCGTGGGTCAGCACGTCCAAACCGGTGTCCGCAGTCACCGCCGGCGGCAGCGTAGCCACAAAATCCGGGTCGATAATCGCCACGTCGGGGGTTAGTTCATAATCGGCCAGGGGATACTTGACATCCTCGCCCTTGTGGGTAATCACCGCAAAGGCACTTACCTCCGACCCCGTGCCGCTGGTTGTGGGGATGGCCACCAGCCGGGCCCGCCGCCCCAGCTTGGGGTATTTATAGGTGCGCTTACGGATATCCAGGAATTTCAGGCGCAAAAAATCGAACTCCACTTCCGGGTGTTCGTAAAATAGCCACATGGCCTTGGCGGCGTCGATGGGAGAGCCGCCCCCCAGGGCGATGATGGTGTCCGGGCGGAACTGCTTCATTAATTCTACGCCCTTTTTCACGGTATCCACCGAGGGGTCGGGCTCCACACCGGAAAACACCTCGATGTTCACGGGGTTATTTCGCTTGTTCAGGTGATAAACCACCTTCTCCACGAAGCCCAGCTTCACTATCCCCGGGTCGGTAACGATAATGGCCCGCTCAATCCCCTGCATTTTTTCCAGGTATTGCACGGCCCCCGGAGAAAAGTAGATTCGCTCCGGCACCCGGAACCATTGCAGTTTTTCCCGCCTCCCGGTCACCCGCTTGATGTTGATCAGGTTGTCCACGCTGACGTTGGAAGTGGTGGCGTTGTGCCCCATGGAACCGCAACCCAGGGTCAGGGAGGGTACATTGACGTTATAAAGGTCCCCGATGGCTCCGTGCGAAGCCGGCGAGTTGATGATGATTCTCCCGGCGCGCATGCGCCGGGAGAACAGCGCAACCACGTCCTTGTTCTCGGAATGCAGCACGGCCGAGTGCCCCAGCCCTCCGAAGCCGATGATTTCCTCGCAGCGCCGGATGCCCTCCTCATAACCGGCAACCTCGTAGCAGGCCAAAATGGGGCTTAACTTTTCCATGGATAGGGGATGCCCGGGGCCGACTCCTTGCTGGGGAGCCACCAGCACCTTGGTGTCCCGTGGCACCTCAAAGCCCGCCATCCGTGCGATATCATACGCGGGCTGCCCCACTATGGCCGGGTTGAGGCTGCAGTCTTCCCCCTTGGCGACCAGTTGTTCCAGTTCGGCCGTCTCTTCCTCGTTAAGGAAATAACAGCCGTAGGACTTCATTAAGGAAGTGACTTCCTGAAAAATATCGCTGTCGATAATCACCGACTGTTCCGAAGCGCAAATCATCCCGTTGTCGAAAGTCTTGCTCAGGATCAGGTCGGTGACTGCGCGCTTGATATTGGCCGACTTTTCAATGTAGCAGGGGACGTTACCCGGCCCCACCCCCAGGGCGGGCTTTCCAGTGCTGTAAGCGGCCCGCACCAGCCCGGCGCCTCCCGTGGCCAGGATCAGGTGTACCCCCGGGTGATGCATCAGGTACCGGGTAGCCTCGATGGAGGACTGCTCAATCCAGCCGATGCAGTGTTCCGGCGCCCCGGCCTTCACCGCCGCTTCAAGCATTACTTTAGCCGCCGCCGCGCTACACTTTTGCGCCCCGGGATGAAAACTGAAGATCACCGGATTGGCTGTTTTGATGCAGATCAGGGCCTTGAACATGGTGGTGGAAGTGGGGTTGGTCACGGGAATGACGGCGGCGATCACCCCCACGGGCTCGGCCACCTCCATGTAATCCTCCTCCTCGTCCACCCTGATCACGCCCACCGTTTTCTTATACTTGATGCTGTGGTACACCGACTCCGTGGCGAAGATGTTTTTAATCATTTTATCTTCAAAGACGCCACGTTTTGTCTCTTCCACCGCCAGCCGGGCCAGTTCCATGTGCTGGTCCAGCCCGGCCAGGGCCATGGCCTGGACTACCTTGTCGATTTCCTCCTGGGACAAGCGCACAAGGGCCTCCCGTGCCTCTTCCGCCCTCTCCACCAGCTTATCCACCACCAGCCGCTGCTCATCACCGATATATTCCAGTTTATGTTCGCTCACCGTCAATACCCCCGTTTGCTAAAATAGCCTGGCCTCTCCCTCGTCCTCGTTGTCATTGTTCACCTGGTGGTGGAAGATGGCATCCAGGTCGTAGTCATCATACCCGCCCGGGCGGATTTTCAACTGGCTGACCACACCCGTAACTCCCCGGGCCTTTTGCGCGGTTTTGATGGCCTCCTGCTCCTCCCCCGGTGTTTCCACCGTACCCATGAGATAAACCGTGCCGTCCACGGACTTTGCCCCTATGTGCCGCAGCTTGACCTGAGGATTGGCGTTCAGTTCTTCCATCACCTCTTCCGTCACCGACTTGTCGTCAATGGCCCCGTCCGTGCTTACGGCCAACCCCAGTTCCAACCTTTTGACTCCCGGCATCTTTTTCAGGTTCTCTTCCAGTCGTGTTTTTTCCGACAGCGTGTCCACAACGCCGCTGACCTGAACTTCCCCGTCAACGACGTTCGCCTTGAGACCGTAACCCTTTAAATCCTTGTCATTGTCCAAAAATTGCTGCACCCTCCGCTGCAGGGCTTTATCCTTATCCGACAAGAATTCCACCCCCGGTAGTTTTATATTGCTTATTATTACCGGGTTGATATTTCAATATGATTAATCAGAACTTTTACCCAACATCCAAGTGAAAAATACAGCCAAAAAAAAACGGCCTCCAACCACAAAATAAACCTGTGGAAAGGAGAATGACCGCAATTATTTTCCTCCGAAAGCAGGCAGGGAAGTACCTTGGGGATTATGCAATCATTCGGAGTATGGGCCGGATACTGGGCCCGGTCGTGGGGGCGCGATATATCGCGATATGTGATCTACATATGAATATGCTATAGCTCGATAACAGTTCCGGCATTGTTGAAAAAGAACTTGTCCCCGAATTCCCGGGCCAGAAACGCCGCCGCCGGCAACCCGGTGCAGTGGGACACACCAATTTTTTCAACGCCGAACTCGCGCAGCGCCGCAATTGATTCATCAAGCTGGTTTTGCTGCGCCCGGATCAGGTGGGTTCCGCCGACAACGGCGTATATTTTTTCAACTCCCGTGATCTTCTGCGCGTGCAGCATGGTGTTGACCATGCCCCGGTGGGCACAGCCCAGCACCACCACCAGGCCTTTGTCCGTCTTGACAATCAACGACTGGTCGCCGGGGAGGGTATCGGGCACAAAACCAGCGTCGGATTTGATATACATGTTGTCGTCCACCTGTTCAAAGGGTGTGACCATGGGCACTTCCCCGGTGGTAACCATGTGCTCGTTCAGCCAAACCGGCTCCCCGGTTAAATTAAACGATGCCCCGAGACCTTCCAGTTCCTCGCGGCAAAAGGGCACCCCCACGTACCGGAAAAGCCCGTCCTTGCCGCCCGGAAGAACAACCCGGATATATTTCTTGCCCCACATTTCGGGGTGCGCGTATACCTCAACTCTTTTTCGCAATCTCTGCAGCAGCAGCCGCAGCCCACCGGTGTGATCGGTATGGCCGTGGCTGATCACGATCTTGTCCACTTTACTCAAATCCACACCGGCCACGGAAGCGTTACGCACCACCGAGTCGCTGAAGCCCGTGTCCAAGAGCACCGCGTGCCCGCCGGCCTCCACCAGGATGGACAGGCCCCACTCGCCGGTAAATCCAATGCCCCCCGCCGTGTTTTCACAAAGCGTCGTCAAGCGCACCTGCATTTTAAACCCCCCTCTTTCATTTAAAAAGACCCTTGATAAAACTTTTTCTTCGTTAATCAGCTATAATTAATATCAAATTTACTTTGACAAAATCGTCCAGAGTGTCAACAAGGGCCGGAGGAAGCAAAGAGCGATGCTTTTCCAATGTCCGGCCCACATCATGTACTTTAGGCACTTCTACTCCAATGGCCCTCAAAACAGCCTTTAACAAAAGCTCCACTAACTCCTGAGCTTCCCTTACCACGTCGGAGTATGCCTTGTTCTCCTTGTAAAAAAACAACGCTTTAAAACGCACTTGTGCCTTTTTAAGATAGGATAAGGACAATTCATCAATCTTTACAAATCCATTCCTCCCAGGAAACCCATATTTTCCCCGTTTGCCACTCCCAGGTGTTATTTGTCCTTTGCCGCAGTTCATCCATTTCCCGGATGTCCCCGGCGCATTGTTGAACAATTCCCGTGTCAGTCAAATTAGTTGCAGTATTACCTTAAATTTACAGGCATCGCCCGGATGGCGAGTTCTAAAGTTGTTCAAACTAAGCACGGGAGGTGATTTTCTTGTCCAGAAGAGAAGACTCATTTCTAATCCACGAGGAACTGGATGTCATAAACAAGGAAGCCAACGAAGAGGCGGCCCAGGATTACCTGCGCATCAGAGCCGGCGCCGAAGTTTTGCTCGACAACCGGAAACTAAAATAAGCGTTAAGGTAAATAGGTTACCCCTTCCGGGTAACCTTTTTTAAGCTACTTCATGAAATGAAATAAAGCACTCAATAACTGCCGCCTTTATTACTCGTTTTTTAAGCCGGTTTTTTCGGACATTTCCAGCTTCACGCCTTTATTCGTTCCATGCCGGTGCTCGCTTTGCAGTTGTGCCTTTTGGGACTTGATTTCCCTGGCCCGGGGCGCGCCCACCGGGCGGTGCAGGTCCTCCTGCAGTTCAGGACGATCGGGTCTGTCGATCAACGGATTACCTCCTTCTGTTTGCTTTTAAATATATTATAGCGTCAAACAGAGAAAATATCCGCCTTCCATCATAAACAGCCCGGAGGACTCCCGCCTCTCTAAATCAACCTTGTTACGGCTGGACTCAGCCATTAATTGAAGGCCCTTCCAAGGGGCTTTTTTTATGCCTTCGCAAATAAAAGGATTCAGGAATATTATAGCGAAATCACCAATAGAAATACGGTTGGGAAAATTCAAACACGATGTTCCCGGTTTGAACTGAGAACAGTAAACATGGAGGTTCCTTGATAGTGAAAAAAACATGCACCCGGCTAACAATCAGCCTGGCCCTTCTATTTTTATCCATGACGGCTGCTCACGCCGCACCATCGTATTTACGCTAAATAGCCGGGAATACAGCGTTAACGGCGCCACGTATCAAGTGGACGCGGAGCCGTACATTCAAAAAGCCAGAATTTTTGTGCCCTTACGCTACCTTGCCCGTGCGGTATGCCCCCGCCGGCACGGACGCCACCGTTGTCTGGGGCGCGAAAGACCTCAGGTTTATCAATACCGGCGCAAACCCTGTAATCATTTATTCCCGGCTGGAAAATAAAAACGGGGGGGTTACCGCCTCTACGCTGAAATCCGAGAAAAAGTCAAACTTGCCCGGATCAAGATAGCGGTTATAAAAAACGAACCGGGCGCTTGCATATGGGATAATATAGATATAGATAAGGAAAGTTTTACCGGAATTCTAAAAGACAATCATACATTCATATCGTCGGACCAGTTGGAACAGCTGCTTCACCTGGCCTGCGATAAAAAAGAATTTAACGGGAAATTGTATTGTTCCTTTAATTTAACCGGTCAAATTATTAATTTTATGGAAGGAAACAATAAGGCTACGATTAACGGCACGGAGTTCAATTTATCCGGGACTCCTTTCCGCTCCGGCTCAAAAGATCAGACTTTATGGATTCCCCTGCAAACCACCGGTGGCACCGCGGGAGTGTTTATCTTACCGCCGCTTTTTTATGGCGCTAGCAACTATGTAAAGAAAAATTATTGACACCAGGGCAACCACCACGTAGACAAAGAAGACCGGTATACTCCAGGCGCCCGTCCCTCTTTTATAAAAACTCTCAATAACTTTTTGCTGGGATTCATTCCATTCCCTGCTGGCCCCCGGGATAAGAGGGGTGATCCGGTCGAAATTAATATCCATCGAGGATAACCCGGCTGCGGTACAAATACCCCGGCCGGTTATCTCTGTAATGTCTCCCCGGTAGGCGGCCGCCGGCCCGGAGGCTAAAAACACCGCAACCAGGGTGAATAAAATGATCAATGCTTTTCCCAAGTTCACCACCTCCTTTCCCCCCGCTACTAAAAAAAATGATCCGGACAAATACTATAGCAAGCATATGTATATTTAACTGTTACCCGGGCCATATGCAACAATCCGGGCCATATGCAACAATACTGTTTTCGAGGTGATCGGTTTGGACAAAAACAATGAATTACATTCACCCCAGTTGCTGCCCGGCCGGGAGAAACCGCCCAGGCCCTGGGACGACCGGAAAAAAACGGGTATGAGCGTGGCTGAGATGATCAAAGAAAAAATGGAAGATATGATCGATGAAAACTGACCGTCCACTATTCCTATGGTATAATTAATACCAGGTTTCTTTCAGCAAAGGGGAGAACCGAATGATTCATCATCGCGATACAAGGTTGGCCGGCCTTCCGCGCAACTTGCTGCTGGCCTCTTTATTAATCCTGGTTTTCATCGCCCTGGCCCTGGGCGTGGTATATAATTACATTCTCGCCTTCGACAAGACGGTCAGCGATGCGGTCAGGCACTTAACCAGCCCGCAGGTGACGGCAATAATGTTGGCTGTTACTTTTGGGGCCAATACTAAAACAATGTTTGTAATCGTTCCTATCCTGGTGGTTATTTTTTACCTTTTGAAACGCCCGCTGAACGAACTGTTTTTAATCATCCTTTCAACCACCGGAAGCTGGTTTATCTTGGATCAATTAAAGGAATTGTTTCACAGGCCCCGACCCGACAACCCGCTGGTTCCCGCTTCCGGCTTCAGCTTTCCCAGCGGCCATGCCATGATGAGCATCGCTTTTTACGGCGCTGTTGCCTACTTGCTTGGCCGGAACCATCCTGACTCGCGCCCGGCCCGGTTCCTGGCCGGCGTTTTTGCCCTGTTCATTCTCACCATCGGTATCAGCCGGGTTTATTTGGGGGTTCATTACCCCAGTGACGTGCTGGCCGGTTTTGCCGCGGGCGGAGCCTGGCTCGTAATATGCATTACAATCATTGGGATTACCGCTCATCGAAGCAAAACCGGGATTTATGGCCGGGCGAGTAAATTATTTCTATTAGGCAAGTTTTTCGATTGAATCTTCCTGAAAGCAAAACGAACTCAGAAAGGATATGAATTCTTTTACTACCGGTGTTTGGAACTTGTTTTTATTATAAATTACATAAAACTTCCGTACTAGAGAAACATCCTTGACTTTAACCGAAACGAGAGTACCCAACTTCAATTCTTTTTGTACTGCCCATTTAGAAATAATTGTTGCACCAAACCCGGCTTCCACAGCCTCCTTTACCGCTTCGGTACTTCCTAATTCCATAACCACGTTTAATTCAGATAGATTTATACCTGCTTCCCTTAATCTATCTTCTGTTATCTTCCTTGTACCCGACCCTTGTTCTCTCAAGATAAAAGGCAACGCCACAAGTTCATCAATCAAGATAAACTTCTTACCAGCCAAGGGATGGTCGACGGGAAGCAAAACAATCAGTTCGTCTTTCATAAAAGGTTTTGCAATCAATTCAAAGTTATTCACGCGACTTTCCACAAGCCCCAAGTCCAGCGCCTGCTTTAACACCAGCTTAACTATTTGTTCTGTGTTGGTCACCTTTAGTAAAACCCTTACCTGGGGATGTTGTTTTTTAAAGCACCCCAAAACTTGCGGAATCACATATTCGCCCAAGGTAAAACTTGCTCCTACCGATAAGGTGCCTCGTATACAGCCGGTGAAAGCGGAAATATCTTTTTCAGCTTCCTCCAGCAATGACAAGATCTTTTCCACATATTCATATAGAATACGACCAGCTTCTGTGATGGTTACTTGTTGGGTGTTACGATCAAACAATCTTGTGCCGAAATGGTCTTCCAGAGATTTGATATGCATACTGACTGCCGGCTGAGAGATAAAAAGGGCTTGTGCAGCCCCGGAAAAACTCTTTTTATCAGCCACTGTTTTAAAAATATGAAACTGGTATAAATTCATAGTACCTTCCTCCTTTTAACAACTAGAACGGGAATGTCAGATGCTTCAACTACAGCTTCAGCAATGCTTCCTAAGGCTATTCTTTTGATTCCCGTTAAGCCGGTATCTCCTGTAATGATTAAGTCAGCTCCTTCTTTTTCAGCAACGTTAATGATTTGCTTCACGGGATTGCCGCTTAAAAGAAGCAATTTCACATTTATACAGTATGCTTTACCGTATTTATGGGCAAGCTTTAAGCCTGCCAATCCATAGCGAACTCGCTTAGTCTTTTTAGCCAGCAGCTCCCATTCATTTTCTGGGATGACTGCATCTTCTCCATCTGGATCAACAAATACAGCAATTATTTCTGAGCTATTCCGTTTAGCCAAACCCATTGCATATTTAGTTGCTTCAATAGCCGGAGCAGAACCGTCTACTGCCAGGATAATTCTGTTAATGGATGTATCCACAGCCTCCAGTTGATTTTTGGCCAACAGTTCTTCTGCTAACTTGCTCAGCATTTTAAAACCCCCCAACCCTAAAAATGCAGGGTACGAATAACTAATAAGCCGGCAACTGAGATAACCAGTGAGCCGATAAATCCGATAAACAGCGACTTTATTCCCATGCGCTTAAACATCACAATATCTACGCTAAGTCCCATGCCCGCCATCGCAATTATCATAAGAAGACTGCTGATGTGAAGCATCACAGAAGTAAGATCATGAGGAATTAAACCAAAGGTATTGAGACAACTCAGACCTAAAAAGCCGAAAATAAACCAGGGAATTGTCAAACCCTGCGATCCGGCGCTTTGTTCCTTCCCTGCACCCCTCAGGTTAAACCAAAGACTAATCCCAAGAGTAACGGGAATTAATAGTGCCACCCGGCCGAGTTTGGTTAAAATAGCCATACTGGCCGCAGAATCACCTGCCGGCTGAGATGCTGCCACCACATGGGCGACTTCGTGTAAGGTTGCTCCCACAAAAATACCGTATTCATCTAAATCCAACCCCAGAAATGGTTTTAACAGAATGTATAAAATACTACCAATGGTCCCCAGAACAGCAACACTAGCCACAGCTACCACTGTTTCATCCTGATTCGCTTTAATCGTGGGCGCGACCGCAGCAACAGCAGCGGCTCCACAGATACCTGTCCCTACTGCTGTCAGCAAGGCTAATTTTTCTTCAACAGCCAGTATTCTTCCTAGATAGCATATAATAACAACAGCCATAATAATTATTAATGTATCCAGGAGAATAATTTGGGGACCTGTAGCAAAAATGGCATCCAGGTTGAGACGAACACCCATTAAAACAATACCATAGCGCAAGAGTCTCTTGCTCGCAAAGTTTATTCCTGTGTTGGCATATTTTGGGATTCCCATAAGTGCCCGCCAGGCCATTCCAACTAAAATAGCGATAACCATTGGCCCGGGTACTGACAAAAGAGGTACGCGGATCATGTTTTGGGCAAGGACTCCCACTACCATAGTTAGAACGAGTCCCTGGATACTACCGTGAAGAAAATTTTTACGTTGAAGAACAGCAACCTGCATCCCAATCCTCCTTCCAAATTTTCTTTCTAAAGTTTACCGCAACAATTGGAGGGATTGGAAATACCTGATTATAATAAGTCTTATAATGAGGTACTTATACAAAATCAAATATGCCCGGTAGTAACCACCCCGGGCTTTTTCGAGTTGTTCTATGAGGATTATTAATCTGAGATAAGGGTATGCTCATCTTCTACCCGGCTACGCACTCAAAGAATCAACGGGGAAGAGGTGTGCGCAACAGATAAATCACTACCAGTACCGTAACTAATAATAACGTGGCAGCCAGCAACAAGTCAGCCGTAAGTGAAGGACGGTATGTACCCTGGTCAATCTGGGAGCGAGTTTGCAGGTAACGGGCGGCAGCCAGGATTACAACCAACCCTGACATTATGCTAAAAGCCACTCCCAGATAATCTGCCACCCCTCTAGTCGGAGTGGAAAACATGCTGTCCTGATATTCCAAGAAATGTAAATATGCCGAAAATTTTTCAATTACAAAACCAAAGGCCAAAATGGCTACAGAAGTACGGATCCAGGACAGGAAAGTTCGCTCGTTCGCCAGGTGTTCTTGTATATGCTGCCGTTCGCCTGTTTGGCGATATCTATCTTCATTATCCTTCCTATTCAATTCCAACTGCTCCTTTGTCACCATTATTAGTATGGTCTAATCGCGCAACAGTCCCCGCCGGAGCATCTTTTCTTTTACGGTGGGATAGTAATCAAGATTGGTATGGGGCAGAAATTTACTGCCCACAAACTTATTCATAAATACCTCGCTGGCGTTAAGCTCAAAATACGTTATGCTGCGCGCTATCTTTTCGGCCTCCCGTCTGCTGTCACCGGATATCAGCACCAGTCTGGCTCCTTCCCCGGAACTGTTACCTAGCCGGATCATTCGTTCCCGGGGCAAGTCCGGATACAATCCTATGGTTATGGCTGATTCCAGATCCAGATACTGCCCAAAAGCTCCTGCGGCATAAAAAGTTTCTATGTCAGCCAATTGGCATCCCACACCTTCAAGCAACACTTCCAAAGCTGTATTAACAGCGCTCTTGGTGCGCATGATATTATCAATATCGGTCTGGGTAAAAGTAATATCTTTTCCGGTGGCAGATTCAGATGCCGGCACTACGACAAATTCCTTTTTATTGTCCCTGAACTTCCCCGCCCGATCAATGATTCCGGCCAGCAACAATTCAGCCAGGCAATCTACCAATCCGGAACCGCAAATGCCCACGGCCTTTTGCCCACCTATAGTTCGATAGACCACCTTCCCGGTTTCCGCATCAATTCGCACTTGATAAACAGCCCCCGGCTCAGCCCGCATACCGTCGTGGGCAACACCGCCTTCCAGTGCAGGGCCGGCTGCTCCGGCACACGCCGCAAGCCATTCACTGTTCCCCAATATCATTTCCCCATTGGTACCAATATCGATAAAAACAGCCAGTTCCGGCTTTTTATACATTCCGCTGGCCAGAATGCCGCCGGTTATATCTCCGCCCACATAACTGCCAACCCCTGGTAAACAATAAAGAGGCGCTTTGGGGTTAACTGCCAGACCGGGTTCAGATGCTTTAACGCAGCCCGGCAGATTAACAACCGGTATATATGGTTCCATGCAGATCCGGGAGGGATCAAGCCCTAAAAGCAAGTGTACCATCGTAGTATTGGCGCCCACGGTGACGGCGCTAATTTCCACGTTCTTTATTTTTAATTCCCGTACCAGGCGGTTAATAATATTATTTAATGTGTTCACTACTGCATCCTGCAGCTGTTTTCTGCCCTCCGGCGTGCCGGCCAGGTAAATTCTGGTCAATATATCTTCTCCATACCGGACCTGTTCATTATAATCAGCAGCGGAACCCAATATTTTCCCAGAGGTCAAATCTACCAGGTAACCTACCACGGTGGTCGTTCCCAGGTCTACCGCCAGCCCGAAATGGCGTTCCGTCTTGTCACCAGGCTCGATATCAATCATTTGCCAATTTCCCCCGAAATCGGCCACCGTCACTGTTACCCGCCAAGCTGCCTGGCGTAATACTTCACCCACTTTATTCATCAAGTCCAAAGGGACTGTCAGGTTATGATACCGGTCAGTTAATGCCGCCATTAACCTGTCAACATCCGCCTGATTGTTTAATAAACTGGGTGGGTCCAGTTCAATATAATGCTTCCGGCTCATCGGGTTTATGGTAACATCGACAAGAACCCGGTTCTGCAAAATAATTTCATTGTTATTTTGTGCCGACAATGAGTTTTACACCTCTTTATTAGTAATAATTAAAACATATCATCATTGAGGGCCGAATGGAAATATCAAGTAATGATGTGATTCATAAGTGGTGCTTATAAATAGTCCCGAAAAAATCCTGGTAAATCGTCTTTAACATCCTCGCTTCAATTCCTGACCCGCTTGCCGGATAATCTTGATCCGCTCCAGTGCCGGCGGGTGGGTGTAGCTGAACCACCGGATAAAGGCCGGTGGCGCCACATCGGACAGGTTTTTAGCGGCCAGGTTCACCTCCAGGCGGACCGCCGCAGGAACGTTTTCCGTCAGCGTCACCGCCACCCGGTCGGCCTCCCGTTCCATGGCGCGGGAGAAATAATTTTGCAGCGGGCTGACGGCAAAGGCAACCAGCAGGAGAAACAACACAATCACCGCCCAGGTGTAAGGCGGGTAGTGATTGGCCGGCGGCAGCGTTACCCGCAGCAATACAAACAAAACACCCCAAACAATAAAATTTCCCAGGACACCCAGGGCCAATCCCCTGGTAATATGTCCCTGGCGCCAGTGGGCCATTTCATGCGCCACCACCGCTTCAACCTCGTCCAGGGGGTAATCCCTCAGTAAATTGTCGTAAAGCACGATGCGCTTGGTCCGGCCCAAACCGGTAAAATAAGCGTTGGCCTTGGTGGTACGCCGGCTGGCGTCCATCACCAGCACCTGGTCCACAGGTATACCGGCCTTGCACGCAAGATTTTGGACCATGTTCACGACGGCAGGGTCTTTTGCCGGCTCGAAACGGTTGAACAGGGGCGATACTACAACCGGCCAGAGAAAGCTCTGGACAACCAGCCACAGCGAAAACAGGGTCGCGACAATCAGCCACCAGGTTCCGGACCAGCGCCCCATGATCCAGAACAACAGCGCAACCCCCAGGGCGGACAGCGCCAGTTCCAGCCCGGCGCCTTTAAAATAATCCATCCACCACGCCCCCGGGGTCTGAGTGGAAAAGCCCCAGCGGTGCTGCCAGAAATAGCTGTTGTACAACGTAAAAGGAAGCCTGATTAGCCGTAAAATAAACCAGAGCAATATAAAAAACAGCAAATAAGACCAGATTGTTCCACCGGCAACCTGCTGCACCCAGCGGGAAAGGGCAACGGCCCTGCCGCCGAATACAAACCACAGCAAAAAAGCCGCCTGCAGCAAAAAGCTGCCGGTAAACAGCAGCCGCGGCACCTGGCTGTATGCGCGGCCCTGATTCACCTGTTGCTGATTAAAATACTGAAACACATCGGGACCGGGCCGCCCTGGAAACAGGGTAAACCAGATATATAGCAGGCTGAATATTCCAGTCAAAAAAATTAATAGTAACCAAAAAGTGTTCAACTTCAACTGCAGTTTCCATCCCCCCATGATTGTTGTTTAAAGGGTGCCCGGCTTCACATTCCCACTGTTTTCAATAATTCCATCAGCAATACCGGCATAGTAACCGCCATCGATGAAACAATAAAACCAGGAGGTGAATAATATGAAAGGCAATGCAACAAGCTGGGCCGTTTTGGGCACCGGCGCTGTCGTGACGGCGGTTGGCAGACTGGTGGGCGGCAGTTTGGGCGCAGGCATCACCGGCTTTGGCCTTGCCCACATGGCACTGGGCATTCTGGACCAATTTAGACCAAGTGTAAGACGATAACAAATTATAATATTGCCCTTTAATATTAGAAAATATTATACCATGATTTGGAAATAAGTGGTGCGCTTTAATTGCAGATAACAACCCCCGGAGACCACGGGGGTTGACATTTTTAAAACCGTTCTTTATTTTCCAGCGATTCAATCTGTTCCAGAACCCGGCGTTTTCTTCGTCCCCCGCTTCCTCGCTTAAAATACCCTCGCCCAGCAGTCTTTCCACACCTGGTGCTCGGCGTAAAGCAGCTTTTACGCGCGGTGAACTCCTGCTCCTGGAGCAGCAGCTCGGGGTATTTTTTATACAGTTCGTTCAACTGCCGGTTGGCCTGTTCATTGCGTTCATTGTTTTCCCTTTCCAATTTCATAAAAACCGGCGTGAAACCCGGCCCTCCATGTACATACGCTTAAGCTCCCGGTTGGCGTGGCCTCCCCTTGCCGTCTTTCCCCCGGTTGCGCCGATTGCAATTAAATCATTACTTGCTTTTACTCTCGTAAACCGCCGGGGGCGGAAGTTACTGAAACCCGTTCGACGTGCGACAAGATGTGATCAGTGGACGGCTGATGTGACCAAGATTAAATTCAAAGTGTGAGCTTGATCATAGTTGCCATTGGATTTCTCGATTAGAGTATAGGTAACAGAAAAATAAATGACAGCTTGATTAGCGAAAAAAAATTCAAGGAGGAAGATACGAATGTTTTGTTACCAGTGTGAACAGACAGCCGGCGGAACCGGCTGCACCAAAGTGGGAGTATGCGGCAAGAACGAGGACATCGCCAGCCTGCAGGACGCCCTGATTATCGGGTTGAAAGGCATCGCAGCCTATTCCTTCCACGCCGGGGAACTGGGCTACCGTGACGAAAAAGTTGACGCTTTCATGCATAACGCCTTGTTTACCACCCTCACCAACGTCAACTTCGACCTGAATAACCACGTGCAGAAAGTCCTTGAGTGCGGCGAAATGAACCTGCGCGCCATGGAACTGCTGGACAAGGCCAACGTAGAACGTTTTGGTTCTCCTGAACCCACACAAGTATTCACCGGCTTTAAACCCGGCCCCGCCATTTTAATTACCGGCCATGACCTTTTGGATATGTATGAACTGCTAAAACAGGCCGAAGCCGCAGGGGTCAACGTTTACACCCACGGTGAAATGCTGCCGGCCCACGCTTACCCGGAACTGAAAAAATTCAAGAACCTGGTTGGCCACTACGGTTCCGCGTGGCAGAACCAGAAGAAGGAATTCGAGGAATTCTCCGGCGCCATCCTGGGCACCACCAACTGCGTCCTGATTCCTAAAGAATCATACAAGGACCGCATGTTCACCTGCGGCGTCGCCAGGCTGCCGGGCGTTACCCACATCGAGAACCGGGACTTCTCGGCGGTAATTGAAAAAGCCAAAGCTCTGGGCTCTCTGCCGGAGAAGGAAGGCGGCACCCTCACCACCGGCTTCCACCACAACTTTGTGCTGTCCATTGCCGACAAAGTGATCGACGCCGTAAAATCCGGCAAAATCCGCCACATCTTCCTGGTGGGCGGCTGCGAAGGCGCCAAAGCTTCCCGCAGCTATTACACCGAATTCGTCAAGCAGGTTCCCCGGGACTGCATCGTCATCACCCTGGGCTGCGGCAAGTACCGTTTCAACTACCTGGACCTTGGAGAAATTGACGGCATTCCGCGCCTATTGGATATGGGCCAGTGCAACAACGCCTACTCCGCCATCCAGGTGGCCGTGGCGCTGGCCAACGCCTTCAATTGCGGCGTCAACGACCTGCCCCTGAGCCTGGTGCTGTCCTGGTTCGAGCAGAAAGCGGTGGCTATCCTGTTCACTCTGCTGCACCTGGGCGTGAAGAACATCCGCATCGGTCCCTCCGCCCCGGCGTTCCTGACACCCAACGTGCTAAGCGTGATCCAAGAGAATTACAATTTGAAGCTGATCACCACGCCGGAGCAGGATCTCAAGGATATTCTGGTTAATTAACCAATAGATTAATTAAGACTCACTAACGCGACAAAATAACGAGTTGTAAGGGCGATCCGGCGGATTTGCAGTATGCTGCAAGCGTTAACCTTAAGCAGCTCCGACCTGAATAGTAAAATTGCAAAACGAACGGAAGAAACCGCCAGAGCGCCCTATAGATAAGAGTAACGAAAAAAGCATGCTCGTTCATAATAACAGGTTTATAGCGTACACCAACGGGATGCCGGAAATTTCGCCGGCGTCCCGTTAACATATGCGCGGGGAGGTTTGCAGATTTTGATCGTTGGCTAGATAGATGCAATTGTCATTTTGAACAAGTCGGCATGTATCCCCGGTAAATTTCAAACCGTACTTTTCATTGTCAGCGCGATCCGGCCGCGTTCCGCGTCCACCGAAAGCACCCGCACCGTTACCACATCACCCACGGAAACCAGGTCCAGCGGGTGGCGGACATAATCAGCCGTCATTTCGGAAATATGCACCAGTCCGTCGTTTTTCACCCCGATATTCACAAAAGCCCCGAAATCCACCACGTTGCGCACCGTACCCTTCAAAGGTACATTCACTCCTGAGCTCTATTAAGTTATCAATAATAAACGCCCATGCCGTTTCCCGGGCTTTTTTCAGGCTAGTTCACCCGGTAATGCGCCCCATATTATTGTACAACATTATTTATTACCGGGCTAACGATACTGTTTTTGCCATTGTTTTCAAACGCCACAACGTTATTTAAGAGTAACAATATTCCAATAACTGTTTTTAAGTGAGGAGAATTACCCGAAGACTTTTTTAAAAAAATATCTCTATAGCCTTAAGATAATTGTTGCATCCATTCACTTGACTTATAGATACACGGAAAGAGGGAGATCGTTTAATGTACAAGCTGCATAAACAAAAGCCAACCATTATGGTTCTGCTTTATGTAAGCTTAATTTTAACCGGCATTTGCAGTATTTTTAGTGAGGAAAATCCAGTTCCTGCGCTAAAAAACGTCAGGGGAAAAACTGTAGTCATTGACCCGGGGCACGGTGGCAATGACGCCGGCTGTACAGATAAAGGCAAAATCTTAGAAAAGGACGTCACCCTTGCGGTAGCCCGCAAACTGGCCCAAATGCTGGAGTTTGAAGGCGCTGCTGTGAAACTTACCAGAGAAGGTGACTATGAGCCCGGTCAAAAATTTTTTTCCTTAAAAAGAAATAATGATCTGGATGAGAGAGTTGCCTTCGCATCTAAAAACAAGGCTGACATATTTGTAAGCCTGCATATCAACTCCTCCCCCAAAGGAAACAGGGCCGGGGCGGTGGTGTTTTACAATGAGGATAACCGTACAGGGCAGTGCCTGGCCCAAAACATACAAAATGAATTAAGGCGTATTCCCGAAGTGATCAAAAGGACGCCTCGAGCCAGGAACTATTACGTTTTAAACCACCTGGAAATACCCTCCGTGGTGGTGGAGATGGGGTACATTTCCAGCGACAGGGACCGGCAATATTTGGCCGATCCCGCATACCACAAAAAGATAGCCCGGTCGATTTGCACAGGCATAATCAATTACTTTAATCATACCTGCCCCGTAGATAATTCCATAAACCCGAATGCGCTTAAATATGAGCGTGATGGTACGGCGGAGGTAAATAATAATGCCAAACCACCTGGCTTGTATTTTGTACCTAAAAACAAAACCGGGTTGTTTATGGCCGCAGAAGAAATGAGCCCGGTAAATAATACGGCGCAAGGCACGGTTAAAGAATTGGCCCGTTCGGCGCTGGAACAGCTGGTGGATGGCCCGCAGCAAAAGGAAGCGCTAAGCCCGTGCATACCTGACGGCATTACTATTAAAGACTTAAAAATATCGGAATCCCTTGCTATAGTGGACCTTTCAATTAAAAGCATTAAATCCGGTTTTATCGGCAGCGAAGGGGAATGGATAACACTCGGCGCCATTGCCTGTACCCTATTCGAGTTCCCGGAAATACAGCAGGTACAAATTATGGTCAACGGTGGAAAAAGAAAAACCCTGGCCGGGCACATGGATATCAGTGATCCGCTTTACCGTGGTAAACCGTCGTTAACCAGGGTCCCCGGGGGAATAATGGAAGGCAAAAAGGCCAAGGTCGCTATTGTTATCGACGATTTCGGGCAAAGCAACCCCAGGGGGTTAAAAGAAATACTCACTGTCGACAGGCCCCTGACCTTTGCGGTCATGCCGAACCTGGAATATTCAAGGCAGCAGGCCGCGCTAGCGGCAAAGCGGGGATACGAGGTAATCGTTCATTTGCCAATGCAGCCACTCAGAGGTAAAGCCAGCTGGTTGGGACCCGGAGCCATAACCTCCAACATGACCCCTGAAGAAATTCGTAACCAGGTACGCCGTGATTTCGATCAGGTGCCTTACGCCAGCGGATTCAATAACCACATGGGCTCATTGATTACTGCCAGGGAGGACCTGATCCGCCCGGTGCTGGAAGTGGCCAGGGAAAAGGGATTTTACGTATTGGACAGCAGGACTTCGGAAGAATCAAAGATTGTTCCCCTGGCTCAGAGTATGTGTATTGCCTATGCCCAAAGGGATATATTCCTGGACGACGTTAAAAGCACGGCTTACATCAAAAAACAATTACATCTCCTGGCGGATGAAGCACTGGCCAAAGGCAGCGCCATTGGGATCGGCCATGTGGGTTTGGGCGGAGAAAAAATGGCCCGGGCTATCAAGGAGATGCTACCGGTAATGGAAGCCAGGGGAATCGAGTTTGTTTATCTGTCTGAATTATTGCATTAACCAGAGCCGATACACCCGGAGGGCGACATGAAAAACATATTTATTGTAATTCTGGCGTTATTTATTGTTATACATCAGCCTGCCGCGGCAAATGCAGCAGCTAAAAAACCGTTGCAGTCAAAAACTATTGCTGTTGATCCCGGGCATGGCGGTTATGATCCCGGCGCAGTTTGGGGGAATATTTATGAAAAGGATATTAATCTCAAAATCTCAAAGATATTATCAAAGTACCTTCAAGACGCCGGCGCCAAAGTAATCTTGACCCGGGACGGGGATTATAACCACGCTATTGTTGGACTGCACGGTCGCGACGCCAAGCGGTACGATTTAAACCGGAGAATTAAACTCATTGAATCGCACAAAGCTGATTTAGTAATTACCATACACGTCAACAGCTTGCGCCAAAAATCCTACGAGGGGGCTGAAACTTTTTACCACCCAAAGTCAAAGGAAGGTAAATTACTGGCGCTGGCCATACAGCAGGAACTTAGAACCATACCGGGTATGAAAAAGAGAATCGCCAAGATCAGCAACTGCTATATGTTGAGCAATACCAAGGTACCTGCGGTACTGGTGGAAGCCGGTTTTTTAAGCAATCCGCACGAAAGGAAACTTTTGCAATATCCGGAATACTTAGATGTTCTGGCCCAAAAGATTGCCGCGGGGGTGGTTAAATATTATACTTCGCCGGCTGAGGTTGAAAACCAAGGAGTTTTACAAAAAACATCCGCTGGCATAGATTTCATATTCAGGGTAATGGAGCATGCCTTCCTTGCCGGCGATGATTTTAAAAACGGCCATTGCGATTGTATTATTCACTAGAATCCATTCGTCATCGCGTCGAACCCGGTTGTTTTTTTTGGTCATGGCCTTTCCTCCCGTACCGTTTATACACTTTACTATAACCGGTTCGCGGCTGTATATTGACGATACCGCGTGGCAGGCCGCCCGGTGCCCGGGACGCACTTCCCTGAATGGCTTATGTTCCATAAACTTTATTGCCACCGGTTCCGGCAATATCAAATCTTACGGCGAGCTTTTCGAGTTCCTTGGACAAATCATTTAGATTTTGCGCATTTAAAGTGACGTTTTCCATGTTTGCGGCTTGTTTTTCCGCGGTATCGGTGACACTTTGTATCGCCGATGCCATTTCTTCAGTGGCTGCGGTTACTGATTGTATTTCACCCGCCAAATTATCTACGGAAATAAGAATCCGTTCAAAGGTTTCGCTCACTTCCTTCACCACTTCCAACCCGGATTCAACCTGTGAAATACTTTGATTGGCCACCTGTACCGCATCCCAAGTTTTTTGCTGCGTCAATTCGATCAATTTTTGAATTTCCCTGGCTGAATCAGCCGACTTTTCGGCTAAATTGCGCACTTCCTCCGCAACCACGGCAAAGCCCCGCCCGGAGAATCCCGCCCTGGCCGCTTCAATAGCCGCATTTAAGGCCAGTAAATTTGTTTGCTCGGCTATTTGGGTAATAATCTCAACAATTTGCGATATTTGTTGCGCTGTTTCATTCAAGCTCCGAATTGCCTCCGAACTTTGAATGGATACTTTTTGAATGTTATTCATCTGGCCCGCGATACGACTCAGGCCTTTTCTGCCCTCATTAGCGTAATCAGCGGTTTGAGTGGACGATTGGGCTATTTGCTGTGAATTGGCCGCAACCTGTTGAATTGAGGCCGCAACCTGGCTGATTGCCGATGCCGTTGATATTGCACCGTCAGATGTTTCTTTTGAAGCATTGGTCATTTGACTGGATGCTTTTTGAATTTCAGCAGTAACCTTTGACAAATCCCGGGTTAAATTATTCAGTATTTGGCGAAAGGCCTGCTTGATATCGTGTATGGTTCTTATGGATAATCCCTTGATCCGGCTTTGGGCCACAAGCGTATCGAGATCATCGATAATGGCTTTCATTGGTGCGATGAGCTGCTTATAATTTTTAGCGCTTATTGCTATTCCCAGCAGACCTGATAATAGCCCGGCCAGCAGCATGGAACTATATATGTTGTTAATAAAGTTCATTATTACATACACGATAATTGCGCCCCCCGGCGCTGCAAGGATAAACGTTCGGAAAAGGTACGAATGAATTTTTATTTTTTTTATGTTCACTTTATTTAACTCCTTTAATATTAAATAATAAATGACCATTCATTCAGTTAAATTTTATCAAAATTTATTAATGAGTTTCAAGATGTTTCTAACAAAATAATCTGTGTTTAACTTTATCTGACAGGGACAACCCGATTATTATTTGTACATAATAACAAAAACACCGGGAACATGGTGCGGCTTTTGCCCCATGGACTTTGCCGACAGGTTAAAAAGACGCGTTTTCGAGGTGAAAAGTTTTGCATATGTCAACAATCGGGTGGCTGCGCCGGTTTAGTTTTCATAGCGCCGGATTGAAGCGAATTTCCGCAGACCTGGCCCTCATCGGCGCCGGCGCTTTTATAACAGCAATTAGTATCAATACTTTTATTATTCCCTATCACTTGTTGACCGGGGGAGTAACCGGCCTGGCCATTATCTTGAATTACTTGTTTAAAGTTCCGGTTTCCTTGATGATTTTATTGATCAATATCCCTATTTTCTGGTGGGGTTACCGGGAAATCAACCGCCGGTTCTTGCTTTACAGCCTGGCGGGCACTTTCGCCTTGAGCGCGTTGCTGGCCATGACAAAGAATCTTGTTCCGGCGCCCCAAATCGACCTGATCATGGCCGCCGTTTTCGGAGGCGCCCTGGGCGGAGCTGGCTTGGGCCTCATTTTCAGGGCCGGAGGCAGCACCGGCGGGGCCGATATTGTCGCGATGGTGTTGAAAAAAAGAAAAAACCTCGGCCTGGGCGAGGTAACCTTCTATTCCAATTTACTTGTTATTGCCGCTTCCCTGTTCTTTTTCCCCGTCAACACCGGTCTGTATACCATTATCTCAATGTTCGTACTGGGCAAGACGGTTGATTCGGTAATCACTGGCCTGAACACCAATAAATCTGTGATCATCATATCTGATCAGGCCGCCCAAATATCGGACCAGATTATCCGCGAGCTGCACCGGGGCGTAACCTTTTTCGCCGGCCACGGTGCTTATTCCAATACGCAAAAAACAGTGATAAACTGCGTAATCAACCGGTTTGAACTGGCCCGTCTCAAGGATATTGTTGTAAAAATCGACCCCGGCGCGTTTATGTACGTTTCGGATGCCAGCGAGGTGCTGGGCAAGGGTTTTGCCAGGTGGTAACCGCCGCCAACCGAAATATGCCATCTGGAAGAAAACAAAAAATACATTGCTGAATTGATGTGCCAGTGAAAAGTTGAACCCATCAAAAATTTTTGATATAATACCGGCATGGATAGTGTTAAAATCGCCAAAGCCTTAAGCGACCCGATCAGGTACAGAATCATGTTGCTATTGGCCCGCAGCGAAGGAACTTGCTGCGCCACGAACAAGCATGACAACCACCGGTACGGCATGTGTAATTGCGAGTTGATGACCGAACTGGGCATGATTCAGTCCAGGGTTTCCTACCATATGAAAGAACTGACCGGAGCCGGATTGGTCACGGAGGAACCCCGGGGCAAATGGAAGTTTTATTCTATTAACAAAAAAACTCTGCAAGATTATCTGGACCAGTTAAATAAGGACTTTACAATTAAGACCACGTAAATTTTTTTGCTGTCATATATCAAATTAATTTGATATATGACAGCATTGGCAAGTAAAATATACCATTGGGGAGGGTTAACTATGAGCAATACCAATACCAAAGGCGGTTGCTGTTGCGGAACAACAAACAACCCGGCCACCGCAAACACCACCTCCTGCTGCACCGCCGGTTCCTCGTGCTGCAACCCGGTACAACCTGCGGACCAGCCGCGTCGGCTGGAAATTGACTTTTTATATCTCGATTTAAGCACCTGCACGCGTTGCCGGGGCACCGAAAACACCCTGGAAGAAGCTATAGCGGAGGTGGCCCGTGTTCTTGAAGCAACCGGCATGCAGGTTACAGTACGCAAGGTTCACGTGCAAACCGAAGAACAGGCCCGCGAGCTGGGGTTTATCAGTTCTCCTACCATTCGTATCAACGGTAAGGATATCCAGCTGGACGTTAAAGAAAGCCTGTGTGAGTCCTGCGGCGATCTCTGCGGCGAGGATGTGGACTGCCGGGTATGGGTATACCAGGGCCGGGAATACACCGTGCCTCCCAGAGCCATGATCATCGAGGCCATTCTTAGAGAGGTTTACGGGGGAGGCAATAAAGCCGCTGATAATCCCCGGCCAATAAAAGATGTACCCGGTAACCTGAAACGATTTTTTGCCGCCAGGCGTAAGAAAGAAGCCGGTGACTGAAAACCCGGCTGATAAGAAAAAGCGGGGGTAGAGGAATGCCTCTCCAGCCCGCTTTACATTTAACCCACAATGCTCCCGAATACCATGCCCGTAAGTGTGGACAGCACCACTACAATCAGCACATATACGATGGTCCTTTTGGTACCCATGACGTTCCGGAGCACCAGCATGTTGGGCAGGCTAAGCGAGGGGCCGGCCAGCAGCAGTGCCAGGGCCGGGCCTTTGCCCATGCCCATGTCCAAAAACGCCTTGACGATGGGCACCTCGGTCAGGGTGGAGAAATACATCAGCGCGCCGAACACCGAGGCCAGCAGGTTGGCCGACAGGCCGTTGCCGCCCACCGAAACCTCAATCCAGTGCTGGGGAATTACGGCTTTGAGGATACCGGCCACAAACACGCCCACCAGTAGGATGGGGAATATCAGCTTAACGAATTTCCAGGTTTCCACCAGCCATTCCTTTACTTCGTCACCATCGAACCACTGGGTGAGCACCACGGCCAAAAAGCTGAGCAGCGAGAAAATAATGGCGATTTTGCTCCAGAAGGGAATGGCCGCAGTGCCGAACAGCAAGATGGCCACCAGAGTGCCGAAGAAAGCCAAAAGATGACCCACCGGCTTGCCCTCTTCACCGGCAAACATGCCGCCGTCATCGCTGCCGGCAACTTCTTCTTTCCTGAAGATGAAGGCCATTAACAGGCCGATAATAATGGAAAACGATATAGCGCCTATGGCCCGGGCCAGGCCCAGCTCCCAGCCCATTTTCCGGGCGGTGAGTACTATGGCCAGGATATTGATGGCCGGACCGGAGAAAAGAAACGTGACCGCCGGGCCGAGCCCCGCGCCTTTTTTGTGGATACCCGCAAACAGGGGCAGCACGGTGCAGGAGCAGACAGCCAAAATGGCGCCGGATACCGAGGCCACCCCGTAAGCCAGGTGCTTGGGCGCCCGGGGGCCGAAATATTTTAACACCGCGCCGGTGGACACCACCGCCGCAATGCCGCCGGCGATGAAGAAGGCCGGCACCAGGCAGGTGAGCACGTGCGCCGACAGGTATTCCAGAAGTTCGTTAATACCGCTCTGTAATATTGCCATGAAGGTCATATTGTTCATCTCCCCAAAAGCATCTTAATTGTATTTTGCAGTTTACTGATTGGTTAACTGGTAACTACTTATTTTTGCAGGGCGTAAATTAGTACGCAGCCTGTTAAACCATATAAATTCCTCCTTTATCCTTCCGTAAAGTTAATAAATTTGTGCTATAAACGATATTATTAAAATTATTCAGTTACTTATATAATTATATCCTTATGATCTAATATAAAAGACTTCCTATCTTCTGTCAATGTATTTTTATTAAAAACTTTATAGAATAAAAGCGGGGCCAGCCAAGCTAAAACCCCGCTATAGTAGGGTACACTTAAATTAACTAAACTCTCATGAGCAAACAGTTTTTGCCAAAAATACTGGTGGTACCCTTTTTACTTTTACCATATTTACAATTAACCGGATAACGTGTAGAATCTTTCACAAGCAGACTTTCTAGATCTGATAAATTTAACTAATCTTTTATTTAAAAATGAGTAATATTTAAAAGTCCCTACCTTGAAAGGAGGCGTTTTGATGAAAGTTAGAGTTGGGATTAACGGCTTTGGTAGAATCGGAAGAAACGTATTCCGGATTTGCAGAAACAGGTGTACCGGTATGGAAATCGTGGCAGTAAACGACCTCACTTCGCCGGCGACGCTTGCCCACCTTCTGAAGTACGACTCCGTGCACGGCACCTTGGACACAGCGGTCGAAGCCACCGAACAAAGTATATTAATAGAAGGAAAAAGCATTAACGTAACCAGCTTTAAAAACCCGGCCGAAATACCGTGGGGAGATCTCGGTGTGGATATCGTAATTGAAGCCACCGGAAAATTCGTGGATATGAAAAGCGCCCAACTGCACCTGGAGGCAGGGGCCGGGAAGGTAATCATCACCGCGCCGGGCAAAAACGTAGACGCCACCCTGGTTATGGGGGTTAACCACGAAACATACGATCACAACCGGCACAACGTCGTCTCAAACGCTTCGTGCACTACCAACTGCCTGGCCCCCATCGCGAAGGTACTCCACCGTTATTTCGGCATTGAGTACGGCATGATGACCACGGTGCACTCCTACACCAACGACCAGCAAATCCTTGACCTTCCCCACAAGGATTTGAGGAGGGCCAGGGCTGCGGCGCTGTCCATCATCCCCACCACCACCGGCGCCGCTAAAGCGGTGGGCATGGTGCTCCCCGAGCTGGAGGGTAGACTGAACGGTTTTGCCGTACGGGTGCCGACGCCCAATGTGTCGATGGTGGACTTCGTGGCCCAGGTTGAAAGGCCGACCAGCGCGGTCGAAGTGAACGAAGCGCTGCGCAGCGCGGCGGAAGGAGAACTGCGGGGCATCCTGGGCTATTCCACCGAACCCCTGGTTTCCAGGGACTTTAACGGGGACAGCAGGTCCAGCGTTGTGGATGCGCTGTCCACCATGGTGCTGGGCGGCAAGCTGGTCAAGGTCATGGCGTGGTACGACAACGAATGGGGTTATTCCTGCCGGGTGGTGGACTTGGCGGAATATATCGCGAAGTTCTTGAAATAACACCGAAAACCAATGGCAGCAGCGAAAGTTTACCAAGGCTTTATTTTAAACCTTAGGAAAAATTACGACTACATTAAATTAACGCAATTGGGGCGAAGGTTCATGTTATACCTTCGCCCTCTAAAATTATCGCTGGTAATTGTTTCAACAAACAATGAAAGTGTTAAACGTATTTAATTTTAAGTAATTGATCAATTTTATAAGCTATAGCCAATTCAACTATGCTTTCAAATTTTGATAAATCCGTGTTTAGCAACTTTTCAATTTTATTTATCCTGTAACGTAAAGTATTCGGATGAATAAAAAGTTTTTCGGCAGTGACCGTAATATTACCGTTGTTTTCCAAGTAAACCGATAAAGTAGGATACAATTCCGTTTTATGCAACATGTCGTTATTGATCAACCGGCCCAATTTCCCTTTGGAATACTCACTTAATATGTTAGCTGAAGCCGGGTTCTGGCACAAATTATATAGGAGACCGGAAATGCCGACCTTGTCAAATTGAATAAAAGAATCCCCACCACCGGTCGACAAGCCCAGTTCCAAAGAAAAGCGAGCTTCTTTATAGCCTTTTCCCAGATTGTATTCACGCCGCACTAAAGATTGGCAAGCCGTGAATAACCTGGTGCCTTCAGGTAGTTCCATATTCGTTTTTCTGTGTATCTGCCGCATTAAATCAATGATATCCTGTAAATTCTTACTTTTTTCCGGCACCAAAACAACGTACCAATCGCCATGAGCCAGATCAAGAAAATTATGGCCCATAATTAATTTCAGGTTGCTTTTAAATATTTGGGTTGATTTTTCTTTTAGTTTATACTCCCCAGGGGTGAAAGCGGCCACGAAAACAAGATGCGGCTCTTCCAAATTCCGCCCGCAAACACGTGAGGCCAACTTTAACTTCTCCTTTTTGGGATTTTCTTCCATAAGAATATCTAAAATGAATTCCGTTTGATGCTTCGTTTCAAAAAAATAAAGGCGATCCTCCCGGTCCATCTCCAAAGCCAGCACCTGGGCCGCTGCCTGTAGTAGTTCCAGCATTGGCCGGTTAACATTTTTTCTTTGTGCAGCAACAATTAAATAAGCCATGTTTCCTTTTCTTTGTAACAGCGGCAGTACAAGGCATTCAATGCTTTTACCGTCGATTTCAAAGCTATATTTCTTCGGTTTTTCTTCATAAGAAAATTTGTGCTGTTCCAAAGATAAAAAAGAACGAGTAAGCACTAAACCGGGGCATTGATCGTAACCGGCATAATGAAGTACCTCTCCGGCGGAGGAAATTATCATAACCGGTAGCCTTATATTTTTATAAATTGTTTCCAATAGATCCTGGACACCATGACCGCCTAATAACATTTCAATCAATTGTTGATAAAATATACCCCTCAGGGAAAAACCCTTATATTGCCTGGAAGAATTGATACCGGTACTTTTACTTACCTGCTTCTGAATGCTTTGCTGTTGGAATAAAATAATCAATCCCTCCTCTCATTTTTTTACCCTCTTAAAATGGACAAGGAAATTAAGTAGTGTTAAATTAATAAATAAAGAAATATTATTTTTATCTTTCTGAATATTGTGAGCAAAAATGATGCCATCCATTTAGCATCATAAACGCGAAGCTTTTTTGGGCTTTCAATACTGTTTATTTTCCGGATTCCGTGCAAATCCGCACTCCTTTTCAGTGCAAATCTGCACAGCAGGGAGGGACAATAATGCTACCTGCCACTAACGATTATGAAAAAAAACGGAATAATGAAAACGGGGAAGATGCATACGGGTTGTGGATAACCGACGGTAACGGTTATAATATCGCGGCCAGCAAAGGTTATGAAATGCTGAGCGGATTGCAGGCAAGCGAGTTTATCGGCTTGCACATGAGCGATATGCTCAAGCAAAAAGTTCTTGACAATTCCGTAACCTTAAAAGTTTTGGCGGAGAACAAACCTTTTATCATTCCCCAAACCATCTTGCCCAATAACAGAAAATTACTCGCTTCCGGCACCCCCATTTATGATCAGAACGGAAATATAATTTTTGTAGTAACCACGGTAAGACCATATAACGATCTCAACGGGGAACCCATGAACACCGACACTCAAGTATATATCGAGGGGGTTGGGAAGATAGTTTCTAAAAGCCCGGCCATGCAAGATGTATTGTCTAAAGCCAGCCGGGCGGCATGCTTCGATTCCACGGTGATTATTACGGGCGAATCGGGTGTGGGCAAGGAAGTGATTGCCAGGCTGATTCACCATTTGAGCAGGCGCAATAACGGGCCTTTTGTGCGAGTTAACGCGGGGGCTATCCCTTCGGAATTATTTGAATCAGAACTGTTCGGCTATAAAGCCGGAGCATTTACCGGGGCGGCGCATGGCGGCAAAAAGGGGCTCGTCCAGGCTGCACACGGAGGTACTCTTTTTCTGGACGAGATTAGCGAACTTCCCATCTCTATGCAGGTAAAGCTGTTACGTTTGCTACAGGAACGGGAATTCCTCCCGGTGGGCGCAACACACCCGGTAAAGGCAGATGTAAGATTTGTTGCCGCAACAAACCGTAACCTTCGTGAACTTGTTGATCAGGGTAAATTCCGGGAAGACTTATACTATCGATTAAATGTCGTCCCAATCAATATACCTCCACTGCGCCAAAGGCCCGAAGATATTTTTGAATTAATCAACCATTTTTTAAATAAGATGAGACTGGATTATCACATCCAAAAGCGTTTTACCTCCGATGCCATATCATTACTGCTATCATACGAATGGCCCGGTAATGTACGGGAGCTGGAAAATCTAATTGAGCGGATTGTCGTCCTTTATCCCGACAAGGAAATTACCAAAAGCATTGTTCAGGAAGAATTGGGTCTTTTAAACCCCACTCCCGGCTTGATCATTAACGGGCTCGAGATTTCCAATCTGCAAAATGCCGTTCAGGAATTTGAAAAAAAGTTAATTATTAAGGCATTGAGTTATACTAATTCTCTAGAAACCGTGGCACAAAGGCTAGGTATCCATCGCACTACTTTAATACGAAAAATGCAAAAATACAAAATTTATAATATTTAGATATAAAAGTCTTTACTCCATAAAAATATCATAAATAAATAAGCCGAACGCTTAACACTACTTTTGTTAGCAGTGAAATTAGCGCCGGCTAAATTATTAATTATTAAATAAACTGCTTGGGATGAATTAATTCATTAAACTTTTCTTATTGCAGAGCTGGACGCTATTTGAACTCCCCCAATTTTTTCCTCATAGTTATAAGTTTTCTCACTTAATAAAAGTGTAAAAATTAATCCAACAATGGCAACGACAGAGAAAAAGGCAAACACCTGGGTATAAAAAATACCTTCTGCATTTTTAATAACTAAAAACCCTGCAACCAAGGGTGCTATAAATGAACCAAACTGACCAATACCGTTTGAAATCCCTACTGCTGATCCTAAAATTTCCTTTGGGTATCTTACCTGAGGATACCCATAAACCACACCAAACGATAAGTTGGTAAAGAACCCAAGAAGAATTAACATTAAAACAAGAAGGCCATTATTGCCTTGTGGAACTTTAGCAATTAGCAACAAGATAGGAATGCTGCAAATGAATGACGCAGCCAAAACAGGTTTTACCCTGCCCTTAAAAACCCTGTCCATTAACCACCCACCGGTCATCATTGCAAAAAATGCTGCAACATAGGGTAATGATGCTAAAGCACCCATAGTTTTAATACTAAACTCATATTGTTCATATAAAAAAGAGGAAATCCAGCTTGTACTACCCCAATAAATTCCCAGAACACAGAAAAGTGCAAAGGAGTAGCTCCAAAAACTGGCATCTTTTAGAAGAATTCTCAGAGAATCTTTGGTGCTTATCTTTGAACTTTTTTCATCGTTTATTTGAATTAGACCTGAGTTAATGTATTCAAATTCGTCCTTTGATATTTTCCCCTTTTCTAACGCTTCTTTTGGAGTATTTTCAATAAAGTAAAACAACAAGAAAATACCCAATATACCAAAAACAGCCAAACAATAGAACACTGGTCTCCAACCATTTAAACTAGCAGCTAACCAGGTAACAGTCACTGGAATAATCGCGGGTGCTACTGCCCAAGTTGTAGAGAAAAATCCTGTCGCGCGACCTTTTTCTTCTTTGGGAAACCAGTTTGCTATGGTCTTGTTTGCCGGTGCAAAATGATGTCCCTCACCCAATCCAAGGCCCAATCTGATTAAAATAAATTGGGTAAAGTTTTTTACCAGGCCGGTAACAAAGGTTATAAAAGAGAAAACAAAAATGGCAATTCCTATAACTTTTTTGGGACCAATGCGGTCAGATAACCAACCTGCAGAAAACTGGGCAAGCGCATAGGCAAAGAAAAATACCGAAGCAGCGGTGCCAATTTGCCCATGGGTAAGATTTAGGTCTTCTCTGATTAATGGAAGAAATGTTAAAACGCTGGTTCTGTCAAAGTAATTTATAATATATAGTAACCAGACGATAATTAATATTATCCACCGGGATTTCATCTTAATTTTCCCCCCATAAATAAAATTTGCTCTTTTCTAAAAATAAAAACTTTTCCCGCCAAAAAAATAGTTATTGATTAAAGGATAGTCCACCCACCGTCTACATAAAGTATCGTTCCTGTTATAAAACTTGAAGCATCGGAACCTAAGAATACAGCCGGGCCGATTATTTCTTCCGGCTCACCAAGTCTCTGCATGGCATTTCTACTTTTAACGTCCTCATACCATTCCTTATCTTCCATGACCTGACGGACTAAAGGAGTTTTCATGTATGCCGGCGCAATGGCATTGACAGTAACCCCGTAAGGAGCCCATTCCACCGCAAGCACCTTGGTCATTTGGTTAATACCACCCTTACTGGTCGCATAAGCTACTTGTCTCTTCATACAAACCGTGCCAAATATTGATGACATATTAATCATTCTACCTCTACGCTGTTTAACCATAACTTCACCAATAGTTTTTGCACAAAGATAAACTCCTTTCAAGTTTACTTTGATAACTCTATCCCATTCTTCCTCTGTTAAATCCAACGCCTCCTTTCTTACATTAATTCCCGGCACATTATAGGCAATGTCAATTGCTCCAAATTCATCCAGCGCGTATTGAGCCATTTGCTTAACCTCAGCGGCGTTCGAAACGTCCACTTGTAATCCAATTGCTTTACCGCCTATTTTTTTAATCTCTTCAATCGTTTTTTCGGCACCATGACGAGGGCTTCCCACCGCAACTACATTAGCGCCATAAGCGGCCACCCCAATTGCAATCTGCTGCCCCAAGCCGGAAGCAGCACCTGTCACAATAGCAGTTTTACCGGTTAAATCAAACAAGTTTTTCATTTCAAATAAATACCCCCCTCTTTTTGATGTAGTTCAAGCGATGAAACATTATTTTCCCCGCAAAACATTTTTCATTACTTTTCCATTGGGGTTCTTAGGCAGCTCGGTTAAAAATTCAACAAACTTTGGCACTTTGTATTTAGCCAACCGCTCCCGCACCCAATCCTGCACCTCTTCCTCGGTAAGAGTGCAACCGGGCCGGGTGACAATGAAGGCTTTGACAACCTCACCGTAAACTTCGTCCGGGACGCCGACCACCGCCGCTTCCATGACTTTGTTGTTGCTGTAAAGAACATCTTCAACCTCGACGCAGAAGATTTTTTCGCCGCCGCGGTTGATCATGTCCTTAATGCGGTCCATGATATAGACATAGCCTTCTTCGTCAATTTTGGCGATATCCCCGGTGTGCAGCCACCCGTCCACAATGGCCTTTTTGGTTGCTTCGGGATTTTGCCAGTAACCCGGGGTCAGGTTGGGAGAATTGATCAGCAATTCCCCTTCGGTGTTGGGCGGCAATTCTTCTCCGGTAACCGGATCAACCACCTTGCACTTGTTTACGGGGAAGGGCAGGCCGATTGACCCCAGCTTCCTAAGCGCGTCTTCCTTGGGCATACAGGTTCCCGGGGAGGCAATTTCCGTAAGACCGTAGGTATTATGCAGTTCAATTTGAGGGAGCCAGTCCCGGAGCATTTTTACCGTCTCCCCGGAAATGGGCGCGCCTCCGAAACCCGCCACCCGCAAATGAGACAGGTCATACTTTTTATGATCGGGGTGCATCAACATCATTACATATATGGTTGGCACCACGATCATGCTGGTGATTTTTTCTTCTTCCAGTATCCTTAGCATTTCTTCCGTTTTATACATAGGCATGAGCACGATGGTGCAGCCCAGGTTGATATAAGTCAATAGCTGGGCGTAAAGGCCGGTAACGTGAAACAGGGGTACGGCGATCACTGTCCTGTCGTCGGAAGTAAGTTCATATATTCTTTTGTAGCTGATCATCGTGTGAATAACGTTAAAATTGGTATTCATTGCTCCCTTGGGCAGTCCCGTGGTGCCGGAAGTGTACATAATAAAGGCAACGTCATGTTCATCGATTTGTTCCGTCACGGTTTCCGGAGCGCCGGGATCAATTAAGTCGCCAAATGGTTTGGTTCCGGGTATCTGTTTACCCACTACAAAAAATTCGCGGCAGTTGGTGATGGAATTTAATACCGGCTCAATGTTTGCCCACCAGCTGTCGTTGAGCACCAGAATACAGGAACCTGAATTTTTAATCATGTACTCCAGTTCGGCGCTCTTTAGCTTGGTATTCAGGGGAACCGCGATGCCGCCCAATTGGGCCACGGCATAAAGCGTAATGACAAAGGGAATGCCGTTGGTCAGCAAAAGGGCCACCCGGTCGCCTTTTTTCACGCCATACCTTGTTCGCAAAGCATAAGCCATGTTATTGACCCGCCTGTTCAATTCCCCGTAAGTGATCCGTTCATTTCCCATTACCAAAGCCACCTTATCAGGGAAACGCCGGGCGCTGTTTTGCAAAGTTTCAATTACCGTTTTGGGGCGGTCGGCGTAGACATTGACGGTTACACCGTTGATGGTTTCTTCGATGATTCCTTCGGTAAACTCGGATGGCCAGAGGTCTTTACCAATTGAAATCACTAGATATCCCTCCCCTGTTTACTAATAAAAAAGATAATTTATAAAGTTTAAATTATTTGCGATAAAAAAATTTGATCCTTATTCCTGCTCGGGGATACCCGCCAGTTTACGGGCCAACCGTTTCTTATGTTCCATGTTGGACTGGCGCATAATCATAACCCTCTGGGTCTGGGGTGATCCGGCGCCGTGCATGCTTTCCGCCAGGGCGGTGCCGCCGGTCATGTTTTCCACCAGCCGGGCTATTCTAACCCTGTGTTCGGTGGGCACACCGGCCACGCCGCGGAAATATTTTTCCAGGAAGGGACCGGTTTTGGGACTAAGAAAATCTTTTTCCGAAGGCAAAGTGGCGATAAAACCGCCCGCTATGTCATGGGCCAGCCGGCAGATTTCGTAAATATGACGGGTAACATTTTGTTTAACAATATTTGCCAAAAGAGGGTCTACATAATAAGCGCCCGATGCGGTTTTCCTTCCCTCGGCGGAGCAGGCAATGGAACAGCAGTATAATGTCTCGCTGAGATGCAGCATTTCGGTAATTTTATCCTTAATATGGGAAGCTTTGGCCGCACCGTTGTACTCGGCCAAAGTCATGGTGGCGCCAATAATAATATCACTGACCCCGCACTTGCAACCGCCGTAGTTTTGCCTGTGGTATGAAGCGAATCTTTCCACCAGCATGCCGGCATACTGGTATTCTCCGCACATAAAAACTTTGTCCCAGGGGACAAAAACATCCTCCAAAACAGTCAGCGCCTCGCCGCCCACGATACCATACCTGGCGTTGCCGGTATCTATTTCGCCTTCCAGGCGCCGCTCGTCGTTGGTCTGGCGGCCGAAAACGTGGAATATGCCGGGGGCGTCCACCGGCACGGCGCAGGCCACGGCATAGTCCCGGTCGGCCTCCCCCAGGGCGACGGTGGGCATAATCACCATGTAGTGCGAATTTACTATGCCCGTCTGGTGGGCCTTGGCTCCCCTGATGACAATGCCTTCGCCTGTTTTCTTGACCACCCGCACATACATGTCCGGGTCGGCCTGTTGGCTGGGGCGCAAACCGCGGTCCCCCTTGGGGTCGGTCATGGAACCGGCGGACATTAAATCGTTTTCCTGCACGTACTTTAAAAATTCTACAAACCGCTTGTGATAACCGGTCCCCAGCGCCTGGTCCATTTCGTAGGTTACCGAGTATAAGGCATTCAAGCCGTCAAAACCCACGCATCTCTGGAAACAGGTTCCGGTACGCTGGGCGATCATGCGCAACATTTTTACTTTCTTGACCAGGTCCTCAGTGCTTTGGTGAATATGAGTGAAACGATTTATTTTCTTTCCCGTAAGGTGGGACTTTACAGTTACCAGATCTTCAAATTCCGGTTCATGGGCCATATCGTAAGTCACTGCCGCCGCATTTATATGGGGGCGAAAAAGAGGGTGATCCACAAAGTTTTCAATTTTTTGTCCAAAAGCATAAATTTCCGTATTCAGTTTTCGCAAACTCTCAATGTACTCCGCTCCCGTCATCATAGGCATGCGTCCCTCCTGTGCAATAAATTTTCCTGGCAACCTCCTTTTCAATTTTTCTAGTTCATTCGCATTTCCCACATATTAGACCTTTGTACTCGTTAACAAGAATTTAAAGAGTTTTTTGTATGCACACATAAACAAGAAAGGCGGGTTATCTTAAAACCCGCCGCCTCTTGCTTCCTTTCGGCATATACTTTGGGAAATTATTTGCTTTAAGGCTGCATCCTTTTAACAATTACTGCAACACCGGGTCCGCTTAAGCCATCATCCTTCCCTTGATTTCAATTAGTTTTTTTGTTACTATTTCCGGAATATCTTCCTCTTTACAACTAACATAATCAACTGATAAACCTGCGACAACAATTGTCTCAACTTGTAAGCCGGGCCTGGTGGCACAATCCGTCTCACAGCCGCTTAAAATCAACAACGCGGGAACACCGGCATCCGGTGGCCCGAACCGGCAGCCCGGCATGCCCTTAACCAGGGCGTCAAGGATTTTTTTGCTGTTGATAACGGGGTTACAATTACCGCAATACTTCACCCCTACGTTAAACATCCCGGCCCTCCCGGTAATAAAATAAAAAATGCAAATTGAATTATTAATCGAAAAAAATTAACCGGTGATTTTGGCAATGATCCTTTGCAAAAATTCCACTTCTTCCTGCGTTAAATTAGCCGTAATCCTGTCGACTATATTTTTAAACATCAGTTCAACTTTGCTGAAGATCTCCCAGCACAGTTCCTCACCCGCCCGGGTCAGCTTGACCAGGACCACTCTGCGGTCTTCACTGCTCCGGATTCTCTCCACCAACTCCTTTTGCTCCAGGCGGTCGATAATCAAGGTGGTGCTGCTTAAAGGCATATTCATGCGCTTGCTGATGTCGCTTATTTTTAAATTTTGTTCCCTGTTCAGCAACAGGAGGATGATAATTTCGGTTTTGGACAGGGCCAGGTCGACTTCCAGCCATTCCATGGGGGAATACAGGCTACCCATATTATTTAAAATAATATCCAGGTATTTTTGAAACAACGTCTTTTCTATTAGTACCACCCCCCCCCCCCGAATGTTTCATTTATCGTATTATTTTAACCAAGAATAATACATGGCCAGTAGAAAGTCAAGTGTTCAGTTTTGGGTTTCCCAATTAAGCTCCTCTCTGGTAAAATATCAATCAACATAGGAAAAAAGGTGGCATTGACATGTCATACCCATTTGATATGCCGCGGGAGCGGTATTGAAGATCAATTGGAGGACATTTTCAACGCCGGGCCGTGATCACGCGCTAACTAAACGGTGTGTTTTGGGAAATCAGATGCAAAACAAATGGAGGGACTATAAAATGAAATACTCGCAAGGTAAAGTAGGCCGGGTTTTCGTGGCCCATGTGGAGCACGGCGATAACTTGCTCGATGAATTGAAGAAACTGGCGGAGCGGGAAAACATTGAAGCGGGGATCTTCTATGTCATCGGCGCGCTGAAAGAAGCCGCGCTGGTAGCAGGCCCGGAAGAGTGCTCCCGGCCGCCTGTTCCAGTCTGGCGCAAGTTCAACGATTGCCGGGAAATCATCGGCATCGGAACATTATACCGGGACAATGGCGAGCCCGTACCGCACCTGCACGCCGCCCTGGGCAGGGGCGACACGACGCTGATGGGCTGTCTCAGGGGCGAATCCGAGGTTTACCTGATAGCCGAAGTGATCATCCTCGAACTGTGCGGCACCGGCGCAATCAGGAAATTTGATCAGGTATCCGGCTTGAAGTTGCTGGATTTTTGCTTAAAACAATAAGTTTATTCAGAAGGCTAACAATAAAATATTTTCGAGCCACTTGACAAATAAGGCCAGGGCGAATATATTATTAGAAAGTGGATCCACTTAGTATACTTTAAACCGCGAGAGGTAATTTAAGATGAGGCTTAATCAAGCAACGGACTATGCATTTCGGGCGGTTTTACATCTATCACGACTTCCCCGGGGTAAAGTGGTCGAGGCCAGGCTAATTGCGGAAGAAGAACACATTCCGATGCGTTTTATGTTAAAGATCCTTCGTTTATTAAGCCGGGCCGGCATTGTTGAATCTTACCGTGGAGTTGGCGGGGGTTACGCGCTGGCCAAATCACCCGCGGAAATAACCATGAAGGATGTTGTGGAAGCTGTTGAGGGGCCGGTCCACATTAACCGGTGCTTGATCGCCCCGGAAGAATGCAATAAAAGAAACACTGCGAAATGTTCCGTTCACAAAGCACTGTACTCCATTCAGCAGGCCATTAATGACAAGCTGAAAGAATATGACTTTGAAACTTTAAGTAAATCATAACTGGTACCAGGTCTGTTTCGCTTAAAACGAATCTCGGATTACCCTATTTTTTTTAACGAAAAGTTTACTATCGCAGTATACTTTCCAATTGTCTTGGTCATCAACTTTTTATTCTTAAACTTACCCCAAAGTATACTATTCAAGTATAGTATAAATTGTTCCACAGGAGGGAAAATCCAATGCCAATGTGTACTTCGGCGGACAGCAAACTTGTTGATTTCATGCGCAGCAAGCCCGGGGTGGAAACGTCCTTCAACCGGGTGCCCAACCAAGCCGTCAAGTGCGGCTTCGGCAGGCAGGGAGTCTGCTGCCGGCTTTGCTCCAACGGGCCCTGCCGGATTACTCCCCAGTCCCTCAAAGGTGTGTGCGGGGCAACCGCGGACACTATTGTGGCCCGCAACTTTTTACGGGCTGTGGCAGCCGGAGCGGCATGTTACCTGCATATTGTGGAAAACGCCGCCAACAACCTGAAGGCTATTGGCCGGGGAAAAACCGATTTATCCATTAAAGGGCCCGAAACGCTGCGTGAACTGGCGGAATTGCTGGAAACCGGGGAAACCGACCCGGCGCGGCAGGCTGTCCGGGTAGCGGACCTGGTACTGGAAGACCTTTACCGGCCCCGGGGGCAGCAGATGGCCCTGGTGGAAAAACTGGCCTACCAGCCGAGGTTCCGGCGCTGGCGGGAACTAGGCATACTCCCCGGCGGCGCCAAATCCGAAGTGTTCGACGCCATCGTCAAAACCAGCACCAACCTTTCCAGCGACCCGGTGGATATGCTGTTGCATGCCTTAAAACTGGGCATTGCCACGGGATTATACGGGTTAACCCTAACCAACTATCTAAACGATATTATGCTGGGCGAACCGGAGATCACCGCCGCCAGGGTCGGCTTTTCCGTGGTTGACCCGAATTACATTAACATCATGGTTACCGGCCACCAGCACTCCCTAATCGGTGTGTTGCAGGAGCGCATATCCACCCCGGAAGCCACCGCTCTGGCCGGCCGGGCCGGGGCCAAAGGGTTCAAGATTATCGGCTGCACCTGCGTAGGCCAGGATATGCAACTGCGCGGGGTGCATTGCCGGGAGTCATTTGCCGGTCATGCCGGAAACAATTTCACCAGTGAGGCCCTGCTGGCCACCGGGGGCATCGACCTGGTACTGTCCGAGTTCAACTGCACGTTGCCCGGCCTGGAGCCAATTTGTGAGCAGTTCCTGGTTAAACAGATCTGTTTTGATGACGTGGCTAAAAAGTCCAACGCCGAATACGTGCGGTTTGACCCTAACGAGAGTAAGGCCCTGGCGGATAAAGTAATGCAGGCGGCCCTGGAAAGCTACACCCGGCGCCGGGGTAAAGTGCAAATGGATATCCCTGAACACGGATATGATGATGCTATCACCGGCATCAGCGAAAAATCTTTGAAAAAATTTCTGGGCGGCACCTTCAAGCCCCTGATCGACCTGATTGCCGGTGGCGCCGTTAAAGGGGTCGCCGCGGTGGTAGGCTGTTCAAACTTGACGGCCAAGGGGCATGATGTCTTTACCGTGGGATTGACCAAAGAATTGATCAAGCGGGACATCATCGTGCTGTCCGCCGGCTGCACCAGCGGCGGCCTGGAAAACTTAGGTTTGATGTCCCCGGCGGCGGCGGAACTTGCCGGCGAGAGTCTAAAATCCGTTTGCCGGAAGTTGGGTATCCCTCCGGTACTGAATTTCGGCCCCTGCCTGGCCATCGGACGGCTGGAAATAGTGGCTGCGGAATTGGCCAGGGCCCTGGATATCGACATTCCCCAATTGCCACTGGTACTGTCCGCCCCCCAGTGGCTGGAAGAACAGGCCCTGGCCGACGGCGCGTTCGGACTGGCCCTGGGCCTGCCGCTGCACCTGGCCATACCGCCCTTTGTCACCGGCAGCAAACTGGTGAGCAAAGTTTTAACGGAGGATATGGAACAGCTCACCGGCGGTAAAGTGATCCTGGAGGGTGAAATTGAACCGGCGGCGGAAAAGTTGACGGAAATCATTGAACAAAAAAGAAAAGCGCTGGGGTTATAAGGGGTGATAAACACGTGAAGCGCATCCTGATCAACAAGGAATTATGCCAGGGCTGCAGGAACTGCCAGGTGGCCTGTATGGCCGGCCACTCCGCGGCTGAATCGGTTTTGACCCTGGACCTGGAAAACCCGGCCAACCAGGCCAGAAACTTCGTCGAGGCGGGCACTGACGGCAAGCCGGTGCCCATCCTCTGCCGGCACTGTGACGAACCGGCCTGTGTCGCCGCCTGCATGTCCGGCGCGCTAACTAAAAGCCCGGATACGGGAACGGTAGACCACGACCCGGAAAAATGCGCCGGGTGTTGGATGTGTGTTATGTCCTGCCCCTACGGGATCATCCGGCCGGACGACGGGAAAGGCATGGTGGCCGTTAAGTGTGACTTTTGCGACGACAGGTCGTTCCCCCTCTGTGTGGAAGCTTGCCCCACCGGGGCTATTGCGTTGGCCGAAACGGACCGGCAAGATACCGGTAAATATTCCTGTAATGGAACCGGCGAACGGCAACGCCGCAACGGGAGAGGGAGAACGCCAATGAAATACTTGATCTTGGGCGCCAGTGCCGCTGGTATCAGCGCGGCCAGGACAATCCGCGAACTGGACGGCGATGGTGAGATTACTGTTATTTCCAAAGATGAGCATGTCTATTCCCGCTGTATGCTGCATCTTGTTATCAGCGGGCAGCGGTCCATGCAAGAGGCCGGTTTTATAGATCAGAATTTCTTTGAACACTATAACATTTATTGGCTGGCCTGCCGGGAAGCGGCCAAACTGGATCCGGATAGGAAAGTCGTCCGGCTGTCAAATGGAGAAGAACACCGGTACGACCGCCTGTTGATTGCCACCGGCGCGTCCCCCGTACTGCCGCCCGTGGAAAACCTTGCCCGGGGGAAACAAGTCCGGGTGCTGCGTAATCTGGAAGACGCGCTGGAAATAATCAGTCAGGCGGGCAAAGTAACCGCAGCGGTGGTAGTCGGAGCCGGGCTGGTGGGCATGGACGCCGCTTACGCCTTGACCCTGCGCGGGATCAGGGTGTCGGTTGTCGAAGTTGCCGGGCACCTGCTGCCGCTGCAGTTGGATGCGAGAGCCGCTGAAAGGTATGAACGGTTATGCCGGGAGCACGGCATGGAATTATTCTTTAACGAAAAGGTTGTATCGGTGGTGTTGGACGCGCGGGGTAATGTGCGGGGTGTAAAGCTGAACAGCGGGAAAATGGTGCCCTGCGGAATGGTAATCGTTGCGGCCGGAGTAAAGCCGAATGTTGAGTTTCTCAAGGACACCACCGTCGCAATGGAGCGCGGAATAAAGGTAAATGAATTTCAACAAACTTCATTGCCGGACGTTTTCGCTGCGGGGGACGTTTGCGAATCTCGGGAAACGTTTACCGGCAAGGTAATCCCTACGCCCATTTGGCCGGCAGCGGTCAAACAGGGACAGGTGGCCGGGTCCAATATGGCGGGAGTAACCCGAAAAATGGAAGATAATTTTGCCTTTAAAAACGCCATGGTTTATTTTGGACTCCCGGCAATATCCTTTGGCCTTGTCAACCCCCCGGACGAAAGTTATGAGGAGTTGATATATGAGGATGCCGGTAATTATAAAAAAGTTGTTCTGCAAAGTGGGAGAATTATGGGTGCCATTTTACAGGGCAATATTGCCAATGCCGGTTTACTGGGAGAGCTGATCAAGGATGGCATCGACGTTTCCGGTCACCAGGACCGGGTTTTCGAGCTGACCTATGCCGATTTCTTTGCCCAAAAAGAAAATGGCGAGTTTACTTTTGCCGTATAGCTGATGAAATTGGTGAAAAATTAATAATAAACAGGAGGTATGAACCATGGAACTGACTATTGAAAACAAATTGGGTGTTACCAAGGGAACTCCCCTTGAGGAAGCGGTTAAAGCGAATTTCAACGGTGAGAACTGGGAAGTTGGGTGGTACCTGGCCGCCGCCCGCCAGGCCCAGCGGGAAGGGTATCCGGAGATAGCCGAAGTACTTAAAACCATCGCCTGGGAAGAGGCCCAACACGCGGCGCGGTTTGCCGAGTTGAACGGGGAAATCTCCGGCAGCACCAAGGAAAACTTGGAGAAGGCATTAGCCGGCGAAACAATGGCCAACAAAGGGAAACGGGAGGCGGCCATTAAAGCCAAGGAGCAAAATATAGACGAGGCCCACGACTTTTTTGATGAATCCGCCAGGGATGAAGGACGCCATGCCCGGGCTTTAAAGGGTATGCTGGAAAGATATTTTTCCAAATAAAGTTTAACAAAGCCCATCTTCCCGGTGGGCTTTGTTTTTGGTTTGTGTGATTAAGATCACACTGGAAACACGAGTAAAGTTACAGAAGCCCTTCCTTTCCTGCGGTATACTATAAACAGCTTTCGTGACGTGAATATTATTGTGCCACTGCACTGCACTGGAGGGGTTGAAGCATGGACTTTTTTACCATAAAAAAATGTTTTAACTGTCCCAACCGGGTTGTGGACCTGGACAAGCTGGAATCAACGCTTCGGCGGGTGATGGCCGACCGGCGTTTTAACGCCAGGCTGGGGGCCAGGGTGAACACCTCCCGGCCGATGCACCATCAAATGTTCCACGTGGCTTTGGCGGGCTGTCCCAATTCCTGCAGCCAGCCCCAAATCAAGGATTTCGGCGTCCAGGGGCAGGCCCGGCCGGAGGTGGGAACGGGCTGCGACAAATGCGGGGCCTGCGCCGCGGCCTGCCCCGAGGGGGCGATCACCATGGACGATGCCGGGGCGATAATCAACAGGGCGGCCTGCCTGAATTGCGGCCAGTGCGCCCGCGCCTGCCCCAACGGCGCCATGCGGGTAAGTCAAACCGGCTACAGAGTGCTGGCGGGCGGTAAGCTGGGGCGCCACCCCCGCCTGGCGACCGAAATTCTCCCCCTAGCTGGTGATGAGCAGGTTGCCGGTGCCCTGGAACGCTGTGTCGAGCTGTTCCTCAAGGAAGGGCGCCCGGGGGAAAGATTCGGCAGCGTGCTGGAAAGAAACCTCAATTCCCTTTTGTCAGTTTCTTCCAACAAGTAACCGACAACCCGGTACCGGGGACAAAAAGTAAAAATACCGCAGGTGATTTTGTTAAATCGACTGTTCAAGCCCGATCCCAGGCGGGTTGAACGCGGGCGCGGCCAAGGTAGGCCTGCTACACTTTGGAATTGGACATTAGTTCAGCCGAACTGCCACTTAGAGTAATCGAACCCCGCTCCATGACCAGCGCCCCGTCCGCCACTTTTAGCGCGGCCCTGGTGTTTTGCTCCACCAGAACAATTGTTACACCGGTTTGCTTCAGCCGGGCAAGGACGGACATAATTTCGCGCACCACCAGCGGGGCCAGGCCCACCGAAGGCTCATCCAGAAGCAGCAGCCTGGGCCGGGCCATCAGCGCCCTACCGATGGCCAGCATTTGCTGCAGGCCGCCACTTAGCGTACCCGCCATTTCCTTTTCCCTGCCCTTTAAAGCCGGGAAAATTTCCATCACTTCCCGCGCGTCGTTTAAAATTGCACCTTTGCCGCAGCTGCGGTAACGATGATAGGCGCCGAGCACAAGGTTATCCAATACACTCAAAGAGCCGAAGATTTCCCTTCTTTCCGGCACCAGGCTGATACCCCGGCGCACCATTTTTTCGGGAGCATTTCCCGTTATATCTTCCCATTGGGGACATTCCCCCGCATGGGGTTTGAAACCTTTCTTATATTGGGGACATTCCTCCGCGGGAGGTGTGTCGCCTTTCCTAATTAAAATATTTCCTTTAGCCGGTTTGTGCAGGCCGGCCAGCGTCCCGAGCAGAGTGCTTTTACCCGCCCCGTTGGCACCGAGGATGGCCAGCAATTCACCCTCTTTTACACGCAGGGAAAGCCCCCTGATCGCCTGCACGTAGCCGTGATAAACATCCAGTCCTTTTATTTTAAGCAATTCGTTCATCCTCCCCCAGGTAAGCCCTGATCACTTTCGGGTCGGCCTGCACTTCCGCCGGTGTCCCTTCAGCTATGACCCGGCCGAAATTTAAAACCAAAATGCGGTCGGCCACTTCCATTACGGTTTCCATATCATGTTCGACCAAGACCATGGTCAGGCCGTTGTTCCTCAATTTTTTCAGGTAGCCGGCCAGGGTCCTGGTTTCGGTACTGTTTAATCCCGCGGCGGGTTCATCCAGCAGGACCAGCCGGGGGCCGGAGGCCAGCGCCCTGGCTATCTCCAACAGCCGCTGGCTGCCGAAGGGAAGCGCGGCGGCAGGAAGGTTCGCTGAACCGTCCAACCCCACCTCGCCCAGTAGGGCCATGGAATGTTCAATAATTTGTTTATCCTCGGCGTTTATACCGGGCCGGCGCAACATTGCCTTGATAAAGCCGGTTTTACCCTTGATATGGGCGCCGGTCATCACGTTTTCCAGTACAGTCATCCCGCCGAACAATTGAAGGTTCTGAAATGTTCTGGTGATACCCGCCGCGGCAATCTGGTAGGGTTTCAGCCCGTCAAGCCGTCTTCCCGAAAAGTTGATGGACCCGGCGTCAGGCCGGAGCATCCCGGTGATCAAATTAAACACCGTGGTTTTACCGGCGCCGTTGGGACCGATCAAGGCAAAAATGGTGCCTTCGGCTACTTGAAAACCAACATCCCTGACTGCGGCAACACCCCCAAACTGTTTGGTCAGACCTTGCACTTCCAGCAGCATACCGGGAACCCCCTTAACCAACTTCAATTAACCTCATAACCTCGACCACCACCGGGTATACCCGCTTCCGCCGCGCCCGGCTTTTTCTTCCCGGGTGATGTTAAAATTTTGCCCAAGGTCCCCAGGCCCTCGGGGCGGTAGATCATTAAAAGCACCAGAATCAGCCCGAAAAAAACAATCTCATACTCACCGCCGGCGCCGGGGATAACCAGCGGGATCGCCCAGCGCAAGAACTCTCCCAGCAACACCACCAGCGTCGCCCCCAGCAGGGGGCCGAAAAAAGTACCCAACCCCCCGACCACGGCCATCAACACAAATTGCACCGAGGCATTGAAACCAAATGGAGCGGGGCTTACAAAGGTTACATAAAAGGCGTAGAGCCCGCCGGCCAACCCCGCCAGGAGGGCGCTGAAAATAAATGCCTTTAATTTCAGCTTGCCGGTATCTATCCCGGCGGTTTCGGCGGCGTGCTCGCTTTCCCTGATGGCGCGGAGCGCCCTGCCCACCCGCGAGCGGATTAAATTGTTGATGCCGAATAAAACCAGCAGCACCACCGCCCAAACCAGGTAGAAAAATTTGATATCGCTGTCAAAGACCAGCCCACCGGTGGAAAGGTATGGAATTCCCGCAATTCCCGACGGCCCCCCGGTCAATTTCCCGGCCTCGTTGAACATTGTATGAATCAGGATGCCAAAACCCATGGTACCCAGGGCCAGGTAAAACTCCCGGAGTTTAAGCGCCGGCCTGCCGATGCCGGCTGCAACCAGCCCCGGCAGGGCAATCGCGGCCAACAGCGCCAAAACCGGCGGCCAGTCATAGCGCGTGGTCAATACTGCCACAGCGTACCCACCCAGGCCGAAGAACCCGCCGTGGCCGAAGGATACCTGCCCCGCATACCCCATCAAAATGCCCAGGCCCTGCACGATGATGGTGTAAAGGCCAATGACAATGAGCACGCTGGTGATGTAATTGCTGTCAACCACCAGGGGCAGAGCCATGAATAACACGACGCACGCCGGCCATAAAAAAGGTTTTTTAATCTTCGTAAAAATTTTATTCCGACCCACTGCTTTCCCGCCTTACTTATATTTTACGTTCACCCAAAACGCCCAGAAGACCCTGCGGCCTTACCAGAAGCACCGCCAGCAGAACGATTACCGCCAGGGCGTCTTTCAACCCGGAGGATACCAGGCCGGCACAATATGACTCCAGGACACCCAAGAGCAGCCCGCCCACAACGGCGCCCCCGACACTGCTCAACCCCCCTATGACTGCGGCCACGAAACCTTTGACGCCCAGCATAAAGCCCATATCGTAGGTGGTCATGGTTACAGGGGCGATGAAAATGCCCGCTGCCGCGCCCAGCGCCCCGCTGCCCATAAAAGCCCAAAAGGACACGGTACCGGGATTGATACCCACCAGCCTGGCCGCGGTGCGATTAACGACAGCCGCTTTTACCGCTTTACCCGCGTACGTCAGTTCAAAAAAAGTATAGAGCAGCGACAGGGTTAAAATTGCAAGCCCCAGGATCCAAATACTTTGCGGGTTGACAGCAGCCCCCCCGATGAACAGGGGCCCGCCTTTGGTAAAGGCGGGGAGCGAGTATGTTTCGGTACCCCAGATCAATAACGCCAGGCCGCGCAGTGATATGGACAGGCCAATGGTGATAATAATCAAGGTTAGCCCCGACGCCCGCCGGGCCGGGTAAATCGCCGCCCGCTCCAATAGCCCTCCCAGCATCGCCACCAGCGCAATGGACAGGATAAAAGCGACGGTTGAAGGGATTCCGGCTGCATACAGGCTGATAGCCAGCAACGACCCGATGGCGGCGAATTCCCCCTGGGCAAGATTTAGGACCCCGGTGATGTTAAAGGTGGTAACCAGGGCCAAAGCAATCAAAGCATAGATGCTCCCCAGGGTCAGCCCCGAAAAAAGAAGCTGCATCAACTGGTCTGGCATATCAACACCCCGTCATTCAAGAAGTTGCCACTTGCCGTCCTTAACTTCTACCAGTACCATGGAGTCCACGCCAAGCCCGTTATGATCCGCGGGCGACATATTAAATACGCCCGAGATTCCCACAAACCCGCTGGTGTTCTTCTCCAGCTCGTCGCGGATGGCGGCGCGGTCCGGTCCGGCCTTTTCAATGGCGGCCACCACCAGGTTGAAGGCGTCCCAGGCATACCCGCCGAAGGAATTGGGCAGTGTGTTGTATTTGGCCTGGTAATCGGCAATATAACTTTCCAGCACCTTTTTCTGGGGATCGCTGTCAGGAATTTGTGATGCCACGGCCAGCTTGCCGATGGGTAAAATAACCCCCTCCGCGGCCCCCTGGGCAAGCTCGATAAATTTCTGGTTCCCCACACCGTGGCTGTGGATCAGCGGAATCGACAACCCCATATCCCTGAAATTCTTGGTAATAATTGACGCGGAAGGCGGGATGGCCCACACCACAGCAGCCTGGGCCCCGCTGGCCTTAACTTTAGTGAGTTGCGGCGTCATATCTTTATCGCTGGCCTCAAACTTCTCTTCCACTACAATTTCAATACCGTTTTCCTCGGCTGCGGCGGTAAACGCAGCTTTTCCCCCGTCCCCGTAAGTATTGTTCATAGACAGGAAAGCCACTCTGGTCAGGCCCTGAGCTTTAAGATAAGTAATGATTTTCTTTACTGTTACAATGTCGCTTTGGGCGGTTTTAAACACCCACTGGCGCTCGCTTACGGGCTCAACGATACTGCTGGCTGCCGCCATGGACACCATGGGCACTTTGGCGTTCTGGACAATGTTGACCATGGCCATGGAAGGCCCGCTGGAACTACAGCCCAGTACGGCCAGCACATCTTTTTCAATTAACTTTTTTACTGCCAGCACCGCTTCGGTTTCTTCGCTTTTGTTATCCAAGATGGTCAATTCCACCGGGTGGCCGTTAATCCCGCCGGCTCGATTCAACTTTTCAACCAGCATCAGCAAAGTATCCCGCTCGGGCACGCCCAGAGAAGAAGAATTGCCGCTAATATCGATAACCGCCCCTAATTGATACGGTTCTCCGGCCTGTTCCTTTGCCTGCCCGGCACTACCGGAGTTATTTTGGCTTGAAGCGCATCCACCCGCTAATGCGCCAATAATTAACAACAGGGTTGTCAACAGTGTTAAACCCGTTATTCTTAATGATTTATGCATAATTTATCCCTCCTCAAGGCAACTCATTATCTTGTTGGTCGACCACGCCGCCGGCGCGGCAAAAAAGAATTATGCGGCGGGCGATCCCGTCCGGTCGCCCCTGTGCTTTAAGTCCACCTGTGGATTTATCCCTATCACCCCCGGGTTTCGGTATATAAAAAGGCCACAGCTTTCGTGGGGACGAAAGCTGTGGCCTTCCGCGGTACCACCCCGTTTGGTTTTATCAAAAACCCTCTTCTTCAGGGTACGGGAACACCACCGTACCGCCTGCCCACAGGTGTACTTAAATAAAAAAACATTTCATCCCCCAGGGACGAAATGTTACTTTCGCGGTACCACCCTAATTGACCATTAAGGCCCACTCTTGGCAGGGTACGGGAAATATTCCTTATACCCCCTTCCTTTTAACGGTGGAAGTTTCCGTCCGGGCCTACTTGTTGAGTAGTTCAGCCCGGCGGTTCGGGGGAGAACTTCAACGATGCATACCTTAGAAGCGCTTTCAGTCACGACGCTTCCTCCCTGAAAGGCTGTGTACCGCCTACTTTTCCCCTTCATTACCTTTTACCCGTTATATTTGCATTATCATAACATTTAAACAATTGTCGGTCAAGAAAATTTTTACCGGCATTGTCTTCTAAAATGTTCAACCGGCATTATTTTTCAGGTCGCAGTTATTATGCAACCCCTAAAATATAAATTAAATCCAAACAACATTGACTGAAGTTCTAATTCTGGACTTTAAAAATTGCATGATAGACCAAGTCGGTCAAAGAATCGGCAGTAGCATCAATATCAACAGAACCGGGTATTTCCATCATTACATAATGGGCATAACCTTCTAGCATAAAAGTAAAAGCTCTAATAGCCACGTCAACATCAACGTTACGACAATATCCCTTCTGCATGGATCCCTTAATGTCGCGCTCAATGCGTCTAAAAAGACTATTAGTTATTTTTTTCCATTTTTCCTCAAATTGTCTTTCAATCATCATTGCTTCTTTTAATGCCGCAAGTAAACTCCTGTGCTTTACGTAAAAATTTAATATTCCCCGTGCTTCATAATTCATTCTTTCATAAACACTTAAATGTTTATTTTTAGGGCGAACGTAATCATCCAACCGCTCAGCTAGATCATCAGCCATCATCACAAGGAGGTCCTGCTTACTTTTAAAATATTGATAAAAGGTTCCATGACCAATGTCCGCCCGTGTTGTTATGTCATCCACCGTCGTCTTGGCATAACCATATTCATCAAAAGCCTGCAAAGCAGCCTTAATAATTCTCTCCCTAATCTGTTCCTTGCGTCGTTCTATTCTAGTTGGATTGTCTTTTATCGCTGTCATTTCATTTCCCTCGTCCCAGGCTTTCTATAATGACATTATAGTCATTTATGATTTTTATATCAAATAAGATTTTACACAAAATAAAATAAAATCTTCTTACAATGTGCGGAAATCCAAGTGATTCTATAATATGCTTTACAATTATTATTTTTTCCCAAAAACCGGCTCTCGCTTTTCAAGAAAAGCCGCCAACCCCTCCTTATGGTCCCCGGTCTGCATGCAAACACTCTGAGCAAAGGCCTCACTGGATATAATTGTCTCTAAATCTTCGTTCATTCCGGCATTGATCAACATTTTTGCAAGACCCAGGGCCTGGGAAGGTCCACGGGAAAGCTTACCGGCCAAGCTTGATACTACCTGTTCCAATTTGTCCTTTTCCACAACCTTATTAACCAACCCCATCTGCAGGGCTTCTTCAGCATCGATTATTCTTCCAGTGAAAACCAGTTCCTTGGCCCGAGCAGGTCCCAATATCTTAGGGAGAAAATAGCTGCCGCCGCCGTCAATGGCCAGACCCACCCGCGTAAATACCTGACCAAATTTAGCCCCTTTAACTGCAACTAGAAGGTCAGCCGCTAGCGCAAGGTTAAACCCGGCTCCCATGGCATAACCGTTAACCACCGCTATAACTGGCTTTTCTATTTTATGGATAAGCATAATGGGACGGCCAACCTCCATCACGTAGTTCCGTCCCTCTACCGCTGATAATCCCTTTTTCATGTATTTAATATCACCGCCTACACTAAAAGCGCGACCTGCCCCAGTAAGCACCACAGTTCTGCATTCACTGTCTCTTGCAGCCCATTCTATAGCCAGGGCAAGTTCCCTGGCCATAGAAATGCTGATAGCATTTAAACTTTCCGGGCGATTTAGGGTAATGGTAGCAACCCCGTTTTTCAAGTCATAAATAATTTCCGAAAATTCCATAATCTCACTCCCATGATTACTCAATTAGCAATCTAATAAAACCATTGTGATTTATTCAGAATAATCAGGTGCTTAATACTCATAAAAACCTCGGCCTGTCTTTCTGCCGTAATGGCCTGCCCGGACCAGCTTGCGCAATAATGTGGCCGGACGGTATTTGGGATCACCAGTTTCGTTACAAAGGGTTTCCATAACCATCAGCAACACATCCAATCCGATCATATCGGCCAGGGCTAAAGGTCCGATAGGATGATTAGCCCCAAGTTTCATCCCAAGGTCAATATCCTCTTTACTGGCAACACCTTCTTGAAGCACGAAGATAGCCTCATTGATCATAGGTACAAGTATCCTGTTTACAGCAAACAAAGGCGCTTCATTAACGGTAATTGTTTTCTTGCCAAAGCTTTCACACAAATTTTGAGCAATCAAGTATGTTTCATCCGAGGTATCATGACCGCGAATTATTTCCACCAGTTCCATAACTGGCACCGGGTTGAAAAAATGAGTCCCGATTACGCGGTCGGAGCGCTTGGTGGCCGAAGCCATTTCTGTTATGCTCAAACCCGAAGTATTGGAACAAAATACAACCTCCGCTCTGCAAATCCGGTCAATTTCTCGGTATAAATCTTTCTTTTTCTCCATATTCTCGATAATCACTTCAAAAACCAGATCGGCCCCCTTAATGCCATCCAGACCTGTAATAGGCGTCAGCCTGTCCATTACTGTATCCACGGAGTCTTTTATTTTACCTTTGGCCGACAGTCGTTCCAGGCTTTTCCTGATGTTGGCGAGGCCCCTGTCCACAAATTCCTTTTGTATATCACTCAAAATTACCTGATATCCCGCGCAAGCCGCGACTTGGGCTATTCCCGACCCCATGGTCCCGGCCCCAATAACACCAATGGTTTGTATGCTCATAACTCAATCTCTCCTTCTATTAATTAATTATTTCTATAACTGCTGCCATAGCAGGACCTCCGCCTGCGCACAAGGATGCCACTCCAAAGCGATCGCCCCGGCGGCGCATTTCATAAATTAGGCTGACAACAATTCTAATTCCAGTACAGCCTACCGGATGGCCTAACGCAATCCCGGAACCGTTGACGTTAACCCGACTCATGTCTAGCTTTAATTCCCGGTTAACTGCAAGAAACTGGGCGGCAAAAGCCTCATTGATTTCAAACAAATCCATATCCTTCAAATCCAGACCTGCGTATCTGAGCGCCTTGGGAATGGCGTATACCGGCCCAATACCCATAATCTCGGGGGCCACCCCAATAGAGGCGGTGGCAATTATTCTCGCCAGCGGCTTTATACCTAATTCTCTTGCTTTGGATTCAGCCATCAGCACCAGAGCCGCAGCGCCGTCGTTAATCCCACTGGCGTTGCCCGCTGTTACGGTCCCGCCCTCCTTAAAGGCCGGCCGGAGTTTTGCGAGAGATTCCAAGGATGTGTCAGTCCGCGGGTGTTCATCCGTGTGTACCACCGAAGTCCCCTTTTTATTCTTTATTTCTACCGGAACAACTTCATCTTTGAATTTTCCTTCCTGGATAGCAGCCACTGCCCGCTGATGACTTAATAAAGCCAGTTCGTCCTGTTCCTGACGTGAAATGCCATATTTATCTGCCAGGTTTTCAGCGGTCATTCCCATATGGTACCCGTGGAACGCATCGTGCAGAGCTTCGTGCAGCAGACCGTCCTCTACCCGCCCCGCGCCCAGCCTGTATCCCGTACGCGCATCAATCAACAGGTGTGGCACTCGGGACATGCTTTCCATGCCAACAACCAAACTAACACCCGACTTGCCAAGCATAATCTGCTGTGCCGCAATTTCCATCGCCCGCATGCTGGAGGCACACTGCTGCTCTATTGTTGCTGCCGCAACAGCTTCCGGGATACCTGCTTTCAACTGTACCTGACGGGCAGGGTTTCCCTTCGCTCCCACCTTGTATACCATCCCGGCAACTACATCCTCCACCTGCCCGGGGTCTATTCCGGCACGCTCCATAGCTGCCCGGGCCGCCACTAAACCCAGTTCTACAGCCGGTATATCTTTAAGTGCACCCATAAAATCCCCTATAGGGGTCCGGGCAGCTCCAACAATAACTACATTCTCCACGCTAAACACCCCTGACATTTAGCATTTTCTCTTACATGACATCTTACCGGTAATCCCGGCTAATAGCTAGACCAATGGGCTTTCAGCAATTGCAACTATTTCCCTTGAAACCGCGGCTTTTCCTTAGCTAAAAATGCCCTGGCTCCCTCCTTTTGATCTTCCGTGGCGCATAATTCTTTAAAAAGCACGGCCTCAAGTTCCAATCCGTCGTCTAAAGTTTGATCCAGTCCCCGGTTAACAGCTTTTTTGGCTGCACTGATGGCTAGCGGTCCCTTCTCTTGAATCTTGGCACAAAGAGCCAGGGCACGTTTTAAAGCCTCTCCGGGAGGAACCAGTATATCCACCAGGCCAATCCGGTAAGCTTCACGGGCATCAATGGCTTCCCCGGTGAAAATAAGCTCTTTGGCTTTGCCCGCACCAACTAGTCTAGGTAAACGTTGGGTTCCACCATATCCGGGAATTATCCCTAAATTAACCTCGGGCTGCCCTAGTTTGGCATTTTCCCCGGCAATTCTGATATCACACGCCATAGCCAGTTCACAGCCCCCGCCAAGGCAAAACCCGTTTATGGCCGCAATTACCGGCACATTTAATGCTTCAATTTTATTAAAAACAAGTTGCCCGGTGCGAGCCAGATCGTAACCCTTTTCCTTAGTGAGATAGGGAAACTGCCGTATATCAGCACCCGCCACAAAAGCCTTTTCCCCAGCGCCGGTGATTATTACCGACCGTACATCGGTTTCTCCAACCAGTTCATCTAAAATCCGGTCAAGTTCATCTATAATCTGGTGGCTAAGAGCATTAACCGGTGGATTATCTATTGTTATTACAGCCGTATTATTTTCGCGAGTTATTTTAACAAATTGCCCGGTTGTCAAATTCAACCCTCCAATATGTTTTCTAAATTATTTAAAAAGACCCGTTTTTGCAAATTCCTCTATTTCCGCCTCGGTATAGCCAAGACTCATCATAATATCTTTAGTATTAGCCTCGGTTACAGGGATCCCAATGTGGCGGTACTCGGTGGGAGAGTCGGAAAACCTGATGGGATTGGCGATCTGTTTCACTTTTATACCACCGGGACCCGGAACATCCACCACCATTCCGCGCTCCTGGACTAGCCGACCTCCCAAAACCTCGGAGAGTGTAAGGACCGGCTCAAAGCATGCATCGGTGGTGTTGAACAGAGTCACCCATTCATCCAGCGTCTTTGCTTTTATGATTTCTCGCACCTCTTCCTTTATTTTGGCGCACTCTTTTGGTGCCACACCTTCTGCGGCGAGGTCTGGCCTTCCGATGGTTTGGCAAAAAGCGTTGAAGAATTGAGGCTCGACACCACCGAAACTTACATATCTACCATCTTTCGTCTCGTAGTAGTCGTACAAGGAACCACCGTTGACCAGTGTTTCCTCCCTCTCCGGTTCCTTTCCATCCACCAGAAAAGCCGCACCCTGCATTGCATTTAAAGCAATCATTCCATCGGTCATTGAAATGTCTATATACTGTCCTTTTCCGGTATTTTGACGGTAGATGACAGCAGCCAGGATGCCGATTATGGCGTTATTTGAACCTGAGGCAACATCTGCGACTTGAATACCCATTAGCGCTGGACCTGAATCCTTCTTCCCCGAGTAAGACGCGACACCTGAGAGTGCGATGTAGTTGATATCATGGCCGGCGCGATCCCTCATCGGCCCTGTCTGACCGTAGCCGGTTAGAGAGCAATAGATCACACGCGGGTTAACGGCCTTGAGGCTCTGGTAATCGAGTTTAAGCTTGGCCATGACTCCGGGACGGAATTGCTCGATAACAATATCGTACTCGGCCAAAAGTTGGTGGATCACCTTCACGGCACGGGGATCCTTAAGATTCAGTGTCATAACCTTCTTATTCCTCCCCAACAGTGCCGATACAGCCGACAACTTAGTCCCCGGGATAAAGGGTGGTAAAAAATCCATTACATCTGGCCTGGATCCCGATATGATCCTGAGCACATCTGCACCCATGTCCGCTAAATACATGGTGGCGTAAGGCCCCGGAAGCAAGGTGGTAAAGTCGAGAACTTTCAAACCAGCAAGTGCTCCAGCCATTTTTTTCTCCTTTCTTGAATTTACACCATTAAAGCGAATGGTTGCGTGTAAGTTTTTTATGATAAAGCAATTTCCATCTTAGCATCCACAATCATACCACCGCGGCCTTTCTCCAAAACTATGAGCGGGTTCAGATCCAGGTTCTTAATCTCGGAATGATCCGTCAACAGCTGCGATATTCTTATGAGGCACTTGATCAGGAAAGACACATCCGCCTCCTGCCTACCCCGAAAACCCTTCAAAAGCAAATGCCCCTTGATCTCCTCGATCATTTCACTTGCGACCCTTTCATCAATCGGTGCAATCCTCATGGAAATATCTTTAAGCACTTCAAGAAAGATTCCGCCCAGGCCGAATAGGATCACTGGACCAAATTCGGGATCTTGCTTTCCACCAATGAACACTTCCAACCCGGCAGGGGCCATCTTTTGTACAAGGAACCCCCCATCCTCTTTGTTTCGGTGCTTCCTGGTAGCGGAATGCATCGCCAGAAATGCCCTTTCCAGTTCTTCGGGATTTTCTATATTTAATCTCACTCCACCGGCTTCTGTCTTGTGAATAATATCTTTTGAAGCGGTCTTTAAAGCAACCGGATAACCGATCTTTTCTGCCGCCCTGAGACACTCGCTTAAATCATTAACCAGCTCATAATCCGCAACGGATAACCCATATGCCCGTAATACATCTAAAACATCGGCGGAATTTCGAATGACTATTTGATCAGAACTAATAGGAGGCGTTATTAAGCCCGGCTTATTAGATCTATCCCTTTCTTGCAGCTTATTATAGTGGGTCAATGACTTTGACAAGGCTTTCAAGGCGTAATCCGCCTCGGAAAAAATGGGACCATGCATCAGCCATTCATCTATCGGCAACATCCGGAAAACAACGGGCTTTCCGTATTTTACGGCTAATTCCATTGATGAAGAGATAAGGCGGTGGGTGGGTTCAACATCTGTGTCAAATATGATAGCGTGATTAAAAACAAGACCGTCTACAGTCTCTTCCTGGAGTGCCCTTTCCACAAGCCGGAGATAAAAGTCGACATTGAAAACATCTCCCAGATCCAAAGGATTGGTCATGCGAATGACCCCGGCCCTGGCCTCCGCACCGACCATATCGAAAAAGACGTCAGACATTTTTGCCAGTCTGAAACCGTATCGATGCACGGCATCGGCCAGCATGACGGCATAGCCGCCTGAACGGGATATAATGGCCAGATTCGGCCCCTTTAACAGGGGCAGGGAAAATATTTTTGCGAAATCCAGCATCTCCTGCATGTTTTGAACCCTGTGCATGCAAGCTTGCTTCAGGGCGGCATCGGCAACCGCATCATCGCCAGCCAGTGCCGCAGTATGAAATTGTGCAGCCTGATGACTCTCTGCCCCTATATTCGCTTTTAGAACAATTATAGGCTTGCCCGTCTTCCCGGCCAGGCTCATCAAGCGCCTGCCGTCGCTGATGTTTTCCAAATAAAGCACTATGATCTTGGTGCCTGGATCCGACAACAGAAACTCCAGATAATCATTTTCATTAAAGTCCAGCTTATTTCCCATGCTGATAACCTTATTGACCCCAATCTTTTCTGATAACAGCAGGTGCAAAGCGTCTACGACAAAACCGCCGCTCTGAGAGACTATGGAAATGGATCCTTTTTTAAAAATAGATGCATCAAGAAGAGAAAATGGTAGCGCAAGGCTGTTCTCCATATTGATAATTCCGATGCAGTTTGGACCGACGAAGCGAATACCCCATTTACGTGCGATATCCATAACCTGTTGCTGTAACGCTAAGCCTTGACCTCCAAATTCATTAAAGCCGCCAGATTCGATTATGGCATAACGGATACCCTTTTCCCCGCAAGCCTCCAGGGCTTCGGGAACGCTGCGGGCTGGAATCAAAATTACGGCCAAATCCGGAATCCCCTCGATCTCTTCAAGTCCGGGGAAAATTTTTCGCCCGTTCAAATCGCCGCTTTCCGAACCAACAGCATGGATATGACCTTTGAACTTAAAATGTTCGAGATTTTGTATAATTGTTCTCCCCAAATTCGTTGGACTATTGGAAACTCCATAAACCACAACGCTTTCCGGATAAAAAAGCTTATGCATACTTTACAATCCCCTGTTTAACAAATTTGCAATAGCGTCAAAGAAAACACCATACTATCGGCACTACCTCACTTAGCAGGCAGCTGCGCTGCCCCGTCCAGCATAATTGTCGTACCGTTGAGATAGGGGTTCTCCACAATGTGCCGCGCCATCCACGCAAACTCCACCGGCCTACCAAGCCGTTTTGGGAAGGGGATATGCCCGATAACCTCCTGCTTGAAAGACTCCGGCATACCGCCTGACATCGGTGTCTCGAAAAGCCCAGGAGCAATCGTAACGATCCGCATGCCGTAATCTCCAATCTCCCGAGCGATGGGAAGAGTCATGCCGACCACACCGGCTTTGGATGCGCTGTATGCCGCCTGCCCAACCTGACCACTAAAGGCTGCAGCGGAAGAAGTGTTGACAATAACGCCCCTCTCACCATTTTCGTCCGGTTCGTTCTTCATCATTTCTTGAACGCTGAAACGTATCAAGTGCATGGTACCTATTAAGTTTACCTGGATTACCTTGTTAAAGATGTCCATAGGAAAGAGACCCTTCTTTGAGTAGACTTTTGCTGCATTAATTAGCCCGGCGCAGTTTATGGCCACATGTACTGCCCCGAACGCTTTTACAACTGCTTCTACCGCTGCCTGCACTGAATTCTCGTTGCTCACATCAGTTTTATAGAAAACTGCAGAGGCACCGAACACCTTTGCAAGCATCTCCCCTTTTTCCTCATTTAAGTCTAATATCCCAACTTTCGCACCGGATTCCGCGAACAATCGCGAACATGCCTCACCAAGGCCAGAGGCGCCGCCGCTGATAATGAACACTCTATCCTTAACTTGCATTTTGGCTCACCCTCTCAATAGCCCTTAAACTCGGGTTTACGTTTCTCAATGAAGGCTCTGAGTCCTTCCTCAAGGTCATAGGAACGGCAGTGCTGACGTAAATTTAATATCTCATGGCGCAAAGCCGCCTCCTGAGCCTGATCCAGAGAGGCGTTTGCCACTTCCTTCATCCGGCGCAGCACTAAAGGACTCTTTGTCGCAAGCTTTTCAACAAAGCTTTCCACTTCCACGGCAAGTTCCGCATCCGGCACAACTCGGTTTATCAAACCATATCTTTCCATTTCAGCTGCTGAAACAAAATCTCCACTGAATAAGAGATACTTGGCACGGTTTAGACCTATCCTCCTCGGCAATATCGCTGCGCCACCAGCACCGGGAAAAACCCCATAGTTGGAGTGGGCATCGCCGAGTTTGGCGCTTTCGGCTGCAAAAACAAGATCACAGCACATGACAAGTTCCAATCCGCCGGCCAACGCTATGCCATTGACAGCGGCGATTACGGGCTTGGGTAGCTTCCGCAGGAGCCCGAAAACATCATTGAAGCGATCAAGAAAATCTCTAGTTCCAGGTGCAGGGTTCTTGAGAGAAGAAATCACGTTCTTCAAGTCCGCCCCTGCACAGAAGGCAGACCCTTTGCCGGTCAGGACAACAGCGCAGATATTGTTATCGGATTGGCACTCAATCAGTACAGTTTCTAACTCATCGAGCATTTGTGCAGATATTGAGTTCATCTCCCTAGGCCGGTTTAAGATAACCCACGCGCCGGCACCGCGGCGCTCGAATTGAATAGCTTCGTACTGCATGACTTCTCCTTTCTGACTCTTAGCTAACAATTTTCAGTTCCCGGTGCTTTTGTCCCAACGTTTTGATTTTGGCTGGCTGCCAAAGCGTAGTCCAGAGCAAATAGCGCCGCTCCTAAAGCTCCCACTATCTGGGGCTCACCGGGGACAGTTATAGAAACACCTAATTCCTTTTCCAAAGCCCGGACAACTCCGATATTTTTAGCAACTCCTCCTGTCATGATCACCGGTTGGCGCAAGCCTACACGCCCCACCAATCCTGTGATTCTCCTGGCAATAGCCTCGTGTATGGCAGCAAGAATATCCGCCTTTGTGTGTCCTTGGGCAACAAGAGATATGACTTCTGACTCAGCAAATACAGTACACATACTGCTTATTTTGAGCTTAGTCAGCGATTCCAGCGACAGCTCGCCAATTTTTTCTAGTCCTACTCCCAGTGCTCTTGCCATTACTTCCAGAAACTGCCCAGTTCCGGCAGCACAGGTATCGTTCATGGCAAAGTTTTGGACGTTTCCCAAAGGGTCAACTGAGATAACTTTACTATCCTGACCACCGATGTCGATCACAGTTCTGGCGTCCGGGAAGACATAGTTAGCCCCCTTGGCATGGCAGCTTATTTCCGTGATGGCCTTATTCGCAAAGCTAAATCTACGGCGTCCATACCCGGTACTAACTATGTATGCCATATCACTAAGCTCCAAACCTGCTGCTGCTAAAGCATTGTCCATTGCAATCTTTACTGCTTTCTCGCTGACGAATTCCAGCTGTTTGACACTATGCGAAACAATCCGCCTGTTCCCATCCATAATCACTGCTTTGGCAGTTAAAGACCCGCTATCAATACCCAATGTAAAAAGGGCAGCACGTTCAACTTTTGAAATAGCAGGGATGGAATTTGCCGTTTTCGATATCATCTAACTCATTCCCTTATTGTCGTATACGTTCTTGAGAAGGTATTGGCACTCCCAAGTGGCCGATGCCATGTATCAGCACTGTCATCACCTGTTTTTCTTGGCATCCAGGCTTTCAAGCAGCGCTTCGATTCGTGTGTTGACGATTTCATCCTGATAGAATGATTCGTCGACCATGTCCCCTTCAAACATGGTTGAACTGATATCCATCTTGCGACTCAAGGATTCAGCCAACAAATAATGTGACCGTGCAAAGGATCTGCATGTTCTCGCTCCATGTAGGATGACGCCGTCGATGGAATAATCGCGGCATAATTTCATCATCCGTTCCTCCGTAATCGGGTAACCAAGGTTAAGTTGGCACTCAAGGTGATTGATCGCTATTCCCTCCAAGGGATTTTCAGGATCAATAGCATCAGGCTCATGCCAGAATGCCAAATGGGTATATCGGCCCGCTACTACACATGCGTCGAAACTAGCAAACTTGTCAGCCATCCAACCCAGTTTATTCCAATTCATAATCCCTTCCCAAAAAAGTCTATACTTTTCATTCGGAACGGCACTAACATTGTTGTCGATTCTCTCTTGCACCTCTGCCTTGACTGCTTCCAGACATTCCACCGTTCCCGGCCATGCCGTTAAATAATTAACCGGTGCAATATAAATACTCCAGTCAAAGAAGCTGGCGGGAGACGGTTTCGCCTTACACATCTCCATTGCTTCCATACGCAATTTACCTACTTTCTTTGTAACAGCCATTAACTCGCAAAATTTATCCCAGTTATAGGGACGACCACTTAACTCCTCTAAAAACCGGATCAAATCCTCAAATTGTCTCTTAACATAGGCAACTTCCTCTTCAAATTCTTGGCCGCTCATGTAACTGGAGCCGTTGCGTCCATAATGATAAGGAATTACCACATTGAACCAGGGAATTTTTTTACCAAAGAGACGTTCAATGGCCCAATCCCACTGCGGCCCGCTGGAACAACCGGGATAACAGGTCACAATGGCGTCCGGCGTTGGTATTTCGCTTGCAATGGGCCCGACAATCATGTCATCGGGAACGCCTCTTTCGGCGAACATAACACATCCGAGCTGAGTTCTGGCATATGAGCAAAGCTCACGATTATATCCACGCCGCTCAGCGATTATTTGCGGCTCCTTCTCCTCATGCCGCGCCGCTACACGCGCTCCGTAACCTTCTCCGTGAATCCACGCCATATCCTGCGCCGCCATAAACGGACCTATAGGTAAACCCGTTGTATAAACTACCAGTTTGCCGTTCTCCTTCGCATGGATAAGGTCTTGCCAATACTCATTAACTAACTTGTTAACCATCTTTCCTGACTTGAGCCTATTAGCCTTTTTGGTTTCCTGTACGCTCATCTATGTCACCCCTTCTTTCTTAGTCTATGTGCTTAGCTTATTTGACATCGCTTTGGATTACTTCATTTCAATAAAGGCTTCTATCCTGGTCCTTAAGGCTTCGAGAGAAACCACTTCGTGCTCCATTTCAATTAGAAGGTGGGGGATTCCGGCCTTTTCCAATGCTTCCTTAATGTCAGGATAAAAGAACATATGAGGTTCGCAATACTTCGCCATTAAAATCACGAGCTTTTCTGCCTCATGCTTTCTCATAGAGTCGATAAGGTATTGAGGCCAATCGGTTGTGGGATCACATCTAGTCGGACAAGGTACATCTTTGTTCTTTTCCAGGTAATGAGCGGCAATGGCCTCCAGCGGTTCCATTTCCTCATTTATATCCGTGCTTACATATCTATATCCATGGAAAAGATCGTCACCCACCACAATCGCCCCGGATTGCTCAATCATCGACAATATGTCGTACTTGGGCGCTCCACACAGGCTGCCGGAAACAAAGACGCGCACTCCTTCCTTCTGGGATACCTTCCGATTGGGAAGTACCTGCAAAAGGCTCGTTAAGATTGTATTATGCTCATCCTTTGGTATAACCATGCTTGATTTGATTATGGTTACTATTTCCCTTGAATTGAGGATCCATGGATTTAATGATTTTATTTCATAAAGCTTCCTGATGAGGCCCCGGTTCATGTTATAGATACGTATACTTTCACGGATGGCTTCATCACTAATCTCTTCACCGCTAAACGTTTCGATATCTCGTTTTATTTCCTTTAAGCCTTGGGTAATATCAGCTAGCGTCCAAGACTGATTACCTACAGGAAGCCGGAAAAACATGCTATTTGCCTTCCGAAGAAGCACCCCTAAAACTTCACCAGCCCCGACGACTTGAATACAATAATCACCCGCCATGAATCCGTCCAAAAAGTCTAAATAGCCCTTTGCGGCTTGATCTATTACACTGCGGGATAGACCACAAAAAAATGGATAATAATAAGCATGTCCGGCTGTTACCGGTTCATCGCTCTCTTGAAGTAAAACGGGTAAAATTCTAGCGGCGTGAATTAACTCCTCCGGGAAATGCATGGGAAATAAACCAATAACCTTTGATCCAGAGAGCTTTTTCCACTCTTTAGCTTTCTCGTATGGTTGGTCTGTAATTTCAGCCAAATTATTCAGTATTTCATCAGCTGATCCTTTAATCTTCATAGTTATATAGCCTCCCTTGACTTGTTGGTTGACTAGCTTATAACAGCATAATCGGAATACGACCGGTCAAGGCCTGGTGATTGTCCTTTAAAAGATGGCTTATCCAGGGAATGATAGCCCGCCATTGATACTCAGGATCTGACCAGTAATTCGATCAGATTCCGGTGAGGCCATGAACAGAGCTGCTTCTGCCACATCTTCCGGTGTTGGAAGGCCCAGTCGCGCACGCTCAAGAGCTTTTTGAAATACATGACGTGCCTCAGTAGCCATAACCGCCTCAAAAGCAGGAGAGCCTTGGATCACAGTTAGACAGAGAGCGTTCACACGAATTTGCCAACGAGCAAACTCACTGGCCAACGTCTTGGTCATTAGCACCAAACCTGCTGCAGCTGACCCAATGAGGGATTCACGCGGGGTCGCAATTCTCCCCGCATCACTGGTAATGATGACAATTTTTCCATAATTCTGCTCTTTCATATGATCCAGCAATGCGCGTATGATATAAAGCCGTGCCCATTGCTGACTGTTTAGGCAGCCAACATAGTCATTGGGATCAAGTTCATGAAAGAACTTGGCGTACTTCACGGTGGTGGCACCGCTTGCTATAAGAATGTCAACCTTTCCCATCTCGGCGATAGCACGGTCAGCCATCTCTTTTACGGAATCATAAACCCACAGGTCACATTCTTGAAAGGTAGCACGCCTGCCCATAGCCTTTATCTCTGACACAACCTTCATGGCTGCATCGCGGTTTCTGTCCGCGATTACTACATCAGCTCCGCTCTTAGCAAGCTTCAAAGCCGAGGCTTTGCCTATCCCGTCAGCGCCACCTGTGACCAGTGCAACTCTTCCGTCCAGTTTTGTTAACATGTTTTTTCTCCTTTCAGATTTGATTTCTAATATAAGCTCAAAAGGATTTTTTAAATCATCTCCAAAGCGACCGCCATTGATATACCTCCACTACCGCAAAATGTCGCCAGACCCAAAGTCTTTCCCCGTTTTTTCATGGCATAAAGCAATCTGACCATGGCGGTTACCTTGCTAATTTTCGGTACAAATCCAGGCAGCAGGACTGCCAGCCTGTCCATGGTAAGGCCAAGTATAAAATGCTCATCAGTTCAGTTTAGCCATCTTTTTGTAAACAGAAGTATGCTTCAGGCGTTGTTAGATGTAATTGGAACGCGTGTTTAACCTTTAAAATCGATCCTTGAAAACTAAATAATGGTTTTGGTCATGATGATTAATGATTTCGTCGCCGCCGAGCTTGTGGGTATGTAGGTAACGCGAAGCGTTGTCCAAGCGAGTGTGAACCCTGTGGACAGGCGGGAGGTAGACCAACGGACCGCCTGTAAACAAAGTTTTTCGTTTTAACAACTCCCGGCAGGGGAAGATTCTCCTCCGCCTGTCCACAAGTCCACACGAGCGGCATATCCACAAGCTTAAATAGGAGGATTTTGAAATTCCCCAGGATAATTTTTGCCGCGAGGCTGGTTTTGGGGAGACACTATCCCTCCTTGCACGATAGTGCTTTCTTAAGAATGCGTCCCCGCTGTTGACTTATACTGCTCACCCCCACGCTGCACCCTTTTTTCGGTCCGGGGGCAGCAGCCGGCCGTGTAACACCGAAAAAGAGGCTAGTACTAATAGTGCGCAAGGATGCTGGATAAGGTCAGCACTACTGGGGGACCTCAGAGTCTTGTTAGCTCCCAGGTTATTTAAAATCTCAAATAAACAAGCATTATCCGGTGGCCCTTTTCAAACTCTTAGATGTTTATCTCTCTTGTTACTCCTTCTGCCCACTCTGAACGGGCTTAAGTTTCAGTACACCATTTACGATGTCCTCTTTGAGCTTGAACTTCCGGAGTTTACCTGTACCAGTCATGGGAAACTCTTTCACGAACGCGTAAAACCGGGGCCTCTTAAAGCGCGCCAGATTATTTAAGCAGAAGGCATCTAGCTCCTCGATTGAGGGTAGGTCATCGAAGGATTTGGGGATAATTAACGCCGCCACTTGCTCGCCCCAATACTCATCCGGCACACCTACTACAGCCACCTTGTCCACCTTGGGATGCTCTTTCAGCAGGTTCTCAACCTCTGCCGGATAGATGTTTACACCACCACGAATGATCATATCCTTTAACCGACCCGTAAATCTTACGAAACCGCGTTCGTCCATAACACCGAGGTCGCCAGAATGCAGCCATCCTTCTTCATCAATCGCCTCCGCAGTACTCGCTGGATTATTATAATAACCGCGCATCACCTGATAACCGCGAATACATATCTCACCTTCCTCGCCGATAGGAAGAACCGCTCCGGTCTCTCCATCCGCAATCTTGAAGTCTATCATTGGATAGGGTTGTCCGATGGTCTCAGCCTGATCCTCGGGAGAGTCATCACGATGGGTTTGGGTATAACCGCCGTGCGCTTCAGTCTGTCCGCAAACAATAGAGATATCGCAGCCTAAAACCTTTTTAAAACGGCGAACCAGGTCAGCTTCCACCTTAGATGCTCCAGATAGCACATATTTCCAGGACGAAAGATCATATTTCTTCAGGTCGGGATAGGCTAATATAGCTTCCATCATTGTTGGGACAAGCAGCGAGAAGGTACCTTTATATTCTTCCATCAGTGATAGGAAGAGCGGCACATCAAATTCTATGACCAGGACATGGGTAGCTTGCTGCTGGAGTGTACCCAGGGAAGCAAACCCATTTCCACCCATGAAAAACAATGGCATTACATTGATCCAGACGCCGCCATTTTCCAAACCTGCGCGCTGAGCCATGAACCTGACACTGTTAGTCATGCCAAAATGGTTAAGCATAGCTCCTTTAGGATTACCGGTTGTACCTGAAGTAAACATGATAACGTCGATATCCTCCGGCTTAACCTCCGGCAATTTGACTGGTTTGCCAGTGTTAATAAAATCATCCAATTCTTCCAGGTCATATACATCTTGCAAAGTGGGTAGAGATTCGCGTATGGACTTGATCGTGTCTATCATTTTATTGCCGCGATAATTTTTCATAGTAAAGACTGCCGCTACTTCGGCCGTCTTCAAAATGTGTTCGATTTCTCGGGCATGATAGGCGGGATTAAGCGTAACCCTTATCATTCCGGCTATGGCAATACCATATTGCATCAACGCCCACTCAACAACATTAGGCGCCATAATTGCAATTCGATCACCCGGATTATATTTGTTGAGCAAGGCATAGGCGATCCGCTCTGCGTCCCTGAGTAGTTCAGCATAGGTCCAAGTTCGACGTTTGCTAGCATCGGGGATTCCCTCAACCAAAGCCAAGCGATCCGGTACCTCAAAGGCATTTTTCCGTAGCCAAAATGGAATAGTAGTATAATAAAGAATATTATGAGTTTCTCCCGACCAGAAAGACTCTGTTAAACGCCTTTCACGATAGATTGCCGACTTTTGATGCAAAATACCATTAACGTAAGTTCCTACACGAGATAGGCTCATTCAGATCCCTCCTTAAATTTTTAAATTCTTGGCACTTTTACAAATATGATTGGCAAACGTTTTGACTATTTTGCACCTTCTTATTCAATAACCCCTCCCCTTTTTGATTAGGTTAATGCCTATATAGGCTACCGTTGTTAGTAAGTGAGACTTTTGCACAATTGCAAAAAACCATGTTGAAGCGAACCAGGGGTATAAGTATCACTGACAAAACCATTACCAGCTATTGTTAATTAAGAACAATTGATTTTTAAATCATCTCCAAAGCGACCGCCATTGATATACCTCCGCCACCGCAAAGTGTCGCCAGTCCCAGAGTCTTTCCCCTTTTTTTCATGGCGTAAAGCAATGTGACCATGATCCGGCACCCGGTAGCTCCAACTGGGTGACCCAGGCCGCATCCGGACCCATTTACATTTGTAATCTCACGGTTTAGGCCAAGTTCACGCTCAACAGCGATATACTGAGCAGCAAAAGCCTCGTTGACTTCTATGAGTTCAAAATCGTCAAGCCTAAGGCCTGATCTGGACATCAAGTTCTTAACTGCCGGAACAGGACTCATTCCCATAATTGAGGGATGGCATCCCCCAAAGCCGACGGCCTTTATCCTGGCAATAGGCTTTAGACCCAACTCTTTCGCCTTCTTGGCAGACATGATGATCATTGCAGCAGCGCCGTCATTCATCCCGGAAGAATTTCCAGCAGTTACTTTACCTATTTTAGGAACGAAAGCGGGAGGCAGTGCTGCAAGCCTTTCCATTGTAAGGCCTGGAATAAAATGTTCGTCTCTGTCAAAGATAACCGGTGGCTTTCCTTTTTTCTGGGGAACCTCAATGGGTACGATCTCTTCACTGAACGATCCGTCCTTTGTAGCCCGTTCGGCGTTGTTATGACTACGCAGGGCCACTTCATCCATCTCTTGGCGGCTGATGTTGTACATTTGGGCTACTACTTCAGCCGTGTAACCCATAATATAGGGCTTGCCCCGGCCCGCCTCAATAATCGGCCCTTCCTTGACGGGCCCGTTCTCCGGCCCGGGAAGGAAACGCGAACCGCCATGTAGTCCATGGATAAGATTATCTACAAAAACTCCGTCCTGCAGGCGGCTCCCCCATCTGGCAGATAGAACACTATAAGGGACGCCCGACATGTGCTCAACACCACCCGCCAGAACAACATCGAAAAGACCCGACTTGATCATGGCCATACCGGAAACAACGGCTTCCATTCCCGATACGCAAACCCTGTTGATCGTCACAGCGGTTGACGTTTCCGGAACTCCTGCCATCAACGAAGCAACCCGGGCCACATTATTACTATCAGGATGTTCAAAGCTCGACCCAAAGCGGACATCGTTGATTATTCCCGGATCTATCATGGCTCTTTGAATCGCGCCTTTCATCGCGGCACTGGCAATTATCGGAGCATTGAGATCCCTTAGCGTGCCTCCGAATGACCCTATTGCTGTCCGGCATGCGGATACAATTACGACATCTCTCATTTTTGTTCTCCTTCTTAGTTCACAGTGTATTATTGGGATTGCAGGACTCGCCCAATGGCCATGATCTCCGCTTCCTTCGTCCCTTCATAAAGTTCGAGTATTTTGGCATCACGGTACCATTTTTGGACGCTGTATTCCTCCATATAGCCATATCCTCCGTGAATTTCCACGGCGGCATTGGCGCAAAACACAGCTGTCTGCCCGCCCAGATATTTAGCCATGGCGGAAAGTGTGAAATCCGGTTTGCCTATATCAATAAGCCATGCTGCTTTGTAAACAAGATTTCGAAGTGATTCGATTTTTATTGCCATCTCAGTCAATTTGGTCATGGTAGCCTGATAACTCCCTATTGGGTTGCCAAAGGCAGTCCTCTCTTTAGCATACTTCACAGCCGCGTCGAGACAGGCCTGGGAAAGACCAAGCGCCTGGCCTGCAACCATCATCCGGGTCACATCAAAGAAATGCATGAGCTGGCGAAAACCGTTGCCATCTTTACCTACAAGATTAGACTGCGGTACTCGAACATTCTCGAAAACAATTTCGGCGGTATCACTAGCCCGGATTCCTAATTTTCCGTGTAGCTTGTTTCTTGTAATTCCCTCAGAATTGGCATGCACGATGATCTGGGAAAATCTATTGTGTCTTTTTTCTTCCGGTTTGGTAATCGCCTGGACCACCATAAAATCACAGACTGTGCCATTGGTTATGAACATCTTGTTACCATTAATGATAAAATCATTTCCATCTCGGACAGCTCGCGTTTTATAACCAGCAACATCTGTACCTGCATTCGGTTCGGTAAATGCTCCTGCCGATACCCATTCCCCCCGGCAGACAGGGGGTAGATACGTTTCTTTCTGTTCCTCAGTCCCATAGAGATAAATAGCTTCACAACCAAAACTGGCCGTAATAATGTTTGTGGCAATCCCCATGTCTATCCGGGAAAGCTGTTCAGTAATAATGGTGTGTCCAAGTATTCCCGCACCCGCCCCGCCATACTGTTCTGGAATCCAGGCTCCAACAAGCCCCAATTCCGCGGCTTTCTTGCGGATTTCCGGTGTGTATTTCTCTTCTCGATCACATTGCGCGGAAATAGGGGTAATTTCAGTCTGGGCAAACTTGAAGGCCATATCCTTCAGCATCTTCATTTCGTCAGTTAACTCAAAATCCATAATAATCCACCTCACATGTATTTTATGGACTATCTACGCTTTCCCCAAAATGTGGATGCACATTGCTGCTTCCTCGACGCCGATGCTTCCGCCGCCATTCTCTGCAAGTCCTATTCTTGCCCCGTCCACTTGTCTCTTACCCGCTTCTCCCCTGATCTGAGTAACGAGTTCGTGAATCTGAGCAAGACCGGATGCGCCGATGGGATGCCCTCTGCCTTCCAGGCCGCCGCTCGTGTTGATCGGTTTTGCTCCGCCCAGTTTTGTCGCACCGGTTTCGGCATATGGCCCTCCCTCTCCAGGGGCACAAAAACCCATCGCTTCGCACTGGTGCAATTCTCCATATGCTGTGGCATCATGTAACTCCGCCAGATCAATATCCCCAGGGCCGAGTCCGGCCATCTCATAGGCGGCTTTGGCGAGACGCTCGCCGATGTCCTCTCCGTCGAGATCCCGGTCAGCACCCTGTCCCAGGACCGAGGCTAGAATTTTCACCGCCCGGCTCCGGCCAACCTTTTTTAGGAACGACTCCGAGCAGACGATGGCAGCCGCAGCACCATCTCCTACGGGTGCGCACATACTGCGTGTCAGGGGAAAAGTCACCGGGCTGTCCGCCAAGACCTCCTCTACGCTCATTAGGTTTTGGTACTGGGCGTTGGGATTGAGAGAAGCGTGGAAGTGATTTTTCGAGGCAATGACCGCCAATTGTCTTTGGGTTGTTCCGTACTTGCTCATATGCCAACGAGCCATCATGGCGTAAACGTCCATAAAAACACTTCGTCCCGATCCAGGTGCGGATTCACCGGGAGGCAAAGAAATTCGGAGGTTTTTTCCATACTCCATAAGTAAATCGATCTGGCGGTCGAAATTCTCCACATCCATACAACTTGAATAGGCACTCAAAGACTTGGTTTTGTCGGGGTTTGTAAGCTTCTCGGAGCCAACGGCAATGGCTACGTCGAACATTCCCGCCCGAACCCCTGTATAAGCCAAGTGAAGAGCGGTCGACGCCCCTGCGCATGCATTCTCTACATTGGTCACGGGTATCCGATCAATGCCCATTCCCCTGAAAATCACTTGCCCCCGGATTGAATGCTGGTTGTTAAACATGCCCCAGAAAGTATTGGAAAAAAAGCAGGCCTGAAGGTCCTGTTTATTGAGCCCCGCATCGTCCAAAGCTTGGCGAATAACTTTCTCCGCCATGGTACGCACGGTCTCTCCGGGGTACTTGCCAAACCGGTTCATTCCAATACCTATAATGTAAACATCGTGCATAAGGATCCTTTCCTCCTAAGCCACATACGTAGGCCTTCATTATTTTGATTTTTTTCATGTTTCAACTCACCTTTTTGGATAAGCTCGCGAAGCATGAATTTCTGAAGCTTCCCGTTGTCGTATAGGGAAATTCGTTTGTGAAGTACCAAAACTTGGGCGTCTTGAAAACTGCTAGATTCGCGCGGCAATAGTCGTGTAATCCTCATGCGTTGGCCGGTTCTCTGGCGACTTAGGTATGATAATCTCCCCCACTTGCTCGCCCCAGTACTCATCCGGCACGCCGACCACTACCGCATTGGCGATTTTCGGGTGTTTTTTAAGTAAGTTCTCGATCTCGGCCGGGTAGATGTTCTCGCCGCCCCTGATAATTATATCCTTCAATCGGCCCGTGATTTTCAGGAAACCACGCTCGTCCATGGATCCGAGATCGCCCGAATGGAGCCATCCATCGCTCTTGAACACAGCCGCGGTTTCTTCCGGCATATTGTAATAGCCGATCATTGTTTGATAGCCGCGACAACAGATCTCACCCTCCACCCCGAGAGGAAGCACCTGGCCCGTTACGGGATCGGCGATCTTGACCTCAATTTGTGGATAAGGCTGCCCGATAGTTTTGGCCTGATCCTCGATTGTGTCATCAAGATACGTTTGAGTAATACCTCCGTGCATTTCCGTTTGCCCGAAGACGATGGAGATGCTGCAATCCAATTCCTTTTTAACGCGACGAACCAGGGAGACTTCCACCTTCGATGCACCGGATAGTATATTCTTCAGCGTCGAGATATTGTACTTTTTGCGTTCGGGGAAGTTTAATATAGCATCTAGCATTGTAGGCACAAGGAGAGCAAATTTACCTTTCTCGGTCTCGACCAGCTCGAGGAAAAGTGATGGATCAAATCCTATAACAATGACGTGCGTACCACGCAGATGGAGGGTGCCCAGTGTAGAGAACCCGCATCCACCCATGTGAAACATGGGCATCACATTATCCATGCACCGCCGGCCTTCATCCCGGCACGCTCAGCCATAAAGTTAGTACTGTTGGTCATGCCCTTGTTGTGGAGAATGGCTCCTTTGGGATAGCCGGTTGTCCCAGATGTGTACATGATAACAAAGGGGGCTTCCGGCCTGATCTCTGGGAACTTAGTGGGTCTGTTACCGGTATTCATGAAATGTTCGAAATCTGTAATGCAAATGATCTCCCGCAGCGAGGGCAAATTATTGCGGACCTGATTGGCGGTGGCCAGCATATTATGGCCACGGTATTCATCCGTGAGGAATAGTCCAGCTGCGTCTGACTGACGCAGCACGTACTCTAGCTCCTTCGCTTTGTTGGCCGAGTTAACAGTGACCAGAACTAATCTCGCAATGGCACAGCCGAATTCGATAAGTACCCACCCTACTACATTTGGCGCTCAAATCGCGACTCGCTCACCGGGCTTAAACCTGTTAAGCAGGGCTGAAGCAACTCGTTCTACAAGCGAGCAGTTGAGCGTAGATCCACCTTCGGCGCTTGGCCGGGTCGGGCACACCCTCGATCAGCGCAATACAGTCCGGAACCTCTGCTGCAACCTCCCGCAATACCTGCGCGACAGTCCAGTCGTGTAGTGGCCTTGATGTATCAGCCGGCCAGTAGGACTCGGTTAAACGTGTTGTACGATATACATCAGCTTCATGCTAACACGCTCCTTTTCTGTTATCTGGTTAAAGGGTTGGAATCGCCTACCACATTGAGCAAACCGAAACGAAATATTAAAAGATTTTGACACTTCTATTTAACACTTGGGAAGTCCTAATTATGGTGTATATTCCCCCTCTCTGAAAATCACCGAGCTTTTCAGTCGTTCCAATTCTCAATCGTCCATAAGACGGTTACGTTAGGCTCGTTTGTTCTACCGTTCCCGGTGATGTCATATTCCAAACATCCTCCCTGCATTATAGTTCTCTATTCTTGTAGGAACGCTGTCATCACCACTTCACTTATTAATTGACTGACTATTTTTATAATGACATTATAGTCAGTCATGACGATAATGTCAAGTTAAATTTATATGGGCTACCTGTTGGTTGTTTATACAGTATTGTAGCTTAAATTTCAGTCAGTTCCTTGGCTTAAAATGATGAGCTGTTCTTATAGGGTGAGAAGTGGGCACAAAAAAGCACACTGATTTGCCTAGGTGGAGGGCTGGTAGAGGATAACTTCATTTTAATATGCTTTTCGCAATGAAAAAGGTTGTCGTGACTTCCTTTGTATAAAAAAAGGGTAGCATGTTTTTGGCATAATAGAAATGCATAAAACGGCAGCCAAAAAGTACATAGCTTTACACTGGTAAAAAAGGGCATTGCTATCACGCTCTAGAATAAACCCGTCTGATTTGGGCAAACGCAGGAGGGGATACAAGAGGTGATAGCAATGACCCAACAACAATATATCAAACACCTTTACGAACAGGAAGAGTGTCCCGCGTTCGACAATACCTGGGTACAAAAAAGCCGCAACAAGGCTTCCCGCATGGGCTAGCGGCGCTAGGTAAAAAATGGCGCGTGTTACTATGTGTGATCACTGCTTTTTGTGGCTGATCTCCTGTATTTTCGGGGGCTACGGGATTTTTAAAGCCCCAAACAATTGCTTTAAAAACGGTGTTAATTCTGTTCTTTGCAGGAACTTTCCGTCACTGGTATGGAACTCGCCCAAGTGCATTCTCTGCAAGTGATCCCGCATCTGGCGCCAGGTATGACCGGTTTTGGTTTCAGCGCAACGGATCAGCAGCAGCGCCAGCCAGCAGAACAGCACATGGGACCGGATCCGGTCCTCCAGCCGGTGATACATCGGCCTGAGTTCCAAAGTGGTCTTTAAGGTGCGAAAGGCGTCTTCCACTTCCAAGAGTTGCTTGTAACCAAGGGCCACATCCTCAGGCGAGATGGTATCGTCCAAGGTACGCAACAGGTACTTGCCGTCCAGTTTCTCTTCGGCTTTTATCTTGGCCTGGTCCAGTTTTGGTTGGCCCTTCTTATCGGTTTTTAGATATCACCCGAATGTGGGGTGGGCAATTAAGTTTCACACCGCCTTGGTATGGGGAGCACCGTTAAGTTCACCGATAGCAGCCAGTTCTTGCTTGATTTTGTTGATTGTCTCGTCCCGTTTAGATTTATCCTTTATGGCTTCCTTGGGGTTACGAACCAATATGTACCGGATACGGGCTTCGCCGTCACCGACGATAATCTCTTTAACCTATCCTGAAAATTAATGATCTCGCTATAAAAAAGGCAATAACAAACTAACCCGACTAATCCATTCTTCATAAAATGGATTCGGACAGCAGAAGGATAATATACTAACTTACAAAATTAGGCTATTGCTTCAATGATGACCTTATATCCAAGTGATTCGAGTTTCTTGATAGATTGTTTAACGACGGACTGACGTCTGCGTTCTTCATAATAGGTTGGGCCTAGCTCAATATAAGGTTGCTTTCGTTGTAAAATATGGTAGACGATGGTCAAGATACTGTGTGCAACCGCCACGGCGGCACGATTCGCGCCACGCCTTGCGGCAATGCGGTGATACTGACTGGACAAATAGGTGTTCTTAGTTCGGGCTGCAGCCCTAGCTGCTTCCACCAGCGCGCTTCTTAGTTTTTGGTTACCCTTGC
>NZ_JADNRQ010000069.1 GCF_015594625.1 Desulfallas sp. Bu1-1 | reverse complement strand
CACCATTTAAAGAGTGCGTAATAGCTCACTGGTCAAGTGACCTTGCGCCGAAAATGTAACGGGGCTCAAGCACGGTACCGAAACTGCGGACTACTCGAGGTTCGATGTTCGAGGTTCGAAATTCGAAAGGGGCTAAAGTGTTGATTAAGAGTTATCATGACCTTGAAGTATACAAAAGGTCATATAACCTGGCACTGCAAGTGCATAGATTAACACAGAGATTTCCAAGACACGAATTGTATGAGATAGGGAGTCAACTACGTAGAGCAGCCATATCAATACCGCTAAACATAGCCGAAGGATATGGTAGGAAGCAATACGTAAACGACTTCAGGCACTTCCTAATAAATGCATTAGGCTCGTGCAATGAAGTAGCTGTGTTGATCGAAATGGTCAAAGACCTGGGGTACGTTATAGAACAATATAGCGAACTCAGGGAAGAATACGACCATCTAGGCAGACAGCTAAATAAACTCATACAAACGTGGAAATGAAATCGAACATCGAACATCGAACTTCGAGAGTGGTAGGGGAGCGTTCCCATTGGGTAGAAGCCGTACCGGAAGGAGCGGTGGACCGGTGGGAAGTGAGAATGCCGGTATGAGTAAGCGAAAAGGCAGG
>NZ_JADNRQ010000068.1 GCF_015594625.1 Desulfallas sp. Bu1-1 | reverse complement strand
ACCGGCGCCGCCCAGATGGACGGTTCCATCCTGGTAGTATCCGCGGCGGACGGTCCCATGCCCCAGACCCGCGAGCACATCCTGCTGGCCCGCCAGGTGGGCGTGCCCTACATCGTGGTCTACCTGAACAAAGCCGACATGGTGGATGATCCCGAGCTTTTGGAACTGGTGGACATGGAAGTGCGCGACCTGTTGAACCAGTACGAATTTCCCGGGGACGACGTGCCCATCATCACCGGCTCGGCCTTGAAGGCGCTGGAATGCGGCTGCGGCAAGCGGGAATGCGAGTGGTGCAAGAGCATCTGGGAACTGATGGACGCGGTGGACGAATACGTACCCACGCCGGAGCGGGACATTGACAAACCCTTCCTGATGCCCGTGGAAGACGTATTCACCATTACCGGGCGCGGCACAGTGGCCACCGGCCGGATCGAGCGCGGCTCCATCAAAGTGGGCGAAGAAGTGGAGATCGTGGGCCTGAACGATAAACCGCGCAAGACCGTGGTGACGGGCGTGGAAATGTTCCGCAAGATCCTGGAGCGCGGCGAAGCCGGCGACAACGTGGGCTGCCTGCTGCGCGGCGTGGAGCGTAAAGAAATCGAGCGCGGCCAGGTGCTCGCCAAGCCCGGCAGCATCAAACCGCACACCAAGTTCAACGCCGAAGTGTACGTGCTGACCAAGGAAGAGGGCGGCCGTCACACCCCGTT
>NZ_JADNRQ010000067.1 GCF_015594625.1 Desulfallas sp. Bu1-1 | reverse complement strand
CCTTGGTGCTGCGAGCCCGTGACTTAGACAGATCCCAACGACCAGGTGCACCACAGATTGTTGCCCCTTTATGGTGAGCACGCAGGATAGAATAACCCCAAATGGTTGTTGCACCAGCCCTTCAAAACCACCACCGTAGAAAGGGATAGCAAGTGGAAGTTGTCTACACCCATTGCTGTGGCCTTGACGTTCATAAAAAGACCGTCGTGGCCTGCATCATCACTCCCGAGGGGAAAAAGATTCGCACATTTTCAACGATGACGGACGACCTCATTTCAATGGTAGACTGGATTAAAAACAAAGGCTGCACTCATGTAGCAATGGAAAGCACCGGCTCTTTTTGGAAGCCTATTTATAACCTGCTGGAACTGGAGGAGATCCAGACTCTGGTAGTAAACGCCAAGCATATGAAGAATGTGCCTGGACGCAAAACCGATGTTAAAGATGCGGAATGGATTGCCGGTTTGCTTCGACATGGTCTTTTACAAGGCAGCTATATTCCTTCCCGCGATCAAAGGGAACTTCGGGAACTCATCCGCTACCGCCGGAGCCTTATTGAAGAGAGGGCTCGGGAAATCAACCGCATTCAAAAGGTTCTTGAAGGAGCCAATATTAAATTGTCCTCTGTAGCAAGGAACGTACTTGGCAAATCTGGGCGCGCCATGATTGAAGCGATGATTGCCGGTGAAGAGGATCCGGAAATCTTATCTGAACTCGCCCAGCGCAGGCTGAAAAGCAAGAAAGCGGACTTGCAGCGAGCCC
>NZ_JADNRQ010000066.1 GCF_015594625.1 Desulfallas sp. Bu1-1 | reverse complement strand
TCGGTATATTTATAGGGCATTATATCGCCACCTCCCGGATCTTGGCCAGTATTTCCGCTGTGGTGAACAGTTCTCCATCTGTGCGCGACACTTGATATACCGGTGTGTTTGTGCGGTTCACGCGCTGTACTTCACCCAATACCTGGCCCTGGTTCATTTCGGGTACGATTACTGCTTTTGCTTTTTCCAAAACTTTTTGTACTTGTTCATCTGCAAAGGGCCAAATGGTAATTAGTCTTAGAAGATTTATTTTAATACCTTCTTTTTCAGCCTCAACAACGGCTTGCTTGCATACCCTGGAAGTTGCCCCGAAGGCTATTATGGTTATTTCCGCGTCCGCGGGGCCAAAATACTCGACCTGGACTATATCTTCTATATTGTTATAAATTTTTGCCCTCAGGCGATTCAATAGCTTGTTGTTGGTGTCCGGTTTGCTATTGGAACAGCCGGTTTCGTCGTGACAGGAGCTTGATGCGTGTACTATATATTCATCACCATAGGAGGCCATGGGTGGTATGCCGTCTTCATCCGGCTTGTAAGGCAGGTGTTTTTTCGGGTCCCCCTGAGGCCGCTTGCGATTTATTATTTCAATTGTGCCGGGTTCGGGTAGGGCGATATTTTCTCTTAAATGGCCTATTACTTCATCGCTTAACAATATTACCGGCGTACGATATTTTTCGGCCAGGTTGAATGCTCGCACGGTTAAATAGTACATCTCTTTTACCGATGCGGGAGACAGGACTATAATTGAGTGGTCGCCGTGGGTTCCCCAGCGAG
>NZ_JADNRQ010000065.1 GCF_015594625.1 Desulfallas sp. Bu1-1 | reverse complement strand
TCGACCAACGAACTTCGAACTTCGAGAAGGGAGGCAGCCGTCGAAGGTGGGGTCGGTAATTGGGGTGAAGTCGTAACAAGGTAGCCGTATCGGAAGGTGCGGCTGGATCACCTCCTTTCTAAGGAGCATATTCGAAGTTCGAAATTCGGGATTCGAAGTTCGATTAAGAAGGAATTCGCCCCTGGCGAATTCCAGCAAACATCGAACCTCGAACGACGAACATCGAACCTCGAAAACTCCAGGTCGAACCATCTCGACACACTGTTTGGTTTTGAGGGATCAAGTTAGTGGTTGGTGATTAGTGGTTAGTAATTGGTATATCTGGCCAAAGCTTACGGGTCATTTAAAGAGACCCAAAAAAATACCCGATAAACCAATGACCAACCACCAACGACTAACGGTCCAAATTGTGGGGATATAGCTCAGCTGGGAGAGCGCTTGAATGGCATTCAAGAGGTCAGGGGTTCGACTCCCCTTATCTCCACCAGATTAGTGGTTGGTGGTTGGTGGTTAGTGGTTAGTTCCAGGGTCAAAGCTAGCGGGTCAAAAATGACCCAAAAGTAATACCAAGGAACCAACGACTAACGACCAACCACCCACTACTCAAACCAAACTCTGTTCCTTGAAAACTGCACAGCGAAAAAAGCACAGGTAGCACACAAGACGCCGAGAAAAGGTCAAGCTAGAAAGGGCGTACGGTGGATGCCTGGGCGCCAGGAGGCCGAAGAAGGACGTGGCAAGCTGCGAAAAGCTACGGTGAGCCGCAAGCAGGCATAGACCCGTAGATTTCCGAATGGGGCA
>NZ_JADNRQ010000064.1 GCF_015594625.1 Desulfallas sp. Bu1-1 | reverse complement strand
CTCATGCTTGGCGACAGCGAATCCGAGGCCAGTTGGAGCGAGTTTTTCTCCTGGCTTAAAAACCGCAACCTGCGCGGTGTTGATCTAGTAATATCAGATGACCACAGCGGCTTGGTAAAGGCTGTTCGCACTCACTTCCAGGGTGTCACCTGGCAGCGCTGCCAAACCCACTTTATGCGCAATATCATGGACGCTACGCCTAAATCCGTAAAGGACGAGCTTTACCCGCACCTGCGGGCCATTCTGGATGCGCCGGATATCGGCACCGCCCGGTTACTGTTGAACCAAACCCTGGAGAAATTTGAAAAAAAGGCGCCCAAGGCTATGCAGGTGCTTGAATCAGGCTTTGATGATGCTACGGCGGTGCTTATGCTGCCGGAAAAGTATCGCCGGCGGCTGCGTACTACAAACGGCGTTGAACGCCTGAACGAGGAGATCAGGCGCCGGGAGCGGGTTATCCGCATTTTCCCTAACCGGGAGTCGGTAGTCCGTTTGATAGGTGCCCTACTCATGGAACTTGATGATAAGTGGACATCCGGCAAAAAGTACCTGGATATGACCGAATACTTACAGTGGCAAAAAGAGCAAAAACAGGCCTGTGATCGAAACAATGTTGTGCATATCAGATAAAACTTAAAATGCCAATATATTTACCCTTGAACACCGCTTGATAATCCTTACCAGCGAAGCCAGGCGACTGTCAAGGGTCCGCGAAGCGGAGGCGTAGCCTTTACCCTTGACTGGCGACTGGCGAGCTGGATAATTTAAGCGGCGGTGTTCAAGTTGATAAAATCTAACTGAGGAATTT
>NZ_JADNRQ010000063.1 GCF_015594625.1 Desulfallas sp. Bu1-1 | reverse complement strand
AGGTCAAGCTAGAAAGGGCGTACGGTGGATGCCTGGGCGCCAGGAGGCCGAAGAAGGACGTGGCAAGCTGCGAAAAGCTACGGTGAGCCGCAAGCAGGCATAGACCCGTAGATTTCCGAATGGGGCAACCCGTTACCTGTAACGAGGTAACATCTTATGCTGAACCCATAGGCATAAGAGGGGCACCCGGGGAACTGAAACATCTAAGTACCCGGAGGAAAAGAAATCAACCGAGAACCCCCAAGTAGCGGCGAGCGAACAGGGGCGAGCCTAAACCGGCCTTGCAAACAAGGCCGGGGTTGCGGGACTCTCAAAGCGGGACTGGCGAGCTTAGCCGAAGCGGACTGGAACGTCCGGCCGCAGAAGGTAACAGCCCTGTAGGCGAAAAGCTCAAACAGCCCGGAGAGCATCCCAAGTACCGCGGGGCACGTGGAATCCCGCGGGAATCAGGGAGGACCACCTTCCAAGGCTAAATACCCCTGGCGACCGATAGCGCACAAGTACCGTGAGGGAAAGGTGAAAAGCACCCCGGGAGGGGAGTGAAACAGAACCTGAAACCGTACGCTTACAACCAGTCAGAGCCCTATACTCGAGGTTCGAGGTTCGAAGTTCGAAGTTCGAACTTGGGTCAAGCCTAACGGGTCCAAAAGACCCCAAAGGAGAACCCCAAAAATCGAATCACGAATTTCGAATCTCGAACTTCGAGCAGGGTGATGGCGTACTTTTTGTAGAACGGACCGGCGAGTTACATCCGGCGTGCGAGGATAAGGCTGACGAGGCCGCATCCGTAGCGAAAGCAAGTCTTAAAAGGGCGAGATAGTACGC
>NZ_JADNRQ010000062.1 GCF_015594625.1 Desulfallas sp. Bu1-1 | reverse complement strand
GGCTACCCCGACACCGCCTACTACCTGCCGGTCATCCGCTGCTTGAGCGGCGAAGAGATTAAGACCCTGGGCGACATGGTGCCGGTATTGAACCGCGCCCGCAATGCCGTCAAGGAAGAGAAAACCTTCGCCAACGCCCGCAAGTGGGGCGAGGCCACCTGGTACGCCGCCGACATCATCGAGGCCATCAGGTACATCAACCACAGTCCCGAAAAGCCGCTGCACGTGGCCCCCTGGACCGGGTTCATCGGCGACCCCGTGGTGCGCCAGTACGGCACCAAGATGGTGGACTGGACCATCCCCGGTGAAGCCGTTATCATCGGCCGGGCCAAGGACAGCAAGTCCGCCAAGAAAATCGTGGACAGCTTCATGGCCAAGGGCCTCATGCTGTTCCTGTGCGACGAAATCATAGAACAGCTCCTGGAAGAAGGCGTCAAGCTGGGTGTGGACTACATCGCCTACCCGCTGGGCAACTTCACCCAGGTGGTGCACGCCGCCAACTACGCCCTGCGCGCCGGCATGATGTTCGGCGGCATCAAACCGGGCGACTACGACGCCCAGCGCGACTACCAGCGCAGGCGCGTGCTGGCCTTCATCCTCTACCTGGGCGAGCACGACATGGTCAAGACCGCGGCCGCCATGGGCGCCATCAACGTCGGCTTCCCGGTCATCACCGACCAGGAACTGCCCGAGGACAAGCAAATTAAAGACTGGTTCATCAGCGAACCCGACTACGACAAAATCGTCCAGACCTGCCTTGAGGTGCGGGGCATCAAGATTACCGCCGTGGACATCGATGTGCCCATCACCGTCGGTCCCGCCTTTGAAGGCGAGTCCATCCG
>NZ_JADNRQ010000061.1 GCF_015594625.1 Desulfallas sp. Bu1-1 | reverse complement strand
AAAAGAACCGGAAGACGCCCAGTCCGAACTGGTACGGGACTTGCTGGCCATAGTCACGTCCTTTTCGGCCAGGTTGTACGGAGCCAAGGGCGGCAAAAAAGTCCGGCAGGGGTTTCGGGAACTGATCACGGGAGTGTCGCAAGATGAAGAAGCCGAAAAAGAAGAAAACAGTTAACCCGGAAGACGGCATAAAATACACCGTCTGTGGCGAGTTTTTCCCCGAGATCTACCCCGCCTTTCGCTCCCGGAAGTGGGGCCGGGGCGACGAAGACCCTCTGGCCACCGAGATGCGCCTTTTTTGCTCGTGCGAGCGCTGGGCCTTCAACCGGCTGCTGGAAGGCCGTTCCCGTGAAGAGCTCAAAAAAGAAGGCCAGAAGATATTCGGCATAAACTCTCGTTTTTGTGACGATGCCATATTAAAAGCAAAGGCCATTATTGAATCACAGAGGGAACTGCTGGCGCTGGAAATCGAAGAAACCGAAACAAAACTGGCCCGTGCAAAGAAAAAACTCAACCGGGCGGAAAAAGACCTGGCTAAAACTATTGAAGCAAACGACCCGGTAAAAAACGAAAAAGCCGAACGCACCGTGCACGGCCGCAAAGCGCGGGTTAAGAAACTAAGTGACAAGCTGGATGAGCTGAAAACCCATCAAAATAACGGCACCATACCCACAATAATCTTCGGCGGTCGTTCCTTGTGGAAGCGGGTTTGCAAAGGTAGAGCCGCAAAAAAAGAATGGCGGCAGGCCCGGCAGAACCGGTTGTACGCCCGGGGAGACGAAACCAAGGGCGGCAACCCGAACATCAAAATAAGCTACCGCAGCGGAGAATTTGCTATTTCCG
>NZ_JADNRQ010000060.1 GCF_015594625.1 Desulfallas sp. Bu1-1 | reverse complement strand
TTGTCGAGTAGAAGTGCGCCTTTCTAACTTTAGGAGCAGGTTTGTTTTCACTGTTTCTCCCCGTTTCCTCTGGGAGTGCCACAATATTTGCTCCATGGCCAAATTGAACGCACAACCCTCACAGAACCGTGCTTGCGCTATTCACGCACACGGCTCCTCACTCGGAGCTTCACACATTTATGCAAGGCCATTGCCCGTTGTCGAATATGCTAACGTATATTTTTGGCTTAGGCAGTGGTTTGGCCTTGAGCAGCAGCAGGAACTTTTCCCAGGTGTAGCTATTTCGCTGGCTTCTTCGGTTAAGCCATTTGAACAACAGTTTCGCTACCTCGTACCAGTATCGGGACAGCATCGGCCCGTTATCTGTTATACCATAGTACCTGTAATGACCTATGAGTTTGGGTTTGATTTCTTCGAGCAGTTGGTTAATGGGAGTAGTGCGATTAGCCTTTATCCACTGCTTCATTCTGTATATAGCAGCCTTGTATTTCTTTCTGCTGGTCTTTCGTTTTACTCTAAACTTGCCGTTCTGACTTTGGCCGCAGTAATGGGTAAAGCCAAGAAAGTCAAATGTTTCCGGCTTGCTTCTACCCAGTTTCCTGGTATTCCGGAAAGCGAATAGGCCAAATTCAATTATCTTGCTCTTTTCCGGCGCTATGTTCAGATTAAATTTTTGAAGCCTTTGGGTTAGCATTTGATAGAAATTCCTTGCTTCAGATTCATATTGGAAGCAGCAGACAAAATCGTCGCAGTATCTAATAATATGTGCACTACCGTTGAACTGTCTTTTAATTACTTTCTCAAACCACAGGTCGAGTACATAGTGAAGATAAATATTAGCAAGAACCGGGGACACTATTCCTCCTTATGCAAAG
>NZ_JADNRQ010000005.1 GCF_015594625.1 Desulfallas sp. Bu1-1 | reverse complement strand
TCAGGTAGACCACGATGTAGGGCACGCCCACCTGGCGGGCCAGCAGGATGTGCTCGCGGGTCTGGGGCATGGGACCGTCCGCCGCGGATACTACCAGGATGGAACCGTCCATCTGGGCGGCGCCGGTGATCATGTTCTTGACGTAGTCGGCGTGGCCCGGGCAGTCCACGTGCGCGTAGTGCCGTTTCTCGGTCTCGTATTCCACGTGCGCGGTGTTGATGGTGATGCCGCGCTCTCTTTCTTCCGGGGCGTTGTCAATCTCATCGTACCTCTTGACCTGGGCCCGGCCCACGGTGGCCAGCACGGTGGTGATGGCTGCGGTCAGGGTGGTCTTGCCGTGGTCCACGTGGCCGATGGTGCCGATGTTTACGTGCGGCTTGGTCCGCTCAAATTTAGCTTTCGCCATGTTTTAATTCCTCCTTGCATCACATAGGCAAATTATTTCCACTTTTGCTACTTTTTAATATTACCTCTCCCAAATACCACCATTTTATTCGCTACTTTTTGAAGAAATCCTTCTGGGAAAAATAAAAAATAAAGATTTCGCTGCAAAAACCGGTGCTTTTAACCGGCGCTCCGCCCTAAGGGGTCATGACTTTGGGGATATGACGGTATCGTTGGGGACATACCTCCGACCCCAAAGCTTTGCCCTAAAGAGGAGGTGTGTCCCCTGACCGCTATTCCGCATCCAGTGCTCCACTCACTCCAGAAATCCGCCGGACCGCCTGCCGCTGTGGTGTTTTTCAGTAAAACAAAAAAACCAGCTCTAAGGCTGGTTGCCTGGTAGCGGCGCAGGGACTCGAACCCCGGACACTGCGGGTATGAACCGCATGCTCTAACCAACTGAGCTACGCCGCCCTATTCGAGATTCGACGTTCGAGATTCGATGTTCGAAATTGGTTTCATTGAAAGTTCAGACTTGGTCAATTCCGCCTATTCGAACTTCTAATATCGAACTTCGAATTTCGAGATTTGGAGCCACTAACCGGGATTGAACCGGTGACCTCATCCTTACCAAGGATGCGCTCTACCTACTGAGCTATAGTGGCATTTGGTTGCGGGGGGGGGATTTGAACCCCCGACCTTCGGGTTATGAGCCCGACGAGCTGCCAGCTGCTCCACCCCGCGTCAACATATTATACTATATCATATTTAAGATTCTTAATCAAGATTTAATTACTGGAAACGATACCCGCCAAGATAATTTATGGTGGAGAGGGCAGGATTCGAACCTGCGAAGGCGTCGCCGGCAGATTTACAGTCTGCTCCCTTTGGCCACTCGGGAACCTCTCCACGATATATAGTCATATCGGAAAAAACCGGTTTTGAACTGGAGCCGGCGATGGGACTCGAACCCGCAACCTGCTGATTACAAGTCAGCTGCTCTGCCAATTGAGCTACGCCGGCACTTGCGACAAATCTTATTATAAAATATATGCATACAGTTGTCAACAGGTTATTAATTGGAAACATTTGGTTGTTCAAGTTTCATGGCAATTTCCCTGAAATGAATTCAATCATAAGTCTATTTTAGGTACATCCATCAAGAAATGCAATAGTTGTGGCAATTACGCACTACTGCGTTTATAAAAGGCAAAGTCGTCATAATAGATGGCATTTCTCATAAAAGAAATACCCCTTGCAAGGGCCAATGCTCTCAACCGAACGGTTTACTTGGTTTATTGACAATTGTATAATGATTTTTGGGCGGCAGATAGGAGGGCGGGAAATGAATTTATTAATAGGATTGGCGGCGGGGTTCTTCGGAGGGCTTGTCGGCCTCGGTGGCGGCGTGATAATGATCCCCCTGATGGTGGGCATACTGAAAATGGATCAGCATAGTGCTCACGGCACAAGCCTGGTGGCACTGGTCTTTACCGGACTATCAGGGGCTGTCACTTATGCTTTAAATGGCTCGGTGGATATACTGGCCTCTCTACTTTTGGCATCCACCGCCATATTCACCGCCAGAGCGGGGGCACGCTTTGCCAATGCCCTTCCTGAATGGAAGCTCAAGAGGTCTTTCGGCGGATTTTTAATCCTGGTCACCCTGCTCCTGCTCTTAAAACCTTACCTTTCCCATCTTTCCGAGCCCGCCACAGGGTGGGCAAAAATACTTATCCTCTTATTGACAGGGGTCTTTACCGGCTTCCTTTCCGGGATGATGGGGGTCGGAGGGGGTACGATAATGGTTCCCTCAATGGTGCTGCTCACCGGCTTCACCCAGTACACTGCGCAGGGCAGTTCCCTGCTCGCCATGATTCCTGCCGGAGGGGTCGGTGCGTTCACCCATTGGCGTCTCGGAAATGTCAACGCAAGTATCTTGCCGGGGTTAATCCCGGGCATTCTTATAGGCACCTACCTGGGCGGATCCTTTGCCCATATCCTGTCTGAAGGAGCTTTGCGTCTTATTTTCGCCGCCGTGCTGATCTGGACAGGGATACGCTATTTAAGGACACCCAAACCTCAAGCCGGCGCGGAATATAAAACCGGCGTGTAAAAAACATTCCGTGTTCAAGAGACCTCTCATGCCCGCCGGCGGCAAGCCGCCGGCGGGATGGACGGCGTTATGCTTCCCGGTTATGACCGGTTTAATTGAAACCACTCCGGTCAACTCCAGGTTGGCGCCCAGCAACACCATGTTGGCCACCCGGGCGTTGCCCGGGAAACCGGAAATTTCATTGGCGGCAATGTGGTACACTTGCAGGTCTGAAGACCGGGGCTTTACGGCACATTCCGGTAATTAATTACCGGTATTTACTTATCCCTACCGGTTTTCCTTTCCCGCTCGTCAACCTCAAAAACCCACTCCACCACGCGGCGCAACTGTTCCCTGCCCCGGGGCGAAAGTTCCCTGGCTTTATGCAATATCTGAACCGTTTCGGGGTCAAGCTCGTATTTCACCTTCTCAGTTAGGTTAACAGCCTGGCTGTTTTTCTCGTCCGCCAGTCCCAGCAAATAATCGGTAGAGACATCAAAGTACAGGGCTATCTTCAGCAACAGCTCGCCGTGCACCCTTCTCCGGCCCTGCTCCAGGTCCCACAAAAGGGATTTGGATATACCCAGTACATCTGCCAGCCCTTCAAGGGTAAGTTTGTTATTTTCCCGCAAGAGACGCAATCTCTTGGAAAAGGAATCCACGTTTTCCACCCCCCTGTCCGCTCACAGCAGACGTATACTACCAAGTATACTCCCTTCTGACCCACCGATCAATCTGCAAATAGCAGATAGCACCAGTTTAAACCAGATTTGCCTTGAGTTAAGGCAATATATTGGCGAAAACGGCGCGCAGCATCTTTGCCCTATTTCCGCAAAAAGCATACAATAATACCAATATCACTTAACGGGGTGGCGGAAGTGATTCTAACCAAGCAGCTTCGCAACGCGCGCATTGCGCAAAACAAGACTTTACGGCAACTGGCCGAAGAAACAGGTATTTCTTACCAGTACATCTCCGATATTGAGCTGGGTAGAAAAGATCCATCCTTGAGGGTATTAAAACGACTGGCTGAAGCATTAAAGTTAACAATCCTTTTAATTCCCAATGATAAAAATTAGACACTAATATTCCATTTCCTACCAGGACAGCGCTTGTTTGAAAGGATGGTGGCGGTGAAAAAGGATCTAAAAACAAAAATTGAAGAATTGCGTAGACGGCTTAATAAGATTTGTCCCGAACAAAAAGAAAAACTGCTCCTGGAGAGCAGAAAACTGGACCGGTTGATCGTTGAGTATTATAAATCAACATCATCATTGAAAAAAAGGCGCTTGATGCCATTAAAGTGGTGAGCTTGTGGAAAACCCGTAACCTGCAGCACTTTTAAAAACTAAATATCATAGATATATACCCCGTTCCTCCAATGCCAAAATATAAAAAAGCCGGCTTTGCTTTAGCTTTATCCCGCAAACCGGCTCTTTCATTTTATTTTTTACTCAAGCCTGGCGCTTTTCCAGGTAGCGTTCCAGCTTGCGCTTGACCCGTTGCAGCGCGTTATCGATGGACTTTACATGCCGTTTTAAATCCTCGGCGATTTCCTGGTATGACTTGCCCTCCAGGTAGGACATCAGCACCTTCCATTCCAGCGAACTTAGTATTTCCCCCATTTTTTCCTCGATGTCGTCGAACTCTTCCCGGCTGATAATCAGTTCCTCGGGATCGGAAATTTTCGAACCGGATATAACATCCAGCAGGGTACGGTCGGAATCTTCGTCATATATCGGCTTGTTCAGGGACACATAGGAATTAAGCGGTATATGTTTTTGCCTGGTGGCTGTTTTGATTGCGGTGATGATCTGGCGGGTGATACATAATTCAGCAAAAGCCCGAAAAGACGACAACTTGTCCATTCGAAAATCACGAATCGCCTTGTATAGACCGATCATACCTTCCTGGATAATATCCTCCCGGTCCGCTCCGATCAGAAAATAGGAACGGGCCTTGGCGCGAACAAAGTTTTTATACTTGTTGATCAAATATTCTAATGCTACATCGTCACCCTCGCGAGCAAACTCCACGACCTCTTCGTCGATCATAAGCTGAAAATCGCTGGAAGCCTCCCTTTGGGCGTTTAAAGTCAACAGTATCCCCCCCGCCTTTATTTCCCCGCACAAACACAAAACACAAAACAAAAATGCCCACACCGCTAATTACACAATTAAATCCGGGCTAGTATCCCAGATGGCACAATGGGGCAAAAATTGAATTTTAATCAGTTGATCAATACCTTTATTTACAAGTTATATTATATCCGCCGCCGGAAGGCTCGTCAAGTAAAAATGCTGCCTTATTATCCAGATCGGCCCTATTCCTTTTTTCTTCTCCACTGTTCGAATAACTGGCGCAGGTTCCCCGTGAGGCGGTTTTCCAAATACCCTTCGGTGGGATTTTTAAGCGTGAACGGCTTCTGGCCTTCCGTTCTCACCCGCTGTAACCTTTCATGCAATTCCCCCGGAGTCATGCGAAAAGCTCCCCGCCCGAATATGATGCGCTGCTCGTCCCAGTCGGATGTAACCACCCGGATATAACCGTCCCGGGGCATCTCGCCCACCAGGCGCTCAATCAGGGAATCAGCGGTTTCCTCTTCCCGGGTATAAAAAATTTGCACGCCGTTGATTTCCTCGTATCTTTCCGTATTATGTTTGACCCGGTGGGCGTCAAAGACCACCACCACCCGGTCGCCGCTGAACCCCGCGTAATCGGCCAACATGTCCACCAGGCGGTCCCGGGCATGTTCCAGGCTGTCGTTTTTTAACCTGGCCAGTTCGGGCCAGGCGTGTATCACGTTGTAGCCGTCCACCACAATATATTCATTCATTATTGTCCCTACTTCTCCGGCGTACCGCCTCAAATAACACCAGGGCCGCCGCCACCGAGGCATTCAGGGAGTTGACCCTGCCCGCCATGGGCAGCTTGATCAATAAGTCGCACTTTTCCTTGACCAGCCGGCCCAAACCCTTGTCCTCTCCGCCCACCACCAGTGCCAGCGGTCCGTTCAAGGGTGCGTCCCAGATTAATTGCCGCGCCGAAGCATCCGCCCCCACCACCCAGATGCCGTTTTCTTTCAGCAAGTCGATGGTGGCAGCCAGGTTTCCCACCCGGGCCACGGGAACGAACTCAATCGCCCCGGCGGAGGCTTTAACCACCGCCGGGGTAACCGCGGCGGCCCGCCGCCGCGGGATAATCACGCCGTGCGCTCCCGCGGCCTCGGCGGAGCGAATGATGGCTCCAAGGTTGTGCGGGTCGGTTACCTCATCCAGTAATACCAGCAGGGGATCGGCTCCCCGGACCGCCGCCAGAATATCGTCCAGGTCGGCATATTCATACGGCGCCACCCGGGCCACGATACCCTGGTGGGCTGCACCCGGTGCCAGGCGGTCCAGGTAATGCTTTTCAACCTTTTGCACCGGCACCCGGCTCTCCCTGGCCAGGCCGGTAATCTCGGCTACCGTGGCCGGTTTCAGGCCCCTGGCGATGTAAATTTTATTTATCGGCCTGCCGGCTCGCAGCGCTTCGCATACCGGATTGCGGCCGGCAATGGTTTCCTCCATACCGGTCTCCCCTACTTTTCACAGCCGCCGGAAAAACTCTCTCACCTCGGCCTGTTTACCGCACGACATTTCCCCTTCGGGGCAGGGCGCGGCTATACAGCCGGGCCCCGCATCCCGGAACAGTACCGGCGCCACCCGGCGCACCAGGCGCAGCATTTCAATGGCCAGGTTGCGAATTTCCCACTGGGCCCGGTTGCAGCAACGCACCGAAAAAAAGTGCAGCAACTGCCGGGCGTTCATGGTCACCACCAGTTTGGTTTCAGCGGCGTTGGGCAAGACAAACCTGGCGTCCTCCCTGGCCGCGTCGCCGTGCGGGGCCAGCTTCTCCAGCCAGTATTCGTACCACTTTTGGATTTGCTCCATCTGCCGGTGAAACTCCCGCACCGCGTCGTCCCCCAGTTCCATAATGCGAGGCGGGATGATGTAATTAAATACACCGTCGCCCCCGGTGCCGCCCTCGCCGGCGTAACGCTGGGACTTGACGCTGAAGCTGGCGATCCTGTGCCTGGTTATTTGCGCCAGCAGGCTGCGGGACACCCCTTCCACCCCGAAGGTAAAGCTGGCGTGCTCAATGGGCGACAGGTGGCCCATATCGGTCAGCTTCCGCAAAAAGGGCGATTGATCCCGGGTCGCAATACCTTTTTGCAGTTCCCCGATATCCGCCGAAGAATAACAAAGCTTGGCCGCCATGGCCACCAGCTCCTCGGGGTTTGCCGTGTAACGCAGCAACTCCACCCGCGACTGTACTCTCCCCATTCATTTTTCCCCCGTAACTCCAATTTATTATTTACCGGTATTATTTACCGGCGCCGGTCACAGGCTAATCGCTCAATTCCCGTTCAATTACCCGCCGGGCCAGGGCCAAAATTTCCTCCAGCCTGGCCCAGTCCCGCCGCAGGTACAGGTATCCCACCAGGCTTTCAAAGCCGGTGCTGTGACGGTATTCGATAATGCTGTCACCGCGGGGCCCGTGTCCGGATTTGGCGTTCCGCCCGCGGCGGGCTACCGCTTCCTCGGCCTTGCTGAGACAACCCTCCAGGGCGTGGTAAATGCGGGCCTGGGTGGAAGCCCGGACATGCCGGACGGCTTCGCGGTGAAGCTTGTTGACGCTGGCGGGACCCCTGCTCACCAGGTACTCGCGAACCGCCAGCTCGTATACCGCATCGCCAATATAAGCCAGCACCAGGGCGGGAATTTCGTCGGGATTCACGTTTAACTCTTTTGACCCAAACATTTTTTTCAACCTTGCGTTTTCCAGCGCACCCCGGTGGGGGTATCTTCCAGGATTATGTTCATTTCCTTGAGCCGGTCGCGAATGCGGTCGGCGGTGGTCCAGTCCTTCTTCTTGCGGGCCTCCTGCCTGATCTCGACGATCAAATTGATCAAATCCTCAACCAGCCCCGCATCTCCCCGGCCGGGGCCGCGCAGCAGGATGTTGCTGTTTTCGCCCGTTTTAAATATCCCCAGCACGCCGTTGAAATCCTTGAACAGGTCCCGGGCCTTTTTCAATGCGGCGCCCTTTTCAGCCGCGCCGGCGCCGCTGTCTTTCTGCAGGTAGGTGTTTACCTCCCGGGCCAGGTCAAAGACGATACCAATGGCCAGGGCGGTGTTGAAATCGTCATCCATGGCCCGTTCAAATTCACTGCGCAATTCATCCAGCCGGAGCGACAGCGCCGGGTCCGGCCGCGCGCCGGCATCGCCCTCCTGGCCGGCAATGGCTTCTTCCAGCAGTCCCAGGCTGGTTTTGATCCGCTCCAGCCCCCGGGCGGCGGCGGTTAATTTTTCATCGTCAAAATCCAGGGGGCTGCGATAATGGGTGCTCAACAGGTAAAAACGCACCACCTCGGGCTGAAACTTGGCGAGAATTTCCCGCACGAGGAAGAAATTGCCCAGGGACTTGCTCATTTTTTCCTGGTTGACGGTAATAAATCCGTTATGCATCCAGTAACGGGCAAAAGGTTCACCAGTGGCGGCCTCGGACTGGGCGATCTCGTTTTCGTGGTGAGGGAAAATCAGGTCAAACCCGCCCCCGTGGATGTCAAAATTTGTGCCCAGGTACTTCAAAGCCATAGCGGAACACTCGATGTGCCAGCCAGGCCTGCCTTTGCCCCAGGGGCTGTCCCAGGCGGGTTCACCCGGTTTGGCGGACTTCCACAGGGCGAAATCCATGGGGTCGCGCTTGCGCACGTCCACGTCAACCCTCGCGCCCGCTTGCATATCCTCCAGCGTTCGGCCGGAGAGCTTGCCGTAGCCGTCAAACTTGCGCACCTCGTAGTAAACGTCGCCGTCCACCACGTAAGCGTAACCCTTATCCACCAGCGCTTGAACCATGTTGATAATTTCATCCAGGTGCCGGGATACCTTGGGATGAATGTCCGCCCGCAGCACGTTCAGGGCGTCCGCGTCTTTGAAATACTCGTTGACAAAACGGGCCGCCAGGTTCAAGGGTTCCTCCCCCACCTCCCTGGCCCGGTTGATGATCTTATCGTCGATGTCGGTAAAATTTTGCACGTAAAAAACGTTATATCCCCTGTATTTCAAGTAACGGCGAACCGTATCGAAAAACACAATCGGGCGGGCGTTGCCCAGGTGAATATAGTTGTAAGTGGTGGGGCCGCAAACGTACATTGCCACCTTGCCCGGCTCCCGTGGTACAAATTCTTCTTTTCGCCTGGTTAAAGTATTATATATCAACATAAACCCGATTCTCCCCCTGCGTTGAATTTAACCGGCAACCCGCTCCGGAACCCTTAAATTCATAAGATGCTCCGCTTAACTTAAGAGTTAATGCACTTATTCATACTTTCCTTCCGTTCGCCGGGGACATCACTTAATTTTTTCTCCAGTTCCAGGACACGGCGTTCCAGCACCTCGATATTTTTTTGCAGGCAGTACATGGCCTCGGAAATGGGGTCCGGCAACAGATCGTGGCGCAAGTCAATAATGGAAACACCGGCGGTACCCACTTTCTCGCCGTCCCGGATCACCACCTTACCGGGCACTCCAACCACGGTGCTGTTCGGCGGAACGGGCTTCAACACAACCGAGCCGGCGCCGATTTTGCTGTTTTTGCCCACAGTAAACGACCCCAGTATCTTCGCCCCGGCGCTGATCACCACATTATCCTCGATGGTTGGATGGCGCTTGCCCTTCTCCTTGCCGGTGCCGCCCAGGGTTACTCCCTGGTAAATGGTAACGTTATTGCCAATCTCGGCTGTTTCGCCGATCACCACTCCGGCGCCGTGGTCGATAAACAGGCCCTCGCCGATCTTGGCGCCGGGGTGAATCTCAATTTGGGTGATGGCCCGCGAAAACTGTGATATCAGGCGGGCAATGAAAAAAAACTTGCGCTGGTAAAAAAAATGCGCGATCCGGTGCAAAAGAATGGCATGCAGGCCGGGATAACAAAACAGAACCTCCAGTAACGATTTAGCTGCCGGGTCCCGTTCGAAAACCGCTTGAATTTCTTTCCGGAGCCGACCGAATAACATGCCAGATCCCTCCAATATAATTAAAACTAGCCGCGTTTAGAACCGCGCGCGACGGAGCTAACAAAGGTGGAACCGGTTCTACGGGTGATTCGGCCACATATGCAATTTCCCAACAGTTAAAGATAGCGTATTTAATTTCCAAGATCAATGTTGATTTCACTGCAAAAACCGGTACTTGTATCTGGCGCTCCGGCGGTTTCCTCCGTTCGTTTCGCAATTTTACTCTTGAGGCCGGTGAAGCTTGTAGTAAACGCTTGCAACTTACTGCCTAACCACTTCTTCACGCCCTAAGGGGTCATGGCTCTTGGGATATGACGGTATCATTGGGGACATACCTCCGACCCCAAAGCTTTGCCCTAAAGAGGAGGTGTGTCCCCTGACCGCTATTCCGCATCCAGTGCTCCACTCACTCAGAAATCCGCCGGATCGCCTGCCTCTGTGGTGTTTTTTTTTGCAGTTAAATCAATGTTGTTTTTATGTCAGTTTACACCGGTAGCGGCCAGCGCATTGTCCAGCCTGGCAATTACCTCCCGGCTGCCCAGGGCGGGCAGCAGGTGATGCAACTCGGGCCCCCTGGTTCTGCCCGTCAGGGCGGCCCGCAACGGCAGGTACACCTTCTTGCCGCCCAGTCCCAATTCCTTGGGTATTTTCTTTAACAATGTTTTAGCCGCGGCCTCGTCCAACTGATCGCCGGTTTCCTCCAGCTTGCCCCGAACCGCCCGGAACACCGCCGGCACTTCCTCCCGGGCCAAAACCTCCCGGGCTTCCGGGTCATTATACTCGGGTTGCCTAAAAAATACAGCGGCGTGTTGTTCCACCTGCGCCAGGTATTCCAGGTACTCCCTGATGGCCACCATCACCAGACGCACTTTTTCCCGCACGCGATCGTCGATGGTTCCGGGCAGGTAACCCGCCTGTTGCAGAAAAGGAATAGCCAGCTCAGCAATGCGCTCCACCGGGCTGTGCTTGATATAATGGCTGTTAAGCCAGTTCAACTTTTCCAGGTCGAAAACCGCCGGGCTTTTCACCACCCGGTCCAGGGAAAACTGCTCGCTCAGTTGCTCCAGGGTAAATATCTCTTCTTCCACGCCCGGAGACCAGCCAAGCAAGGCCAGGAAATTCACCAGCGCCTCCGGCAGATAACCCAGTTCCCGGTACTGTTCAATGGAAGTGGCGCCGTGGCGCTTGCTCATCTTGGACCGGTCCTTGCCCAGGATCAATGACACGTGGGCGAATTCCGGCACGGACCAGCCCAGCGACTGGTAAATCAAAACCTGGCGCGGCGTATTGGAAAGGTGTTCCTCGGCCCGGATGACATGGGTGATTCCCATTAAATGGTCGTCCACCACCACGGCAAAATTATAAGTGGGGATGCCGTCGGATTTAACGATAATATAATCCCCCATGCCGTCGCAATCAAAGTTGACTTCTCCCCGGACAATGTCCCGGATGGTGACGACCCCGCCCTCCGGCACCTTGAACCGGATCACCGGTTTGCGACCTTCCCTTTCCAGGCGCTCGCAATCCTCCGGTGACAGGTCACGGCATTTCCCGGTATAGCGAACCATTTCTCCCGCAGCCAGTTGGGCCTCCCGCTGGACGGCCAGTTCCTCTTCACTGCAATAACAGCGGTAAGCCAATCCTTTTTCCAGCAACAGGCCGGCATACCGGTCGTAGATGTCCAAACGTTCGGTTTGCCGGTAAGGGCCGTTGGGGCCGCCGACAGCGATCCCTTCGTCCCAGTCAAGGCCAAGCCAGCGCAATGCGGACAATATATTTTCCTCCGACTCCCTGGACGACCGGTCCAGGTCGGTGTCTTCAATGCGCACGATGAACTTGCCGCCGTAGCGGCGGGCGTAAAGCCAGTTGAACAGGGCGGAACGCGCCCCGCCGATATGTAAAGGCCCTGTCGGGCTGGGTGCGAATCTAACCTTGATTTCGCTCAAATGGATTTCACTCCTTAAGTCTGTTTTCGACAATTCATTATATCATTGCCCCGTAATTAGTAGCAACTTTTTACACTTACCGCTTACTTAAAAGTCCTTATATAAAATCTAATTTTTCATCCTTCTGATGGTGCCGCTTGCGGCATGGGGATCTATCAAGCGATGTAATCGATGGCATAAAAAGCCCGGCCCGGGTAAGAGGTAGTTAAAAACCGCAATCCCGTCGGGGTTGCGGCAAAGCGTACATCTATATTAAGGTTCAACGCGATAAATACAGGCCACTGCCTGGGCGGCAATCCCCTCCCCCCGCCCGGCAAACCCGAGCCTTTCGGTTGTGGTGGCCTTGACATTGACCAGCTCCGGCGCCACGCGTAATACCCCGGCGATATTTTGCCGCATTTGTTCTATGTACGAAGCCATTTTGGGAGCCTGGGCGATGATCACGGCATCTACATTGCCCACCTCCCAGCCATCCGCGCTGATATGATCAATTACCCGCTCAAGCAGCACCAGGCTGGAAATATTTTTATAACGCATATCGGTGTCGGGAAAGTGCCTGCCGATGTCCCCGGCGCCCGCGGCACCCAGCAGCGCATCCATCACGGCATGCACCAGCACATCAGCGTCGGAATGGCCCTCCAAACCCAGCTCATGGGGAATCTCCACCCCGCCCAGGATCAAGGGCCGTCCAGCCACCAGCCTGTGCACATCATAACCTATCCCTACCCGCATTTCCCCACCTCCAGGGGTCAGGCCTTTCCTAACCGTAATAACTATAATATTTTAATATTAGGATAAGAAAGTTATTACAGTTATTCAAGGCCTGACCCCAACAATGTTTTGGCCAGAATCAGGTCTTCGGGCGTTGTGATCTTGATGTTGGTGTAATCGCCCGGGACCAGTTTGACGGGGTGCCCCAGTCGTTCCACCAGGGAGGCGTCGTCCGTGCCAACGTAACCGTCCCGGACGGCGGCCCGGTGCGCTTCCTTGAGCAGGGCGCAGTCAAATACCTGGGGCGTCTGCACCTGCCATAAGGTTTCCCGGGGAAGGGTTTCCCGCACCAGGTTTCCGGTACCGGCGACCTTGACTGTATCCTTAACGGGAACCGCCAGGGTGGACGCTCCCCAGCGCCGGGCCTCCCGCACCGCTTCGCGAATGTTTTCCGGCTTGACCAGGGGGCGCGCCCCGTCATGGACCACCACCAGTTCAACACCAGCAGGCAGGGCCAACAGGCCCTGCCCCACCGAATCGCGCCGCGTAGCGCCGCCCCTCACAATTATTACCTTCCACTCCCGGATCAGCGTATCCAACTTGCGGGCGAAATTTTCCTCCTCGCCCGCCGCCACCACCAGCACGATGCCGTCCACCGGCACCTCCAATAGCGCCCGCAGGGCGTGTTCCACCACCGGGCGCCCGGCCAGGTCCAGCAGTTGCTTGTTGACCGGCGCACCCATGCGGGTGCTCCTGCCGGCGGCGGGGACCAGGGCGTAAATGCTACCCAAGCGCGTTCACCTCTTTGTATCGATGGGTGTCGTGATGTTCGCTGCGGCGCTCGTTTTTGGGCTTGGCAAAAATCATCCGCCCCGCTGCTGTTTGCAGCACGCTGGTTACCAAAACGGTAATGGTCTGGTTCATAAACCGTTTTCCGCCGTCCACAACGATCATGGTGCCGTCGTCGAGGTAAGCCACGCCCTGTCCGGCCTCCTTGCCCTCTTTCACCACCTGCACCACCATTTCTTCGCCAGGCAGCACAACGGGTTTCACGGCATTGGCCAGTTCATTGATATTCAACACCGTAACGCCGTGCAGCTCGGCCACTTTATTTAAATTAAAGTCGTTGGTGATGATTTTTGCGCCCAGTTTTTGGGCCAGCTTGACCAGCTTGGTGTCAACTTCGGCCGCGTCGTCTATTCCTTTGGTATTGTCGTAAATTACCACTTTCACGGAAGACTCTTTGCGCAGGTCGTTTAAAATATCCAGCCCGCGCCGCCCCCGGTTGCGCTTTAACAGGTCGGAGGAATCGGCTATGTGGCGCAGTTCCTCCAGCACAAACCCGGGCACCACCAAAGTACCCTCGATAAAACCGCTGGCGCACAAATCGGCAATCCGCCCGTCGATGATCACGCTGGTGTCCAAGATCTTTTGGGTTCCGGCTTGCTTGCCGTCAGCTGCAGGTTTTTCCTTACCGGCGCCGAGTCGTGATATATTTCCCAAAACTGTAATGATTTCTTCACGTTTCTTGACACTGATGGTTAATCCCAGGTATCCAAGAAGCAACGTCAGCGCAATCCAGATAATTTTACCGATAAACCCCATGAAAGAAAAAATGGAGCCCAATAAATTAGCTATTATGAGTCCGATAATCAGCCCCACCGAACCCATGATCAGATCCTGAACCGGCGTCTTGCTGAGCATTTGCTCCAGGAGCGCCGTTACCCATAGAGAAACGCGGATCAACCAGGGCGTTAAAACAATGCCCAAAATCAGGCCCACAAGGGTAGTAAGCCCGATAAATCCCGGTCCAAGTTGCGGTATGGCTTCGGGCAGGGGGATCAGGTCCTGGCCGACCAGGTACATGCCAAGATAAAACCCGGTGGCCGAAAACAAAATAGCCACAAAAACAAAAATCAATTTTTTAACCACTCTCTCACCTCCTTAATTGTTAATTATTATTTACACAGGTATTTTATTCTATTATGGATGATCTAACTATTTGTTTCAACTCCTTTTGGTAATTTTTCCGTTAAATAAAAATACGCCAGTGAAACTGACGTATTATGCAAACGCTCCATCAATCATGGATTTGGCCCGGTCTTCCGCCATTCCCATGGCCAGCACCAGCTCACTGATCAATATTTGCCTGGCGTTTTCAAGCATCTTTCTTTCCCCTGAGGACAAGCCCTTTTCTTTATCCCTGTAAACCAGGTTTCTCACTACCTCCGCCACTTCGTAGATATTTCCGCTTTTGATCTTTTCCAGGTTGGCCCGGTAACGTTTGTTCCAATTATCCGACATGCTGGTGGACTGTCCCCGCAGAATTCCGAAAACGCGCTTCACCCCTTCGTCATCTATAACCTCGCGCAGCCCTACTTCCTTGCAGGTGGCTATAGGTATCATCACTTTCATGTCGCCCACCGGCAATCTAAGGATGTAATACTGCCTGGTTTCTCCGAGAACTTCCTTCTCCTCTATGGCTTCAATAATGCCGGCCCCGTGCATGGGATAGACAACCTTATCTCCGATTTTAAACAATTCCAGGACCTCCTTACCATATTCATAAAATACTATAACATAAAAAGATAATGTTGTCAAGAAAACTAATTATTTTAGCACAGCCCAATTCCCGTGTCAACAGTATTTTTGGCAATTTGAAAGTTTGACAGGACAAGCCGCTCACCGGTATAATTACTGCAACGCCTAAATACAAAAAGGGGTGAAACCGTTTTGCTCAAGGATATCATCTACGACGAATTCCAATATACGGTTTCTGAACTACTGCTCTGCAACCGGAGCATTCTGGACCTTTTGGCCAAGTCCCAGGAAACCAACGCCAGAATGAACCGGGCCATCATCAAGTCCGTCACCGGTTGCGGCTGCTTGAAAATAAACGCCAGTAAAAAGAAAATTCCGTCCGAGACATCGCTGGAGGAATTAAAAAATCACCTGGAATCGCACCTGGAAGGCAAACTGTGCGACTCCTGCCGTGAAATGGTGGAATTGGAAATGGGCCGGGCGTTTTTTTACTTTGCCGCCCTGTGTAACTTGCTTGATTTAAACATGTACGACATTCTGCTCAAGGAACAAAACAAGTTAAAAACACTCGGGCTATATAACCTGGCTTAAATTGCAACTCCTGTATATAATAATTTTCTATTTAAGCTGCAGGTTATCCTTTTTGTAATTTTATCCCGGCGATACATAATTATCCAAAAGATGTGACGCTGCTATGTCACATCTTTAAATTTTAAATAAATTAACCAAACAGATTATCGGCTTATCGGCAACTTGCAACCGCAAATCATTAACCGCAAATCATTAACCGCTAATCATTATAGATATCGCGAAAAGCAGCATGCGACATTGAAGAACCGTTCCCATATCGCACGCGTGTCGCATGCACGCGCAAAGTCCGCAATAATGCGACAACGGAGAACCGTCCCCGTGTCGCACCCCGTGTCGCACCCCGTGTCGCACCCGTGTCGCATGCCGTGTCGCATGCGCCGGTGGCTACCGTCAACCGTGCCGCTCCTGAGTAATCTGGTCGCGGTACCGCTGCAACCCTTCCTTAATGGAGCGTGCCCGCACCTCACCGATGCCTTCAACGGCATCCAGTTCCTCGATGGTGGCGCCCAGGATTTTACGCAGCGAGCCAAATTCCCGCACCAGGTTTTCGATCACCTGCAGGGGTAAACGGGGTATTTTCTGCAGAATCCTGTAGCCCCTCGGCGCCACGCTCTGATCCAGAATACCGGTGCCGCCCGGGTAACCCAGAGCGCGGGCAATCAATGAAAGGTCCAGCAGGTCCTCCGCCGGCCAGCTGCTGATCATAGCCATAATGCTGGATGGCGTTTTTTCTCCGGCTACCGTGGCGTAATCCTGAATCACCAGGCGCCCCTCGTCCTCCACGTTGGCCACCAGTTCTTCCAACTGCATGGTGATCAAACGCCCCTCGGTGCCCAGCTCGCTGATATATCGCTCCATTTCGTTAACCACCCGCAATACCATCTCGGTCCGTTGAATCACTTTGGTTACGTCATACAGGGTTACGGCCTCTTCAAATTCCAGGATGCTCAGGTTAATCATCACGCGGTCCAGCACGCTGCGGTATTTTTCCAGCGTTTGCAGGGCCTGGTTGGCTTTGCTCAGGATTACTCCCAGGTCCCTCAACACATATTTCAAATTGCCCTTGTAAATGGTGATCACGCCACGCCGCTGGGAAATGGAAATCACCAGGGCGCCGGTTTGCTTGGCCACCCGCTCCGCCGAACGGTGCCTGATCCCCGTTTCGCTGGAAGGGATGCTGAGGTTGGGGATTAATTGCGTATTGGCGGCAATAATTCTTTTCACATCTTCGCTGATGATGATCGCCCCGTCCATTTTGGCCAGTTCGTACAAATTGGCAGGGGTAAATTCCGCGTTTACGGCAAAACCGCCCTCCGCCAGCTCCATCACCTCGGGGCTGTCGCTGATCACCAGCAGCCCCCCGGTCTTGGCCCGCAAAATGTTTTCCAATCCTTCCCGCAGTGGTGTACCCGGGGCGACCTTGCGCAAAACCTCGAGCAGCCTGCTTTCCAAATTTTCTCCTCCTTCAATCCACCAGTGTCCCATTTATAAATTATACCAATTTTGCTTTTAACCGAACACCAGGCCAAATGCTTCGGCCAGCGTGTCAGCTTCCAGGATTTTAATACCGCCCGCGTCAGCGGGAATTCCTTTTTGCCGCGGGATGATACAGCGCCTGAAGCCCAGGCGGGCGGCCTCGCGGACCCTTTTATCCACCGCCGTCACCGGCCTGATTTCACCGGTCAGGCCCAGTTCCCCCATCACCGCCGTGCGCCCGTCAATCGCCCGCTCGCGGAAACTGGAGGCCAGGACCATGGCGATGCCCAGGTCGGCGGCGGGCTCGTCGATCCGCACTCCTCCCACCACATTGACGTAGGCGTCGCAATTACCCAGCATCAATCCCAGCCTTTTTTCCAGCACAGCCATGATCAGCGCCACCCGGTTGTGGTCAACCCCGGCGGTCATGCGCCTGGGGACCCCTAAGGAAGTGGGACATACCAGGGACTGAATCTCCACCAGCAGCGGGCGCGTCCCTTCCATCACCGGCACCACCACGGTGCCGGGAACATCCCGGCGGGCATGTTCCATCAAGAAAAAAGATGAGGGGTTGGGCACTTCCCGCAGGCCCGCCCCGGACATCTCAAAGATGCCGATTTCGTTGGTGGAGCCAAAGCGGTTTTTCACGCCCCGTAAAATCCGGAATGTCTGGTTACGCTCACCCTCAAAATATAATACCACGTCCACCATGTGCTCCATTACTCTGGGGCCGGCAATCATCCCTTCCTTGGTGACGTGCCCGACCACAAATATGGATACCGCCCGGTCCTTGGCCAGGCGCATCAGCCGGGCGGTACATTCCCGCACCTGGCTGACGCTGCCGGGCGCCGAAGTAATGTCCGGGCTGAACATGGTCTGGATTGAATCCACCACCACCAGCGACGGCCCCACCGCGCCGACCTGTTCCTCCACCAAGCCGAGGTCTGTTTCGGCGTAAACAAAAAGCTGGGGTCCCGCCGTGCCCAGCCGGTCCGCCCGCAACCTGATCTGGCGGGCGGATTCCTCCCCGGAGACGTACAACACCCGGTGTCCCCCGGCGCTGACCGCGCCCGCGACCTGAAGCAGCAAGGTCGACTTGCCGATTCCGGGGTCGCCGCCCAACAGCACCAGCGAACCGGGCACCAGGCCGCCGCCCAGCACGCGGTCCAGTTCCGTCATGCCGGTGGACCGGCGCTCGCCGTCCGCGGGCGAAACCTCGCTAATGGGCAGGGGAAGTTCCCGGGGCTCCGTTTTCCGCGGCTCCCGCCCGGGGGAAACAACCTCCTCCACGTAGGTGTTCCACTCGCCGCAACCGGCGCAGCGGCCCATCCAGCGGGAGGCAAAATGCCCGCAAATACTGCAGTAATACCCGGTTTTTTTGGCAGACATGGTAAACTCTCCTGAATATGATCATTTGCTTATTATATCACACCGGTATCCGCATTGGAAAGCCAAAGTGTCCGGTCCGTCCGGTCCGGGAGAGGCAACAGCTGAACAAAGGAGCAAACCAACCGGGGAAATCAAATTAAAAAGGAGTAAGGAGGATATCCTTACTCCACAACCGGCCAATAACATTTATATTTTTTCCACTTTCAGGCCGCCGCCGGCTTCCCGGTCGATGCGCACCCGGTCGCCGCGCTTGAAGGTGCCGCGCAGCATTTCCTCGGACAGGCGGTCCTCGATTTCCTTCTGGATGGCGCGGCGCAGCGGCCTGGCACCGTAGTCTTCGTCAAACCCTTCCCGGGCCAGGTATTCCTTGGCGGCTTCGGTCACTTCAACCTCAATTTCATTGTCCGCCAGCCGCTTGGCCACTTCCCGCACCATTAGACCGACAATGTCCTTGATATGCTCCCGGCTCAGGGAATGGAACACGATGATTTCGTCGATGCGGTTGAGAAACTCGGGCCGGAAGGTGCGGCGCATTTCCTCCATGACCTTTTTCTTCATGTTCTCGTATCCCGCATTCTGCTCCTCTTCCGTTTTAAAGCCCATCACCGCCTCGCGCCTGATCAGGCTGACGCCTACATTGGAGGTCATGATAATCACAGTGTTGCGGAAGTCCACCGTACGGCCCTTGGCATCGGTCAGGCGTCCATCCTCCAGCACCTGCAGCAGGATGTTGAACACATCCGGGTGGGCCTTTTCAATTTCATCCAGCAGCACCACGGAATAAGGTTTGCGGCGCACGGCCTCGGTCAACTGGCCGCCCTCTTCGTAGCCCACATATCCCGGCGGCGCCCCCACCAGGCGGCTGACCGCAAATTTTTCCATGTATTCGCTCATGTCGATGCGCACCATGGCATCTTCGTCTCCGAACAAGGCCTCGGCCAGCGCCCGGGCCAGTTCGGTCTTGCCCACGCCGGTGGGACCCAGGAAGATAAAGGAACCAATGGGCCGCTTGGGATCCTTGAGCCCGGCCCTGGCCCGGCGGATGGCCCGGGAAACCGCCCTGACCGCCTCGTCCTGGCCGATCACCCGCCGGTGCAAGATCTCTTCCATGCGTAGCAGCCGGTCGGATTCTTCCTCGGCCAGCTTGCGCACCGGGATACCGGTCCAGCTGGCCACAACCTGGGCAATATCCTCGGCGGTCACTTCCAGTTCTTCGCCGCCCTTTTTCTGCTGCCAGTTGTTGCGCTTGTTCTCCAGTTCCTGGCGCAGCTTGTTTTCTTCGTCCCGCAACTGGGCCGCCTTTTCGAATTCCTGGTTGTTCACCGCCGATTCCTTCTCCTTGCGTATTTCATCAATGCGCGCTTCCAGGTCCTTGACGTCCGGCGGCGCGGTGAAGGCCTGCAGCCGCACCCTCGAACCCGCCTCGTCCATCAAGTCAATGGCCTTGTCGGGCAGGAACCGGTCGGTAATGTACCGGTCGCTGAGCCGCACCGCCGCCTGCAGCGCCTCGTCGGTGATCCGCACCCGGTGGTGCGCCTCGTACTTGTCGCGGAGTCCCTTCAATATTTCCAGCGCTTCCTCCACGGTGGGTTCATCCACCATGATGGGCTGGAAGCGCCGCTCCAGAGCGGGATCGCGCTCAATGTGCTTCCTGTACTCATCCAGGGTGGTGGCGCCGATGCACTGCAGTTCACCCCTGGCCAGGGCGGGTTTTAAAATGTTGGCGGCGTCAATGGCCCCCTCCGCCGCGCCGGCGCCGATAATGGTATGCAATTCGTCAATGAAAACAATAATGTTTTTCTCCCGGGTGATTTCCTCCACCACTTTTTTCAACCGGTCCTCGAACTCGCCCCTGTACTTGGTCCCTGCCACCAGGGAAGCGAGGTCCAAAGTAACCAGGCGTTTGTCGGAGATCACCTCGGGTACTTTACCGGCCACGATGCGCTGGGCCAGCCCCTCCACGATGGCCGTTTTGCCGACGCCCGGGTCCCCGATGAGCACGGGATTGTTTTTGGTGCGGCGGCTTAAGATCTGGATCACCCGCTCGATTTCCTTCTCCCTACCAACCACCGGGTCGAGGCCATCCTGCCTGGCCAATTGCGTAAGATCGCGGCCAAACTGGTCCAGAGTGGCCGTTTTGGTGCCACAGGCCCCCCCGGGGCACCCGGGCTGGGGCTGCTGGCCCTGCGGCGCGCCGCCGGCGCCGCCCAGCATCTGGATCACCAGCCGGCGCACCTTGTCCTGGTCCACGCCCAGCATTGCCAGCACCCTGGCCGCCACGCCCTCCCCTTCCCGGATCAGGCCCAGCAAAATATGCTCCGTCCCCACGTAATTGGTGCCCATGCGGCGGGCCTCATCCACGGAAAGTTCCAGCACTTTTTTCACCCGCGGCGTCAGGGCCATTTCCTGCACCGGGCCTTCACCTTTGCCGATGGACTGCTCCACCATTTCGCGCACCTTGTCGGCCTGGATGCCCAGCCCGGCCAGGGCTTTGGCCGCCACGCCCTCCCCTTCCCGGATCAGGCCCAGCAAAATATGTTCCGTCCCCACGTAGGGGTGATTCAACCGCCTGGCCTCTTCCTGGGCCAGCATGAGCACTTTTTGAGCTCGCTGTGTAAATCGTCCGAATAGCATATTCAAACCTCCCGGTTGAATTCTTTTCTAATGATTTCCGCCCGCAATATGTCGCGTTGCGTGGGGGTCAGGTCGCCCCCGTGCTGTTTGATCAGATATGCCGGGCGGGTTTTGACGATGAGTTCCACCAGCCGGTCCATACTAATTCCCGCAACCAAATTCAAATCCAATCCCAGGCGCACGTCAGATATCCGCCGCATGGCTTCCTCGGAGGAAAGCACGTGCGCGTATTTGAGAATCCCGTAAGAGCGCCCCACCCGGTCCTCCAGCTGTTCCCGGCGTTCCCGCAACAGGGCCTTGCGCGCCTCCCGCTCCTGGGCCAAAAGTTGCCCGGTTACGGAGTTGAGGCTGTTGATGATTTCCTCCTCAGAGTGACCCATGGTGACCTGGTTACTGATCTGGAACAGGTTCCCCAGCGCCTCTGTGCCTTCACCGTACAGGCCGCGCACCGTGAACCCCAGCTTGGAAATGGTGGTAAGCACTGCCCTGATCTGGTCCACCAGCACCAACCCGGGCAGGTGCAACATCACCGATGCCCGCATGCCCGTTCCGGCGTTGGTGGGACAGGCGGTGAGGTAGCCGAAAGTTTCGGAAAAAGCGTAATCAAGCGTTTTTTCCAGGCCATCGTCCACCCGGTTGACCAGTTCCCAAGCTTTTTCCAGTTGCAGGCCGGGCAGCAGGCATTGAATGCGCAGGTGGTCCTCTTCGTTGATCATGATGCTGATTACTTCATCATCCCGCAGAGCCACGGCCTTTTTCTCGTGATCCTGCAAAAGATCCGGGCTGATCAAATGTTTTTCTACTAGTATCTGCCTTTCCACCGGGCTCAATTCAGCCATCCGGGTTATTTCAAGCCTTTCCTGCATGCCCGCGTTGTCCAGCGCCAGCTGCACCCCGTGGATGACCTGTTCGGCCTTTTCCCGGTCCAGCAGGTGGGGGAAAGAGAAACCACTCAGGTTACGGGCAACCCTGACCCGGCTGCTGACAACTATGTCGCCCGCCGGGGCGCCCGGTTCCATCCAGCCGCTCCTGGCGATGTTCACCGTTTCCTTGATACTCAAATTGCTCCCTCCCCTATAGCTCCTGTTCCAGTTTCCTGATCTCATCGCGCAGCTCCGCCGCCTTTTCAAATTCCTCCCGGGCCACGGCTTCCCGCAACTGCGCTTTTAAACCGTCAATCTGTCTGGCCAGACGCACTTTTCCGCCGGTGCGCCGGGGCACCTTGCCGGTGTGGGCGCTGGACCCGTGGATTCTACGCATGAGCGGCTCCAGGCGTTCCCCGAAATGCCGGTAGCAATCGCCGCACCCGAACAGCCCTTTCTGGGCGAAAAAGCTTTCCGGCGTGCCGCAAGTGGGACAGGCCGCCTCCTCCCGGGTTTTCGGCGCTATTGGCTGCTGCATCCCCGAAACCTGGTTCCAGAAGCTGGCAAGAAAATTGTGCAGGTTCATCTGAGGGAAAAAGCCAAAGCCCTCGGACTGCATCTGCCTGGCGCAAACCTCGCAAAGCTGCATTTTTTTCTGCTTATTGTTAACCACCTCGGTATAATATACGGTGGCCGGTCTTTCCCCACACCTTTCACAAAGCATCGTTGGTCACTCCTCATACTTTTATTTGTCCTGGAACTGATTTCTCAATATCGTGACTAAAATCGACCTGAGAATATTCGCCCTGAGCTGGTCCCGGGCCGGCAAACCGATGCGTAACACGTTGCGGCTCAGGGCGGCCTTGATAATAGCGGCCTCCCGGCGGGTAACGATTTCCTCCTCCATTAACCGCGCCAGAATCGCCATGGCACTGCGCTCGGAAATCCGGTCCCCCACCATGCTGATAACTTCGTTGACCAGGTCAAACTCATTATCACTTAACGGCACCTTGACAATCCGGACATACCCGCCGCCGCCCCGCTGGCTTTCCACCATGAAACCCCTTTCAATGGTAAAGCGGGTGGCCAGCACGTAATTGATCTGGGATGGCGCACAATTGAATTTTTCCGCCAATTCATTGCGCTGTATTTCCACCAGTTGGCCGCCGTTCAGTTCGATGAGCTTGTTCAGGTATTGTTCTATGATGTTGGATAAATTGGACAACCTTGTGTCACCTCCCGCTGGCGAGTCCGGCCTGACTTTGACTTTGACTTACCTTTATAATAATAAAAAATTTATTTATGTCAAGTAACAATTTATCAAAAAAACCTAATCACCCGCTTAATTTAACCTTTTTTATATTATTACTGCAAAGCCGCCGCTTTAGTCACAATACCTTAAGATAAGATCTGCTTCTCAAGCGCTATACCGGGTGCCCGGGTAATTTTACCAACGGATTTTGCCGGCGGGTTTTACCGGCGCACATAAAACGATGCCGGCGAAGACACCCGGCGGCGCGGTATGCCGGGGAATTTTTATTTCCAAAACAAAAATAAAAGACCGCGAAGAGCATATATCTTCGCAGCCTTTTCTGGCTCCCCGAGCTGGATTCGAACCAGCAACCCTCCGGTTAACAGCCGGATGCTCTACCGTTGAGCTATCGAGGAATAACTGGTGGAGATGACCGGATTCGAACCGGTGACCCCCTGCTTGCAAGGCAGGTGCTCTCCCACTGAGCTACACCCCCGCTTTCGGGTCATCTTGCGTCGGTCTTCGATTGTTCCCGCCCTGTGTTCTTTGAGGGCGACAACCTGTACTGCCTGTAATTCCTCGCCCCACAACAACTTATGTTACCATGCTTATATCAGGTTTTCAAGTATAATTTATATTTTTTATACCTGCTTTTGAATGCCGCCGGCAACAGGCCACCGCCACCGGCGATAGAAACAAATGGTGGGCCTGGGTGGACTCGAACCACCGACCTCACGCTTATCAGGCGTGCGCTCTGACCGGCTGAGCTACAAGCCCGTATTGGTCGCCTGTCGCCGGTCTCCGGTCGCCAGTGTTTTCGGGGATTCCTTACCGGCCCGGTTTAACCGCAATAATTCTATCGCTTTGGATGCCCGGCGCCTGACGACTGGCGTCCACTTTGACGCCTCGGTTTTAAATGTTACCACAGGGCAGGACGGTTGTCAATAAACAGTTTATGCCGCTAACTTTCCCGCGGTTTCATCAGCGGGAACAGAATTACATCGCGAATGGACGCGGAATCGGTAAACAGCATCACCAGCCGGTCGATGCCGATACCCAGCCCGCCCGCGGGCGGCATGCCGTATTCCAGGGCATTGATGTAGTCCTCGTCCATCATGTGCGCTTCGTCGTCTCCGGCCCGTCTCTTTTCCAGTTGTTTTAAAAACCTTTCTTTCTGGTCCAGCGGGTCGTTCAATTCGGAAAAAGCGTTGGCCATTTCCCGCGCGCAGATAAACAGTTCAAAGCGATAGGTCAGGTCGGGCCTGTCCTCCTTTTTCTTGGCCAGCGGCGATATATCAATAGGGTAGTCATAAATAAACGTGGGCTGGATCAAGTTTGGTTCCACCGTTTCCTCGAAAACCTTGTTCAAAATCGAACCCCAGGATTCCCCGCGTTCCACCTCAAGGTTCAGGTGTTTAACCGCCTCGTAGGCCGCCTCGTCCGAGGGCAGCGCCGCAAAATCAATGCCGCTGTACCTTTTCACCGCCTCCAGCATGGGCACCCGCGCCCAGGGCTTGGCCAGGTTGATTTCGGCTTCGCCGTAGCGCACGGTGGTTGTTCCCAATACCTCCTCCGCTACGGTGACAATGAGGTCCTCGGCCAGGTCCATCATATCGGTATAATCGGCGTAGGCCTGGTACAGTTCCAGCATGGTGAACTCGGGGTTGTGCTTGGTGCTGATACCCTCGTTGCGGAAGTTGCGGTTGATTTCGTACACCCGGTCAAACCCGCCCACCAGCAGGCGCTTCAAATACAGCTCGGGGGCGATGCGCAGGTACAGGTCCATATCCAGCGCGTTGTGGTGGGTGATAAAGGGACGCGCCGTGGCGCCACCGGCAATGGGGTGCATCATTGGCGTTTCCACTTCCAGGAATCCCTTATGCTCCAGGTACCGGCGGATGGCGTGAATAATTTGGCTGCGCTTGACAAAAGTTTCCTTGACCCCGGGGTTGACGATCAGGTCAACGTAACGCTGGCGGTAGCGCAGTTCCACGTCCCGCAGGCCATGCCATTTTTCAGGCAGGGGGCGCAGGGACTTGCTCAGTAACCGCAGGGTTTCAACGGCCACAGTAATTTCCCCGGTCCGCGTTTTAAATACCTTGCCCCTAATTCCCACGATGTCGCCTATATCCAGCCTGGTATACAGGTCGTAGGCCTGTTCGCCCATGTCGTTCAGGCGGGCGTAAATTTGAATCCGGCCGGTGCTGTCCTGGAGATTGGCAAACCCGGCCTTGCCGTGACCCCGTTTGGCTATGATCCTTCCGGCCAGGGACACCTGTCGTCCTTCATGATTTTCGTAATCGTTAATTATTTGAACGGCGGTGTGGGTGCGTTCGTATTTCCCCCCGTAAGGCTCGATGCCCTGCGCCCTGAACTCGGCCAGTTTTTCCCGGCGCACCCGCATTAATTCGTTAAGATCCGCAGTATCATGTTCCGCATGTATTTCTGTGTTTTTGGGGTTGTCCTTGGACATTCTTCTTTTAACCTCCGGAACAATAAAGAAACGCAAAATGCTGAAATCACTTGATGATATCCACAATCTGGTATTTCAAGATGCCCGCCGGCACCGTAACTTCAACGATTTCCCCTTTGGGCATGCCTAAAATAGCCTTGCCCACCGGTGATTCGTTGGAAATTTTATTATTGCCCGGGTCGGCTTCCGCCGAACCCACAATGGTGCACTCAAATTCCTCGCCGAATTCAAGGTCGCGTAACAGCACCTTGGAGCCGATGGAAACCACTTCGGTGCCCAGATTTTCGTCGTCGATGATCTTGGCGTTGCGCAGCATTTTTTCCAGGGTTAGAATCCGCCCCTCGATAAAAGCCTGCTCGTTTTTGGCGTCTTCATACTCTGAATTCTCGCTGATATCGCCGAACTCAATGGCCTGTTTGATTCTTTGGGCCACTTCGCGGCGCCGCACCGACTTCAGCTGTTCCAGTTCCTCTTCCAGTTTTTTAAGGCCTTCTATGGTAAGAATGACTTCCTTGTTACTCATCTTTTTGTCTCCTTAACTTCAATTTACAGAACAATATATGTTATTGCCCTCGATTTATGCTTCAAATACCAGGATAATTAAGTGTATCGCAACAAAATTTCCCAGTTATGATTAAAGCACTGCAAAACAATTTTTTGCAGTGCCCTATTGTTCTGCTGTTCATTCCATAACATTATAAGAAGGCCTGAAAAATCTGTCAAGGTTATTTTGCCCGGACCATTTCCAGTTTAACCCGGGCCCGCTCCCTGATGCGTGCTATTTCATCCGGGCTTACCGCCCTTTCAAAACTGCGAAAACCGGCCAGCCGGAAACCGTGTTTGCGCGCCAGGGCGGAAATTTCCTCCACCTGCTGCAGGGTCAGGTCGCGGCCCAGAGTAAAATTCTCATACCTTCCTTCCATGGCCAGCATCATGGTTTCAGCCATGCAGGCATAGGACATGCCCGGGGGAAAACCGAAATTAAAATTAAAGTTAACCTTGCCCGGTACCTGAACAACCCCGCCCTCAATAACAAGAACATCATCGCGTTTTTCCGCCACCTGCCTGGAAACATTACGCGGGCGGCTGACATCACAAACAACGGCGCCGGGCATCAGGTCCTCGGGGCCGATGATGGTATCCACGGCGCTGGTCACCGTAATCACGATTTGCGCATTTTTCAAGGCCTGCTTGATGTCCGACGTGATCCGGGCCGCCACTCCCGTTTCATACATGATCCTGTGGGCCAGCTCTTCCAGGCGACTTTTCTCCCTGGCCACCAGCGTCAGCGCCCGAACGTCCCGGGCCAGCATGCGGGCGCATACCCGGCCGATGGAACCCGTAGCGCCCACCACCACGGCGTGGCACCTTCCCAGGTCGTGTCCCATCATGCGGGCCGCCTCCCGGGCGCCTTCCAGCGCCGTGGCCACGGTGTAGCTGTTGCCGGTGGTAACGGCAATGTCCAGGTTCTTCGCCACGGTGACTCCGGCGTCTCCCACCACGGAAGTGAAAGCACCCAGGCCCACTATTTTGGCGCCCAGTTTCTGTGCCAGTTTACCGGCCTGGATAATTTTGCGCATGACAAATTCCTCGGGAAGCTCCAGCATCAGCCGGGCTGTGATGGGACAGGCCACAAACCAGCCCTCGGCCCGGGCGTGTTCGGACTCTACTCCGGTTATCCTGGACACCTTGATGGGCGGCACATACTTGAACAACCCCTCCACCAGGCGGGGGGGCAGCTTGCCCAGGGGGCCGAATTTCCTGGCTACATCCTTGACATCCAGGGGGTGAATGATAAAGGCAAAGGTATTCAATACTGTTTCCTCCTTAATCGCGAGCCTTGATGGCCCTGATTATCGCCAGTACTTCCGCCGGGTCGACATACTTGTCTTCCTTAAGGGGAGATTCACCGATCTCCAGCCCCACCACTTCCTTATCCAGGGCGGCCCGTATGATTTTAATTCTTTTGTCCGAACCGATGACCACCACCTGGTCGTAGGAATGCGCTTTGGCGATGAGCTCCATGATGGCGTTAAACAGTTCAATGCCGCTTTTTTGGCGGACGAAATCCCAGCGTTCCGACTCGCTCATCAGCAATACGAAGTCAACGCCCTCTCGCTGCAACAGGGCAAACAACTCCTCGCGGTTGGCAATGGGAAAACCGACCACGGCGACGCTCTTGCCCTTGCGCACCTCACCCATGTTTTCCAGCCGGGAGACGAATGTGCGATCAATTCCCAACCGCCCGGCCACCTCGGTCTGAGACAGCCCGGAAGAACGCAACCGTAAAATTTCATTAATAAAAAAATCGATTTTGTGCCTGCTGATCACCTTATCCCCAATCCGGATCAAATCCATGGCCCGCCAGCCTCCAAAAACAACATTAACCTGTGCACAATGTTGTGTACAGGTTCTATTTTAACAGCCGTTACCAGATAAGTCAAAGTCGTTCCCTCGACAAAAAAAATAAACACCCCTGTCGGGGTAAAAAATCGCCGCTGCCGGGTGGATTCATGATTGCTGGTTGGCTTGTAGCAATTCCCAGAACTCCCTGGTATAAAACTCGTAGCTGCACCCCTGGTTGATCCGTTCCCGGAGGCGGGCCGCCCCGCGCAACCCCTTGGTGTACCAGGCCAGGTGCTTGCGCATTTCCCGGTTGGCCACATCCTCACCCTTGGTCTCCACCAGTAACTTATAATGCCGGACGGCGGTTTCCCGGCGCATTTCCGGCGTGGGGCCGGGCATCAGCTCGCCTGTGGCCAGGTAATGCACCGTGCGGCTGAAAATCCACGGGTTGCCCATGGCTGCACGGCCGATCATCACCCCGTGGCACCCGGTCCGGGCCAGCATCAGGGCGGCGTCCCCGGGAGAGCGAACGTCCCCGTTGCCGATCACCGGCACATCCACTGCCTCGCGCACCTGTTTGATAATCTCCCAGTCGGCTTGACCGCTGTAAAACTGGGACCTGGTCCGGCCGTGCACCGCCACCGCCCGCGCGCCAGCTTCCACCACCAGGCGGGCCAGTTCAACCGCGTTCACCGATTCCTCGTCCCATCCTTTGCGTATTTTTACCGTCACCGGGCAGTTAACCCGGGAAACCACGGCTTCCACGATACGGGCCGCCAGTTCGGGGTTTTTCATCAACGCCGAGCCTTCGCCGTTCCTAACTATTTTGGGAGTGGGGCAGCCCATGTTAATGTCGATGATGTCGGCGCCCCGGCCGGCCACGATCTCCGCCGCGCGGGCCATGTATTCCACATTGCTGCCGAATATCTGCACCGCAATGGGCCCCCGCTCCCCGCGGCAATCCAGCAGGATGTTGGTTTTGGGATTGCCGTAAATCAGGGCCTGGTCGCTGATCATTTCCGTGTACACCAGGCCGCAGCCGTGTTCCCGGGCCAAAATGCGGTAAGCGCGGTCGGTAACCCCGGCCATGGGCGCCGCGATCACCGGGTTGGCAATGGTCACGTTGCCGATTTTAAAGGGGTCAGGCCTGTCGTAACTGTAATAACTTTTTTGGTTGGTTGAAAAAACCACGTCTGCCATAACACCCGTCTCAAAATTACTTGACTTGCGTTTTCCGGGGGTAGTTGAACATTCCACCATTTTATGGGAACCGGATCAACTGTTGCGCTCGTAGATAATGCGCAGGCCGTGCAATGTCAAGTACTTGTCCACCTTGTCAATAACCGGCGTCTCCCCGGCGATCAGTTCCGCCAACCCGCCGGTGGCCACAACCATGGGGTCTCCCGCCATTTCCCGCTTGATGCGGCGCACAATTTCGTTGACCTGGCCGACAAAACCGTAAACAATCCCGGACTGCATGCTGTTGATGGTATTTTTGCCGATTACGGTGGGGGGCTTGACCAGTTCCACCCTGGGCAGCTTGGCCGCGCGGGCAAACAAGGCCTCGGTGGAGATGCCGATCCCCGGGGCGATGGCTCCCCCGAGATACTCCCCCTTTTCCGAAATGGCGCAAAATGTGGTGGCCGTACCAAAATCCACAATGATCAACGGCCCCCCGTATTGCTCGTAACCCGCCACCGCGTTGACGATGCGGTCGGCCCCCACCTCACGCGGGTTTTCGTATTTAATGGAGATGCCGGTTTTAATGCCGGGACCCACCGTCAGCGGCGTAACACCGAAATACTTCCGGCAGGTCGTCTCCAATGTCGTATTAATGGGCGGCACAACCGAAGACAGCACCACCGCTTTAATACCGGTCATGGATAGATTTGAGGCTGCAAACAAATCCCTGAGCAGCATGCCGTATTCGTCCGCGGTTCGGTGGCGGGCGGTGGACAACCGCCAGTTTTCCACCAGTTCCCTGCCTTGAAACACACCCAGCACTATATTAGTATTACCCACGTCAAATACCAGTATCACCGGCCGTTCTCCTCTTTTCCAGCAATATTGTCAAACAGTTATTTACGCAACCGGCCCGTTTGCCGGCGCTTAAGCCGCATGCTCCAACGACTGTACGCTACGCCAATTTTACCAGAACGGGCAGTACCGCGCAATAAGCCGTTTTTTCTCAGCAAGCCTCGAGCCCCAAATCGTGCAGCAGGTTCAAGTCTTCCGCCAGCGCCCCGCCGCGCGTGGTTAAATAATCCCCTACCATCAGGCCGTTTATGCCCGCTGTAAAGGCCAGCGCCTGAGTCCCGCGCAGAGCTTCCCTTCTACCGCCGCAGAGACGGATCACAGCCCGGGGCAGAACCAGGCGGAAAATAGCAACGACGTGCAGTAGTTCAAGCGGCTGAGGTGTTTTAACCCCCTCCAGCGGGGTGCCGGGAATGGGGTTTAAAAAATTCAACGGCACGGAATCAACACCCAGTTCCCGGAGAGCCAGGGCCAGTTCCACCCGTTGGGCCATGGATTCTCCCATGCCGACAATGCCTCCGGCACACACGCGTAAACCGGCCCTGGCAACGGCTTTAATGGTCGCCACCCTGTCCTCGAAAGCATGGGTGGTACAGATGCGGGGATAAAAACTTGCGGCGGACTCCAGGTTGTGATGGTATGTTGTCAACCCCGCATCTTTTAACATTCTGGCCTCGGGCTCACCGATAATGCCCAGGGAAGCGCAAATTTGCAAACCTGTTTCCCTGCGCAGCAGGCGAACCGTTTCCAGCACTTTTTCCAGGTCGCGGCCGGAAATTCCCCTGCCGCTGGTAACAAGGGCGAATTTATGTACCCCTGCTTGTTCCATTTTAACGGCCTGGCGTAAAATATCATCCGCCGGGAGCAAAGGGTAAACCGTTGCATTTGTCCGGTGGCGGGCCGACTGGGCGCAAAAGGCGCAATCCTCGCTGCAACGGCCCGACCTGGCATTGATAATCGAGCATAGCTCGACGCGACTCCCCCCGAAATGCCTGGTTACCCTGCCGCTTAGCGCCAGTAAATCGAAAATGTCACTGCTCCGCAATTCCCCCAACTTAAAAGATTCCTGCCTTGTTACTTCCTCACCATTAATGATCCGTTTTTCCAATTCGGCCAGCATGGTCATGATATTTCAACTCCTAAAACGTAGTGCCGCCATTGGAGCGGCGGGGAAGCCGGGCGCCAACCATGCGCACCAAAACCCCGGCAACGGCAGCTTTCAGCAAGTCAAAGCCAATAAACGGGATAAACCCGGTGGCCAGTACCGCGGGGATATCCAGGGATTTACCCATGTAAAAGTTCAGAATCACGTATAGATATGGCAGCCCCACGGCGTAAATCACCGCCACTCCCGCCAGCATGGCCAGAGTGAGGCGCACGGGCCCGGCAGCCCTTTGCCCCTGCAAAATCAAGCCGGTTACGAAGGCGGCGGCGATAAACCCGAGCAAAAAACCAAAAGTCGGCGAAAAAACATAGGCCGGCCCCCCAAAAGGCGGCTTTTCAAAAACCGGTATGCCCAAAAGCCCCATTAAAACGTAAACGCCCATGCTCAAAGCGCCCAACCTTGCGCCCAGCAGTCCTCCCGCCAGTAACACTACAAAGGGCAGCAGGCTGAAGGGCACAATCATGCCGCCGAAAAAGCGGAACAACAATGCCGCCACCACGGACAGAGCGGCAAACAACGCCACCAGTACCATATCCCCGGGCGTTAATTTACTCATCTGTAAACCTCCTTTAACTAAATTGAACTTAATAAGTAAACAATTAATCAAACGAAATACTAATTTATAAATTGCCGGCGAATTTAAGACCATAGCTCCGACAGCCAAAGCATATCATAAAATACTGACATGTGGTTAGCCGGCAAACGGAGCCGTCAGGCTAAAAGCTCCCGTCATTGATGATGCACGCGTCACTAGAAACTAATTGTTAACTTATCATTTGAGCAAGGTTAACAATTCGGTCATAAAAAAGCTATTTTTTGCGCAGCGACACCTCCCCCGCAATCAACCGCTGAATTGCGCCATCCTCCGTGCGCACCAGCAGCGCGCCGGTATCATCAACGTCCAGGGCGTGCCCGGAAAAGCTTTCCTTCATGGTATGCACCGTAACCGGGCAATCCAGAGTGATGCACAATTCCCGCCATTTTTTCAGCACGGGGGCAAACCCTTGTTCAAGCCAGCACCCGTACCATTTCTCAAAGGACTCCAAAAGAGCCCTGAGCAGTGGTACCCTGGATACCGGCCGCCCGGATTCAATTTGTAGCGATGTGGCAATATCCCTGATCTCAGGTGGAAATTCGTCCCGGGAAATATTCACGTTTAAACCGATACCCGCCACCATAAAGTCAACCCTGTCCGCTTCGGCGTTAAGTTCCACCAAAATGCCGCAAACTTTTTTACCTTCCAGCAGGATATCATTGGGCCACTTGATGCCGGCCGGAACCCCTGCATGTTCCCGCAGGGCCGTAGCCACGGCCACCGCCGCCACCATGGTGACCTGCGGCGTTTCCACCGGGTTGACAGGCGGGCGGAGCACAATGGAAAACCAGAGGCCCTTATTCCCGGGTGAAAACCAGCTGCGCCCCATCCTGCCCCTGCCGCCGTTCTGGCACTCGGCAATCACCACAGTACCCTCGGCGCATCCTTCCCGGGCAAGGTTTTTGGCCTCGGCGTTGGTAGAAGGCAAATCACGGAAATATTCAATCCTCCGGCCTGTGAAAACGGTGGACAGCCCGGATGCCACCTCCGCGGGAAAAGGAACATCGGGGGAACCCAGCAAACGGTACCCCAGATTGGCCCTGGCTTCTATATCATAGCCGCCCTCCCGCAAGCCGCGAATATGCTTCCATACCGCGGTACGGGATACCCCCAGTTCCCGGCACAGCGCTTCGCCGGATATCCAGTTACCATTTTGCCTTTTTAAAATGTCAATAATTTTGTTTTTCATAAAGCCATTTTCCCGTGGTCAGTTTAATTTTAATTTTTACCAGTCCTACTGTCAACCAGTATACCCAAGATGGTTCACGCTTCAATCACGTTCCGCATGGGTTTTAACTCGCCCACGTCAAGGCTGATATCCAGCGCGGTGACTGAATGGGTTAGGGCCCCCACGGAGATGATGTCCACGCCCGAAGCCGCCACCGCCTGAATGTTCGCGGTACTGATCCCGCCGGAAGCCTCCACCAGTGCCCGGCCGTTGACCATTTGCACGGCGGCTGACATGGTTTTGGGATCCATGTTGTCCAGCATGATGATGTCGGCCCCCGCTTCCAGGGCCTCGGCCACCCCGTCCAGGTCCTCCACTTCCACCTCGATTTTGGCCGTATGGGGCACCGCTTTTCTGGCCCGCTCCACCGCGGTCCTGATACCGCCGGCCACCCGGATGTGATTGTCCTTGATCAGCACGGCGTCAAACAGGCCCAGGCGATGGTTATGACCGCCCCCCACCCGGACGGCGTATTTTTCCAGTAAGCGCAACCCGGGGGTAGTTTTACGGGTATCCACAATGCGCACCGGGTAATCGCGCACCAGTTCGACCAGCCTGGAGGTTAAAGTGGCTATCCCGGACAGGCGCTGGAGAAAGTTGAGGGCCAGCCGCTCCCCGGTAAGAATAGTTCTGGCGCGCCCGTTCAGTTGCACCAGCACCTCACCGGTCTTTACCCGCGCCCCTTCCGCCACCCGGGGCAAAAATTCAAGTTCCGGGTCCAGCCGGCGGAAAACCGCCCGGGCCACGGGCAGGCCGGCCACCACCCCGTTCTGCTTGGCCTTGATGTAGCCCACAGCATTCAAGTCCGGGGGAACGATACTGTCCGTGGTCAGGTCGCCGGTTCCGGTATCTTCCGCCAGGCAGCGGTCAATCAATTGATTTAAGGCCTGTTCATTTAAATTCATTCCAATTCACATCCAGCGTCGGGCTAGTATTTTAAACGGAACCATCAAGATAGCATTATAGTGTCAACAATGCCAAGGCAATACTCCACGCCCTTTTGGTGATTTTTCATTCTTCTGACAGTGCCGTTTACTTGCGCAGGATAATGTGCTTCAGCCAGCTGTTCCTTGGCCGGGGGTAATCCTTGCGATAATGGCCGCCCCTGCTTTCGGTGCGCATCAGTGCCGTTTCGGCCACCAGGCGGGAGACCAGCAGCCGGTTGCGCAGCTCGGCGCCCTGTGGGGTTCCAGCGGCGGTGTTTTCCAGGTACGCATACCCGTCGATAAATTCCAATACCTTTTCCAGCCCCTGCCGGTCCCGCAACGGCCCGACATAAATGCTCATCAGCGACTGCAGTTGTTCCTGGATTGCCAAATTATCCACAGATTCCCCGGGTTCGGGCAGTTCGGAGGCAAAGTCGGTCCAGGCGGGCATTTGCTCCCGCCAGATCCCGGCAGTGCGCTCTACGATTCTACCGCCGAAAACCAAGCCGTCCAGCAGTGAATTGCTGGCCAGGCGGTTGGCTCCATGCACCCCCTGGCAGGCCACCTCACCACAGGCGTAAAGCCGCTCGATATTGGTTTCCCCAAAATAATTGGTTTTTACACCGCCCATCATGTAGTGGGCAGCCGGTGCCACCGGGATCATATCCCGGGTGATATCCAGGCCGTAACCCAAACAGGTGCGGTTGATGTTGGGGAAGCGGTGCAGTACCAATTCGGGGTCCAGGTGGCGCAAGTCCAGGTACACCCCGCCCCGGGGGTCCTTTTGCATTTCCTCCAGGATCGCCCGCACAACAACGTCGCGGGGGGCCAGCTCCGCCAGCTCGTGGTAGCGGGGCATAAAACGCTCCTCCCTCCCGTTGCGCAAGATAGCCCCCTCTCCCCGGGCCGCCTCGGAAATAAGGAAACGCGGTGCGCCGGGCAAATCCAGAACAGTGGGGTGAAACTGGAGGAACTCCATGTCCATCACTTCCGCCCCGGCCCGGTAAGCCATGGCGATGCCGTCCCCGGTGGCCACCTCGGGATTGGTGCTGTGGGCATAAAGCTGTCCAAGGCCGCCGGTGGCCAGGATTACGGCCCGGCTCCGGAAAACCTTGAGCTCCCCCTTGCTGTAATCATATGCCAGCACCCCGTAGCAAACATTATCCCGCACCAGCAGGTCCACCGCAAAGTGCCGCTCCAGCACCTCGATGTTTTTTTCGGCCAGGGCCTGTTCATTAAGCACGCGCTGGATCTCCGCGCCGGTGGCGTCGCCGCAGGCGTGCAAAATGCGGCGGCAGCTGTGCGCCCCCTCCCGGGTCAGGGCCAGGCGCCCGCCTTCCACGTCGAAGCGCGCCCCCAGGTCCATCAACTGCAACACCCGGCGCGGGCCCTCATTAACCAGGATGCGCACAGCACCCCGGTCGCACAGCCCGGCACCGGCCCGCAGCGTATCCTGATAATGGAGTTCCGGGGAATCCTCGGTGTCCATGGCGGCGGCGATCCCGCCCTGGGCTTTGTCGGTATTACTATCCAAAATGGTTTGCTTGGTTAATACTGTAACGCTGGCCCCCAGCCTGCCGGCCAGGAGGGCGGAGAAAAACCCGGCGATGCCGCTGCCCAGGATAACGTAATCGGACTCGTACCTGGGCAGATCCCGGGTATTAAAATTCATAATGTAATGGTCAGCCACTGGCGAACCCTCCGTTATTGCACGGCCAGCATTCTCTCCAGGCACTGCAAAGCGCGCTCCCTGATATCACCGGGAACGGTTATCCTTGGTTCCATCGTTTGTAGAGACCTGAGCACCTTTTCCAGAGTGGTGGCCTTCATGTTGGGGCAGACTAGCTTGTCCGAAGCCGGGTAAAACATTTTGCCCGGGCATTGCTTTTTAAACTGGTGTAAAATCCCTTTTTCCGTCGCCACAATATACTCCTTCGCCGGGCATTCCCGGGCAAACCGCAGCATCCCGGTGGTGCTGGCCACGTGGTCCGCCAGCGCCACCACCTCGGGCCGGCATTCGGGGTGGACCAGAAGCAAAGCATCAGGGTGCTCGGACTTGACTTTTTTTACATCATCCAGCGTCAGCCGGTGGTGGGTATTGCAATAACCCTCCCACAGCATCATTTCCCGTCCGGTTTGGCTGATAATATACCGGCCAAGGTTTTTGTCGGGCACAAAGATGATGGGGCGGCCGGGCGGCAGGGAGGCTACAACCTTGACGGCATTGGCCGATGTACATGCTATGTCGCACTCGGCTTTAACCTCCGCGGATGTGTTGACATAGCAAACAACCACCGCATCCGGCACTTCGGCCTTCCGGGCACGCAGTGCTTCTGCCGTAACCATGTCCGCCATGGGACACCCGGCATCTTCCTCGGGCAGCAATACCGTTTTCTGAGGCGACAGAATGGCCGCGCTTTCGGCCATGAAGTGCACGCCGCAGAACACAATCACATCGGCGTCGGTTCCGGCGGCCTTGCGGGACAGTTCCAGGGAATCGCCCACAAAGTCGGCGATCTCCTGCACCTCGGGCCGCTGGTAGACATGGCTCAATATCACCGCATTGCGCTCTTTTTTGAGCTTGATTATTTCGCCAGCTAATTGTTTCAGATCAACGTTGGCCACTAGATCACTCCTTAACCCGGATTAAGGGATCCTTGCCGGCGGGGCACGGTTCTGTGCGGGGTTCAACCGGGCACGCTTCCTCCCCGGTACCCGCTGGCGATTGTTCCTGCCGTGACACCCGGTTACTGATTACCCAATTATTATACACGCAAAATTTGTTCCGTCTCAACAAACATTTTTTCCAGCCGGCAAATTTCTCCTGCAAGTGATCTTTTAGGCCCTCGCGCCGTGCTTTTCTTCAATAATTTTGGTTATCTTGTTGTTTTCGTCAACCAGCACCACGGTTGGTTTGAAATTGCGCGCTTCATCGCGGTTCATCATAGCGTAGGTAATGATAATGACGACATCCCCGGGCTGCACCAGCCTGGCTGCGGCGCCATTGAGGCAGATTACCCCGGAGTCACGGGGCCCGGGAATGACGTAAGTTTCAAACCTGGCACCGTTATTGTTGTTTACCACCTGGACCTTCTCGTTGGGCAGTATGTCCGCGGCTTCCATCAACGCCTCGTCAATGGTGATGCTGCCCACGTAATTCAGGTCGGCCTGAGTGACCACGGCCCGGTGGATTTTGGACTTGAACATGGTCAACAACATCAAATCATACCTCCACAATGGTGTTGTCGATCAACCTGGTTTTACCGAACCTTACCGCCAGGGCCGCGATACACCTGCCCCGCAGTTTTTCCAGCGGTTCCAGGAAGGGAACCGACAGTATCTCCACGTAATCCACCTCCGCGCCGGGAGTGGAAGATATCATCTCCACCATCAGGCGGCGCAATTTACCCGCATCCCTTTCGCCCCTTTCCACCGCCTCCCGGAAGGCGCACAGGCTCCGGTACAGGACCGTTGCGTTCCGGCGCTGTTCGACGCTCAAGTAAACATTGCGGGAGCTCATGGCCAGCCCGTCTTCCTCCCGCACGGTGGGCAAAACGACCACTTCCAGGTCCATGTTCAAATCTTGCACCATCCGCTGGATCACCATGGCCTGCTGGGCGTCCTTTTGCCCGAAAAAGGCCCGGTCCGGCCGGACGATATTGAACAACTTGGACACCACGGTGGTCACGCCCCGGAAATGGCCGGGCCTGGACAGACCACAAAGCCTGCCGGTGATGCCGGTCACTTCCACATAAGTGCAAAACCCCTCCGGGTACATCTCTTCATCCGGGGGCGCAAAAATAGCGTCCACCCCCACTTCCCGGGCCATGGCGGCGTCGCGGTCAAAATCCCTGGGATACTCGGCGAAATCCTCCTTGGGGCCGAATTGAAGCGGGTTAATGTACAGGGAAACCACCACCGCGTCACATGATTTTTTGGCTTCCCGCATCAGGGTGAGGTGACCTTCGTGAAAATAGCCCATGGTGGGCACCAGGCCCACGGTTTGGCCCGCGGCCCGGCATTCGCGTACAAAATTCCTGATTTCCGCTATAGTGCGGCAAACACGCATATGAACCTTCTCCTAATAAAGTTTTTTCAGCACTTCCTCGTCCATGCCGAAGCCGTGTTCGGGGCCGGGGAAAGCGCCGCTCTCCACTTCCTTGCGGTAGCTCTGCAGCCCCTGCATGATGGTTTCGTGCAGGTTGGCGTAACGCTTGACAAACTTGGGCGAAAACTGGCCGTAAAAGCCCAGCATGTCCTGGGTGACCAGCACCTGCCCGCTGCAGTACGGCCCGGCGCCGATGCCGATGGTGGGGATACCTATGCTTTCGGTGATCAATTTGGCCAGCGGGGTGGGCACGCATTCCAGCACCACCGAGAAGGCCCCCGCTTTCTCCAGTGCCCTGGCATCCTCCAGCAGTTTCCGGGCCGCTTCCTCATCCTTGCCCTGCACTTTATACCCGCCCATCTGGTAGATGGACTGCGGGGTCAATCCCAGGTGGCCCATCACGGGGATTCCGGCCCCGGTGATGGCCCGCACCGTTTCGGCAATTTCCCTGCCGCCTTCCATTTTAACGGCCTGGGCGCCCGTTTCCTGCAGTAATCGCCCGGCGTTGCGCAAGCTTTCCTCCCGGGAGACGTGGTAAGAAAGGAAAGGCATATCGGCCACCACCATGGCGCGCTGCACGCCGCGGGCCACGGCTTTAACGTGGTGCACCATGTCGTCCATGGTCACGGGAATGGTGGACCCGTATCCCAGGACCACATTACCCAGTGAATCCCCCACCAGGATGGCGTCGATGCCGGCGGCGTCCACCAGTTTGGCCATGGGATAGTCATAGGCGGTCAGCATGGTAATCTTTTTGCCTTCGGCGTGATATTTCCTGAATGTTGCCGTGGTTACGCGGTCTTTACTCATTATCGTCAACCTCCCTGAAAATATTAATTAATTCCCGGCCCTGCTCTTCAGTAATACTTCCCTTTTCCCGGGCCACCCTAACCGTATACCGGCCCAGCCTGCCATACAGTTCCCGCAATTCGGGGTCTAATTGTTTAAAAGCCCTGATGTGCCCGGCAATGGTGTTCCCGTCACCCCGGGCCACCGGTCCGGTCAACGCAGCAGTGGGGCCGACCTTGCTGATATTGGCCACGGTGCCCCGCACCAGAGGATACAAGGCATCAAACGCCTCCCGCGGCCCCAACCCGAACCCGGCGTACAGGAATGTTGCGAAATGCATCAGCGACACCAAATAGTTGGAAGCAATACACGCCGCCGCGTGGTACAAGGGCTTATCGGCGGCGGAAATGGTGAAACACTTGCCCTTGAGATCGTCCACAACCTGCCGGGCCACGGGCATGGCCGCTTCATCGCCCTCCAGGGCAAAGTACGAACCCGGCAGGTTTTCCATGGCCGCCCGCAACTCGGCAAAGGACTGCAGTGGATGAATACTCAACGCCAGGGCGCCGGCCTCCCGGACACCCCGCAGTTCACCCGCGGCATGGGCCCCGCTGGTGTGGGCCACGATCTGCCCCGGTTTAAAACCCCCTCCGGCGGCAATTTGAGCGGAAACGGGCGCTATTTCCCGGTCGGGTGTGGTAATGAACACCAGCCCGGCCCGGGCCGCGGCATCCCGGCTATCCAGCGCCGGGCAATTAAGCCGGGCGGCCAGTGCTTCCGCCGAGGCCGCAGTGCGGCTGGCCACCGCCGCCACTTCATACCCCTCCCGCTGCAGCAAAATGGCGAGCGCGGAACCGACTTTGCCGGCCCCGATGATGGCAATGGAAGGTTTCTGCATTTTCGCGCGCTCCTTTTTCACCGGCCGCCCGGCCCTTGCATCAAAACAGCCGCGGCGACCGTTTTTTATGCCGGCAAACAAAAAACCCCCCGGACAAGTCCGGAGGGCATAATACTTTCCCTCGTCCAAACCCGTCTCGGTCCTGCCGGCTCCAAGCGGTAGATAAATCACAAAAACAAGCAACTGGTGCGGCTCACAAGGATACCGCCCTGTTTAGTCAAAATTCTAACACAGATCAACCGGTTGGGCAATTGTTTTTAACAATTTTATTGCTTGTTAAAATTATTTGATAGAATTTTATAGGACACCGCCTCTGAAAACCCGCGGCCTTGTGTCGTAGAGCGAAAGAGGCATCTCCCACAGGCTGATAAATACTTCATAAACACCAGTTCCCATAGTATAATATTCCTGCGCTCTTGGACAGTCAGTATGGGGATATTCCAATACATGAGAACCTTCGCGGAAAAGCCTTCGGGCTTATCCCGGAGGAGGTTCACAGTTATGAAACTGGTTAAACTGGATCAAAACAAAAATTACATCTTAACAACAGGACCGGTTATCGATGCCGTTGCGGGCAAGCACCTCCCCAAGGGCACCCTGTATATTGAAGAAGGCCGCATTGCGGCAATAACCCGGCAAGGCGAAGCCGGTTTCAACTTCAAATACCCCGGACGGGAGAAAGTACACCTGGACCTCGGCCACTTGTCCGTCCTTCCGCCGCTGGTGGACTGTCACGTGCACCTGGCCCTGGACGGCGTTGATTTCGCGGCAGCCCGCCGCCGCTGGGACAATCCGGAGGAACTGGCCAAACAGGTTGCCCACGAACTGCGGGACACCACCCGCCACGGCATTTTGGCCGTTCGGGACGGAGGTGACCGACGGGGCATAGCCCTGCAATTCCGGAACATGGTTTACGAGGGCCGGCTGGAAGGCCCCCTGGTAAAAGCGTCGGTATACGCCCTGCGCAAACCCAATACCTATGGCTCCTTTTTGGGACGGGGCACACCCATGATATCACTGGAGGACACACTGAACGACCTGGTCTGGCGCGGGGCCGACCAGGTCAAAGTAATTGTTTCCGGGGTGGTAAGTTTTAAAGAATACGGAAAGGTGGGCCCCGTGCAATACTCCGCCGGTGACCTGGCGGTCATAGTGAACCTGGCGCACAGCCGGGGGATGCGGGTAATGGCCCACGCCAGTTCGGACGAGGCCGTGTTGCTGGCGGCACGGGCCGGCGTGGATACGATTGAGCACGGGTATTTTTTGAGCCCCGGCGCGCTGGAATTGCTGGCCGAAAGAGGGATCGCCTGGATCCCCACCGTGGTGCCGGTGGCCGCCCAGCTACAAAACCCGGACCGGCAGGTCAGGTACGTGATTGAAAAAACCGTGGACCGGCAGCTGGCCATGATCAATAAAGCTGCTGCTTTGGGCGTTACCCTGGGGGTGGGAACCGACGCCGGGGCCGCCGGGGTGCGGCACGGCTACGGATATCTTCAAGAACTGGATCTTTACCGGCAGGCCGGTTTGACACCGGCGAAAATAATCAAATGCGCCACCAAAAACGGCGCGCGCATTTTGGGCCTGGACTGGGGACGGCTCGAACCCGGCCGTCCCGCCGCCCTGATCGCGGTGGAGGGGGACCCCCTGGCGGACACCGGCGCCCTGGGCCGCGTAAAGTATGCTTTTTTACCTTTCAAAGCTTAAAAATAACTTGGATCGCCCCCCTGAAATAAATTGGTTGCCACATATTGAAGTCGGGCTTCAGCATAAGTAATCGAGATTGAAGCAAGAAACATTTCCAGTGGCGGCCAGCCCAGGGTACCCCAAGGAACCCAGCCGGTCCACAGGGTGGCGAAATCCGGACGTGAGAATCCCCACTCCAGCTTCGGCCAGCCAGCTTCGCCAGCCAGTGCCGCGATAACAAGGGCGGCCAGAATGGATGGCAAAATGCCCAGGTTGTTCAAGGTCTTGGCGATTTTATTGCGCCTGGCCAGCTCTTTAAACGTTGACGAATACATCATGAAAAATGCAAGACCCACGGCCAGAGTGATGGTAATGGGAAAACTCTCGAAACGGCCGCCCTTTTGGAAAATCATATTGATGGCGGCAATACCCGCGCCGATTATCACACCGGCCTTTATAGCCCGGGGGATGGAGGCAATAACCTTGTTCGCCAGCCCGGTGAAGCCCAGTAATATACACCATAACCCCAGCACCATTTCAAAAGCAAGCGAGAAAGGATTCCTACAAAACGCCCGTGTTCAAGCACGGGCCACGGTCCAACATCCCCCGGTGAGGCTCTCCACCATATCGGCGGGTGATAGGCAGGTGATATTTGGTTCTTCGTATTCCAAGGCGAGTTTTTTGCGGTCACGCGCGGACAGCATGCCGGGCGCCAGGCTTTTTAATGTTACAACCCCTTTATAAATGCCGCCGCTTTCCAGTATCACGGCAAAATCGCCGGTTGAACCGGCGATGGCTGAAAAAGCTTCGTCGACGGCGATCCCGGAAGGTAGTATTAAGGATGGCTGAATCATTATTTCCCCGGCTTTCATATGTTGTCCTCTCCGAAAAATAATGTTGTTTCATGTATTCTTTTTTCGCCAATCAAATCCTTCCCCTTAATTTATCTACCTGTATACCCATATATTGGTTGGAAAGAAATTTGCAATACAACAAACAGAAAAAGAGCTTTTTACAAGGGAGGTTATTTAAATGTCTTTTAGTTTTGGTAATTATGGTAAAGCATTTTCGGTTAATGCTCCAGAAAGGATTGTTTTTGGATCAGGCACCGCGGCACAGATAGGGAAGGAAGCTGGTGAAAAGCATGGGAGGAAAATCCGTCCTGGCGGGCCGGTATTATACCCGTAGTTTTCCTTTTCTTGACTGCCGTAAACAGAAAATGGTACCATAAATAATAAATCGCGGGTGTAAAGTTGTAAACAAGCCAATGTGCGACCGGTGGAGATGTTCACCTGTAATTAGCAAATGAGCTCGCCATATAAATGTTCAAGGGGCGAAATGATCATGAAAAGTGAACCAGTTAATCAAGAATATCTTGAAAACTTGCGCCGAGCCTGGCAGCAAAGGACGAAACAAAAAAAAGAAGCCATGGAAAAGCTGCGCCAAATCGCTTATGATAAAGCAGTAGCCGCCGCCGGTCACTTAAAGAAAAAATACAATGTCAGTGCTGTATACCTTTATGGCTCTTTGGCCCGGGGAAGACATTTTTCCGAGAGGTCCGATATTGATCTTTTTGTTGAGGGCTTTCCTGCAGAAATCAGTTACTGGAAGATGTTAATTGAACTGGAGGAAATAACCGCACCACTGGTGGTTAATGTTGTCTTAAGCGAGGATGCCACACCCGGCCTGCGCGAAGAAGCCAGAAAAGAGGGAATTCTTCTATGACTCGCAAACAATTCGCAGTTGTTGCCAGCCGTATCAAACAAGAAATTGATAACATCGAAGGTCTTCATAAAGAGCTTTCGGGCAAAGGCCTGACTGGCACAAAAAAAAGGATAAAATCCGCCCTTCCTCCGGGAGATACTTTTGTTTTAAGGGCCGTTGGTTCTATTCTTCACGATTTTTATGTAGCGGTTGAGAATATATTTAAAACCGTTGCCAGGGAAATAGATGAAAAGTTGCCTGTTGGAGAACAATGGCATCGCGAATTATTGATAAGAATGACAATGGACATACCGGAAGTAAGACCGCCACTTCTTTCCAAAGAAACAGCAGCTATGCTGGACGAATTCAGGGCATTCCGGCATGTATTTAGAAATGTATATGGATTCAACCTATCCTCGGAAAGAATTGTTGATTTACTGAACAAGTTTCCCCAAATCACCAACTGCGTTGAAAAGGAAGTTTATTCCTTTATACAGACAATGAAAAAAATAATGCCCGAAGGATAGGGTATCACCGCTATTTCTCACATTAAGAGAGGTTCTGTTTTTCCTGGAAACAACTATTCAACGCGCGGTGGCAAAAGCAAAACGAGGACAAAAGAGTGCTCTCCTCTTGATTGACAGGATTTGAGATAACCGAAACCGCTGCCGTAACAGACATATTTCGGGCTGAGCGATGGGTGCGCAGGATTAAAAGTCTTGGATGTCTTTTGGCATTGGATGACTTTGGAACAGGCTTCTCGTCCTTTCCTATCTGCGCATTCTTCCGGTGGTCATCAGGCCGGGCAAACCCCCGGCAAACCCTGTACCCTTGCCTTGAGTGACAGTGAATGGGGTGCCTCTATGCTGAAACATGCTTGATTAATACAATTTGCCCTGTTACCATGAAACCGTATGGATAACACCACCTCCGGGGAATCTAACCCCGAGGTGGTTGATTTGTTTATTCCCAAGCGAGTGTTCTTTGAACGGGAGGCACTGGATTACCCCCTGGGGCAACGGCTCTACCAAAAATTCAAAGCGGACAAGATTCCGGTAACCGTGACCGGCAGCCACAACCGGGTCACGGGCATCCCCGGCAAAACCCCCCGGGAAGCCTACCTGGAAGCCAAAAGCACCCTGGTGGTTGGCGTGCGCCGCACCATGCAGTTTTCCCCGTGCAAGCCCTCGGCCCATTACCAGCTGCCCCTGAGCACCAGTTGCACCGGCCGCTGCCAGTATTGTTATTTAAACACTACCCTGGGCAAAAAACCTTACGTGCGGGTATATGTAAATATTGAAGAAATCCTACAACAGGCGGAAAACTATATAAAAAATCGGGCCCCGGAAATAACCGTTTTCGAGGGGGCGGCCACCTCCGATCCCGTTCCCGTAGAACCCTATACCGGCTCCCTGGCCAGAACCATAGAGTTTTTCGGCAGGCAACCCCTGGGCCGGTTCCGGTTCGTTACCAAGTTCACCGGTGTGGATACGCTGCTCGGCGTGGAACACAACGGGCACACCCGCTTTCGCTTCAGCATCAACACGGAACGAATCATCAAATCCTACGAACAGGGCACCCCGGCGGCCGGGGCCCGGATCGCCGCCGCCGGAAAGGTGGCCGGGGCGGGCTATCCCGTGGGTTTTCTAATTGCCCCGGTATTCATTTACCCGGGGTGGCGGGAAGAATATGCCCAACTAATCCGCTCGCTGGCGGAAGAGTTGAAAGACATAGACCGGGCGAATCTAACCTTTGAACTGATCTCCCACCGGTTCACCTTATCCGCCAAAAAACGCATCCTGGAGGTGTTCCCCGAAACCACACTGCCCATGGAGGAATCGGAACGCCAGTTTAAATTCGGGCAATTCGGGTACGGCAAGTACGTTTATCCAAAGGAAACGCTGCAGGAGATGGACGAGCTGTTCCGGAGGGAGCTGGACAGGTATTTCCCGGGGGCAAAAGTGGAGTATTTGGTGTAAGAAATTTTTCATATTTATCTAAGGAATATGCAAACTATTTTGAAAATGGTAATCTGTATCGTGAATTCAAACTTAATTGTTCAGTTGTCTTATTTTTTGCCAAAGTTGTTTCGGCTTACCTATCGGTTGGTTTGGGAGAGGATCTGCGCTTGAGAGGTAAGGCCTGTCGGCTCGTGCTTGACCATGGACGGCAGGGTATTCACCTGGCTTTGCTCGCACCTAAAATATTGACCGGAAAGCGGAACAGTCCGCTCAGCAGGCCTAGAAGAAGCCGGAGGGAGCATATAGTTTTTTAAGGATTGGGCTTCCTATTTCAGAGCAAAAAACATTTCGCTAAGCAGGAATATAGAAGTTTATGGCTAAAAATACATATTAAAGTTGAATATGGAAAGAGGGTTAGGTTTCCAGTGTGATAAATTTGTATGGCCGGACTATAGCATAGTAAATTATTTCCTTTCACTTGATGTCAACTGATTACAAAACCTTGAGTTTTGAATTGCCAATTTTTTGACTTTTTTAAGGTCAAGCTTCAGGCAGAAAATGTCTCATTTAATTCTACCTAAAATTCGAAAAGTTTGCGAAGGTGGTATTTTTGGATAAAGCATTTAAAATTCTATCTATTGATGGAGGCGGTATAAAAGGTTTATACTCCGCATCTTTCCTGGCGAATATCGAGGAGCATAACGGTCCTATAGTTAAAAATTTTGACATGATATGCGGGACGTCTACTGGTGGAATAATTGCACTGGGGTTGGCTATTGGAATGACGGCCCGTGAAATTGCAAACTTCTATGAGACAAAAGGGCCCAGCATATTTCCATACACCAACTCTCTATCCAGAAAACTGGCAATGGGCAAACAGTTTTTAATTAGGTCAAAATACTCTGATAATGAGCTAAAGAAATCCCTTACAGAAGTATTTAGTACAAAAAGAATGAAAGATATCGACCGCCCGATAGTGCTTATTCCAGCAGTAAACCTAACTAACGGTGATAATATAGTGTTTAAAACTCCTCATCAACCTGAATTTACCAGGGATCCCGAACATCTTCTTGTTGACGTAGCCCTGTCTACTTCTGCCGCTCCAACCTATTTCCCAATAGCTCTGATGGATACCTTCGAAGGTGCCCAACTTATTGATGGTGGTATATGGGCAAATAATCCTTCTCTTCTTGGAATAATTGAATCATTAACATATTATGTTGGACCCGACAAGGAATATAAGAGATTCAAGCTCCTTTCAGTGGGTAATGTTCGTCATAACATTGGTTGGTCAATAAAAAAGCAAAGGAGACAATCTGTCAGGCAATGCGCTTTAAGGCTAATTGAAACCACTATGGACACACAGAGTCAGGCAGTACATAATTACATCACTCACCTTATAAAAAGCTTAGATGGGGATTATTTACGCATTGAATGCCAAAGCTTATCAGCTGAACATGCTCGGTATATAGAACTGGATAGGGCTGACCCAAATGCTATTAAAATCCTTAAAAGCTTAGCGAAATCTGAATCTGATAAATGGTGTTCAAAGCCGGAAATTAGACAATTTTTTGATTAAGGAGGAATATTAATTATGGCTAATTGTCACGATCTTTTTAATAAATTCCACGAAGAAATAACCCTTAATTCCGATAAAAAAGAATACCTGAGGACGTCAAGAGATGCTATTAGGGATAAAATACGAAAATATTTCAAAGATACAAAAAAGGTGAAGGCTCCTAAATTTCACGGCCAGGGATCCTATATGATGGGTACCACAGTCAACCCTCTTGATGGGGAATATGATATAGATGATGGAATATATCTACAACACCTTGATGAAAATGATGACAGTAATTGGCCGACACCAGCGACGATGCACAATTGGGTAATGGAGGCAGTTAAAGATCATACATCTACACCTCCGGTAGATAAGAATACGTGTGTCAGGGTCATTTATAAAAATAATTACCATGTTGATCTTCCCATATACGCAATGAAAAACGATGTGCCCCAACATGCACACAAAAGCAAAGGGTGGAGTGCAAGTGACCCCAGGGCATTTATTGACTGGTTTAGAGGGCAGTTAACTAATAAAGGAGAGCAGTTTAGAAGGTTGATTAAATACTTTAAGGCGTGGGCTGATTACCAAAATCAAGGGGCCAGTACAAAAATGCCCAGCGGGATGATCTTTACTGTTCTCGTTGCAGATCATTTCTATGGATCAGATAACAGGGACGATGAGGCTCTAGTAGGTACAGCCAAAAACATACTAGACAACTTGGAAGATAGCTTTAGCATCAAAACCCCTGTGGTGCCCTATGACGATTTACTTGATGGATGGTCGGAAACAAGGAAAAACAATTTCCTTAATAAACTGAAAAACCTCTGTAATAAAGGAAACGAGGCTCTTGAACTTGAAGATGACGAAAAAGAACAGGCATCGTTAAAATGGCAGGAACTCCTCGGAGACAGGTATCCAAAATATGACCCACCCAAAAAAGAAAATGATTCAGCCAAGGTCACTACCGAGCCTGCTGGTCTGTGGAAATATGATGGCAGGTCAGCTTAGCTTGAAAGAGTTTTATGAAAGCGCCCAAAAACGTGCAGAGGTCTTCCTAAAAGAGAAATACAATGCTTTGCCACTGGATGATAATATATCCGGTGACAGAGCATATAAAATAATTCTCGAATTAGACTGTCATATAAAGAATGTTGGTATTATTTTACAACTGCCCTTTAATTTTCCGGATAGTATACCTAAGGTATTAGTTGAAGAGGAACTTTTTAATAAAATCTACCCTATTCCACACCTTAACTCCGAAAAGGTCCTTTGCACCTTTGATGAACATGAAGTGATACCGAATGCAGACAACCCCGAGGGGATTATTATAGAAATACTTAATAGAGCCCGTGACAATCTCCAAAAAGGCATTAAAGGGTCTAATCGGGAAGATTTTATAGATGAGTACTCAGCATACTGGGACCAGGACATACAAGAGGTTTATTATTCTATTGTACCTCCGGCTGAAAAACCGGAAATGATTTGCATCTATAAATATTATGATGGTGACTGTGTTGGTGGAATTTTTGCAAAATCTCGCCTTCACGCAAAGAATTGGCTGGATAAATTTCGTGATAACTGTATTGAAGACATAACAAAAACAGCGTTGTATTTACCTTTAAAAGGGCTTGGGTATCCTCCTTTTCCAAAGATGAATAAAGAGATTTATTCGACGTTAAAGGAAAACGACCCTGACAGTTTAAAAGAGCTGTTGAAATTCTTGCGTAACAATGATAGGCCGTCATATATCCTCTTTTCAATCCCACTGCAGCACGGATATTTCTTCGGAGCATGGAAACACAACAAGCCATACAAAGAAGAGAGCATCGGAAAAAGAAAGAAAATAATAAAACATTCTAAAGGATTTAGACCTGGTAAGGCCCCAGTGGAGTTGGAACTTATAAGAGACTTCGCTAAGAATCCTGTATCCCTTTTACATGTAATAAGAGCTGATAAAGAAAGATTGTTTTACCGAGGTGGAGACGGTATGTCCCCACTCAAAGATGTAAAAGTATCAGTAATAGGGTGCGGTTCGATTGGGAGTAATCTTACAGACAAGCTTGTCAAAATGGGGGTTAACCACCTATGCTTAATAGACCATGAAAAGTTAAGTTTTGATAATATAGCAAGGCACCTTTGCGGGGCCTCCTATGTAGACAGGTATAAAACAAAAGCAATCCAAGATTTGCTTCAAAAACATTACCCACACCTAAAAATATCTACTTTAGAGAAGGATATAACTGAAATATTAGTTGAAAACCAGGAATTTTTAAATAGTTTCGACTTGAATATTGTGGCTATTGGAAATATAGCCATAGAGTTCAGGCTTAATCGTCTTATTAATGAATCAATAATTAAAAGCCCGTTACTTTTTATTTGGGTGGAACCATACTTGGCAGCAGGACATGCGGTATACATTCACCCTGATAATAGAGGATGCCTAAGGTGCTTATTTAATGAAAAACTTATATTCCGGGAAAGTGTTCTTAAAAACCCGGGGCAGTATACAAAGCGAGAAGCTGGGTGCCAGACTTCGTTTGTGCCGTATGGAGCTTTGGAGATTGACGGTTATTTATTCGAGCTATCCAAGTTTATAATAAAAGCAAATAGTAACCGATTAACTGAGAATACTGTTTTCACTTGGCTGGGGGATTTAAGAAAGTTCAGAAAACTTAATCGTCCAATGGAGTCAAAATGGATTAGCAAAAGTAGTTACTCTGTTTATGAAACAGCAATACCGGATAAGTATTTTTGCGAGGATTGTAGGAGTGAAATATAAAGTAAGCAATAAGTTAGTATTAGAATTTACCGATAAAGTTCTTGAACAGTTTAATAAATATCGTCAAACAGGAAAACGTAAAGAATCTGGCGGAATTTTACTTGGGCAGGTCTTCGATACAAAAATTGTAATTGATGAAATTACTACACCTTCTCTATGTGACAAGGCTGGCCAATTCTTTTTTATTAGAAATGTAAAAAGGGCTCAAATGGTGGTAGACGCTGCTTGGGCTAAAAGTAATGGGACACGTATATATCTCGGGGAGTGGCATACACATCCGGTTCTAAACCCGTTTCCTTCCAATGAGGATAAGAAGCTTATTCAAAATATGTTAAAGTATTCAAGGATGGAGATTGATTTTTTGTTTTTGGTTATTGTAGGCTTGGGAGAAAATGATCTTTATGTGGGTTATCAAAAAAAGGGACATGTTTTAAATAAGTTAAGCAGGCTATAGTAACACCTAATTACGCCGGACCAAACATACATCTATTGATTTTTTATTTTTGTATCGTTGCTACCGTTGCCGATCCGTTGCCAGAAATGGTTATATACTCCAGTCTAAACGACCAACGATTACGATTTAAATCACCCAGCTGGTCCACAATTAATCGTTCAGTGCTCTTCCAGTCCAGTATGACGTCAGTCACCATGGGATCCGGTAACACACCATGCCAATTCTCCAGTGGCAACTGACTGGCTATGATGATAGAACGAAGTTGATAGCGATCCTTAATAACTTACAGAAAATCACGGCCGACAGTTTCACTAACGTAGTCAGTCCTAGTCGTCCAACACCAAAAGCTCCATTTAGTTAGACTCAACTTTGACACCCAACCACAATAGAATCCAGTAAAATCAACGCTTTGCGGGCACACCAAATAGACGTACCACTACGCTCCCCTTTATTTGCCAGAAACATTGTGCTCCATAATCCTGTTCGGCGACCTGCAACCGATTGCCTTGAACACATCGTAAGCGTGCCCTTTGAGTTCGGTGCGGAGAATAAACTGCTCTTCGCCCACGTTAAGCTTGACGGCTTGTAATGTACGCAGATCCTGCATTACATCTTTAAAACAGAGTTTGCTGTCTTTGAGCCGCTTGGCCAGCATCACCTACAGTACAAAAGCCAGAAAACAGACAAATATGTGACCGCGCACCCGTTCTTCTTTCCAGTGGTAGATGGGCCTTAAGTCCAGAAGGTGCTCTCTTCAGGGAACGAAACGCCCTTTCCACCTGCCACAGGCCTTTGTAACCCAGGGCTATTTCATCCGGTGGCAGGTCGCAGTTGGTGCGCAGGATGTATTTACCGTCATATTTGGCATCTTCTTTAACAGCTTCCTCGTTTATGGTGACTGCTTTTTTGTCCATCTTCAGGTAGCGCTGGTACCCGCGGTTGCCCAACAGGGCCTTAGGGCCGGCTGTTTTAAGGGTCTGTTCCAGTTTTTGAATTATCACCTGCCGGGTGAGCTGTTGTTTTTTAGCTTCCTCGGGTTTTTTATTCATAAAATATCACTCAACCCCAAGCGCCTTAAAAACCGCATCCTCGGGACTTTGATAAAAAGAAATTTGGAATTTGGCAAACAACTCCGGAGGAACCGTTGGTATATCAACAGCGGAAGCCATAGGCAGCAATATCTTTTTAGCTCCCGCGTCAAAACACACTTGCATAATATTGGCCAATTCCTCCACTTTATTGATTGTTCCACCTATGCTCATGGACCCCAACACCACCAGCTGGCTTTGAACCGGCTTCCTAAGAGCGCCGGAACAAAGGGCGATAAATGCAACCAGCGAAAGCTCCGAAGTTAATCCAATGCCTTGCAGGTCCTGAACATGCATCAAAAAATCATTGTTTTGTACGGATATAGTACCGCTAATATTCTTTTTGTTGGCTTTGAAATAATTAAAAGCAGTGGCAATGCTTTCTTTGGCCTCACGACACGAGCCGAGGCCGGTTCTGTCAAATCTACCGGAGCCGGGAACAACTTCTGTTTCTATTTTATAAACACCTATCATGCCGGAATCCCCGTGGGCCACCGTGTAAATATGGCCGGGCTTGTACATGCCTTCGGGGATGAGCTTGCCGCCACCCTGCTCCGGCACTGACACAAATTCCTCAATTAAGGTATCGTTATCAATATAAGAGAAATGAACATCATAAAACTCCATGCCGCCAATTTTTTTAAGCTGTTCTTTGACCCTTCTCCTACCCACCAGGGCGTATCGCAATATCTCTTCTATGTCGTCCCTGGTAAATTCGCCATTGGGGTAAATTAACTTTACCAGTCCCGATACGGTTTTCCTTACAGCTATCACATCTCTTTGGTTTAGGTTATTGCCCAGCCTGAAGTACCTGTCAAAGGCATCGGTAAAAGATCTCTTCCTCATTTCCCGGAAGAATTCCGCTATATAATCAGTAATAAAGCCGTACTCATCGGTGAAAAATTCCGGCCTCATTTTGGGAATCTCCCAGCCGGGGATATAAAAATGCATCCGGTCAAAAAAGGCGGCATCATAAGCCATAGCGGCAGGAAAAGGTTCAAACAGGTGGGATGTTTTGAGCAATACATCCACGCTCTGGTTGATATTGCCCACGAAGACCATGGAAGCCGAAGCGTTTTTCTCTTCTTTTCCCCGGGCAAATGACCCTGAAGCCATGTAATCTTTCATAATTTGAATGCCGTCTTTATCTTTAAAAGTAATGCCGGCCACTTCATCAAAAGCCACTGTATCCCACAAACCCACAAGGCCGATTTTTCTACTGGCCATGTTATAAAAAAGATTGGCCACAGTGGTCTGACCACCGGAAATTAAAATGGAGTTGGGGGATATTTCTTTGTAGATATGGGATTTTCCCGTTCCCCGCGGCCCCAGTTCACATAAATTGTAGTTATTCTCCACCAGGGGAATCATTCGGGCCAGCAGGTGCCATTTTACGCTGTACTCCAACCGGGTTGGCTCCATGCCCACGGACCTTAAAAGTATATCAATCCACTCTTCTTTGGTGAAATAGCTTCTGTTATGCAATATTTCATCCAAGTCTAAATTAGGCATTTGAATGGGAGTTAGATTGTTAATGATAAAAGGGCTGGTGTCTTTAACTTCCTCGTCATATAAATAACCCATTTTTAAAATGCACCAAATCCCGCCGGCCAGAAGTTTTTCAAACTCTTTGACATAATGGGGAGCAATGCCCACGCCTTTTAGACCCAGGTTGGAAAACTCAGCTTCATAAATATCTTTCTTTTCGTTTAACCGCACAGTCACCTTATCTATTACTGTATACTGACCGGTTTCCCGAATTTTAGATTTTATTTTTTCCGCTTCGTCGGGTCGCACAAAATTGCTGGCCAAAATCTGCTTGACCCGTTCCACACCCTCGTTAATACTGTCTTCATCATCTGTAGCGCAATACATGCCCAGCAGGTATTCCAGCACGTATACGGGTACATTGGCCCCTTCTTTAATCTTTTTGGTCAGGTCTTTTCTTACCACCCGGCCGGCAAAAAATTTATTTAGCTTCTCGTTCAGACCGGCACTACCGGCCCCATCCCTGTCCAAACTATCCATGCTAACACCCTCGCCTGTTTTCTAATTAAAAAAATAATATTTTAAAAATCAAAACCACTAACAATGGCCAGATCTATAACAAAGGGGATTTTTTGATAAATCCTCTCCACCGGTTCGTCTTCATCTTCCAGGACAAGGTAGTATTTTTTCCCCTTGTCATAGGGCATGTCCCTTAAAGTAAACTTTTCCCGGAAAGTGCGTTCTTCAGGCCTGGCGGACCTGCTTTCGGCAATAATAATATTTTCATTGGATATCCTGCGGCCCTCTTCATCCGTAAAGTAAATTTTTAAGCGGATGGGAACATACTTGTCTTCCACCTTTTGGACCTGAAAAAATTCCAGGTAGGTAATACGGTTGGTAATTTTGCGAGATATATTGGTGAGCTTGACTTCCACCTTTTTTACCGCTAGGGCGTCGGACTTGCTCCGGTCGTTCTTGAATTTAATAACCGGGATGACGATTTCCTGCAATGAGGCTCCACCATGTAGGTAGTTCACCCCCGCGCCCTGTATCTTGAAGATATTGACCCCCCGGGGAACAACCACTTTAAGATTGATATCTTTGCCAAGTATGTAGCGCATGGAAAAAGCCAGGGTCCCTTCGAAATCTTTATTTTCATCGGTCAGCATAAATCTTTTGCCAACCTCCAAAGCCTCGCCTGCAGGCCGGGGTATTTTATCGCACTCCTGTAATGCCGATCTCCGGTAGATGAACCCATGGTCAGCCGTGATATATATGTGCGTGGCGCTTAAATTGTTGACCAGGTTTTTGATCAGCTGGCGCAAATCGGTAATTGACTTTTCCACGGCATTAAAAACTTCCCGCTCGGTAGCTGCGTGATCGCCAACGGCGTCAATACCATTATGATAGATATAAATTAATTTTTTGCCTTCAAAATAGTCCTTGAATTCCTGCCTTTTGATATCCTTGATTTCATTATATGCTACCGCCACCGCATCCTCATTGTAGTTCAGCAATACCCTGCGGCGTCCCTCGATGCCCTGGACATTTGTGCCATCAACCAAAACTTCCGCCTTATCGTTATACTCTATGCTTTTATGCGGCAGCAAGGCGGCCATGCCCAGTTTGGTACATGACGGCAAAACGCCCAGCAGGTGAAATATTCTAGTGGCCCCTTTTCTTTCAGTATTCAATATATTGCTGAACTCCCTGGCCGCCTCGTATCGCAAAGCATCGGAGATAATCACAAAAACCCTTTCACCTTTTCTTAAATGCCTGGCTATGTATTCCAAATAAAAACCATCCTGTGGAGAAGCTCCTTGCAGTCTCCACTCACCCGGGGGTTCTTGTTGCAAAGCCGCAGCCCATTTGACCGACAACTCGTTTAAGAACCAATGAGTATAAGTGTTTTCCACCTTTTCACACAGTTGCCCAAAAGGCTCCTTATTTTCTATCCGGTCATAAGCAGTGTAAAATTTCCTGTAAAAATAGTCCAGTAAATAATACTCTCTGGTATAGGAATCCAATAATTCGTATGCCCTTTGGCCCTTGATGGTTTTATTCAGTTCCTTTTCCAGGCGTAAAATTTCCATTGCATTGTATAGGAGGTCATACTCGTCCTTAAACAGTTCAAACCAGTGGGTGGGCTTGCGATTATTGATAATTTTTCTATACTTCTCAAATTCACCCACGTCCATTATCAAGTTGTTGATTAATCTTGTAATAATCACCTCGTCAAAAACCTTAAAAGTATCGCATTTAATAAAATGTTCTATATCCCAGTTGGAGATGTACTCCTGGAGGTTTAAAAGATTCTCCACCCAGTTAGCCAGCCGGTTGAATACCTGGCCGTGTGTCGCATGGTGCATGAAATGATTAACAAAAACAACGACTTCCGCCTGGCGTTTTGAAATATATTTACGCCAGGTTTCGGGTATTTCCACGGACAAATCATAACTCAGGTGAGTAACTAAAAACATTACCAGCAACTTCTCAATATTTCTTTCCGCCAGGTCATACCCATAGGCATCTTTCATAAGCCGCCAGAAGGTGTCCGGGTCACCGAACTTCTCCACGGCTTCCATGTACTTGTTTTCCCCATTTGTTTCAGCCATAAGTATTGTTTTAACCACTGTTCCCAGGTCCGGCACCGGCAGCCGGCACAGGACTGACAAAACAGCAATATCCACTTTTTTTTCGGTGTAATCTTGAATATTATAAGAAGCGAATTTATTATACCTTTCTTTATTATTAAAGAACTTGGCATACTTTTTAAAAACGTTTCGCAGCGAAGCGTCCCTCACACCCAAGTCCCGCATAATAACGGTGGTTTTATCGGTGGAAAACTCACGGCTGTACTTTAAAGTATCCAGCAACCAGTTTTCCCGGGGCACCGGTTTGGGTGCGGGGCAATAAATAAGATAATTGGATTCCGGATCCGCTTTTTCCAGCCGGTATTTGACGGCAAAACAGTTACTGGCAGTTAGTTTTATTATCTTGGCATTATCCAGCTGTAATTCTTTTATTTCTTCTTCAAACTCAGCGTTATCGTCATACCAAAAAACAATGTTGCGCCTCCTACCGTCGGAAGGCTCTTGATTCAACATACCGTCCAGCACCTTTTTAACTTCACCCAGGTTCATTGTTTCACCCGCTTTGAGTAATAGCTCATTTCAATGCGATAGAGTGCCAAATCTTTATAATTTACATCGTCCATAAAGTAACTCCCTCTTTTTGAACGTTGGTGGCAAAGGGAACATTCATTTTAACCAGTTTATTATAGTCATCCTTGTTGTATATTTTTAAAGAGATGTTTATTCCATGATTTAATTCGGCATCAAGCACGTAATCGTATATCTTACTGCGGTCAATGTTATTCCGGTCTTGAACAATAATCAATAAATCTATATCCGAATCGGGTTCCGCGTTTCCGCGGGCCTTGGAACCGAATAACTCAATTGAAACCACCTGTTCAGGATATAAATTTGTTAAATACTCTATGAACCCCTTTAATACTCTATTTTCCGTTTCAGATAACGATTTTCGTTTCATTTGAAAACACCTCTATTTATATTTTGGCCAGCAAATCGGCCTTTAATGGTTTTTTGCCCTCACCCCGGGGGATTTTCACACCCTGGAACTTGGCGTAATTTACTTTTACACCGTCATCCAGGTCGATCTCGATTTTTTGGTTGGCCACGTGGGCGATGACCTGGTCATACTCCATGCACTCCTTCATTTGCCTGGCAATATGCTCTTTCTTTTTCCGGGCCTTGTTTTTTTCCGCCTGGGAGACGTCTGATTGAATTATCATTTCCAGCCGTTCCATTTCTGCTTCATATTTTTTCTGCACCTTGTGCAGGTAGTCGGTCCTTACCCGGGCCACGGTGTAAGGGTCGTAGCGGTGCATGTAAATCAGGGCCTTAAAACCATTATGCTTGCCTGAATCAAACAACCAGTAAATAGGCCTTTTCTTGTATGTTTTCACGTGGTCTTTGTAAAAATCATTCAAGAAATACCTTCTAATGGTCTGCCGGGAAGTTTCCCCGGTTTTTTTCTTCAGGGTTTCCGCAATATAGTCCAGGTTTTCCTCCAGGGTTTCTTCACCGAAGGTCACCTTGACAAATTCCACAAAGCGGCCAACGATATCCTCGCCTTCCTCAAAATAAACATCATCCAGTATGGGTATGACATTATCTTCATCCGCTTTGAAGGTTTTGTACCTACCGGGGTCAAACTCGCCCCCGGCGTAAACCAACCCCTCCTCGTCCAGGGAGTAACGGCCGAACATGCAGCCCACGGCATAGGAGATAAAGGATTTTATGTCGCGTTCTCTGTCTGCTTTGCTAATGGTGATGTCTTTGTCATCTACTTCGGGAGTCAGTTCGTCCTGCAGGCCGTAGATTTCTATGAAAATGCGGTTTAGTTCTTCTTCGTTGTGTTTAAGTTGGGTGAATTGTTTAGTGGTAAAATCTTGCCACCTATTAAACGCTGTTTCAATTTTAGTTGAAACTAAATTATTTTTAAGTGCAGAGTATTCTATTAATGGGTGTTGTTTAAAGTCCCAGGATGTTTCAAAAGAATCCCAGTCAAATTTAGATATACTAATATTATGTTTAACCAGACTATCAATAATTTTATTATTTCTAATAATGATGGGTAGTTTACCCAATGGCCCCTCATGATAATCTAAATTAGGAGAAATCATCTTTATTATATAATTTACAAGTTTTGAATTTAGATAAGCTAATAAATACAGAAAATTTTCTTCATTATGAGGAAAACATACAGATCCTTTTGTTTCAAATAAAAAACCTACCGGGCTATATCTCACTGTTAATGAAGCAGAAGTCAAAGATGACCAAGTTAAACCTTTTTTGAAATAATATTTTTCATTTCTTATTACGGATCCTTTGAAATTTTTTATATCTAGGCCATCATTTTTCCAGTTTACAACATAAAGGTTATTGCCATACCATTTACGCATGGCGCCACCTTTATTACAAGGAAACCATTTTTTATTTGTTAATAATGCTTCTTTTCTATCTGTACAATTTAAGACTGTATTATTTATACCTACTTCAAACCATATTTTTAGAAATCTATCGTTTTTTCCAGTTGCCAATCCTTGCTTGGGGTCAGCAATCTTATTTAACGTAACGCTTTTGGAAAAAATGTCCATAATATTTTTACTAGCCCAATATGCAATAGGTGCTCCATCAATTTTTAAAAAATCGCTTTGCATAATAGATGAATACCTGTTATTTAAATTAAAAAATTGCCTCTCTTTTTCATATTTATTTGAATCATAATAATCCACTAACCTAATACTATGTGGTATATAAATATTAGTTTTGATTTTTCTTAAAACAAATGCCGTCGTTTGAACAACTTTTCCAATAATATTTTCAAATGCTTCCATGCCCAAGTGTAGTATTGAATATATACTAACAGCCTTGATGATTTCCTTTCTGAATTTTTCAAATGAACCCAAAAACATCCATGAATGCATAGTAACTAAAGTTGCAAATCCATTCCTATTAGATAAATCTAAGCACTTTTCAATAAAAACAGTACATAAATCACTTTTGGTTTTAGTATAATATTTGTCCACGTAATCAACTAATATAGCATTCATACCTTTTCTCCCCATATAAGGAGGATTAGTTACTACAACATCATACTTCCCACTCATTATCCTTGCTTGCTTTATTAGCGCAGGCACTTTCTCCAAAATAGCCTTCCTATACGCTGCGGTAAACAAATCACCCGCACCCTGCTCCCTTATTTCCTCCAGCCTTTTCTCCAAGGCGTCAAAATCAACCGGCTCGACGTTCAAGATGGAACCGTATTCCTTGGCGTCATGGAACACGTCAATCAAATACTGAAAGTCTTTCTTTAAACCTTTATCCCCGCCGGCAAAGTAGTCCGCCGCTTCCCCGGGGATGCCATTGCTTTCCTGTATGGAGCAAACGTTTAAATCCAGCTTTTCCCTGAAAATCCTGCGGTTCTTGCCCCTGGCCCGCATCATCAGGGCAAAGTAAGCCAGTTGCCCGGCCCGGTCGCAGATGTCCAGCCCGTACAAGTTCTTTTCCAGGATCAGCCTGGGGATATCCCTTTCGGAATACCCCGCCGACAGGTAGATGTCATACAGCACATCAAAAGCATAGACCAGTATGTGCCCGCTGCCCATTGCCGGGTCCAGCACCTTGATGTCTTCCGGGCTCATATCCGGGTTGCGGAGGGCTTCAAGCTGCTTTTGCACCTCGGGCTCCTGCTCCGCTTCTTCCAGGTAATACTTCCACTTGGCTTTCAACTCATCGTTGGGGTGGGATTCAAGCCACAGGCGGCCCAGGGAGTTTTCCACCATGTACTTGACGATCCATTCCGGGGTAAACAGCTGAGTGGCGGCGGGAATGTTTTCCTTGGTTATTTTGATGTTTTTTTTCAGGTTGGCGAAAACCTGGTCTTTTTTCTCGGCGATATAGTACTGGTAAAGCCAGCCGATAATTTCCACCTGCTCTTTGAAGTCGTCTTCGTCGATGGTTTCCACCAGGTCCCTGATTACCGACCCCTCGGTGAGCAGATAATCCGGCAGCAGCAGCTCGGTGTAATCCGCAATTTGTTCAAATATGCCCGGCATGATGCGGGCCAGTTCATTGCACTGCTTTATGAGCAAATATTTATATAAACCTTCGGTATCGTTATTGTCCTGGTATTGATAGACGAGGTCATGGTCAATATCCAGGTCCAGGTTTAAAGCTTCCCTGACAATGTCCGGCTCGAACCGGTTTTTATCCAGGGAAGACAGCACCCTGACCCCCGTGGGCAGGTAATCATTTACTTCCATGAAGCGCAGGGCGATAAAACGGTTGAACCAGGTATAAGCCACTTCCTCCACCACCTGGTCAAAACCCTTGGCCCGGATGCGGTTGATCAATTCCTCCCGCTGTTTTAATTCGTGTTCTTTGAAAACCCTGCCGTTAACCCGGAATCCGCCCTGAAAAACTTCAACTTCCTTAATTTCATTCCTGGTAATGCCAACTTCGTATGCTTTTTGGGTAACGGCATCCATCAATTTTCTGCGAGCCGCAGTGGCAAATTTTTTTATGGCCGACTTGTTCATTTCCGCTCCTCCTGCTTGTTAAACCAGCTTTATAATAATATCCTCTTTCAGCTCGCTTTCCAATTTCCCGCGAATCAGTTGCAACACTTTGTCTATATCCTCACGAGTTTCAATAGTTGATGCGCCATGCAAAATATTGGTCACGCTGACATGGACTGTTCTTTTGTGGCGGTATTTTTCTTTTTCCTCAACTACATGTTCCCGTCCGGCACGTTCGCCATTACCCGGAAGCCCGGTGGCCTGTTCCCGTGCTTTTTTCTCGGTTATTTCCTGCAGGCAACGCATTTTTAGCCGGTCGCTTTCTTCCTTCATGGCAATAGCCTCAAAAAAGTTATTGGCCCGGTCCAGTCTATTTTTTAATTCCTCAAAACTAGCCCGGAATTTGGGCCCCAACTCATCCTTAAACGCATACTGAACCAGCTCGTCTTTGACCTTCCGGTAATCTCTTTCTATAACCTGGCGTACCGGCCGGCATTCGATTTCCAATAGCATGGCGAACCTTTCTTCAAATTCCTGAACCAGGCTGGGCAATTTGTGGATTTGGGAATAAGGTTCCTGAGCTTTGACTATTTTTTCAATTGCTTCAACAACCTTTATGGTTTCGGTATCCAGCACGTAAGATTTGTTTTTCTCGTAGATTCTCAGCTTTTCAAGTGCATTGTCAAAGTGTTCCCGCTGGTTGTTAAAAAACTTCTTGACATCCGTTACGTAATCGGCGTAATTGAGCAAGTCATCCTTGTACTGGTTCAACTGTTCGTAAAAATCCCTGGTATCCTTGATTTTAACTATCGCGCTCAATAATCTTTGGCCGTTTTCCAGCACATCACGGCCCGGATAATTTTCCCTTTCATAGTGAACCAGCAGCCGTTGAATTTCTGCCAGTTCATCACGGACCTTGTCTTGGATTTTTTTCATCAAACCGTCTTCATCACTCGAAGCTATATGACTAAATAATTCTTTGGCCAACTTCCTGGCATTTTGTATAAGATGCGGGGGCGTTTTAATTCTCTTTTTCACTAATAGCCTGTCGGTATAATCCCTTTTGGTCAGGTATTTAACCAGATCTTGATCATCCGGTCCCAGGTATTCGTGGCCCATCTGCAACTTGATTTCACCGGCTTTGAAAAGCTCCGCCACGCAGCCCGCCACGTCCAGATCCTTCCAACCATAAGGGGCCCTAGTGTACATATCGATTAACCCCTTCATGGTAACCGGTATGTTTCTCTGGGTGTTTCTTTCAATATGGCTGTGTATTTCGTCCAGGGCCAGCTGGTTTGGTTTATCACCGGTTAATGTTATTTGCAAACCGCCACCGGCCAAGATATCATTAAGCTCTTTGGGGCTTTCAACAAAATCGACTATATAGTCCAGTTTGGTATAAATGCTTTCAATAAGTGCCTTGAACCCGGTGTTTATTTTTAAAACAGGGTTCTTTTCTTTGATATCGAGCTTTTGCATATTCACATAAACTTCGGCTTCAGCCAAAGCGTCGTTAAGTAATTCCTGAACGCGCTTTTTTCGTTCCGAAACTTCCCTGTACTTTCTCGCTTTTATTTCCTCCCACTCTGGAGTCAAAGAAGCGCCGCTTTTTTGCTGTAAAAATGTTTCAATGCGGATGACTTCTTCCATTTCTTCCAGGAAAGACGTGTCCGCCGGTAGCTTCACAATCAAGTGGTTGTCCCGGGCTGACATAAGCCTCAGGGCTTGCTCCGATATATCCGGTCCCGTTGCATAGTAAGGGGTTATAATCTTGATACCGATTTCATTGTTCTGGTTACCCCTGGGCCGGTCATCAATAATTTGATTAAAACCGAAATTGTACCGGGCACTGTAACGGTATTTTTTGTCTTGATAAATCTGCTCAAAAATAATTTCACCGACTTTAAGGATAACCTCACCCATATCAACGGGGATATTTTTAATCTCCCTGTTGACATCCTGTTCCGCGTGGGTGAGAAAATCGTATTCGTTACCATTTTTCTGAATTAAGGTCTCCTTGAGCAGGCGCTTCAGAGAGGCCTCAATCCTCTTCTTCAACTCTACCTTGTCATCGTCTATATGACTGACCATCAAAGTGGCCAGGTTTTCCAGGTTCGCCGGCATTTCCTTGACATATTTAATCATGAATAATAGTTGAAGGATTTCCACGTCTTCTTCTACAAGGCGGTCGTTATCCCCGGCCTGAATAATCACGGTGCTGATATTATGGTCCAAAAAAGATTCAATGGGTTTATAAAAAGCGGAAAAAGGCACCAGGGTGCCGGTTTCCCGGTCAGCATACTGCATGGCTGCCTCCTGGAACGCGCTCAGGAGAGACCTTTCGCCTTCGGCCAGGTGTTTGCCGGATGCCCCGTGCAGCCTGATGGCCGTAAATACAGATTGAAGAAGTTTAAACTGGTAGGGAACAAAGGGGTAGACCTGGACAAATTCTTCCGCATCCCGGTAAGTCTTCATCTCGGCGGTGTCCGCGGAGAAGGTAAATAAATTCTTTAATATGGCGCTTTTTTCTTCGTATAACAGCTTTAAGGTATCTCTTGCTACTTGGTTTTTCAAGAGAATGCGTTTTTTTATCACCTCATCCACGTTGGCGCTGGATAGGCTCAGGCGGGTGCTAAAACGCCCCTGTATTTTGGAAAAATCATTGCCCTTGACTTTGGTAATGGAATCTATGTCCTGTTGACTGGTAACAATAACCCAGGCTTTGCCCCCGCACTGGGTACCCAGGTCTTCAACCAGGGTTTGCAGGTTTAACATCAGCTTGGTGTTATCACCGATATACTGGCCCATTTCATCCACCAAAAAAACAACATGGTGGTTGTTACCCCTGGACTCGATGTACTCCTTAACCAGACGGGCAAATTTTTCAATGCTCAATGTATAATTTTCTTCTGCTTTGAGGTACCAGTTCCTGGCAGCTTCTTCGCTCATCCTGGTGGTTGCCGCCAGGGCTTGCACGATGTTGTCTTCCTCAAAATAAAAATCTTCTCTGGCCTCTTCCCAGGTGTTGCCGGAAAGTTCTTGAAACTTATCTTTAAAGGCCTGGTAAGTGCCGTCTTTGCACAGTTGTCTTTCCAGTTCCGCCACCCAGGGCATGGAACCGCAAAAACCCAGTTTCTCGTTAAACACTTTCATGAACACTTTTACGATAGCGTCTTTGTAAACCTTGGAATCCGAGTCGGACTTGGAATCGATGTTGAAAAGTATAACATCGGAGCTTACTCCCGCCGCGGTATTGATATCAGCTAGAACCACCGGGTCTGCAATTTTCTCATTAAAGTATTCAACCGCTTTTTTGCCCTTAACTTCCGGATTATCCAGCAGGTAAGACAAAATCTTTAAAAAGTGAGATTTACCACTGCCAAAGAAGCCCGATATCCATACGCCCATTTTGTCTGTGTAATCGTGAATGCTTTTTTTGTAAGCCTCAAAAAAGTCGCTGAAATGGCGGGTCAATTCCCTGGTGACTACATATTCTTCCAGTTCTTGATGAATATTATCTTCATCATTCTGGCCAATTTTAATTACCCCTTTGATGTCTCTAAAAATATTTTTTTCAAACATTTTGCCAACTTGCATGAGGCACCCTCCCTTTTTAGGGTATGTATTTTACCTTTCTACCAGTTTAAAAGCACGGTAATAATTATCGTCCTTGAATTCCTCGAATAAACGAAGTTCCTGGCCGTCGTACCGGCCGGGAAAGAACATTACAACAGGCACATTATCTATGGCGCTATGCAGGTTGTTCAAAACTGTATGGGAGCGAATGATGGGCCAGGCTTTGCCCACCCCTGTAAGAAACACGATGTCGTTTGGGGTGACATTATTTTTTATATAGTCAACGATCAGGTCATTCTTTTGAGTAAGCCGCAGGGTCCTCTTAATGGGGTTGATTACTTTATCACTCCCTTTGGTGGCTTCCATTTCCATTACCTTGGTCAGGTATCCTTTTTGCTCCAATATTTCGATCATGATGTCATAAAGGTCAAATTCTTTTATTTTAACCTCTGAATGTTCACTGTTGACCTTTTGCTTGATAAACGATATATGTTCCCTAACAAGCAGCTCATCCTTTGGGTCGTAGTCAAATATGTAGTAGCCAATTTCATTACCCAGTCCCTTGTTCTCACGGAATCTTTTTTCGAGTATCCTGGGCATAATTTTGTCTAATCTTTCGTAAATGGTCATATCCTATTCCCCCAGCATGGCCTTTAAGTAATGGTTGTCCCCTATTTCCCGGAGATGCTCCGTCAAATCTTTCTCAACCACAGGGCGGGTTATCATAATTGCCTTTTTTTGTTTCTTAGCCAGCCCGGCTTCGCGGAGTACTCTTTTGTACACCTGCTTCATTTTGTAGTACGTGTAATCGCTCCAGGAAGCTATTACTTCTGACTGCTCGGATTTTTTCTGAAAAAAAATATTAAAGTCAGCATCGTTGATAGTAAAATCGTGCAGCAGGCATTTTTCCCTGTAAACTTCCTGCATAAACTCATAGAAAAGCCTGTCGGTTTTCATGAGGGCATAAAGTGCCACTTGTTTGCCGGTATCAATACTACCATTAACAATTTTTTTTATTAGATAATCATCTAAAACTTTAAGCCTTTTGATAACTGCCGCAGCAATTTCTTTTTTTCTGCTCTCTGTGTTGACCTGAAAAATGTTATCGTTTATTGAACGGCTTAAAATTTCGGGATAGCTTAGCCCTTGTATTTTAAGGCTTGCAGCCTTTTTTACCTCTAAAAATAGAAAAGGCATTGATTTGATTGTTGTTGAGTAATTTGGGTTATTTTCCATATTATGTCTAATCCTCCGGGCCACTTTTTATATCATTATAACATTTTATACTGTAATATAAACTTTTGTTATCAGAAGATACCATATCCTGGTACAGGAAGATTAAGGAGTAATATTTCATGCAAAAAACAAATGATGTTATAACACTTTTTTTAAAGACAACCAAGCCAGGTTCTCCCGGGAAACGGTAAAAAGTTACCAAATCGCATTGCGCCAGTTCTTTAACTGCTGCTCAAAGGAATATGACGAGGTTAAAGCCATGGATATTAGGGCCTGGCTGATGCAACTTGACGGGCTGATGCCCCGTTCGATCCGGTTAAAACTGGCCGCTTTGAAGTTTTTTTACCGGTACTGCATGGAAGAGGATTTGCTTTCCAAGGACCCAACCTTGAATATCGACTTGCCAAGGGTAAAAGATTCCCCACCGGTTTATTTAGACAAGGCCGCCCTGGCGCAGCTTATGGAAGAGGCCAAAGAGCACCCCCGGGAGAGGGCCATAATTGAAACCCTGTATGCCACCGGGGTTCGGATCAGTGAGCTACTCAATATCCGGCTGGAAGACATCAAGTGGGATACCAGGCAAATTTGGATTCGCAAGGGAAAAGGGGATAAAGAGCGGTTTGTACTGTTTACGGCGGAGTGTGCTGAAAGACTTAAAGCATACCTGGCAGCAAGAAAGGTAAAAAGCCCGTATCTTTTTACCAACAAAAGGGGTAAACCTTTGAGCCCGGCTTGGGTTGAGTTAATCTTAAAGCATTATACGGCAAATCTTGACTTGGGGTTTAAAGTTACCCCCCATACTTTAAGGCACACTTATGCCGCCCACCTGGCCGAAAAAGACATGCCCCAAAGCTATATCCAAGAGCTATTGGGACATGCCAATATTAACAGTACCAGAATTTACACCCGGCTCAGCGCCAAGGCCAGGAAGAAGCAGTACGACAGTTATCAATAGGAAGATGATCATTTGAAACCAAAGTACTGGGTACTGGAAGATATCGAAATCGATGCTACAACAAAAGCCATTATAAATGAATTTTTAATGAGCCTGAAATTGGCCAACAAAAGGCCCCTAACAATCTCTGACTACGGGACCGGGCCATCGTTGAATTTTTACTTTCCTCGGGCTGCCGGCGCTGTGAACTGGTGGCCTTGAATGTAACGGACGTTGATCTTGTAAATAGAACAGCATGGGTGACGGGCAAGGGCCAAAAAAGGCCGCCTCTAAAATTTCGGTCTCTTGGGCGACTGCCATTCGTAGTACCTTATTTCTACGAATGTTTTGTGCATTTTCCCCCTGCAAAATTTAAGCTCTACCCCTACCCCCCACAAAAACATTAATTTTCCTTTATTATTAAATAACTGAATTTCTTTTCAATTAATTTTTTTCTTTCCTCAATAAACTTTTCATAATTCTCCAGTTTCCACAATTCTTTATCCTTTGGTATAAGGTGCAAATCCAGGTAATCGTCAGATTTATCTTTGAACCATTCCTCCGGAGAAGTGTCGCTCTTACCGCCTGCCCCGTTTTCCTGTTGGGTCAGCAGCATCAGATTGGCAATCTGATCCCTGTCCCACCATTTATACTTGAGAACATCTCTTCGACCGGTGTTGGGATTTTGTATTTTTACGGATTTCAGCAGGCTTTGTGGAAAAATGTGATCAACCTGCGGGCTGTTGTTTTGAAATGATGGGTGATAGTTAAAGTCCTTATACCAAATGTTGAAAATTAAATGGACGTTCTTTGACCCGTAGTATTGATCAAAAATTGTTTCCCTGGCAATGTATAGGTTGGGTTTATCAACGCTGTCCAGTTCCTGGTAGACAATATTTTCTTCCGTCTGAAAAACCCTGACAATCCTTGCCACATTCTTTCTTATGGTTTTCTTTTCGTCAATAGTTAATTCCCGGTCAAAGCTGGTGATAATATTTTCGCTTATCTCGTCATACTCATCTGTGCTAAATACCAGGTCTTTGAATTTCACCCAGGGCAGTTTTGCTTTTTCGCTCTCAATGAATTTGAACCGGAACCTGATATCCTCCGGGGCAACCAGTTCTCCGCTTAAAATATCGAAATATAATTCCTTCTTTTCATAACTGCCTTTCAGACCGATAAAGAGGCTCTGGAGGCGCTTCTGGCCGTCCAATACGAGCATTTTTGTTTTGGTTCCTCCTATCAATTAATCATCCAGACTAAAAAAATCACCGGGCTGATCATGCTTGCACCCAGTGCTAATATTAGCCATTTCTATATATCTATGCTTGTTCCTTCCACAAAAGCATATTTTTCTCAATAAGGTCTCGGAAAATTTCACTTTTTGACATTACCAGCAGGCCGCCCGGCAGGATAGTTCAGCCCTCCGGTTATGACATAACCGAAAACACGGTCAAGAATAACAGTAAAAAAGCCGGGGTGTGCCTGCTATGTTTTTTAATACAATAAGGGATTGAAACTAGAATTCTCCTAAGATTGTACAGGGAGCACTATCGATACCTTCAATTAGCAAGGGCAACGCGTAAACTCTACGTAGTCCGGATAAATCCTGATTTAAATTGACATCCTCTATAAGCAAAATAGCCCGGCCATCTGTAGCGTTTTTTCCTAAAATAATCTGGTGAAATGCGATTCCTTCAGATATATGCAGAGCAGATGTGGCTGATGGAAAATCCATGCCAATAGCTTTTAGCACGGGTAAATTTTCCAAAAAAAATTCAGCGGCGGAAGGATGAAACCCCGGGTTTTCATTCCCATACACATGCGGGTCGTAATCGCGGATTTTTCCAAACCCTGTACGGATTAACAGCAGGTCTGCATTTGCAATAGAATCTGCCAGTGGTTCCAAATCAGCAGCTTTAATAAGCTCTCCTTTGCCCTTGGGCAGGTCTATAACGACAGGATGATGAAAAACAAAATTTTCGATTGGAAGTTCAGCGATTCGAGCACCCCGGGGGTTAAAATGACGTGGTGCGTCTATATGTGTACCATTATGATTAACTGTTTCAATAAAAAATTGTTCATAAGGGTCTCCATTTTCCATAGAAGACTCGGGCCATATTTTCATTTGCGGATTATTGGCGAATAAGGGCATACGTTTGCTCATTGGATATGACAATAATTTATACATTTTATCACCTCATCTTTTTTAAATGCCTAAACATAAGTACCTGGTTAAATACTTTCCGCTAAAAGCTGAACAGGATGTTTAACCTGAAATTCCAATGCAAATATCCTTCGTCCAAAATCAAGTTGTATCAAGCAAGCGGGACACCCGGCGGTAACATACTGCGCCTCTGTTAAACCTATATTACTTATTTTTTTCTCCAAAATTTTACGCGCTATGTCCTGGTGCTTAAAGGAAAATGATCCCGCAGCACCGCAACACCAGTTGGCTTCAGGCAATTCTATATATTTTAGCCCGGGTATTGCCTTCAGGATCTCCCTGGGCTGGAGGGAAATTTTTTGTCCTCTGTTTAAATGACACGATTCATGATAGGTTGCGGTGCACCCGTTTAACAATTTATTGCCTACCTTCAGACCCGTAACATTAACCAAAAATTCGTTAATATCAAAAACCCGTTCGGAAAAGAATCGCGCATATTTAATGTCCCCGGGTTCCGTAAAGTGCTCAGTATAATTTTTTAAAGCGTATCCACAGGTACCACAATCTGTTACAATATAGTCCACTTGAGATTTTAAGAAAAGTTCAATATTTTTCCTCGCAAGTCTTTGGCTATCATGCCAATAACCCATAGTCCTGTGTGGTAAACCACAACAAACTGTATCCATGGGAATAATAACTTCACAATTATGGTATTCCAATACTTTGATAGTATCAAAAGCAATTTCCGGATAGAACGTATTGGTAAGGCATCCGGTGAAATATCCTACCCGGTGCTTCTTACCTGTACGCCTTTGGGATTGGTGACGATAAAGTTCCTTAAAAGACTTTTGGGGAACAACCGGTAGTATCTTCTCTTTATCCTTTAAAGTAGCAGGAAACAACTTGTTGATACCTAATTTTCGGCTTATATCTAGTAAAACCATCGCCCTTCTGAAATTTTCCGGTCTGCTTATAATCATGTTTAACAGCATCGAATCTAAAAAAGGTGAACCATTTTTTTGGATAATTTCAGTTTTGATCAAATTTAGCAGTTCCGCGGTTTTTATCCGCGGGGGACATATATCCAAACATGCATTACAGCCTAAACATAAATCAAAATATAGCTTAAGTCTATTGCTGAGTTCCAAGTTTCCCTCAACATATTCCCTGGCCAGGCGAACCCTACCTCTGGCAACCATAGACTCCTTCCCGGTTACAGCAAAGGTGGGACAAACAGTAGTACAACGCCCACAACGTATGCAGTTATCGGATTGATAATATAACTCTTTCAGCTTTTTTTGAATTTCTTCCATTCCGGCCCCTTCTCCTAAAAAGCTTTCCCCGGGTTTAAGATATTGTTGGGATCAAACGCCTTTTTTATTGCAGTCATAATCGTTAGCGACCGCTTACTATGTTGCTTTTTGGCTAATTCTTTTTTTACAATACCCACACCATGTTCACCGGTGATAGTGCCTCCCAGGTTCAATGCTTCACGGTAAATCTCTTCTTTAATTTTGTTAACTTTGTCCAACTCATCTGCATGCCGGGGATTAATGCAAATGTGCGGGTGGACATTTCCGTCACCCGCATGCCCAAAAGTAGGTAGCAATACATCATATTTTTTTGCAATATCTTGCACCTTACGCATCATTTCCGGCAGCAGGTTGCGGGGAACAGTGGCGTCTTCCGGTATTACTACTGGTTTATAAGCCGAAAGAGCCGCAAAACCGGCTTTTCTACCCGCCCATATTGCTTCTTCCTCTTCCTTTGTACGGGCTATTTTTATACTTCTGGCTTTACAAGATTCACAAACTTTTTTTACGATAACAACTTGATCTTCAACATCTTCATTACTACCATCAACTTCGATTAATAGAATTGCTTCCGCATCAGTTGGATATCCGGCATCCATGTACATCTGAATAAGCTGCGTACTTGTTTTATCCAATAATTCCATCATTGATGGGATTACCTTGTGATGGAGAATTTCAGTCACAGCCACCGATGCATCCTCAAGTGTGTTAAATATGCAAAGCAAGGTTCGTTTTGTTTCAGGAAGTGGAATTAATTTTAGAATAATTTCCGTAAACACCCCAAGAGTGCCTTCAGAGCCTATTAGTAACTGGGTAAGATTATATCCGCTTACATCCTTGACGACTTTGCCGCCTGTCTTCAATACTTCACCGTCAGCTAAAACCGTTTCCAGTCCTAAGATGTAATCCCTTGTTGTCCCGTATTTTATGGCCCGGGGACCCCCCGCACCCGTGGCAACATTGCCCCCGATAGTTGACATACTTAACCCTTGGGGATCAGGCGGATAAAAAAGACCCCTTTTTTCTACTTCAGCTTGTAAATGAGCAGTAATTACCCCGGGTTCACATACAGCGATGAAGTTATCCATGTCAATTTCAATGATTTTGCTCATACCAAGCATATCCAGGATAATCCCGCCATTGGTGGGAATTACCGCTCCACAATTGCTTGTTGCCGCTCCCCTGGCAATTACCGGAACTTGTTTTTGGCTCGCAATTTTTAATACATGAATAACGTCCGTTTTGCTTTCCACCCTCACCACTATATCCGGTTTACCGGAATACATGGAACAATCATATGAATAACAAACAAGATCCTCCGGTGCTGTAGTAACTTTACTCTTTCCAATTCTTGCAGCAATCTCCTTGGCTAAATTATCTATCATTATTTCACCCCATTTAATAAGGCTTCAGGGAATCTTGTGGTTCGCGGAAGGGCTAGAGTTAATGTGCTCATAGAAATACATGGTATAGAAAAGGGGGCAATAATGCCCCCCCGTACACATTTCTTTTTGATTAATCTAGTAAAGAAAGCAGTTCTTTTTCTTCCTCTTGCTTCATCTTATAAGTATGCTCTCCGTCAACGGGGAATCTGTTTTCCCGCACATCCTTGGCATATTCTTTGAAAGCATTAACTAGTATTTCACCTATATTAGCATATTTTTTAACAAATTTAGGTGTAAAATTATCATATAAACCCACCATGTCAGCATATATCAGCAACTGACCGTGAGTATATGGACCTGCCCCGATCCCCAGTACGGGAATACTGGCACGCTCCGTAATAGCTTTTCCAACTGCCGATGGAACCCCTTCTACTAAAATTGAAAAAGCACCGGCTTCTTCAATAAGTTTTGCTTGCTTGACCAGTTCGATGGCGGCCTTGGCACTTCGCCCTTGTGCCTTATATCCACCTATTTGACCGGCAAATTGTGGGGTCAGACCAATGTGCCCCATTACCAAAATACCGGACTCATTAATGGCTTTAATTCTGCTAAGTATGCGAGGGCCGCCGCCTTCAAGTTTAACGGCATCAACATAACCTTCCTTAACCAATCTTCCAGCACTCCGCACGGCATCTTCATCAGAAGCCTGATAAGACATATACGGCATATCACCAACAATAAACGTGTTTGGTGCCCCCCGGCGCACTGCTTGGCAGTGTCTTACCATATCATCTAGTGTAACGGGAAATGTAGTATCATAACCAAGAGTTACCATACCAAGGGAGTCGCCTACCAAGATCATATCAATGCCGGCTTTTTCCTGCATTTTTGCAGTTAAATAATCATAAGCCGTTAAATAAACAATTTTTTCCCCATTCTCCACCATATTGGTAAAGTCAAATACAGATTTTTTAGCCATTAACATATCACTCCCAACTTTAATTTTTCAAAAACCCTTTTATTTAAAAATTGCTCCCGACATTGCAGAACCAACTAATTTTGAGTACCTTTCCAGGTAAGAACCCGGCTGTATTTCCTTTTGATATCTGGTCCACTTTTCTTTACGCCGTTTTAATTCCTCATCAGACACTTTTAACTCCAGTTTACCGTTATCAATATCAATGCTGATTATATCCCCTTCTTCAACTAAAGCAATAGGACCACCATCCGCCGCCTCCGGAGATACATGCCCTATAGCCGCACCCCTGGTTGCACCGGAAAAACGCCCATCCGTAACCAGCGCCACTTTATCTCCCAGCCCCATACCAATGATTGCGGAGGTTGGGGTAAGTTGCTCACGCATCCCCGGTCCACCTTTGGGTCCTTCATATCGAATTACCACTACATCTCCCGGCTTTATCTTTCCACCATAAATAGCCTTTACCGCTTCCTCTTCTTGATTAAAAACCCTTGCCGGCCCCTCATGCCTTCTCATTTCTGGTAATACAGCGGCGCTTTTGCAAACTGATCCTTCGGGAGCCAAGTTTCCGTAGAGAATAGTAATCCCGCCTGCATACGAATATGGGTTATCCATAGGGCGGATTACCTCATTATCCGCTACATTTACATCTTTAAGATTTTCTCCGACTGTTGCACCAGTAACTGTAATAATATCCTTGTGAATAAGGTTATTATCCGCAAGTTGTTTCATCAAAGCAGTAACTCCGCCAGCTCTATAAAAATCTTCCGGGAAATGATCTCCTGCCGGTTTTATTTTAACCAGGTGAGGTGTTCTCGCGCATACTTTTTCAAAAGTATCCATTTCCAGTTTCAACCCGGCTGCGTGGGCTATCGCGGTTAAGTGTAAGATGGTATTTGTAGATCCGCCGATGGCCATATCCACCGTTATAGCATTTTCAAAAGCTTCCTGTACGAGAATGTCTCTGGGGCAAATATTTTTTCGATAAAGCTCCATGATTTTTTCCCCGGTTTCCCGGGCCAATGCTAGCCGCTTACCAGCCATTGCGGGAATAGCCGTACCCGGTAAAGCCATACCGAGACTTTCCGTTAAAAAATTCATAGAGTTGGCAGTTCCCATAATGTTGCAGTTACCACAACCAGGTAGGGCATATTGTTCAAACTCAGCAAGTTCCTCTTCGGTCATAATACCTCTGGCCACCAAACCAGGAGCTTCCATCAAATCTGTATAACCCACTTTTTTACCTTTATAAAAACCTGTGGCCATTGGCCCAGCTGTGATAAATATGGAGGGTACGTTTAACCTTGCAGCGGCCATTAACATACCCGGAGTAATCTTATCACATGAGCTAATCAGCACCATGGCATCATACGCGTGCGCATTCATCATTATTTCAATGGAATCACATATTAATTCCCGGCTAGCCAATGGATATTTCATGCCAGAGTGGCCCTGCGCAAGCCCGTCGCAGACACCAATTACCGGAAATTCAACAGGTGTACCACCTGCCGCCAAGATACCTTCGCGAACTGCCTTGGCTATTATATCCAAGTGAACGTGCCCTGGCATGGTTTCATTATGCGAATTTACAATAGCAACCAAAGGCTTGTCCAAGTCCTTAGGTCGAAAACCCATGGAGTAATATAAAGCTCTGTGGGTGGATCTCTCTAAGCCCTTCGTCACAATGTGACTTCTCATTTCTATACACTCCTTTAAAAATAATAGACATGAAGATTTATATTCAAATATTAAGCAGATACGTATAATTCCCTGGTAAGATTTTTGTTCATAAGCATAGTTATATTGTCATTTTAGCAGGCTTTTTAATCAACTCATTAGGATTAAACCCGTATCTCTTTTTAAACACCTGGCTAAAATAACTGGAATCCTTGTAGCCTACCGCTTCGGCTACTTCAGATACACAATATTTCCCTGTTTTCAGTAGTTCTATTGCCCTTTCCATTCTGATTCCAGTTAGATATTGCATAAAATTTAATCCCGTTATCTGCCTAAATATACGGCTGATATAACAGGGACTCAAGTATACTTTTTCGGCAAGATGTTCAAGGGTAATATTTTCTTGATAGTTTGTTTGCAAATAACTCTTTATCCAAAATACAACCTGATTGGCATTTTTAACTTCCGGTTGCAATAAAATATCTAATATTGATTCATTAAAAGCATGTAATGCTGCAAAAACCTCTCGATAATTATTCGCATGGCGGATTTTATTATTCGCCTGAGTCTTTAATATTTCCAACGCTTCGATTTCTACCTTTTTTTCTATAAATGCCCACGCAATTAAAGTAACCAATTCTTCAAAGTAGCTTTTACATTGATCGGGGTCTGGCTTCATTACTTTGACAGCTTCAAATATTGCTGTTAATATTTGATCAATATCATTCCTTAAAGTATAACTATTGGAGGAAAAATAATTTTTTAAAAGTTTACCTTCAATTTCCCTAACAGAGTTAAAATTGCAAGTAGATTTTTTTAAATAATTTTCAACAAAAAATATGCCGGCGTTTCCCCAAAACGCATTGTACTCACAATACGAACTTGCATATTGAAAAGCTTCAGGTGCATTGGACAATTGTTTTATTTTACATAAAAACAATGCACAGTTATACCCATTTTCCTCAACCAATGATTCAATACTTTTCAACTTAGAGTAGCTTAAATTGTATCTTTCCGAATAAAATACAATTTTACCGAGGCCATCCGCAATAACAAACAAACCATCTTTAAATTTATTATTTAAATCTTTAATTATCGATTCCAGCAGAGCATAATCGGTTAAAGACTTGCCGCTGGCTTTCTCCCACAATGACATACAACCAACAAGCACACATTCTTTTTGTTCATGCCGGTGGTTACCCGATAAATATCCTTCATCAAGCAAAATGGCCGGTTCAAATTTTCCAACCGTTATTAAGGATGTAATAGCTTTTTGAAGTATGGCCGGTTTTAATGCTCGTAGCAAGGAGTCACGCCGCTTACCAGCTTCCTCATGGAATCTTTCCTGATTTATTTTTTCAATGGCCTTTTCTACAACTTCTATAAAATGTTCGGGTTTCACGGGTTTTAACAGGTAATCAAAGGCATTAAACCGAATTGCCTCACGGGCAAAATCAAATTTGTCATACGCCGTCAACATGATTACTTTAGCCCGCGGGTACTTTTCTGCAACATACTTGCCAACTTCAATACCACTGATTTTGGGCATTTTAATATCCAAAAGGATTATTTCGGGGCGCAAATCTTCCACTAAGCTAATAGCCTTTTCCCCATCAGTTGCGGTACCAACCAATTGAACAGGTAGCTTGGAATTGGACAGGCAAAACTTAATAAATTCAAGCTCCATTACCTCATCATCTGCAGCCATCAGCTTGTACAAGATTATCCCCCCATTCAATAATTGCTGGATTTTATGGGCAGAAACAAAGTAACCTCCGTTCCTCCAGCAGGTAGACGATTAAACCTTAACTTAAAATTACCTTTAAAAAAATATTCTAAACGCTTAAAAACATTATAAATACCCAACCCGTCAATATCCCGTGAGCCTGGATCCAAATCTCCAAACTTCTCGATGTCTTTAATTACCTCAACCGGTATGCCAATTCCATCGTCAGTCACTTGAATACAAATAGAAAACTGCGACTCCCTCCAACCCTTTACAACTATAGTTCCGGGTATATCCATCTCTCTAAAACCATGAATAATGGCATTTTCAACAAAAACCAGGATGGTCATAAAAGGAATCTTGTAACCCTCAACATGTTCATCAATATCTGTTATAAAATTAAACTGGTCGGGAAATCTATTTTTTTGAATAAATATATAATCATTTACGTAATTCAATTCTTCTTTTATAGTAATTAAAGAATTAACCTTGCCCAAACTACACCGTAATAAGTTTGCTAAAGCATACGTTAAACGGGAAGCTTTTTGTGCGCCTTCAATTAATGAACTCTGGGCAATTGTATTAAGCGTATTAAATAAAAAGTGAGGATTAACTTGTGATTCTAGCAATCTTAGCCGGGATTCATTTAAAAAATTTATCAACTGCGATTTTCTTTGTTCCTCTTCCGCCAGCTTTAATTTATATAAGTTCAACTCCTTTTCGATGATAGTTTGTACTACAACCTCAACCAAATCGTTGCTTATTAGAGAAAGTGCCTCTGCTGCTGCTGATAAACGGTTTTTATTGATCATTTCCAAATCTACAAACTTTTGCTTGGCCAAAGGAATATATTTTTTAGGAAAATTTTCATTTAACATCTGCTCTTCCTCTGGCAAAGCATAGTCAAGCCTGCGGTAACCACAGCCCAGGTACCCCAAAAGCATCTGGTTTACAATAACCGGTTGTTGGATCGAACATACACCATACTTACACCTAAATATTTCTAAGTTATTTTGCAATTTTTTTAAGCATTCACCCTGGTTATTGTTTAAACACAGCCGGCAAAAATGAGGCAGGTTTTGGGGATCAGAAATTAAATTTCCTTCCTTGTCAAATAGAATAATACCCAGTTGCATTCCTTGGGCGAATTTTTGCAAAATGTCCCCAAAATTTATTACATTTAAAACATCTTGTATATTTATTTCCTGAAGCACATGTTCCCCAATCGAATTTACATTTATAGCAATTTCCTTTTTCTGTACAGGATTAACTATACTTAAAAAACAGGCATCTTCGTCTCCCGGATTATACATCCAGTGACTGCCCTCTGCCGGAATATGAATAATGTTTCCTACCGTTAACTTTGTATCATTCCCGTTTAAGCGTTGGTATGTTTCACCTCTTATTCCATACAACAATTCCTCATAGCCAAAATGGTAATGCAGCTGTTGTTCCTTTTTAGGATAAATTGTTACAATCGAGGCTCTCATAATGGGCTTCTGCCCATCGGTCGCTAAATTAATCCATTGTGCTTTACCCCACGGAAAACTTTGTTCATCAATAAATTGAAGTCTACAGGTATTATATTGTTCCATTATTTTTTGCATATTAATTTCAGCCATATTTATCACCACTAATTAGAGCTTAAGCAAATTAGGCAACCAAGTTAAAATACCGGAAAAATATGTTAATACAAGAAGGATAATTAATTCCACAACAAAGTATGGGATAATCTTTTTGCTTACCTGTTCAATGCTTACTTTAGAAATAGTGCTGGCGACAAACAAGTTGACCGCCATTGGAGGTGTAATCATGCCAATGGAAGTATTTACAATAATTATCAAACCCAGTGCAACAGGATCGATCCCCAATTGAATTGCCAAAGGAAGCAACATTGGGGTCATCAAAAGTATTATTGATTGCGTTTCCAAAAAACATCCCAAGAACAGCAAGATAAAGTTAATCAAAAGCAATATTACATATTTATTATTGAGTGTGGCTAATATGGATTCTGCCAAGGTAGTGGGTACATTTGCGCTTGTCATTAACCAGGAAAAAGGTGCCGAAAGTGTTATAACAAACATTATTAATGCCGTACTTGTAGCCGATTGAGAAAATATGCTTTTTAAATCTGAAAATTTCAATTCCCGGTAAATATATTTACTAACAATAAATGCATATAAACATGCAACCGCTGAAGATTCAGTCGGTGTAAATATACCTCCATATATACCACCAAGAATTAATACAGGCATAAGTAAAGCCCAAATAGCATCTTTGAAGACGGTATAAACTTGCTTTGCGCTAACGTTACTGGAACTCTTATTTTCATATTTACTATTTAAAAAAATACCTGTTAACATTATCCCAATTGCTAAAAGCAAGCCGGGGATAATGCCTGCAATGAATAGGGCACCTATTGATACTGATGCCACAACACCATAAGTAACCATAGATATGCTGGGTGGAATAATAACTCCCAATGTCCCTGACGCTGCAGCCACTGCAGCCGCATTATCATTAGGGTAACCCTTTTTTATCATCCCTGGTATCATCAGCCCGCCAATTGCGGCCACTGTTGCGGGGTTGGAACCCGAAATCGCTCCAAAAAATCCCGAGGCAGCCGTTGTTATAACGGACAAACTTGCTGGCAGTTTATTTAATAAAACCGTAGCAAAGTTGATTATTCTCCTTGATATGCCACCTTTTTCCATCAGGTTGCCGGCAAGAATAAAGAAAGGCACCGCCATAAGCGGAAAGCTATCTACAGATGTAAACATCCTTTGTGCGATCATCACATAAGATGTGTTGGTATCTTGAGTAAACAGGGCCGCTAAAACTGCTACTCCAAGGGACACCGCAATGGGAATACCCAAAAAAAGCGCTATGAATAATACACCAAACAATGTTAAAGCCAAATCCATTCACCACCTGTCAAGTCAACTTGGTTTCTTCTTTTAATTCTTTAATTAAATATTGTATGGATCTCAAAGCCATTGAAGCGCAACCAACTGGTATAGCTAAATAAACAATCCACATTGGAATATGCAAGGACGGGGAAATTTGCCCCATTACCATTTGTGATTTCACTATACTTAATGATAAGAAAAGTATAATGGAGCAAAAAATAACCACAATCATAATCCTAAATATATTTACATACTTATGAAAGGTTTTAGGTACCAAATTAATTATTAACTGAACAAAAAAATGTGCATTCTTTTTTGCTCCCGTACCCAGCCCCAAAAATACAATCCAAATCATAAGATATCTGGCCAACTCTTCTCCCCAAGGCATTAATGGCATTTTTGCAAATCTAAAAAAAGTGGACAAAAAAACTACTATACACATTAAAGGAAGTAAAATAGTAATTATAATTTCTTCCAGGTTATCCATATAATAAATTAGTTTTTTCATATAATCACCCACCGCATTTAGAACAGTTTAAAATTGAATAGGGTATGATAGAAAACCATACCCTATTCAATTCACCTTTACTTACCCGTCAAGGCCTCAACATATTTGGGGTTTATTTGATCCTTAAATTGGTCATAAACCGGCTTTACGGCGTTCTGCCACTCTGTTTTATCAACTTCCGTAATAGTTATTCCTTTTTCCTTTAATTCCTTAGTGAGTTTTTCATCCAATTCTTTGCTGTAGTTTCTTTGCCAGGCCCTGGCTTCTTTTTCTGCTTTAAGAATGGCATCCTTTTGTGTTTGTGACAGACTTTCAAATAAATTATTGTTTATCATAAGCACGCAAGGTGAATAAAAATGCCCCGTCAAGGAGATATATTTTTGTACTTCATAAACCTTGGCCGTACCAATAATCGGTAACGGGTTCTCCTGCCCGTCTATCGTACCCTGCTGTAATGCCGTAAATACTTCGCTCCAAGCCATGGGAGTCGGAATGGCACCTAAGGTTTTAAATGTTGCCTGGTGAATTGGGTTCTCCATCGTTCTAATTTTCATCCCTTTTACGTCTTCCGGATGAACTATGGGCTTTTCATTATTGGTTATATTTCTGAAACCATTTTCCCAGAAACCGAGGGCTTTAATTCCCTTTGGCTTTAGCGTATCAAGTATTTCCTGGCCTATTTCACCGTCCATGACCTGGTAAGCCTTTTCACGATCTGTAATTATAAAGGGTAAATCAAAAACCATAAAGTCCTTTGAATAGTTTGGCAAAGGACCTGTTGAAACCAATGCCATTTCCACTGTTCCCATGGCAACGCCTTCAACTAAATCCCTTTCATCACCAAGCTGGCTACTGGGGAATATTTGAACCTCAATTTCTCCATTACTATACTCTTCTACCTTTTTCTTAAATTGTTCCAAGCCTTTGTTATAGTGGCTATCAGGTGCCGTAGTATTTCCAACTCTTAAAACTACGCGTTTTGACGCATTGTCTGCGGATTCTTTTGATGCATCCTTATCTCCACAACCCGCAACCAAAAAAATTAGTGCCATTATCAAAGCCAATACATGAAATTTTTTCATCTAATGTTCCCCCCTGGAAGAACTCGCTAAATTAAAGTTTTTATTAAGATATCTATTTTTTCTTTAATTAATAGTTAACCTTTATATAATTTAAACCATTTAATTAATTTTATTAATATAGTTACAATGTTTTGTAGAATTAAAATGTGCCATAATATTTTATGGTCGATATAGAGATAGTTGAAACTTAATCCAATTCTTTAATTATTTGCTCGTCGATGGTAAAGCTATGTTTTTCGGTAGGAAATGTGCCTTCAGTTACTTCGCGAGCGAAACTATTATAAGCATCTAAAATCATTGGAGCAATATTAGCATACTGCTTAACAAACTTGGGAACAAACTTATCAAATAAACCAATTAAATCATATCCGTTAAGATTTTGCCCGTCGCAGAAAGGCCCGGCTCCAACGCCAATTGTTGGGATACTTAATTTTTCTGTAATTATTCTTGAAATTTCAGTGGGGACACATTCTATTACAATAGCGCATGCTCCGGCACTTTCAAGCGCCTGTGCTTCATTAATTAAACGTTTGGCTGTTTCCGGGTCCTTCCCTTGTACTTTGAAGCCGCCCAACATAGAAGCCGTTTGAGGTGTAAGTCCTATGTGCGCAATCACTGGAATACCTGCATCAACCACGGCCTTAACCGTATCCACTACATTCAATCCTCCTTCAATTTTTACACAATCTGCACCCCCTTCCTTCATTAGTCGCCCAGCGTTTCTAATAGCCTCTTCCTTGCTGACGTTATAACTCATAAACGGCATATCACCAACCACCAAGGTATTCTTGGCCGCTCTTGTGACTGCCTTAAGATGGTATATTACATCATCCAGTTCAACCGGAACTGTACCTTCATAACCAAGAACAACCATCCCAAGTGAATCGCCTACTAAAATCATTTCCGCCTGTGACCTGTCAACCAATAAAGCCATTGGGTAATCGTACACAGTGATCATTGCGAACTTTCGACCGTTTTGTTTGTATTCTTTTAATTGCGGAATTGTGATTTTGACTTTGGACATTCTTTTATCTCCTTTCTAAATTTTTGGATAGAGCCATTAATACCTGAACAAATCAATTTTTATGGTGCTAATTTTCTAGCAATATCGATGTTCTCCTCGTGTATTTTTTGCAATGAACCATGGTATTCTTGTGCACAATATGGCTTTACAATTTCGTAGCACTGGCAAAAAACTGGAGGGACTCAGGATCAAGGAAAGATTGCTGGATGGAAAGATTGCTGGATGGTATTGTGATCTTCTTTCAACCCACCGGTTCGGTAGAAATGCCGGGTAAACAGCAGCAGGGGAGGCCGGTAACAGCCTCCCCTGCCAGTTCACTGATTGAGTAGTTGGGTTCGCCGGCTTGGCTTGCCAGGGTTTTGGTGGCAGCGGACCATAACCCCGGCGGTCATTGCCGGCCCGGAAGAGGTAAGCGACCCCGTATTCAAAGGACAAGGTCTGTCGGACGGGGTCCCAAAGGATTTAATGCACTACTGAATAATGTATACAATTTGTGCACTTGCTCTTATTTCCACCATGCCGGGATTAATTGGTGTATCCATTGCACTCCCTGCTCCTGCAGCCATTCTTTTTTCCAGTATAATTGGTGGCGGGCTATCATTGTACCAATCTCCGGTTGCAGACTTCACTCCAACGATTTTCTTACCAATCGCTGCTGCAATTACTTCTGCTTTTGACCGGGCTTCTTCAATTGCTTGACGTAAAGCTTTAATTTTTTGGTCCATATTCCCTTCTACATAAAATCTAATGTTTTGTACTTGGTTTATACCGTTTTTCACAGCTATATCAATGGTGTTTCCTACTTTTGAGAGGTCTCGCACTGTAACTAATATCTCATTACGAACCTCATAACCACTAATCTTTGGGGACTTATTTTCTTCGTAAATGTATTTAGGGTGCAGGTTATAGCCTGCGGTAGTTATATCAGCTTGCGGAATACCACTATTTTTTAAAGCATTAATAACTTTATTAACTAAATTCGCGTTTTGAGTTGTTGCGGTTCCAGCATCCGCAGCCTCAGTAACTACTGCAAAACTAAGGTCTGCCATATTCGGTGACACCTTTACTATTCCGTTTCCATTTACGGTAATTACATTAGTTAAATCTTCGCTTGCAAAGCCGCCAGAGCTAAAAACAAACAATCCAACTGTAGTTAGCAACACAATTAATAAAAGTTTAAACCTATTCAATCGATACGCCTCCTATTATAAAAATTTCCTTTGCGTACATACTGAACTTGGGCCCCCCCCCTTTTTTTACGTTTGCTCATCTGTACTATATAGACGGTAAAAAAAGTAGTTTGTTCCATAGTTGCCTGTCCAAAATATGCCATAAATAATGACCAATTATACAAAAGAAAGACACCCCTTTTTGATGTGCTGCCGTAGCAACAGCAATACCAGGGGCGCTACTATTAGGCATAATAAAAGGCCATTTTTACATAGACCGGATGACGTTATAACATGGTAAAATATTGCGACAACGGAGAATCGTCCCCATGTCGCAAGCCCCATGTCGCAAGCGGGGGTTTTTGTCTAAACCCGGATAATTTCCTGCTCCCCCGCCAGCCGCCGGGCCAAATCCGCCGCCTGTTCACCCTGGATTACCAGTTGGGGATTCAAGTCGGCCAGGGGCACCATGACAAAGGCGCGCTGGTGCATCCGGGGGTGCGGCACCTCTAAATCTGGCCCGGCGATTTTTTCGTCCCCGTAAAGTAAAAGGTCCAGGTCCACCGTGCGCGGTCCCCAGCGGATTACCCGCACCCTGCCCAGCTTGTTTTCAATTTGCTGCATCTTTTCCAGCAGTTGCAAGGGGGAAAGCGACGTGTTAATTTCAGCCACGGTGTTGATGAAATAGTCCTGTTCGGTATAGCCCACCGGCGCGGTACGGTAAAAGGGGGCCACGGCCGTAACCTCTATCCCCTCCGTATCGTTCAGAAGTTCAATGGCCTTTTCTAAATTAGCCCTGGGGTCCCCCATGTTGGAACCCAGGCCGAGATAACAGCAAACCGTTTTACGTTCCGTCACCGCATCCCCACCCGTTCCCTGGACCTGGTTATTTCCACGCCCATGTAATTGAATTGACCCGGCACCGGCGCGGAGGGCTTTTTTACCCGCACCAGCACTTCCCGCAGGGGAAATTCTTCCAGCAGGCGGGCGGCAATGCGCTCGGCCACCGCCTCAATCAGGTTGCAGGGCTCACCGGTAACCACTTGGCGCACCACCTCGTAAGCTTCGGCATAACTTGCGGTCATGGCGGGATCATCGCTTTCCCCGGCGGCCCGCAGGTCCAAGTAAAGTTCCACATCCACCAGAAATGTCTGCCCCAGTTCCCTTTCCTGGGGCAACACCCCGTGATACCCGTAGAAGGCCATCGAACTCATGATGATTTTATCCAATTGATCCACCCCGCCTTAAAGTGCTAGCGCCTTACCACCGCATCGGTCATCCTGGCCACCCGCACCATTTCCTTCACGTCATGCACCCGCACTATATCCACACCATTGGCTATCCCCAGGGCCACTGTGGCACCGGTGCCTTCCACACGCTGGTCGGGAGGCAGGTCCAGAGTTTTGCCGATCAGGGACTTGCGAGAAGTGCCCAGCAGCACGGGCAGGCCCAGGCAATCCAGTTCCCGCAGGCGGCGCAGGGCTTCGAGGTTTTGTTCCACCGTTTTGCCGAATCCGATTCCGGGATCAATAATGATATTTTCCCGGGCAACTCCAGCCCGTATCGCCATGTCGATGCTTTCCCGGAAAAATTGCACCATGTCGCCCATTAAATCGCGGTAATCGGTACCATGCTGGTTGTGCATCAGTACCAGCGGCACATTGTATTCGGCCGCCAGGGCGGCCATATCGGGATCGGCCCGGAGCGCCCACTGGTCGTTGATGATATGGGCACCCTCTTCCAGGGCGCGGCGCGCCACCTGTGCCTTGGTGGTATCCACGCTGACGGGCAGTTTGATTTCGCGCACCAGGGCCCGCAACACAGGAATTACCCGGTCAAGCTCTTCCTCCACGCTCACCGGGATATGGCCGGGGCGGGTGGACTCGCCGCCCAGGTCGATAATGTCCGCCCCCTCGGCCTCCATGCGCCGGGCGTGCGCAAGGGCGCTTTCCACGTCGTTATAACGGCCCCCGTCGGAAAATGAATCCGGCGTTACGTTCAAAACGCCCATGACCAGGGTCCGCTCACCAAGGACCAGCCTTTTGCCCCGGCAGTCAAGCTCGCGTGGTTTGCGGCCCTGCAGATTGGCCAGGGCTTCTTCCAGCTGGTCCGCCAGGCGGGCCAGTCCGAAAGGTTGCATGCGCAACTTTTTAATCACCGCCCGGTACTGCTTCTCGGTGCCCATCATCAACACATCGGTTTTTTTCACCGAGGCGTCAACGGTACCCCGGGCAACGGCCGCGTCACCGCCTTTGCTGAGCATTTCCTGCTTGATGATGTTGGCCTGCCTGGGCACCAGGTCATATACTTTAAATAAATAATGCCGCGCCTTGGGCGTCATCATTGCGCTACCGGCACTGTCCACCCCGATCTTTTGAAATTCCTCCAGTACTCCGGTCCGGCCGGTTGCCACTACGTTGTGCAGTTTAAAGGGCACTTTTCCATTCCCTCCCCGAGTTGGTCGTTATATTAGATGCATATATTACAACCCCAAATTTAGTATAGAAGCATACCGGCGGTTTCCATGCGATCAAGCTTGTAACAATCCGCGCGGGCCGGGCAAAAACTGCACGGGCGGGACAGGTCGTCCGCCCTGCGAAGGTATTGCCCCAGCCGGCTCGCCTCCCCGCCTTTGGTGCGATGCTCCCGGATGGCTGTAGTAATGATCTTTCTTTCCACGGCGTCAAACCCGGCCCGGTCCAGCACCGGCCCGGCCAGCCGGGCCCCTGCAGCTGCGTGATCTTCCCCGGTCTCGTATTCCCGCCAGCGCCCCATGTCGTGCAATAACCCTGCGGCGTAAATTATTTCCTTGACGGCCGCCGGCGAATTACCGGCGACCCCTTGCGCCGCCGCCCCTTCGCCAAGGCCGCCGTCTTCCAGGACAAGCATATATGTTATCCGGGACACGTCCAGCATGTGCTGCAGGTCGTGACGGCAAAAACGCCTGGTTGCTTCACAGGCGGCGTTGCGCTCAAGGCATTTCCTGTAGCAGGGATCATTTAAAATTCTGTCCACCCGGCGCAAAAATACCATCCTTTCCGGTTTTTAACGTACCGTAAAACGAAGTATATAAACATCTTGATAATATCACGGGTTTCACCGGGGGACAAGCTGGTATAAACCACTACAGGCCCGGTCAAAAGCTTCCATAACGAGCACCGAATAAATATCGCCGTTTGGCGCTCAGTAATTATTCTGGATATATTGTACGGCTTCATTTAAATATTCGCATAACCACCCCCTAGTTATCGCCCATGCCGGGCGGACGTCTAAGCAGTTTACCAACAGCGGACTTGGGAAAGGTTGACTTTCAAAATATTTTAAATTATTTGAAATGTGGTCTATTATATTAACAACCATGTTTATATTTTTAACAACTGCTATTCCTCCGATTTTAAAATAAAACGGTATAATCCCACCGGCGTTTTTTAGATAATATCAAATTAACATGTGGTACGTTTTATGCTTAAGTCAAAGTTCAGCTGAAAAACTAATAAAAATTACCCGGGGGGGGAATAGATGATGGATTTATCAATAAACGAGCTTTGTTATACTCCTGCTGTTGAACTTGCCCGGCTGATACGGAATAAAAAATTGTCGCCAGTTGAACTGGTGGATGCTTTTCTTAACCGCATTGACCGCATTAATCCCGTTATCAATGCTTACTGTACCGTAGTGCACGACATGGCCCGGCAATGGGCCAAAGATGCCGAAGATGCTTTAATGAAGGGCGATGAGTTGGGCCCGCTGCATGGCGTCCCAGTAGCGATTAAAGACCTTACGCCCACTGCCGGGATCAAAACTACTTTCGGCTCCGTGATCTTGAAGGATAACATTCCCGTTAAAGATTCCGTTTTTGTGGAGCGGGTTAAAAATGCCGGGGCGATATTGCTGGGTAAAACCAATACACCCGAATTCGGGCACAAGGGCACAACTGACAATTTTCTTTTCGGCGCAACCCGTAACCCTTGGAACATTAACCTTGTCGCCGGGGGATCAAGCGGGGGATCGGCCGCCGCGGTTGCCGCGGGAATGGCGCCCCTGGCCGAGGGCAGTGACGGCGGCGGTTCGGTGCGCATACCCGCCAGTATCTGCGGAGTTTACGGTTTAAAGCCAACTTACGGCAGGATTCCCATGGATAATTCGATCTCGAAATTTTCCCACCATACTCCTTTTCTGCATTACGGAGTAATTACCAGGACGGTGGCTGACGCGGCGCTGTTCTTATCCGTTGTAGCCGGGCCGGATGACCGTGATCCATTTTCGTTGCCTGATACCGGTGACGATTACTTAAATGATTTCGACGGTGACATTAACGGGCTAAAAGTTGCATATAGTCCAGACCTGGGTTTCTTTGAAATCGATTCAGGCGTCAAAAAGGTTGTGGAAGACGCGGTCAAGGTCTTCTCCCAAATGGGCTGTCATGTTGATGTGGTGGACCCCGGTTTTGAAAACCCCATCGAAACCATCCAGGATGCCTTTAACTTGATGTGGTGCGTTTATTTCGCATCTTTTTACAAGGATTTCCTGCCCAAATGGGGAGAACGCATGTCGCCGGGCGTAGTGGCCATGATCAAGGCCGGGGAAAAGGTAACGGCAGTGGATTATAAAAGACTGGATCTGCACAGGACAGCGTTATGGAACAAAATACAAGGCATATTTGACAAATATGATTTAATGGTTACACCCACCCTGGCCGTAACCGCCTTCCGGCAGGGAATCCCCGGCCCGTCTGCAATCAACGGCAAACCCGTTGATCCATATAGCGGCTGGATGCTAACCTATCCATTCAACATGACCGGGCACCCGGCGGCATCTATTCCCTGCGGTTTCACCGCAGACAACTTACCTGTTGGTTTACAGATAATCGGGAGGCGCTTTGCTGAAAGTACAATATTGAAAGTTTCCGCTGCATTTGAGCGCATCAGACCCTGGGCCGATAAGAAGCCGGCACTTGAGTAATTGGTAGGCAGGTCATCCCGGCGGCGGGAGGTGCACAGCCCGGGAAAGATTATCAGAATTTAACACCAGCAAGCTTTTTACGATGGTTTTCCTTTACTCTGCCCAGTAAAGAAGGCCGCCGGTCAAGGCGGCCTTCTTGCATCAATGTCCAAAGTTCAGCAGGTTACTTTTTCAACCAGTAATAACCTTCCCGGGCTATTCTTTCCTTTTCCATCTGCTGCAGTTCTTTCCACTGAATCTTGCCTGTGCCGCTTTTGGGCAGCTGGGATACAAATTCCACAATGCGCGGGTACCTGTAAGCGGCCATATTCTCCTTGGCCCAGTTGATGAAATCCTCCTCGGTGATCTTGCCCTGGTATTCCTGGCGCAAAACCACGAACGCCTTGACGTTTTCCACCCGCACCGGGTCGGCGACCCCGACCACACAAACCTCGGCCACCGCGGGATGTTTGTACAGGACGGCCTCCACCTCCGTGGGCCATACCTTGAAGCCAGCCGCGTTGATCATGCGCTTGCTCCGGTCCACAATGTAAAAATATCCTTCTTCGTCCATTTTGCAGATATCACCGGTACGCAAAAACCTTTTGCCATCCTTTTCAATGAAGGCTTCCTCATTGTCCTTGGGCCGGTTCCAGTAGCCCTTCATCACCTCGGGACCGCTAACGATGAGTTCTCCCTCCCGGCCCGGGGGCAATTCTTCACCGGTCTCAAGGTCAATTATTCTGGCATCCACGCCAAAATCGGGTATGCCGATGCACTGCAGCTTGGGCCGGTCCGGGGGGTTGAAGTGGGTTTGCGAGATGGTTTCGGTCATCCCGTAACCCTCAAGATACCTGAGACCCGTAAGTTCGTACAGTTTTTGACCCACCGCTTCGGGCAGCGGAGCGCCGCCGCCCCCCATGACCATGAGGGAACTCAGGTCGCGCCTGGTAATGTCCGGGTGGTTTAATATATCCACCACCATGGTAGTGATGTTGGTCCAAACCGTGCAGCGGTATTTTTCAATGGCGGTGATGGCGGTCTCCCGGTCCCAGCGGGTGAGCAACACGATAGTCCCCCCGGTATAAATGGGGGCGAGCATGCTGTGAATCAAACCCGTGACGTGGAAAAACGGCAGGGTTGCCAGCGCTGTTCCACTGGAAACCATGTTATGCCAGACCGCTGAGCTGACCGTATTGGAAATAATGGTGGCGTGGGTATGAATGCACCCCTTGGGTATGCCGGTTGAACCCGAGGTGTAAGGGAGCATGGCCATATCGTCGGTGGTCACTTCCACCGCCGGGGGAGCCGGCGAGTATGCGTTAAGCGTTTCCAACCACCGGCGGGGGGTGTCTTCCAGCGCAACTGCGGTTTGCATGGGACCCGGCACCGGAAGCTCCGGCTCCTCCGGCAGGTAATCGGTATATTCCCCGACAATGACTTCCCGCAGCCCGGTCTCAGCCCGGATGTTCCGGACCCGGCCGTAAATGTCCGATGTGGTTATCAGTACAACTGTACCACTGTCGTCGAGCAACACTTTCAGCTCGTGTTCCGTAAGCATGGGGTTGATGGGCACCACCACAGCGTTGGCCCGCATGATGCCAAAGTAGCCGATAATAAAATGCGGCGTGTTTTGGAGATACAGGGCCACCCTGTCCCCTTTCCGGACCCCCATGTCGTACAGAGCCGTGGCCGTCCGCTCCACGGCATCCCACATTTCCCGGTAGCTGATCCGCTTTCCATAATAAATCAGCGCCGGTTTATCCGGGTAGCGGCGCGCGGATGTTTCCAGGAATTCAAAAAGAGGCACCCGGGGGTAGTCCAGCTCGTAAGGCAATCTTTTGGGCCAGAATTTGAAGTGCGCAGTATTCATGTTGATCTCTCCCTTGCAGTAATTATTTGGTCAACTATCTATTCGCCCGCAAACTATTCTCCAGCAAACAGGCGGCGCGGGTTGTCCACCATGATGGTGTTGATCTGGTCATCGGTTATGTTGGCCTTCTTCAGCACGGGGATAATATTTTTAAAAATATGGGTCAAATTCCAGTTTGCTACCAGGGGAATTGCAGGCTCGGGCAGCGGGAATTCCCGGCCCAGCCACTTAATGATCGAATCGTGCGAAAGCATAATCTGTTTTTCATACCCCAGTCCGATCAAACCGATCACCGTACCCGTCCTCAAAACGTCCGGGAAAATCACTTCGAGGCCAAAACGGTCAAAACAGATGTAAGGGCCTTTTTGCAGAACTTCCAGGTGGTACTGCAAATTGGCGTTGCCGCACATGTGGCCGATCATTAGCTTTTTAACGTCGGCGCCCTTGCCGATTAAAAAGTCGGCCTGCTGCGGCGCCATGGTGCCGGCCTCGGTGTGAGTAATAATCGGCACCCCGGTGTCTTTTTGGGCCATCACGGCGGCTTCCATGATCGCTTCTTCGTAAGGAGCGATTACATCTTTGCTTGTACCCACTTTAATCACACCGGCCTTGACCCCGGAATCGCCGATTCCCTGAGTAATGTCCTTCATGAAAGTTTCGTATATTTCATTGATAATGCTCCTGGGATTTCCAGAGTAAAGTGCCCTGGACTTAATTTTATTACTTTCCCAATTTTCAAATAACAAATATTATGCAAAAATAATACCGGGCTTGATGGCCCGGGTTTTAAATACAATTCAAGTAGTTGCATAGTTAATCATATTTTAGTATTTAAACATAATCGTTAACAATCTAAACATCATCAAAGCCGGCATAGGTGGACAATAAAGGGTTAATCAAGCTCCTTAAACACCCCTTTTCCTTTTCCCTGACCTCCCGAGCCAGGTCCCGGCACACTTCGGCCAGCGCGGTCTCTTTTCCGGGCTTGGCTTTTAGCTTTTCAGCTTTTTTTCATAGCTTTCACTTTTTGCCTTTTAACAACCGGGACTTCCGTATGTAACGATTCCATTTTGCAAAAATTGTGCTATCAGCGTTGAAAACAACCATATTCCGCCTCAAGCGCCCGGGTCCCGGGTAATCAGCTTTCCAAAATCTTGACCTGCAAAACCAGAAAATTTAGTAACAAACTTCAGTCATGTTCAATTATTTAGCGACTGAAGTTTTTTGTTGAAAAATCCATGCACAAACCAATCATAATTTCCATAAAATGCTCCAGGGGAAAATGGATTTTGAAGGCAGGTTGGATCAGATGGTTAATCCCTTATTTTATAGAATTGAAAACAACTGGTATTATGTTACCACCTCGAATGCTTTGGAGGACCTCAGCACGAATGGTCAAAAAATTTCCTACCTGGTACCCTTCTGGCTCGGGGTAACCGAGGCGGGGGATCTTGTGGACCAGTCGGATGCCGCAACCATGACCCTGGCGCGGCAACTCAACTTACCCATACTGGCGATAGTGCATAACTACGCTAGCCGCGAATTCGGACCATTAATACACCGGTTGCTAACCAACGAAAACCTTCGCCACACACTGATATTAAATATTTTAAACACGCTCATCAGCAAAGGATTTTACGGGGTGAACATAGACTTTGAATTCGTGCCTCCAGAAGACAGACCTTACATGACCACATTCATGGCCGAGCTTTACCGGACTTTAAAACCTTACAGGTTATTGGTAACTATTTCGGTACCCCCTGAATTAAAAGACGATCCCAGCCACCCCTTTTCCGGGGCATTCGATTATCCCGCCTTAAGCCGCCACAGCGACGCGGTTTATGTACTGGCATATGACGAGCACGTGGCTGAACCGGGGCCGATAGCCTCCATCGGTTTTGTCCGGCAGGTCATGTCATATGCCATGTCCGTTATTCCCCGTTTTAAGCTACGCCTGGGAATAGCGGTTTACGGCCGGGACTGGCCCGTGGGTGAAAACGTGTTGCCCCGGGAACTATCTTATGCCGAGGCCATTAACCTGGCCGCCCAACATAATGTCACCCCCAGGTATGATGAAGAAGCGCAGGAATTAACCTATTCCTACGTTGAAAACGGTGTCACACACGTTGTTTGGTTTGAGGACGTGCGGAGTTTCCTGGTTAGGCTTAATTATGCCGTCCAACAAGGAATACCCGGCATTGCGGTCTGGCGCCTGGGCCTGGAGGACCCCCGGATTTGGAACCTGTTTCAACAAAAAACCCGCGATACGCGGATCACAGTATGTTTCCGAAAGAGGACCTGTAGAACCAACAATTAGCCGGGCGAAAGACTTCAACTCTGTTCAATTATTAACCATTCTCTCAACGTGTGGTCTTTTTAACGTTTCTTTGGAAAATAAAATGGCTATTGCGGCTAAGATAGCGGCAAACATCAAATAACGAAAACCAAGGATAAAAGTTTCCCCGGTTATCCGGCCGCCCGCCGGGGTATGGCCGGCCATGACCGAGCTGATGAATACCGGGAATAAACACGGACCCGCCATAGTAAACAAATTGCCAATGCCAATTGCCGTTCCGGAAACGGAAACGGGATAGAGTTCTTTGATTTGAGCAAGGCCCGCTCCCATGGCCAGGCCGTTCCAAAGCCCGTTAATAACAAAAAGCATACCAATTTGAACAGGGGTAAGGTTTTCGCCATAGAAAGCAAAGGGCACCCAGAATAAAACCAATCCAAAAGCAGCGCTTACCGCAGGAATCTTTCTCGACCGGAAAACCCTCTCTGAAAGATAACCGCTGAAAGGAGCTGTCACCAGCTGCCCAACGGACAACAGCATTAACAGGTAGCCCGCCGTAATCCTGTCCACCCCTACAATTAACATCAAATACGGTCCCGCCCAAAGACTCTGGAAAGCCATAATCGAACCGTAATTCAAAAAGTTTCTGATTGCAATCGGCCATAATCCCCATTCGCTGATAACCTGTACAAAAGAACTTAAAAATCCCGGCTTTACCGCCTTCTTTCCACTCATTGGCACCGTTTCCCGGTTCTTCACTTCAGATGAATCCCTCGAATGCCCGGGCAACTCGGCGACAAAAATCCATACACCCAGTGCCAGGAACGCGGTTATTATTCCCAAGATGAAAAACACCACCCTCCAGCCAAAAGCGTCCACCAGGTAGGCCAGGGGCACCGATGCGAATATACCGCCGAGCATACCGGCAAAGGGCAAAAAACTGACTAGGGTGGCAAACATTGATGGAGGGAAAAAAGTCGCGATATATTTTTGGGTAGGCACAAATACACAGGACACGGAAAGACCAATCAAGAACCTTGTGGCAACAGCAAGCGGGAAAGATTGAACCACACTGAAAGCAATGGAGGCCGCCGCTGCTATCAGCAGCATAACTGAAACAAGGCGCCTCGGGCCAATATGGTCCGCCATTATGCCGACGGGAAATTGCATAAAAGCATACGGGTAAAAATAAATGGCAGTTAATAGTCCCAATTGAACCGCACTCAAACCCAGGTCGGTCATCAACCTGTCAGCCATTATGGCAATGGTGAGACGGTGAAACACTGAAAGCACGTATCCCAACAAGAGAATGGCAAAAGCCACGCAAGAATAACTAATTGTTTTTTGAACCAATCCCGGGTTATTTTGAAACGCTTTCCCCATCAGTACCATCCTTGTTCGGCTTTAACTTTTTTACTCTGTAGTGATGCAATAGTTATACCATCCACTAAAAATTTGCTAAAAATTTATTGTGCCCGGGGCCTATAAAATGACGATCAGTTCTGGATAAACATATGGCCTACAACATAGATGAACAAATACAGCCCCCGTATCAAGACCGGGGGCTTTAAAATACAAACTTGATTACATTAATACCTCATCCGACTTTATTTATATAGCATTAACGGGGTTAGCCGGTGGTTCGTCAGCAGAGCAATTTTTCTAAAAATGAAAATTATTCATTTTCACCTTATCTTAAAGCTTATTTTCTGCCCAGTTCACTTAAAATCTTTTCACGCAGTTTATATTTTTCTATCTTATTAGTCGGTGTTCTGGGTAAATCATCGATGAAACGAATATACTTTGGCCACATAAATTTTGGCATTTCTCCTTTAAGCCATTCACGCAACTCTCCCTCTGGCAGTTTTTCCCCCTTTTTAACTACAACGTACACAACAATATCGTCTTCATCTCCCACTTCTGCGGGAATAGGAAGCGCGGCGCACATTTCAACCTTGGGATGGCTGTTAATGATATCTTCTATCTGGTAAGAAGAAATATTTTCACCCCTGGTCCTGATAAATCCGCCCATCCTGTCTACAAAATAAAAATTCCCCTCTTCATCTTTATAGCACGCGTCTCCCGTGTGAAACCAAAAATTCCTGAAAGCTTTTAGAGTTGCTTCCGGTTTCCCGAAATATTCATTAAGCATTGAGTAGGAAAACTTAGGTCTAAAAGCCAGTTGCCCAACTTCACCGGGAGCGCATTCTTCATCATGTTCGTTTAAAATAGTTGCTTCAAGCAACCATTTGCATTTACCCATATATCCCTTGCCCAGTTCCGCTTTCCCGGGATGAATCGGATAACCATATTTTTTAGCAAGGGCCCTTATTTCTTCCCTGGATTTTCCTTTATACAATTCAGGGGGAGTGCCTTCTCCTTCGTCTAATTCAAAAATCCCAACAAAGCCGTTTCCCGCCTCTGTTTGCCCATATCCGCAAGTAACGTAATCAAAACCAAATCTCTTGGCTACCTGGTAGTGATATTGCGGCAGGGGCTGCATATGGACTTTATTTAACGTATTCATTCGATCATCGGGGGTTTCTTTTGCGTTCATTAGCCACGGGATCATTACATCTAATAATATTGCCGTGGTTGCTCCACTAACTTTAATTCTCCGCCAGAAGTCGTTAGAACTAAATTTATCCCATACAGCTACTGTGCATCCAAGCCATATCCCTTTAATAACATTTGCGAATGCACCGCCCACGTGATAAAGAGGTAGGTCATTATAAACTACATCCTCTTGGCTGCAAAATCTTCTCGAGTTAAAGGTATACTGGTTCATCCAGCGGTGGGATTGAACAACACCTTTTGCCGGGCCTGTTGTACCGGAAGTATAGATAATATTGGCCGTATCATAATATTCGATGTTAATGCCGAGGTTCGACGTTTCTCCCTTGAAAAGCTCTTCAAATGGATACTGGAGAAACTTTTTGTCTAACTCAATATTTGCTGTTTCGGGGTTATAATCGTGGTCGCCTTGCTTGGGCTTATGCAGGAAAACTGTTAAGCCGGGAATATCATCTTTTATATCATTGATTAACGGGATCATATCTGTTTCTGAAATCAAAAGCTTTGGGTTGGTATCTTTGATTTGGTAAGATAATAGCCGACCTCTGTAGTTAAAATTAATGGGACAAAATACCGCCCCAACCTTCCAAATGCCAAACATAGCCAAGGTAGTTACAAGGGGGTTCTTTAAAAAAAGTGATATTCTATCACCTTTTTCCACACCCATAGCTTTCAGGTTATGACCAATGCTGTTTGAAAGTTCATTAAATTCTTTATAGGTGATGTGTTTACCTTCTTCCCCATAATAAAAGCAAGTTTTATCACCTATCTTTTCCGCCCATTCTTCAAGCTTATATGCTACTATTTCACCATCGCTTTTTAGTTCTCTCTCGAGATCTTTCAGATCCACAATCTATTCCTCCTAACAACGGTTACTAAAACTTAACATTCATGAGCCTACAGCTCAAAACCAGGCATAAAAATAGTAAACGTTCTGGCTATTTTCAGATTTTATACCGGGTTTTACCGTAACCATGAGTATGCAGTATTGGCACATTTCAACAACTCATGAATTATTGTAACGTTAAAAAATAGACAATATATGACAAAGTAGCTGGGAAAGATCTCCAACCACTTTGCCATTAAAAAAGTATTTATTAATGTCCTTATTTAAATATTCTAAATACTTGCTCTAAATAATGATAACAATTATTTAATTAATTTCTTTAACTCCTCTTTTTTTACCTTACCGGTAGCGGTCATCGGTAATTCCTTCACTATCTTTATAAGCGGTACTTTATAAGAAGCCATATTTTGCCGGCACCAATTACTCAACTCTTCTTCAGTTATTTTACCCTCGTAATCTTTATGCAGCTTGATAAATGCAACGGGAACCTCGCCTTTATCCGGCTCGGGTTTGCCAATCACCCCGCTACCAACGATTGCAGGGTGCCGTCCCAGAAACGCCTCGATTTCGGAGGGAAACACGCTCATGCCTTTTACTTTAAGCATTTCTTTACGGCGACCCAAAAAGTGTAAATATCCTTCTTCGTCTATCATTCCGATATCACCGGTAAATAACCAGCCATCTCGTAAGGCTTGTTTCGTTGCCTCCGGTTTTCTCCAGTACGATTTAAGCAGCGAAGGAGTGCGTACAACAATTTCACCTTCATGACCCAAAGGAACCAGTTCACCGGTATCAAAATCTACGATCTTAAATTCAGTGCCGGGCATTGGTAAACCGACAAATATTGGCTGTGATTTAAGATCCATATCGTTATCCTGCATTCCGTTTGTAAACGTATCCACTGTATGGGTCTCAGTCATACCCCAAGAAGCTTCTCGCATAATAGCTCCAGTTAGTTCCTTCCACCGGGCTCGGTAATCCATATTTATCTTCTTGACGAAGGAAGATACTGTCGTAACCTTAATCGAACTAAGGTCGTATTTTTTTACGTCGGGATGTTCCATCATTTCGACTATATTATCAACCACGCCACCGGTATGGGTTACCTTATACCGATCAATTGCTGTTAACATTGCTTTAGCGTCCCAGCGAGCGAGAAGAATATGGGTAGCACCGCTAAATACAGGAGAAAGTATTCCTGAATCTTCGCCTGCAATCCAAAAAATTGGCAAGTAGGTCAGACACATGTCATCGGGTGTTATCTCATATAAAAATGTGGCCGCACAAGCAGCGGTATAAATCATGTTTCGCTGGGTATGTTCGCAACCCTTGGGCATCCCGGTGGTACCCCCGGTGTAATTAAGAGCTACTACATCGTCCAAGCCCACTTCAACATCCGGGTAACCGGGGCTTTGTACCGCCAGCATTTGCATGAGATCAATGGTACCTGGAAAATTCTTTTTGGGCACCAGTAAAGTTTCATGAACCGGGATGGTGGGGTTTTCCGGAAGATAATCAGCAAAACTTGTGACAACTACCTCGCGCAAATTGGTCTGATCTTTAATTGTTTGTACAATGGGGTACAGCTGGTCAAGCGTAACAATTACCTGCGCGTCAGCATCATTTAATTCGTACAGCAATTCATGCTCTTTGAACATAGGATTTACTGGAACGTGAATGCAACCGATTTTGAGAATTCCGAAAAAGGCGATGTGGAATTGAGGACAGTTTGGTAGAAAAACAGCCACTCTGTCACCTTTTTTTAAACCTTTAGCCGCTAAAAACGAAGCGAACCGGTTGCTCAAATCATCCAGTTGTTTAAAAGTTATTTCATTTCCGTAAAAAATTAAACAAGGTTTGTCTGGGGTGCGTCGCGCCCATTCGCGCAAGTAAGCGGTCAAAGGTATTTCGCCAAAAGGATAATGCGGCTCTTTGGGTAAATGAGCAGGCCAGTTTTTTCCCCACAACCGGTGAAGTTGCTCTAAGTATTGCTTTTCTTTCAATTTTTTCTCTCCTTTCATCTTGTTTTTCAGCAAGTTAATGATACATGTTTTGCCTCCAAGAAATTGATAAGGATCAATAGTTCGTTTAATAACCTGTTGGCCAGTTAGCCAGTAAACGTTGACTAAGCGAACCGTTTTTCATGCATGCATATTCCAGCGTTTGACATAAAAATTTGCGAGTATCTCTGGGATCAATAACGTCATCGATAAGGTGTTTCGCAGCGGCCTTGTAGGGTGAACTATCAAAATCCCACAGTTGCAATAATTTTTTTCTTTCCTCAGAGGGATTTGTCGCCTTAGCCAATTGCCGGCCATAGACCACATTGATACCAACTTCAGGGCCAGTGAAGTTAATCTCTGCGGCAGGCCAGGCAACAACAAAATCAGCTCCCATACCTGGTCCACACATGTTACTATATGCCGCGCCAATACTTTTACGCACCACCACCGATATTTTGGGGACGGTTGACCACGCCAGGGCCTGGTTCCATACCATTATTTTCGTGGGCATCCGTCGCTGTTCCGCGTAACTACCAATACGAAAACCGGGAATATCATGCAGGAAAACAATGGGTATATTATAGGAATCGCACAGGCAGATAAACTCAGTTGCCTTATCGCATTCATCAGGCCCGGCTGCCCCGCCATAAAACATAGGTTGGTTTGCTATAATACCCACTACCCTACCGTTTAACCTGGCTAAACCGGCTATCAGGGCATTACCGAAAAAAGGTTTTATTTCAAAAAAGATACCGTTATCCACTAGTGCCTTAATAAGCTGTTTCATATCATAAGCCATGTTACGTTGCGTGGGAACAATTTTAACCACCTCATCTACCCTTCGATAGGGATCATCACCTGTGGCTTTAAATGGAGGTTCTTCTGAAGCATTTGACGGCATATAGCTGAAAAACTCTTTCATGATCTTTAAACAATGATCATCATTATCGGCGAAAGCATCTACCTGACCGGTTATTTCAGCGTGCACCTTCCAACCGCCCAGTTCCTCTTCGGTAATCTTTTCGCCAGTTGCAATTTCCAGCATCCTTGGCCCTGCTACCGCCATACAGGTACCCTTTACTTGAACAACAAAATCTGACGATACGGCACACCATGTTGGACCGCCAAAACTGTCCCCCATAATACTTGAAATTAACGGTACCTTCCGGCCGTGCAATAGCATATGCATCGGCATTAGTTTATCACTTATGCCATCCGAGCCCATGCCGTCCGGCATGCGCAACCCACCGCCTTCACCCAGGCTAAATATAGGAAAACCTCGTTTAACAGCGTATTCATGCATGGCTTTGGACTTGCGGATATGCACTGCGCCTTCGGTTCCGGCTAAAACGGTCTTGTCCATTGCTTCAATTACTACCGGTCTCCCATCAACCTTGCCAATGCCGCAAATAATCCCGTCGCAGGCGCTTTTCTCCTCCAAACCGGGCACCTCGGAATGATTAAGAATTCCAAACTCCATGAAGGTCCCCGGATCGACAAGTTTGTCAATTCTCTCCCTTGCCGTATACCGGCCAAGGCTATGCTGGATGGCTATCTTTTCCTCTCCGCCCATTAATTTTGCTTTTTCCTTACGGCATTCAAGCTCTTTTATTAACTCATCCATTGAACATCAACCTCTTGCTTATTATTCTTGACATTCTTAAAATAAGACTTGATTTCGCTGCAAAAACCGTTACTTGTATCTGGCGCTCCGGCGGTTTCTTCCGTTCGTTTCACAATTTTACTCTTGAGGCCGGTAAAACTTGTAGTTAACGCTTGCAACTCACTGCCTAACTACTTCTTCACGCCCTAAGGGGTCATGACTCTTGGGATATGACGGGCTAGGGACCGCATCCAGTGCTCCACTCACTCCAGAAATCCGCCGGATCGCCTGCCGCTGTAGTGTTTTTGCAGTTAAATCACAGTTATTTTTAAAGAAGGCTAATGGTAGGCACAAAATATAGAATCTTAGATAATTCCTGTATGATACTGTTCCATTTTTGCAATAGTTTCCTCCGAAGGCTTTTCGGTCAAGGAACTTACAACAAGCATGGTCAACATAGAAACGGGTAAGGCAATTAGAATTTCTGTATTATAAGGCATATCAAAGCCCAGGAATAAAATCATAAATAATACTGATCCAACAACCATACTTACTGAAGCGCCAATTGTATTCGCGCGTTTCCACCAGATACCCAAAACCATTGGAGGAAACAATCCAGATGCCATAAAACCAACAGCCGCAGTATATAATACGATCAAGAATGGATGGGGTTTAAGGGTGATTAACATGACCAGAATACCGATTACCCAGGTTGATATAGTAGCCGCCCTTAGAAGCTGTTTCTGACTAGCTTTTGTATTGATCACTTTACCGTATAAGTCATAGGCAAACGATGCGCTGCAGGCTAAAAGAAGAGCATCTGTGGTTGACATGACTGCAGCCATAATCCCCGCTGTAATTATGCCCATAATAAACGGACCAAAGAACTTATTCGCAATTAAAAGCAACCACATGTCCGAGGCTGTATTTTTTAAAGTATCCGCTCCTAGTTCAGGCACAAAGGGAAGTATAACAATGAGACTCGTAAACATCAATGTTCCGTAAATGAGCATCCCAATGTTCATCGATAGGCGGGCCGAATAAACATCCTTTGCAGTAAAAACCCTCATCACCAAATGCGGAATAACAGAGGGAGCAGTAAACCAAGAAACAAAAGCTCCAATCCCAGCCGCCAGGGGCAATGCAACCCCCAATTTCCCCAGGTGCTCATATTCTTTGGTGGTGCTGGCGAAAAAGGATATTGGACCCTGACCTGCATTAACTAATCCACCTATAACAATAAGTAAAATTAAAAGAATCATTAAAGCACCTTGCAGTACATTTGTCCAAGTGACGGCAAGCATACCGCCAAGAGATACATATAGAATAAACACAAGAGCTATTATTACTAATCCCCACTCATAAGAAAGCCCGGTAATGTAAGATGCTATCAGCCCTCCTGCCTTCATTTGCGACATCAGGTAAATACCGGAACCTATAATTAGAATTATAGGAACCATTACCTGAATGAAACGGCTATTGTAACGTTCGGTTAAAAACTCGGTTACTGTATATTTGCCCGAGTTTCTTAACGGTTTGGCTACCAGGATGCTGGCCAGTGCGAAACCGCATATGGATGCAACCGTCATCCAGGCCAGTGTAGGCAGGCCAAGTTTAAAGTTTGTACCTATTCCCGCCATGAAAGAACCACCACTACCTAGAGCAGCCAAAATAGCAATAGAGTTTACTGCGAGACCTATTCTTCTTCCAGCAACATAATACTCATCTGTTCCGCTTGCTGAACTAGAAATCTTGCGTTGGGTATAAAAAGCCAGGAAAATACAGAAACCGATGTACAGTATCATTATTATAAATTCAGTAGTTTTCAAAGCTATCACCTCTCAGCATGGTGTTCAGTATATTGTTAATTTATTTAATATTTTAAATTTAATAATTTTATTTAAATGCTTACATTTGTCTTTTTATCCGTTTCAATGGTGCGTTGTTCGGAAGATAAAACAATAATAGAAACTATCGGCGCCAGGAAGTATAAAGCATAGGCACCCCAAGCCAATAAAGTAACGTTCAAAATCATAATGTTATAGGTCCAAGGCAAAAAGAAAACAATTGGATAAATGATTAGGAATAGTAATAGGAATAACTCACGTTTGGGCATGGAAAACCAATTTTTCTTGTTTAACATAAAATCAAACCTCCTTCAAAATTAGACTAGGTTATTTTAATCTTGAGAAAGTATAAAAGTATATAAAATTTTACCCGCCCATGTGCAACACCTCCTAAAACCTTTATCATCTTGCTTCAGCTTAATACCCTTATCAATTAATACAAAAAATCTTTAGGCTCTTAGGCTACCTTAACATCCTCTGCCATTGCCACTTGTTAAACAATTGTAATAGAAAAGCATGTCGGAATCTTGGATGCCAGCTAATTTGCCAGGGTTCTTGCTTCACATTATTGTAAAAAGCTTTCATTATTTGTTTTAGTTTTGTCCTTGCTTCCAGACTACAAAAAGAAACAGATAAATAAGTCAATCCCGGAAAGTTTTTTCTTGTTCCTAAAAAGCTTGAAAAGAAACGCGTTAAGGGGTCAGCTGTTACGTAAACTAACGATAATTCGAGATCATCTAATTGAAAAACCAATTGCTCGTGATTTGCGTCATACATAAAAATTGGAGGTTTTTTACTTTTTTTAAAGGAAATCCTTAGTTCTTTTAATGCCTTACATAATTCCTTTGCTACAACTTCTTGATGCAACCCGACATATGCTTCCCATTTATTTGTGCTTAAAAAAACCATTTATAATACTTACCCCTTAATAATAAAACCATCCTACGGCATCACACCGAATCGAGGTACAGGTTGAGCAGGCTTGCTGCGGCAATTTAATGCAAGTTCCAACGCCCGGATAATTTTTGGCCTCGTTTCCCGCGGGTCTATTACATCATCCACATTAAAAGTAGCAGCGGCGGAAAACGGTCCTTTATATTCCTCAAACTGAGCTTCCAGCTCTTTAATTTTGGCTTCCGGGTCCGCAGCAGTTTCGATTTCCTTCTTATAGATCGCTAAAACACCGCCTTTACTGGGGATGGCCCCGAAATCGGCCGACGGCCAAGCGAACACAGCCGCTTGCCTGGCCCCATAACCACACATGGCTGCACCCCCGAACCCAAAAGCTTTCCTGATAACAACGGTTATTTTAGGCACATCGGCATAAGCAAGGGAATATGCAACAGCCAAGCCCGCTCTTAATGTCCCTTCACGTTCGGCTTGACTACCCGTCATAACACCAGGAACATCTACTAGAAAGATTAACGGGATATGATATGAGCTGCATAAATCAATAAAATGCCTCATTTTCATTGCTGCTTTTGCATCCAACGCGCCGGCACGGACGTTAGGTTGGTTAGCGATGATACCTACTGAATGACCTCCCAAACGCGCCAAGGCGGTAATCAAGCTGGCTCCAAAATAAGGTTTGATTTCAAAAAAGTTGCAATCATCAACAATATAACTGATTATTTGTTTCATATCGTAAGGTTCCATAAATTGCTCGGGTACAATGTTGAGCAATTCTTCATCCATACGGTCAAATTTGTCGGCAGTAGGTTTATAAGGCGGGTATTCATATGCATTTAAGGGAAGATAAGATAAGTATTCCTTGACCAAGGATATGGCGTGCTCGTCTGATTCGGCTTCGTTATCGGCTACTCCGGAAATTCGGCAATGCACATTTGTGCCACCGAGGTCTTCCTTGGAGATAATTTCTCCAATAGCAGAATAAACCACCGGCGGGCCGCCTGCGAAGAGCATGCCATGACCTTTGACTTGAATGATAAATTCCAGAAGGCTGGTTTGCAGGGAAGAATCTCCGGAACAAGGCCCCATGGCAACACCAACCTGAGGTGCAATTCCTGAAAGACGCGCTATCTCTAAAAAATGCGTAACAGGTGGTAATCCCATGTTAATAGTTTCCTCCGCCCTTGCCCCCGCCCCATCCATTAGCCACACGATGGGCACTTTCATATCCTGGGCCAATTGAATAAACCTCATATTCTTCAACATATGGGTGATACCAACGGATCCTCCCAAAACAGTGAAATCTTCTGCGATCACACAGGCCATTCTTCCATTTATTTTGCCATAACCGGTAATAACAGCATCAGCCGGTGTAGGCTTATTTGCCATCTCAGGCCTATTGCTTTGACTCTTGGCCAACATACCATATTCAATGAAAGTCCCTTGATCAAAAAGAAGGTTAATTCTCTCCCGGGCTGTTAGTTTTCCCTGCTCATGCTGGAGCCTAACTTTCTCTTGCCCACCCATCTCTAAAGCACGGGCTCTTCTTCGATATAATTCTTCCACTCCCTTTTGCCAACCCATAACCAGCCCTCCAATGATTGAGGTAAAATTAAAAAATAAGCTTTCCTTCCGGTTCATTTAAAATCTTTTCGCGCTGTTAATACATTTCTATCTTGTTGGTCGGAGTTAATTATTAAACCACTAGCAAAAAAAATGCCTAAAATGAATATACATTTTTACTTTTCAGACTAAGGGAAAAATAATTATCTTAACATTTTAATTTGACAGAATATTTCCAAATTGAACATAGAAGGTTTTACTTTTTGAACAACTCTATTCTTGCCTGCCTTCAAGAAATAAATATCAATTTTCTATCATCAACCGGTTAAATGGAAACCAACAAAGCGAAGGCATCTATCGACAGCGAAACAAAGAACACCTTAATGAGGCAAGATTCAACTGAACTAACAAGATGCTTAGACTTGTTCAAAAAAAGATCGCCCTTGGAGAGCGATCCTTTAGTAAACCTAGTTTCTACATCTATAAACACCGCGTCACCACCGAAATATGACATATCATTATGCGATTAAGTCTTAAACTTGATCCCATTAATCCCTGGTCACAGTAAAACTTGCCGGTTACCCGGCATTTTGGTTAACAGCCACAAACCGGCAGAAACCGTCCACCGGCAAAGTTGCGGTCATTTCCAGGCCGGCCGCCATATTCAATACCTTGTATATGGTTTTATTGAAAGCCAGGCAGGCCTCCCTACAGGGCAACTGTGCAGCCACTTCTTCCCCGCATTTCTCTTTGAGGGCGGTATAGGTGGCGCATTCGGGCACCGTGAAAATAAACGCGTAGTGATTGTTTTGTTCTACCGCCAGTGCCTCGAAGGGCTGGGTGGCCAGATAACCAATTTCAATGAACCGCTGCGGGACATGAGGGAAAACCAGCTGCTTCACCCGTTTGGCCGCTAACTTGAGATTCTCGTAAGTCTGATCGGTATACTTCTCCCCCAGCTCCAGGGTTCGCTTGGCCCAGGCCTCGCCATGGGCGCCGAAAATTTCTTTCCCCAGTTCCCCGGCCTGGCGCCCGGCCTTCAGGCCCTCCGTAAACTTATCGACTATCGCCCGCGCGTCGAATTCCCGGGCCAAGATATCGATCATTTCCGGGTTCAGGTCGTAAGACAGCCGTTCGCTCATTTTACTTCCCCCTCTCCGAACTGAACCGTAATAGCGTCCCTGGGACAGGCATTGACACATTCCATGCAGCCTGTGCACTTGTCGCGATGCATGGGCCGCACTGCGTAAGCGTAGGGTTCGTTGATGTTCGTCTCCACGTATTTAACATACTTGAGCGTAATCAGGGCAAATACCGCCTGGGGACAGAGTTCCAGGCACTTCTTGCAAGTAAGGGGCACATTGCACTTCTGGTTATCCACCGTCATTTTGGGGATGGGCCTGGGGTCTTCCCAGTTAAAGGCCATGATTTACCACACCTCCCTTAAACCGGGCAGAGTTTTGCGGTCAACCATGGAGATGGCGCCGGTGGGGCAAGTGGTCATGCAAACGCCGCAGCCGAAGCAGCGAAACTGGTCGATATTGGTTTTTTCGATGGTCACCTCGAACTTGATGGCCCCGAACTGGCACCGCTCCACGCAGGTCCCGCAACCGCAGCACTTGTCATAGTCCAATTTGGCCACAAACTCGCCCTTAAACAGCTGGTTGATTCCATAATCCAAGCGGTACCGGATGGCCAGGCAGTCCGGATAATCGCACATGCACAGCCCGCCGATATACGGGGTGCCGTGGGTCATCAGGGAGGCCACCATGCCCTTGTTATGCCACTTGACCAGCCACTGTTTGGCCTCTTCCACGGTCACGAAATGCACCCCGCCCTTGTAGCGCTCGGGCCAGCGGTCCCACTTGAACATGCCGATGCCCAGGCCCATGCAGGTATACGAATCTTCGTTGTCTTCCAGCCGGCCCCGGGTGATCTTCCGGCAGATGCAGCCCATCAGGGCGATGGGCGAAGCCAGTTCCACCATGGTCATGGCGTCTTCCAAGGTCACCACCTGGCCCGCCACCATTTCCTGGGCCACCTTGTTCGCCATGTGGCGCAGCCGGGGAAACTCCTCCGGTTTTAGCCCCCGGGCTTCCACCGCCTCGGCGATGATCAGCGCCGCGGCGCCCTCCGGGTCCCGGCCGTGGTCATGGGAACTCTTATGCTTTTTAAGTTTGTACATCTGCCTGGCGTAGTTCATGGCGTTTTTGTACCAGACCTTGCCATAACCGTGAGTCATACAAAATTGACACATAGTGACACCTCCTGAATATCCCTTATTTAAATAATTGAATAAATTCTGATAAAAGCCAAAAATTAAAGCCTACTAATAAAAATTGCAGTATTATCCTTATTTCCAAGAAATGCTCCGGTGGTTTTGTTCCGTTCTATGCCGAATAAATATACCTGCCATCCACCTTGCTCACCCGCAGTTCGCCCCTTTTTTCCAGGTACACCAGGTGCGCCAGCGTCTCTGTCATGGCAAAACGAATTTCATGCAGGGACAGCCTGTCGCCAAACACCTCCCGGCAAACCTGGTAAACCGTGGCACCCCTGGAGGCAATCCGCTTCATCAGTTCCAGCCGCTCCCGGTGATGTTCCTGGAGTTCGCTCACCCTCTGTTGTACATTGCTGAAACAATCACCATGCGCGGGCAGCGCCAGGCTTACGTTTAACCGGTGGTTTTCCTCCAGAGAGGTCAGGAAGTTATCCAGGGGGTTGGGATGAGAATGAGGCCACAGGCTAATGTTGGATGAAATTTTGGGTAGCAAGTGATCCCCCGATAATAATAAGCCGCTTTGTTCATGATAAAAACAAGCATGCCCGTCCGAGTGCCCCGGAGTCAAAACCACACGGTAATGATGGTCGCCCAGGGGCACTTCTTCCCCGTCCGAAATGGGGGTCACCCGGGGGTGCGGGTTCACCCTCGGGATCATTTCATCCATGCCCGTTAAGATCCTGGCCACCAGGTCTTGCGGCATACCGTTTTCCAGCAACATCCCGGCTATGATTTCCCGGTCCTCATTGCTGCGCCTCCATATTTTTTCCGCCAGGGAGGCTTCAATGGCACTCATGTACACCGGCGCGCCTGATATTTGCTGCAACCAGCCGGCCGCCCCGTAATGATCCGGGTGATAATGGGTTACGTAAATGCCGGCAATGTCCCCGGGCTTAATTCCCCGGCCGGCCATAAAATCAAGCCAGGCCCGCCTGGCGGGTTCATAATTTAAACCGGTGTCGACAATACTCCAGCCTCGCCTGCCTTTTACCGCGTAACAGTTCACATGGTCCAGTTTAAACGGCAGGGGCAACTTCACTTTATAAATCCCAAGCTCAGCCACGTTTATCATACGATTCAGCTCCTTAGGGTACCAAGACCAATCTATCATCATCTTTCATGCCACAGGTACCGGTTTTACTTTGAAAACTCTTTTCAGTAAACTCTTTTGGCTACGAAACAATTGCAAAACCCAAGCCAGTTTCCAACAGATAACCAGCCCGGGCACTTAAAATAAAAAGATTGCCCTGGCATTATGTATTTTTACATGGCAATCTGATCAAACAAAAAACCATATGAAGATACAACCGTTTATCTATTAAGTTAAAGATAAAGGGCCTTAGTTAGCGATAAAGGATTGCCAAATGCTCCAGGTAAAATGTTGGCTTCCCCGGGTTATGACAATTTCCCCTCGCGGTATAGCTCCCTTAAAACCCGCTTGGAAAATTTACCAACACTGGTCTTGGGTATCTCATCGATGAAAACAAAGTCGTCGGGTAGCCACCAGCTGGCAAACTTACCCCGCAAAAAGTCTTTCAATTCTTCCTTGCTTACCTTGCCCCGGGCTTCGGGCTTCAGCACCACACAGGCAAGCGGCCGTTCCTGCCATTTTTCGTGGGGAATGCCGATCACCGCCGCCTCGGCCACAGCCGGGTGTCCCATGAGGTAATTTTCCATATCCACCGAAGAAATCCATTCTCCACCGCTCTTAATTAAATCCTTGGTACGGTCCATGACCTGGACATAACCCTCTTCGTCAATGGTTACAATGTCACCTGTCCTGAACCAGCCGTCGACAAAAGATTCTTTGGTTTTTTCCGGGTCTTTATAATATTCCTTGATAACCCAGGGGCCCTTAAAGAGCAATTCCCCCATTTCCTTTCCATCGTGTTTTACCTCTTCGCCCTTTTCATTGACAATTTTCATTTCCAGCCCCGGCATCAACAATCCCGTCTTGGCGCGCAGGTTATATTTGTCGGGTTCGGGCAGGTCCTCCAGGTAGCTTTTCGGATAACACATCAACGTAACCGGGGAAGTTTCCGTCTGCCCGTAACCCTGCAAGAGGGTTATTCCCAACTTTTTCTCGTATTCTTCCGTCAGTTTGGCCGGCATGGCAGCCCCGCCGGAAACCAGATACCTGATGCAACTGAAATCGTAACGACCCGGATTTTGCAGTACGTGATTCAATATACCCATCCAGATCGTCGGCACCCCGGCAGCAAAGGTAATTCTCTCGTTGTGGATCAATTCGCACAAATCCCCCGGCTGGGGCCTGCTCCCCGGCATAACCTGCTTGGCCCCCACAAAAGAATCCGCAAAAGGCCTGCACCAGGCGTTGACATGAAACATTGGCACAATGGGCATTACAACATCTTTTTCGGTAATACCATACTCACCGGCCAAAAGGGACAGTGAAAGAAGGTACAATCCGCGGTGAGAATAAACCACGCCCTTGGGGAAACCTGTAGTAGCCGTCGTATAAGCCATTATCGCCGGAGACCACTCGTCCAGGTAAGGGAATTGGTAATCTTCCGGCTCGTCCTTGATCAATTCTTCGTAGGAATAAACAGGTGCAAGCGTGGTTTGAGGCAACTCCGGCTTATCGGTCATGATGACAAAAGCTTCAACGGTGGTGAGTTCCTCCCGGATGTCTTCTATCGCCGGCACAAGGTCTTCATCGATAAAGATCACCTTGTTTTCCGCAAAGTTGATGCAGTGGATGAGATGGTCCCGGAACAGGCGAATATTAACGGTATTCAACACAGCGCCGTAACAGGGAACGGCGAAATACAGCTCCAGGTGGCGGTGGCTGTTCCAGGCAAAGGAGGCCACTTTGTCGCCCTGTTGGATGCCCATTTTTTTCAAAGCATTTGCCAAGCGGCAGACTCTTTTAAACATGCTTCCGTAATTATACCTGAACATCCCCGAAAAATCCCGGGAAACTATTTCTTTCTTCGGAAAAACATTTTTGGCATGATATAAAATTGTTCTCAACAAAAGGGGATATTCCATCATTGTGATCTCACCTCGTTAAATTATTTAATTAACAAAGGCTAGCAACCAGAAGTGGCCAGCCGCATCAATAAAACAATTCACTTGACAGCAGACTGCCAACCCGCTACTGACCCGTGGTTCTTCACCTGCCAAGTTTTTTCACAACATACTCCCCGATTTCCTCGATGGCCTGGCGTGCCTCCGGCATATACGCCGCAAAACCATGGAACACGTGCCACATACCCTCCCAGATCTTGAACGTTACATCGACACCCGCGGCGCGTGCCCGCTCAACCAGGCGGGCCGAGTCATCCAGTAGAATCTCATCTTGCCCGACATGAACCAGCATAGGCGGAAGCCCCTGCAAATTGGCATAGATGGGCGAAACCAGGGGATGGCGCGGGTCCAGGTCACGAATATACAATGCAGCCGTGGGCCGGAGCCCTTCCGGCTTCAACCACGGGTCAAACTCCGCCCTGGTCTTTAATGATTCCCCGGTACCCTCCATGTCCGTCCACGGGGACAGCAACACAGCCGTAGCCGGTAGCGGGTCGCCGGCATCCCGCAAAGCGATGAGCATTGCCACCGCAAGTCCAGCGCCGGCCGAGTCCCCACCAACCACTATGCGTTCAGGGGAGATCCCCGATGAAACCAGCCACCGGTATGCGGAAACTGCATCCTCCAACGCGGCGGGGAAAGGATGTTCCGGAGCCAGCCTGTACTCTATGACCAGCACACGCGTGGATGTGACCCGGCTAAGCCTGGCTGCCAAATTACGGTGCGTATTGCAGCTTCCCATGCAATATGCGCCGCCGTGGAGATACAGGAAAACACCATCGTTAACCGAATTCGGCGCGGCCACCCACTCACCGGGAACCCCTCCCGCCGTTACTTTCTCAACCCGCACATCCTGATCAAGGGGAACTTTGCCAAACATTGCCTCCATACTTTGTCTCATTTCCTCAATTGAGGACAACTTCCCGAATTGGGACGCATAGTCCGCCAAAAGCTTTCGTACTGTTAGACTTTCCGGACTTGGCATTATTTTCCCACCCCTCAAACCCTTAATAAATAGTTTCAGTTAAGCCCAATGATTATCGCCGGATAACATTTTGGTACAGCTATTATGTTCGACCATTGCCAACATGATATATAAGCTGAAACACTTGACAATTCGCTCATTGCAATACTTATACCCGGTGGTTGATATGGTAAATTAATAAAAAAAAATCGCCTTTTTTATTTGACTATTCTGAATATGACATGCCTCAAGCAGCCCAAACAGTTTAAAATTTGTTAATTTAATTAACATTTTTGTTCAAATATGTAACAACGAAATACTTGACCCGGCTCTGGCCAACGGCTAAACATTTACCCCGGGGCACAGGCGCCGTTGGCGCATCCACGGGCAAGGCACAAATATTGCATTCCCGGTTACTCGACATGTTCAAGCAAGCAAAGGGGGATAAATAAGCAACTTCCAGGTTGCGCGTTTTAAGCCGGGGAAGTTGCCGAATATGATATGAGGATCGCGTTTAAAGCCAGTCTGATCAAGCCAGGTTATGATAATTACAAAAAAGAAAGGTGATATTTATGCCAAGACTTCCTCTGCTTCCTTTGGAGCAAATGCCGGAGAAAACCCGCAACATGATCACAGGGGGAAAATCCGAGCTAAGCGGCCTGAACATCAACAAAATGATGGCCCACGCGGAAAATAGCGTCCGCCATTTCATGCGGCTGGGCAATTCCCTGCTTACCCGTGCCCAACTCGACGCCCGGTTGCGGGAACTGGCAATACTCAGAGTTGCCACCCTCTGCCGCTCCCACTACGAGTGGTACCAGCATGAGATACTGGCCAGGCAGGTAGGGGTGACGGAGGAACAAATAGAAGCTGTGAAGCAGGGACCGGACAGCCCGGTATTCAACGACCTGGAGCGGGCGGTGTTACAATATACCGAAGAAGTAACACTTAACGTAAAATCCACGGACGAAACCTTTAACAAAGTTGCCAAGCATTTAAGCCACCGGGAAATAGTGGAACTGACCCTGACCATAGGCTTTTATAACCTGGTGGCCCGGTTTTTGGAAAATACGGAAGTGGAAATTGAAGACAAAAATTAGGAACGTGAAGCCACCCCTCCCCAACCCCTTCAGGTTGGGGAGGGGTTAGTACTATAGCATAACCATCAGGTGCCCGTCCGCAATAAGGGCACCAGCACACCCGGTGGGATGATTCTTTGCGGGCTTAAAATTTAGTCAGAACGCTTTAAACTGAATACCACCGTGTTTACCGGATCCGGACACTGGAGTTCCTGGATTTTGTTGATCCAATCATTCTGATCCGTATCCCTGCCAAAGGCCGCCAGGTAGGGTATTAAACCGGCCAAAGCATATAAACAGACAGGTTTACCATCCACCGCAGTTACCACAGGATCGCGGAAAGTTAATTTATCTCCCGGCTTGTACCCGGCACTACAATACCCCTTCACGCTTTTTACCTCAATTGTAACCTCTTTCATGTTGATCCCCCTTTTAATTCTTGTACACGCCAGATACTTGGGATCTTCTTTTTGGTCCTCAGATCATAAAAGGCCCTAACTTATTTTAGCGATTCATCCTATTCCTCCGGTTCGATACCGGCAATCACCCGGGCCAGTTTCTTTTTGTGCTCCAGGTTGGCCTGGCGGGAAATCATGATTCGCTGCGCCTGGGGCGAACCGGCTCCGTGCATGGATTCCGTCCGGTATCCCACGGCGGCGCAACCCAGGGTCAGGTTTTCCACCAGCCGCAGCATCCGCATCCGGTGCTCCGCGGGTACCGACTCCACACCCTTCATATATTTTTTAACGTACGGGCCGATTTCCGGGTGGCGCAAATCTTTTTCCGAAGGCATGGTCACCATCAAGCCGCCGGCGATATCCTCGGCCAGCCGGGCAATCTCGTAGGGAAACCGGGTGACGTTCAGTTTACATACATTGGCCAACAGCAGGTCGATCAAGTAAGTTCCGGACGCGGTGCGGCGCCCCTGGCAGGAGCAGGCGATGCCGCAAGAATACAGGGTTTCGTTCAGGTGGATCATTTCAATCAGCTTATCCTTGATGTGGGACGCCCTGGAGGCACCGTTGTATTCGGCCAATTGAGCCGCGGCGCCGATTAGCACGTCGCCCACCCCCACCTTGCAGCCCCCGTAACTCTGGCGGTGGTAACCGGCAAAACGCTCCACGAGGTCGCCGGAAAACTGGTACTCGCGGCACATAAATACCCTTTCCCAAGGGACAAATACATCTTCAAACACAACCAGCGCCTCCTGCCCGCCGTAACGGGCATTGCCCACGTCCATTTCCGACCCTTCCAGTTTCCTGGTGTCGCATGACTGCCGGCCGTAAATATAAACAATGCCGGGCGTATCACTGGGCACGGCGAAAGATACGGCGTAATCCTTGTCCGCTTCGGTCATGGCGATGGTGGGCATGATGCAAATTTCGTGGGAGTTTAGCGCCCCGGTCTGGTGAACCTTGGCACCGCGCACCACGATACCGTCGGAAGATTCCCGCACCACACGCAAATACATGTCCGGGTCGGCCTGCTGGCTGGGGCGCAAGCCGCGATCACCCTTGGGATCGGTCATGGCTCCGTCCACCACCAGGTCGTTTTCCTGAATATACTTTAAAAACCGGCTAAAATGCTGGTGATACTGCGTTCCCAGCTTCTGGTCCATCTCGAAGGTTACGCTGTCCAGGGCGTTGATGGCATCCATCCCCACACAGCGCTGAAAACAGGCGGCGGTTTTTTGCCCCATCAGGCGCAGCATCTGCACCTTGCGCACCAGGTCGCCGGTGCTCTGGTGCAGGTGCGTAAACCGGTTGATGATCTCACCGTTCAAGCTGGAAGTGGCGGTCATCAGATCTTTGTACCGTTCGTCCCGGGCCAGTTGATAGCTTTTGGCCACCGAGTTGATTGACGGGCGGATAATGGGGTGGTCTACGAAATTATGGATTTGTTCTCCAAACAGGTAAACCTTTAAATCAAGCTTGCGTAAACTTGCCAAGTAATCTTCCGCTGTTTTCAAAGCCATATCCAACCAACCCCCCTACGCATGTTCATTTTAACAGCCCCTGCAGGCGGGCCAGAATTTTTTCCGCCCCGGTGACCATCTCCTCAATCACTTCTTTGACCGGTTTGATCTCATTGACCAGCCCGACGCACTGGCCCACGGCAAAGGTGCCTCCCTCGAGGTCACCCTCAAACAGGGCGCGGCGGCCCACCTGCCCGCTGATTACGGTGAGCAGTTCCTCCAGGGTGGCGCCGCGGGCTTCCATCTCCAGGACCTTCGCCGCAGCAGAGTTTTTCATCACCCGGGCGGCGTTCCGGATGGACCGCTGGATCATCACCGTATCCGTTTCCCGGGCGTTCACCATCCACTCCTTGTAATTGGGGTGGGCCAGCGATTCCGTGGTGGCCACAAACCTGGTGCCCATCACCACACCCTCGGCGCCCAGCGCCAGCGCGGCCACAAAACCGCGAGCGTCGGCAATGCCGCCCCCGGCAATAACCGGGATGGATACGCTGTCAACGGCCCTGGGCGTTAAAACCAGGGTGGTCACGTCGTCCATGCCGGGATGGCCGCCGCATTCAAATCCCACGATGGTAACCGCATCCGCTCCCACCCGCTCGGCCTTTTGAGCGAAGCGAACGGCCGGCACCTTGTGAATCAATTTAATTCCCGCTTGCTTCAAATGGGGAACAAATTCCTCGGGACTGCGCCCGGACGTTTCCACCACCGGCACCTTTTCCTCAATTACGGCCTCGAAATACGCAGCGGTCTTGTCTTTGGGCCCGACTTCGGGCAGCATGGAAATATTAACCGCGAACGGTTTATCTGTCAGAGCCCGTGTTTTGCGGATTTCCTCCACCAGGGCTTCCTTGGTGGCGTGCGTGGCGGCCGTGATTATCCCCAGCCCCCCGGCGTTGGATACGGCAGCCGCGAATTCAGCCCTGGACAGCCACTGCATGCCGCCCTGGATGACCGGGTACTTGATCCCCAGGAGCTGTGTAATCCTGGTTTGCATTATTCCATACCCCCTATCCAATGATTTATTTTTTACCAAAGGTTTGCATAACAGCTTCCATGAAATCCACCGCATCGTGGCGCACCGCGGTGTAAAAGTCGGTATCCAGGTGGCGGTAAAGCATTTCTCTGGTCATGCGGATGGCATGCTCCTTTTTGGAAGCGAGATTCCTGGCAATTTCCATGGCCGCCGGCATCAGCTGGTCATCGGGAACCACCCGGGTAACCAGGCCCATGTTCAGCGCTTCCTGCGCCCCGAAAGTGCGGGCGGTCAGGCAAAGCTCCATGGCCCGGCCCAGGCCCACGATCCGGGGCAGCATGTAGGGGCTGGCAAACTCCGGAACAACCCCCAGGTGGGTAAAACGGAAGCACATTGTGGCGCTTTCGGCGGCAATCCGGATGTCGCACATCAGCGTAATAGTTATCCCCATACCTACGGCCGCACCGTTGATGGCGGCAATGATCGGTTTTTTGAATTCGTGCATCAATGTAATCTGTTGGCCCGCTCCTCCCCGGGACAGGGAAGCTTCAAAACTTGTGACGCCCTCACTGAAGGATTTCAGGTCCGTCCCCGAACTGAAGGCGGGGGGAGCGCCGGTTAATATGACCACCCTGATGGAGTCGTCCTCGTTGACCTTCCTTAAAACCTCCAGATATTCATCGTGCATCTGCCGGTTCCAGGCGTTGCGTACCTCCGGCCGGTTCATGGTTAACACCAGAATCGAGTCCTTGACGTCATAAAGGAAACATTCCAGGTTCATTATTTAACTCTCCTTTCCACTGGTTATCCATATTAATTGCGCTTGCAAGAATTATGCCCGGTTGAAACTAACGTACCGGTAAATAATATCACGGTAAACTATCAATAACCGGTTGGCCAGTTAGCCAATAACCGCTGTCTGTTATCAGAACCAATAGTTACCGGGTACCCAGCCTGACACCGTTGCTCAAGGTGCCAATGCCCTCAATCCTGATTTCGATGGTCTGCCCGGCCTTTATGGGCCCCACGCCCGCGGGAGTTCCGGTGGCAATGATGTCACCGGGGAACAAGGTCATGATCGAGGTGATGTATTCAATCAACCGCGGCACGGGAAAAATTAGATCAGCCGTATTGCCCGACTGGACTACTTTGCCGTCGAGAACGGCCTCCACCTGCACGTTAAAAGGGTCAACTTCCGTCTCAATCCAGGGACCGGTGGGGGCGAAGGTATCATAACCCTTGGCCCGGGACCACTGCCCGTCCGAAAACTGAAAGTCCCTGGCGGAAACATCGTTGAAACAGGTATATCCCAGGACAAAGTCCCTAATGTCCCCGGCCTTGACGTTTTTGGCCTTTCTTTTAATCACCACGGCCAATTCCGCCTCGTAATCCACCCGCACGGAATCGTGAGGCAAAACAATCTCCTCGCCGGGGCCGATCACCGCGGAAGGAGGTTTGAGGAATATCAAGGGGGCTTTCGGAACCTCCATATTGCTTTCCCTGGCGTGCTCGTGATAATTCAGCCCGATGGCGACTATTTTCGTCGGCCGGCAGGGCGCCTTTAAAACTACGTTTTTCCGCTCCACCACCCTGCCCGTGAACTGCAACTCGCCGTTGTCATCAAAATTAAACTCCCTGACTTCTTCGTCCTCCAGCACACCGAAAAAAATTTCTCCCTGCACTTCGCATCTGGCAATTTTCACTCAAGATCTCCCTCATTTCCTTAATTATTACACCAACTTACTTCAACTATATTTTAAACATTCCCTGGCCGGTGCGGCAGGCCATCAGGGAGTTTTTTTCCGGAGCAAGCGCAGCGCTGAATACCCTGCCCGGCATTGCAAAACAAACGGGGTAAACCAACGAAACACCCGGTCGACACATTAACAGTGGTAAATAACAAGCCGAAGCGGAAATCCAAGTTCAAGCTTAGTAACTTCCGGCAAGGATCGACACCGGATGCACGACCCTGATCCCGCCCTTTTCTTTTAACCCTTCGGTTAAATAATAACGGCATGCCGGGCACTGGGTCATCACAATCTCCGCCCCGGTGTCCAGGATATCGTCAAGTTTCCTCGACCGGATCCTTTCGCTGAGCCCTGGATGGGTGATGAAAGTGGCGCCGCCCGCGCCGCAACATCCTTGGGGATCCCGCATTTCCACCAGCTCGGTTCCGGGGACCAGGGCTACCAGATTGCGCGGAGCTTCCGGCAACCCCCGGCTCCAGGCCCGGTGGCAGGGAACATGGTAAGTTATTCTTGTCGATTGCGGCCGGGGAGTTTTATCAAGCCCCAGCCCGGCCAGGTATTCCGTCACCTCAAATACTTTACCCGCCACCGCCGACACCTGTGAGCGGCAGGGATCGCCCGGCGGCAGCACTTTGGCCGCCTTAACCTTGAGCATATACCCGCAGGAAGTGCAATCAGTGACTACCGCGTCCACGTCCAGGGAAGCAAAGATTTCGGCGTTGCCGCGAATGGCCTCCAGGGCGGCCTGCTGGTCCCCGTGGGCCAGAGCCGGTATGCCGCAGCAGTTTTGGTCCGGCGGAATCACCACTTCAAACCCGTTCTCAACCAGCACCTTGACCACGGCTTCACCGGTGTCCGGGTAAAGGAAGTTGGTGCCGCACCCGGTGAAGTAAGCCACCCGGGCCCTGACCGCACCGGAAGGGCTTACGGTGCCGGAAATCCGCTGCTCAAAGGGCGGGCTGGCCAGGGGTGGAACCGGCCCGGGAAACAAGTTGAATTTTTTCAGCAGTGAAACCGCACGGGTGGCCAGCGTGCCCACCGACCGCCGGTTGAGCACCTGCCGGAAAACGAATTTTTCAACATACCCGAAGCCGAATTTATTGAACAGCTCATGCCTGGCAGCGATGATAATATCGTCCACGGGGATGCCGCTGGGGCAGCCCTGCATGCAGCTGGTGCAGAGCAAACATCGATTGATCAGCTCCCTGGTCCTGTCACTAAGGGGAATCGTCTTTTCCACCATGGCCGCGTTGATCAGATTGATCCGCCCCCTGGCCACGCTGGACTCAACCATGTCCTCCTTGTAGACGGGGCAGGTGGCCAGGCAAAAGTTGCATTGCAGGCACCGGTTTATTTCTTTTACATAATCCTCTATTTTATACACCAGCATCACCACCGCTTCCCGGCCAGATTTTTCCGGGGTTCATGATCCCGTTGGGGTCAAAGGCTTTTTTAATCCGGCGCATCAGCGCCACGCCCTCCGGCCCGAACTCCCACTCCAGGAAAGGCGCCTTAATAGTGCCGATACCGTGTTCGCCGGAAAGGGTGCCTGAAAGCCTCAAGGCTTCCCTGGCGATTTCCGCCATGGCCCGGTCCACCCGTTCCATTAGTTCCGGATTCCGCTTATCGGCCATAATTCCCGGGTGCAGGTTGCCGTCCCCCACGTGTCCCGAGACCCCGATCGTGACCTGGTTGCGCTGCGCGATCAAGCCGATGGCCCGGACCATGGCGGGCACCTGGCTCCTTGGAACGGTGGCGTCCTCAATCAACACGTTGGGCGCCATATGGGCCACCGCCGGGAAAAGAGCCCGCCTGGCCAGCCAGATCCTTTCCGCCTCGGCTTCGGTCCGGGCGGTCCTGACCTCCTTGACCCCGTGCCGCCGGCAAACCCCGGTGATCAGTTCGCAGTCCTCCTCCACTTTCGCCGGGTGTCCGTCCACTTCGATCAGCAGAAAAGCCTCCACATCCCGGGGCAGCCCCAGCGGAATATAATTCTCAATCAGCATTACCGAACTCTGGCTCAACATTTCCAGGCAGGAGGGGTTGGCCCCCTCCGCGATAATCGCCGAAACGGCCTCGGCGGCCGGGTCCAGTTCGGGGAAAGCGGCAACCATGGTGCGCCGGCAGGGCGGCAGGGTAAGAAGTTTAACCATCACCCTGGTAATCACGCCCAGGGTTCCCTCCGAACCAGTGAACATCCTGGCCAGGTCGTAGCCCGAAGACATTTTCACGGACTTGCCGCCGTAATTAATCACCGAGCCGTCAGGCAAAACCGCCTCAACACCGAGGACATAATCCTTGGTGGTGCCGTATTTTACCCCCCTGGGCCCGCCCGCCCGGGTGGCCACGTTTGCCCCCATGGTGCATACGGACATGCTCTGGGGATCCGGGGGATAAAAGAGCCCCATGGATTCCACGGTTTCCTGGAATTTTTGCGTAACCACCCCGCACTCGACAATGGCCGTGAGATTTTTCCGGTCAACTTCAATAATCCTGTTCATTCGTTTCAAGTCCAGCACGATACTGCCCGGGGACGGAGTGGCGCCGCCGGCCAGGCTGCTGCCGGCCCCCCTGGGAACCACCGGAACCCGGTGTTCGTTGGCGTAACGCAACACGGCGGCCACCTCCGCGGGACTTTCGGGTATAACCACGGCGGCGGGGATAACCTGCCTGTGAGTGGCGTCATTGGCGTAGGCCAGCAGGTCCTCAACATCTCCCAGGACCCTGCCGCGGTCCACCAGTGACCTTAAATCCTTGAGCAAGCCGGATATAGGTAACACCCCCTGTCAATCGGGTATTTTTTAAAGCAACTGCATAACCGTTATATGGAGGTCTGGTTCTGATATCACATTAACCGCCCATGATGGCTGGGCTGTCCGCTCATCCGGTTTCGCATCCTTCGCTTCGCCGGGTGCCGTTACCGGCGCTTACGCAATACCGTTCGCCGGGATTGTCGCGCCGGCATGCCATCCCCTTACTTGCTTCCCATTAGTCACTTGGGGGAGCTTGCCGCAATACACTAAGCAAGCGATATTGTTTGAACGGGGGCAGCCACTGGCCACGGGCAACTATTTACGGGATAACCGCTTAATTAACTCGGGAGTGTTGATGCCTGCCGGGCAGGCTTCCCGGCATTTGCCGCAGGATTGGCACAAATCCAGCCCCGCCTCCCGGGCGGCGGCGATTCCACCGGTAAAGGCCGCAAACACCGCACCCCGGCCGCCGGGGTAATGATGCCCGTAGGCCGGGCCCCTGGCCGGGAACACCGGGCATACCTCCAGGCAGGCGCCGCAGTTGTTGCAGTATAACAATTCCTCGAAACCGCTCTCCAGGCACCGCCTCCTGCCGTTGTCCAGCAGGATCACGATCACTCTCCGGGGGCCGTGCATGCCGAAGACCTGCTTGCCCTGGATATCGCCTGTGGAACTGGGGCCGGTGATAATGGAAAGATAATTTCCAAGATCCTGCCCGGTGCCGTACACCGCCGCCGCACGGCACACCGTCATGGCGCTTTCCTGATCCGGCACGATTTTTTCAATGCCCACCACGGCGATATGGGTGTGGGGCAGGTTGGAAACGGCCCGGGCGTTCCCCTCGTCCTCCATGATCACCAGCGAGCCGTTTTCCGCCACCACGGCGTTGGCCCCGGTCAGCCCGTACGCCGCGCCCGCAAGGTAACGGCGCAAGTGCTCCCTGACACCCCCCAGGGCCCGGCGCAGGTCCCCGGTTACGCCAAGCCCGGACTTCAGAACATTCAGAATTTCCTTTTCACTTAAATGCCACGCCGGCAGGACGCCCGCCAGCTGCAGAACGAAATCTCCCAGGGCGGTTTCCACCACCTCCACCCCTTTGGCCCTGAGGGCGGGCACCACACCTATTTCCTCCAGCGCCAGGGACCGGGATTTGACCACCATGGGCGCGTCCACCAGGTTTAAAATCAACTCCCGGGCCTCGGCGGCGCCGGCGGCCAGGTGCACCTCGCACTTTTTGGCCCGGAGGGTTTGCATCGCTTTTTCCACCAGCGCGTCCATTTGCCGCAACGCAGCCCGCCTGGCCTCCAAATAGGCTTTTCCCAGCCCGGGGTTGCGGGCAAGCTTTTGCCGGCGCCGGGCCGATATTTCCGCAACCGCTCCGGGCGGCGCAAAATATTTACCCATGTTGCCCGCCCCCTCCTGCCAGAAGTTCCGAAATGTGCATTACTTGCGGTTGACCTCCCGAACCCAGCAGATCCATCAGCTGCACCATGCAGCCGGGGCAGGAGGTAACCACCACTGCGGCGCCGGATCCATGAATGGGTTGAATTTTATGGGCGCCGATGGTTTTGGACAACTGGTAAAAATCCAGGTTAAAGGTGCCGCCGAAGCCGCAGCAGTTGTCCTCCAGCTGCGAGGGCGCAAACTGCAATCCCGGCACCGATTGCAACAAATCCCGGCCATGGGACAGGCCATGGGCGGCCAGGTGGCAGGGCTGGTGATAGGTCACCTTGCGCTGCGTTTCACCTGCTGCGGGCTGAAAACCTGTTTCCACCAGGTACTGGGCCAGTTCCTTCACCTTTCCGGCAAATTCCCGGGCACTGTCCACCCACCGGGAGTCGCCGGCCAGTAGTTCCGGGTAGCCGGTCAGCCCGCTGTAACAGGTGGCGCAATCGGTTACCACGGCTTCAACCCCGGCATCGCCAAAGGCCCTTAAATTGGCGATGGCATTGCGCACGGCTCCATCCCTGTCGCCGTTGGCCAGGGAGGGGTAGCCGCAGCATTTTTGACCCGGCGGCACAATCACCTCAACGCCGCTATTCCGTAAAACCCGGAGAGTGGCGCCGGCCACCCGCGGGAAGATGAGATTATTCAGGCAACCGGCAAAGTAAGCAACTTTTCGCTCTCCTTTTCCGGATCGCCGCGGCGCATCGCTTAAAAAGCTTTTTTTGCTGAGTTCGGGCAAGCGCCTGCCCTTCTCCAGGCCGAACAGGGCATAACGGGGATACCAGCCTCCCCTGCCGTCCCGGTCGCAAACCAGGCCACCCGCGACCGGGGCTATCCTTTGGATGGCCGAACCGTTGTTCAACAACTGCCCTAGCAGCATTTTTCTCCCCCGGCCCAGGCCCTTTTCGGCCACCGCCTGCTCCCGCAAACGCTGGATCATGCCCGGCGTGTCGATCCGGACGGGGCATGCGGCGACGCATTTCCGGCAGCCCAGGCACAGGGGCAGGCCCGCCTCCAGGGCTTTGTCCAGGCCGCTGCCAAACGCCGCGTGTATGACCCCGATACCGCCGAAGTACTTGTGGCCGTATCTTTCGCCCAGCTCCCCGTATACGGGGCAGCGGCCCAGGCAGGAACCGCAGTTGATGCAGTACAGGGACTCGGCAAAACCTTCCTTGACGGCCTCCCAGCGCCCCTCTTCCAGCAGCACGATATGTACCTCGCCGGGTCCCTGCAGGCCGTAAACAACCCTGCCCTCCACCGTATGAGTGCGGCTGGGACCGCTGATCACCGACACGTAAGTGGCGAAGTCCAGGCCCATCCCGTACAACCCGGCGGCCCTGGCCACCTTGATGCCGTCTTCCAGGGTGGGGACGATTTTTTCAATTCCGGCGACAATGATGTGCACGGGAGGCAGATTGGTGACACAGCGGATGTTCCCTTCGTTTTCCATCACCACCACCGAACCCGTGTCCGCGCATATGGCATTGGCCCCGCTGATGCCCACCCCGGCCTCAAAGAACCTTTGCCGCAGAGTTTCCCGGGCCACCTTGACGATTTCCTCCGGCACCGGGGGCACCGGTTGCCCCGTTTCCGCAGCAAACAATTCCGCCACCTTTTGCACGGGCACATGCAGCGCCGGGCCGATGGGGTGACTGGCCGGGATATTGCCCATCTGGCAGATTCTGTCCCCCAGATCGGTTTCCACCACCGTTGCACCGGCGGCCACCAGCGCGTCAACCAGCCCGATTTCCTTAACGGCGTTGCTCTTTGACTTGACCACGACCCCGCCTTGAACCAGCTTGAGAATATAATCCACCGCTTCCCCGGCGGTACGGGCCCTGAATACGATGAAGCCGTTATCCTGCAGCCTGGCGACGGATCGGTCCACCAGTTCCGCCAGGTGCCCGATGGCGTACTCCTTTACGGAACGCAGTTCGTCCCGGTCAAACTTCCGAATCATCTCCCGGATGACGGGACCCTGGACGCGGGTGACCATCTGCCGTACAAAGGCGGAAACCTTATCTTCAAGCCCTTCGGATATTTTTTGTTTCAACCGCTGGGAATAAGTCATGCCCCGGGCTTCGCCTCCTTTCGGTAAAGGGCGGTTTTACCGGCGCTGCCCTGCCAAATCTTGATCAGCGGCAATCGCTTTCAATCCCGCCCGGAATGCCGCAAGGTTTAATTCCAGCAGTTCCCCGCCAAAAAGCCCGGCAATGACCCCCTCGTAGGTTTCCGGGGGAATGGGCAGCACGCCGGCGCCGGCAAAAGCCCCGGTCATCACCATGTTGGTGCCCACCGGCACGCCGGCGGCCACGGCCAGTTCGGTGGCTTCCAGCGCCACCAGGAAGCGGGAGTTGGCCGCAATTGCCTCCTTGATCTTTTCGATTTCGGGATAGGTGTCTTCACCCACCAGCACGCTCAAGGGGTAGTTGGAACGAAGATTCATGATTACACCGGTTTCTTTGTTCCCATAAGGGATCAGCGTCCGCAGCGTTTCCAGCGGCTCAAAGCCGACAATCATGGTGGCTTTGCCCCTGGGAATCAGCGGCCCGTAGGCCTCTTCCCGGGATATCCTGATATGACTCATCACCGACCCGCCCCGCTGGGAAGCGCCGAAGGTTTCTCCCACGGATACAAAATAACCGCTGTTCACCGCGGCCGTGGCAATGATCTGGGAGGCCAGAACATTGCCCTGCCCGCCGACGCCCGTAACGATGATATTATGCACACTCGGTTCAGCCAATTTGCTCCCCTCCTTCCACCTTGATCGCCCCCCGGGGACAGAGACTCACGCATACTTGGCACCGGTTGCAGACGACCTCGTCAATCACCGCTTTGTTGTTTTTCACATCCCAGATGTTGGCCGTGCAGGAAAAGGTTTGATTGCAAAACCGGTTGCAGCCGCAGCTGTCGCCGATACACAGCTCCTGGTCCACGTAAACCCTGGGCTTTTTGGTCCCTTTGGCCGCAATCAGAGCGCAGGCGCGGCGCAATACCAGTACCTTGGTACCCTCGCTTTGCAGCAAATGGAACACCAGCTCAGTTGTTCCCTCCACATCGTACGGGTCATGCACCGATACGGGGATGCCCAGCCCTTCCGCCACGGACTCCACGGGCATCCGCACCACTTCTTCGCCCATGGCGTTTTTGCCCATGCCGGGGTGGGGCTGGTGGCCGGTCATGGCCGTGGTTTCATTATCCAGCACGACCAGCAGGAAACTGGATTTGTTGTAACGGGCGTTGACCAGGGCGGGAATGGCCGCGTGGTAAAAGGTGGAATCCCCCACCATGGCCACAACGGGTTGGTTAAAGCCATAATCCGCCAGCTTGCCCAGCCCGCAGGCCATGCCCACGCCCGAACCCATGGCGTGGACGGTCTGCAGCAGGTTGAAACCCGTACGGCCCACGCCCATGGTGTAGCAGCCGATATCCCCCAGCACGACGCCGTCACGCCCGTCCAGGGCCAAAGCCGACTTGACCGCCCAGAAAGAGGCCCGGTGGGGACAGCCGGCGCAGAAAGCCAGGTCGCGTTGGGGCACCTTGGGAACCAATTTTTTGACGGATTCGTCGCAACCCGGGGGCGGGCTGTAATTTACCCCGCAAACGGCGGCCAGTGCCATGGCGACGATTTCCGGGTTCATTTCCCCGATGCCCGGGCCGGAGGGTCCCGCCACATGCCCGGATTTTTGACCGTAAAACTGCAGGGGATAAAGATCCATCATGTGCTGGGCCGCCAGGTGCATCACGTTTTCCTCGATAAAGGGTTCGACTTCTTCAATAAAGACCGCCTTTTCAGCCGTTTTCAACCGGCCCAGCAGGGTTTTTTCCGGCAGGGGCCAACTGATGCCCAGTTTAAGAATGCCCACTTCCCCCTCCAGGCCCAGCTCTTTCACGGCTTCCCTGGCGTACATGAAACTTGCCCCCGCCGTGATCACCAGGGTTTTAGCGTTCTCAGGCCCGGCGTAGCGATTAAAGGGCCACGCGTCGGCCATCCGCCGCACCTGGTTCAATTTTGCCTCCTGTAGAGCGTGGAGGAATTTTACCGTTATGAAACGCTCGTTTTTACCGATTGCCGGCTTTCTGTTCACCCCGGCAATTTCCCCGACGGTGACATTGCCGCTGGCATGGCAGACCCGGGTCACGCAGCGCAGCGCCACCGGGAGCTTGATTTTCTCCGACAACTCAAATGCCGCCAGGGTCATCTCCTTGGCTTCCCGGGGGGTGCTGGGTTCCAAAATGGGCATATGGGCCAGCTTTTCCAGGTACCGGGAATCTTCCTCGTTGGTGCTGGAATGCCCGGCAGGGTCGTCCCCCACCACCAGCACCAGCCCGGCCTTGATGCCCGACTGGGAGATGCTGGCCAGGCTATCCAGGGCTACGTTCACCCCGTTGGGCTTCATGATGCAGATGGACCGCAACCCGGCAAATGATGCCGCCGCCGCCCCTTCCAGGGCCACTTTTTCGTTGACTGACCACTCGGCGTAAAAATGATAATCTCCGGCCAGCCGCCCCAGGTTCCCCAGGATTTCCGCGGTGGGCGACCCCGGGTACGAGGACGCGTATCCGATACCGGCTTCGATGGCGCCCCTGGCCACAGCTTCATTGCCCGTCATCAGCACGCTGCGCCCCGGCTCGTTCACCAGTAAACTGAGAAAACTCACTGGTTCATCCCCCTTTCCCGCTGGAGTGCTTCCCGGTATTGACCAGTCAACTGCAAATAACCCGCGCCTTGCCCGGACTCCAGGGCCTGCAGCACTCTCAGTTTTTTATTGCGGACGGCTTGGTATAAAAGCGGCAGGCGCTCTTCAGGGTAGGCCCTGGTTTCAATGATTCCCCGTGCGCGGGCCGCGTCCACGATTTCCTTGCCTTTGGCGCTCCTTACGATCAGGGTATTCCACCGGGGGTCGTACTCGGTGGAACCAACCGAAACATCGGCAAACTCGGACGTGGGATCGAAACACAGCCGGCAGGCCGGGCGAATAAGCGGCCGCACCTCGTCAACGGGTATGTTCGCGGAGCCCGATGCCGTGGTGATCGTTAAAAAGTCTTGGGGAATATCCACCTTTAAGATCCTTTGGCCGCCCGCCTTCCGGTTAAGCAAATCGTAAATTCCGGTCTCCAGGGACCAGAAGCAGAACAACCCGATCACAAACTCCACTTTATCCACGGCCGGAGGGTAACCCGGCCCGTCCTCCAGCCCCTGCATTTTTCTGAGGGCCAGCACCTGGCAAGGCCTCCCCACCACCGCCAGGCTGTTTATACCTTCTTTTACGGCCCGGTGCACCGCGGACAGCGTGGGGGAGGCGCTGTAGCGGGACCCGGCGCAGGCCAGCACCTCGTCCCTATTTGTCGCCACCACCGCCCGGGGCGCTTCCCCGGCGGGGCCGCCGGCCAAAACCGCGCCGGACACCCGGCCCTGTTCCAGCAGAAAAGCCGCCAGGGCGCTGACAACGCCCCCGTACTGTCCTTTTTCGGCCGCGTCCATCTGCAACGAGCGGGCAAAGACAATCTCCCGGTGGTTGCCCAAAACATGGTCAACGCGCTCCCGGCCGAACACCCTCTTATCCATTTGTTCCCAATCCGTGGACGTCCGGGGACACAACCGGTAGCAGTTTCCTTCCTCCAGCCCGCAGGGGTGGACCAGGGCGACGCGCTCACCCGCGGCCTTGATATAAGGGCAGAGTCCCGCGCACAGGCCGCAATTGGCACATGCCCCGCTGTCCATGACTTCCTGCTTTAAATCAAGCGATCCCTTTTTCCGGCTCAATTAGCTGCGCACCTCCTCGGTTAAAATTCCTTGGTCACAACCATGGCGTCTGCGGCCTTGACTCCCTTCCCCTCCGGGTAAACCACCAGGGGGTTGATGTCCAGTTCCTCAACTTGATCCTTTAATACCGTGGCCAGGGTGGAAACCTTCATAATCACGCCGGCCAGGGCTTCTATGTCGGCAGGGGGCCTGCCCCGCACCCCTTTCAGCACCTGGTACCCCTTGATTTCCTTGATCATGTCCAGGGCATCCCCCCGGCTTAACGGGACTACCCGGAATGAAACGTCTTTTAGTACCTCCACGAAAATGCCGCCCAGGCCGAACATGATCGTGGGGCCGAATACCGGATCCCTGGTCACCCCGATGATCACCTCGATCCCCTCCGGCAGCATTTCCTGCACCAGTACGCCGTTAATCCGGGCATCCGGTTTGTAATTGCCGGCATTTTGCAAAATAGCCGCAAATGCCTTTCTCACTTCCTCCTCCGAGGCCAGGTTGAGAAAAACGGCACCCGCCTCGGTCTTGTGCGGAATATCGGGCGAATCCACCTTCAGCGCCACCGGGTAACCAATTTGCCCGGCAAGTTCCACTGCTTCATCCGCGGAACCGGCCAGGCCGCCCCGGGTCACCGGAATACCGAATTTGGACAGCAGCGCTTTGGACTCACCCTCGCTCAACGTCCCTTTGCCCTTGAAAAGATCCCGGATAGAATCATAACCCTGCACCGAAATGCTTGGCACCCGGTATTTCCCGCTCTTTCTACGCAGGAAATCCGCGTAGTCCACCAGGTGCGCCACCGCCCTGACGGCCTGCGCGGTGTCGAGCAGGACCGGCACGCCGGCCCGGCGCAATTCCCTTACCCCGTCCCCCTCGTCCTGGCCCGGAAAGATCCAGGGGCAGATGACGATGGTTTTACCCGTGGAATAATAAATGTCGATAACCCGCCGGGCCATCTCCATCCCGTAGGGCTCCCGCAAGTCGAAGTTGCCCAGGATGATGTCTATATTGTCTTCCTCCAGCAAAGCGTTGAAGCAAGCCACCAGCATTTCCGGATTGGTAACATACTGTGAAGTCAAATCTATCGGATTTTGAGCTGAAGCAAAAAACGGCAGCGCGGCTTCCATTTTGGACCTGGCGCTTTCACTGAGCGGAGGAATGTTAAGACCAAGCCGCTCACACATATCGGCCAGGGTAACCCCGGCGCCGCCCGACACTGTCAACAAAGCGATGTTTCTTCCTTTGGGCAACCGCCCTGCCAGGATTAAGGGCACAAAGGCAATTAGTTCCTCCGGCCCGTCGATCCTGATGATACCGGTTTGCTTGAAAAACGCGTCATAAATTCTGTCCGAGCCCGCCAGGGAACCGGTGTGGGAAGAGGCGGCCCTGGCTCCCGCCGAACTGCGCCCCACTTTCATGATCATTACCGGCTTGCCGAGCCGGGCGGCCTCTTCGGCCACCCGGCGCAGTTTCGGGCCGTCCTTGGCACCCTCCAGGTACCCGCCCAGCACCCTGGTGTTGTCGTCCTGTACCATATACCCCAGAAAATCCGCAAATTCCAGGTCGGCCTCGTTACCGACGCTGACAAAATAGTTCAGCCCCACCCCGCTGCAAAGCGCCTGGGCGTAAATCAACGCGCCGAAGGCGCCGCTCTGGGTAACGAAACCAACCGTCCCGTTGTCCAAGTCGGGAATGTCGACAATAAAGGCGAAGGAAGCCATCACCCCGTTCCGGGTGTTGACCACGCCCAGGCAGTTGGGGCCGCAAAGGCGGAGACCGGAATTCCCGGCCAGTTCGGCTATCCGGTCCTGGGCCAGGCGCCCTTCCGGGCCGGTTTCGGCGAATCCCGAGCTAAAGATAACGGCAGCCTTGACCCCCTTGTCCACGCATTGTTCCAGGGCATCATATACACCGGCGGCGGGCACGCTGACAACGGCCAAATCAACCGGGCCGGGAATATCCGCCAGGCACGGGTAGCATTTAATGCCGGAAATGTGATCGTATTTTGGATTAACAGGGTAGATTTTTCCCTTGTACCCCTTGTTGATCAAAGCAAAGAGCGGCCGGCCGCTGGGTTTTCCGGGATTGTTTGAAGCTCCGATCAGGGCAATTGACTGCGGTTCAAAAAACGGCTTTAACGATTCAAATTTCTCCCCGGCTGGAGACAATATCCATGCACCTCCAGAACTTCGCCAAAGCGGGTATTTTATTTGCAGTATATTTTCCTGGCACACATTTTCATGTTTATCCTAAAACCCCGGGCCGTGCCGGCAAACCACAACCTAATGGCTCCGGACCCATGACGGGCTGGGGACTGCATATTTTCCGCCTATGTAGACGTTGAGCCTCATGGAGCGCAGTTATCCAGATAGTTGGGCCGTACGCATTAATAAACACCTCCATATTTTTTAAAAGTTCACAATATTAAAAGTTTAAAATGCAATTTTTATACCACACTCCATTCGTTCCGGGAAAGGTCAACATGTTGACCAATTTATCCTTTACCCGCCGCACCCCGGCCCCAAATGTTAAGCAAATAAATTATCACGTTTAAAAAATGAACGACTCCCCACTTGTTTCATTCGTCAGAGGCGGTTCAATTGTTGCAACTCCTGTAATAGTAGTAATTTTCTAAAAAAACCTTAAAACAAAACCTTTTGGCACAAAAATTGCTGTGGAATTTTGATATGCCGGGACGGCAGGAACAAAAAACCGGCCCCGGCACCCCCCCAATAAATACAGTCATCACAAACAATACCGTCGTTTTAAGGAGGTAAAATAGTTGAGAACCGCGGAACAGTACAGGGAAAAGCTTCGCTCCATGCGCAAAAACGTGTACATCAACGGGCAGCTTTTGGAAAGGGACGACCCCCAGCTGATCCCCGGCCAGAACGTAATTGCCGAAACATTCAACTTCGCAGCCGACCCGAAATACGCGGATTTAATGACCGCCAAATCGCACATCACCGGCAAAACCATCAACCGCTTCACCCATATTCACCAGAGCGTGGACGACCTGTTGAAAAAACAAGAGATGACCCGGTTTTTATGCCAGCACGTGGGCGGCTGCATCCAGCGCTGCATGGGCGTGGACGCGCTGAACGCCCTGTCGGTGGTGACCAAGGACTGCGACCTGGCCATGGGCACCAACTATCACGAGCGTTTTCTCAAGTACCTGGAATATTATCAGGAAAACGACCTGGTGGGCAACTGCGCCCAAACCGACGTCAAGGGCGACCGGATGAAACGGCCCCACGAGCAGGTGGACCCCGACCTGTACCTGCGGGTGGTGGAAAAACGCTCCGACGGCATCGTGGTGCGCGGGGCCAAGGCGCATAACACCATTGCGCCCTATGCCGATGAAATTATCGTTGTGCCTACCCGATTTATGACGGAAAAGGATGCCGACTGGGCGGTGGCCTTCGCCGTACCGGCGGATACCGAGGGCGTGTATTTGGTTTGCCGCGCCACCGCGCCCAGGCAGAGAAAGGAATTCAAGGCTCCCATTGAACAATACGGTTCCGCCGACTCCCTCACCATCTTTGATAACGTATTCGTACCGTGGGAGCGGGTATTCCTGTGCGGCGAAACCAAATTCGCCGGCCAGCTGGCCATCCAGTTCGCCAACTACCACCGGCACAGCTACACCGGGTGCAAGCCCGCCGTTACCGATGTAATCATGGGCGCCACCGCGCTGGTGGCCGAATACAACGGGGTGGCCAAGGCCCCCCACGTGCGGGACAAACTGGCCGACCTGGTGGCTGTGGCCGAGCTGGTTTACGGTACCGGCATCGCCTCGGCGGTGAAAGCATCCAAGGCCGCTTCCGGGACCTACGTGCCCAATTTCGTCTACACCAACGTGGCACGTTACCACGCCGGGGTCAATGTTTATCACGAGCATGAAATTTTGGCCGATATCGCCGGCGGGCTCCCCGCCACCCTGCCTCCGGAGGGCGATTTCCTCAACCCGGTCACCAGGGATTTGCTGAACAAGTATATCATGCGCAATCCCGAAATCAGCGCCGACGACGTGCACCGCTGCTTCCGGCTTTGCAGCGACATGCTGTGCTCGGCCCACGCGGGGGTGTCACAGGTGGCGGGTATCCACGGCGGCGGCTCGCCGATCATGGAAAAGATCGCCATCATGGGTATGTACGATATCAACGCCAAGAAAAAAATCGCCAAGCGCCTGGCCGGAATCGAAGAGTAAAAGCGATCCTGAAGCGGTCCCGCCCTGCCGGGCGGGTGCAAGATAAAAAAATTATCAAGGAGAGGTGTTAATCAATGACAATACCGGGAATCAACAACATTTGCGTAGTGGGCGCCGGCAACATGGGTCACCAAATCGCCCTTTGCTTCGCCATTGCGGGCTACAAGGTGAAGTGCACCGACATTAACGAGGAAATATTGAAAAAAGCGGAAAACTTTGCCGACACCTACCTGCCCCAGCGAGTGGCCAAGGGCAAAATGACCGAAGAAGTCGCCAAGCAGGCCAGGGCCAACATCTCCTTCACCACGGATTTGAAAGAGGCCGCCGGGGACGCCGACGTGGTGGTGGAAGCCATCCTGGAAAAACTGGACCTGAAACTGAAGCTATTCGCACAGCTGGACGAAATCTGCCCGCCCCATACCATCCTGGCCACCAACAGCTCGTTCATCGTCAGCTCCAAAATCGCTCCGGCCACCAAGCGCCCGGAAAAAGTGTGCAACATGCACTTCTTCAACCCCGCCCTGGTCATGAAGCTGGTGGAGGTTGTGAACGGGCCGCATACCTCGGATGAAGTGGCCCAGAAAATCTACGACCTGGCCAAGGACATCGGCAAGGTTCCGGTCATGCTGAAAAAGGAGATCTACGGCTTTCTGGTCAACCGGATTGTGGCCGCCATCAATCACGAAGCACTGCACATTTACGACATGGGCGTGGCCTCCTACGAGGACATCGACAAGGCCGTGGTCTACGCCCTGGGCCATCCCATGGGACCGTTCCGCCTGATGGATCTTACCGGGATCGACCTGTCCTACTATATCGGCATGGAACGCTACCGGGAAACGGGCGACCCGGCTTACAAGCCCTCCCCCATCATCGTGGAGAAATTCGTCAAGGGAGAATGGGGCGAAAAGAAAGGCAAGGGTTTCTACGATTACAGCAAAAAATAGGACTTAGTTGGTAAATAATTGCGGCTAAATTAAGCGATAAACGGGCTGGGCGACGCACAACAGACAGGGTCGCCCAGCCTGCCAAGTTTTCAATTTATTTCAAAAAAGGGAGTGCCTTGTAATCAGTTGTTGATTATTTATTAACGAAAGGAGCAGCAACAATGCGTGAAGCAGTCATCGTCAGCGCCGTAAGGACACCCATCGCCAGGGAAAATGGCGCCCTCAGAGATGTTCCGCCGGAGCACCTGGCGGCGCTGGTAATGAAGGAGGCCGTCGCCAGGAGCGGCCTCAAACAACCCGGGTTGATTGACGAGGTAATTTTCGGGCACTGCCTGGGTGCGCCCGGCTGCATCGGCCGGATGTCCCTTTTGATGGCGGGCCTGCCCATGGAAATTCCTGCCATCACCATTGACCGCCAGTGCGGTTCCGGTTCCACCGCGGTGAACCTGGCGGCTACGCATATCCGGGCCGGGGTGGGCGACATCTACCTGGCCGGCGGGGTGGAAAGCATGACCCGCCAGCCCTACCTGCTGGAAAAACCCGCTTCGGCTTACCAGCGGGCCCCCTCAAGGTGGATTATGCCAAGACCCTTGAGCCCCCAGGAAATCGGCGACCCGCCCATGGGCATCACCGCCGAAAACGTGGCCGAGCGTTTCAACGTGCCCAGGGAAGAGCAGGATGAGTTCGGATATTTGAGCCAGGTCAAGGCGGCCAGGGCGCTAAAAGAGGGCCGGTTCAAGGAACAGATCGTTCCGGTGGTAATACCCCAGAAGAAGGGCGACCCGGTGGTATTCGAGGTGGACGAACACCCGCGTCCCAACACCACCATGGAAGCGCTGGCCAAGCTCCCTCCCGTCTTTAAAAAGGGCGGCACGGTAACCGCGGGAACCTCGTCCGGCATTAACGATGGAGCCGGCGCGCTGTTGATCACATCACGGGAAAAGGCGGAGGAACTGGACCTGAAACCCATGGCCGTAATCCGCGCCTACGGCGCCGGCGGAGTGGACCCCAATATTATGGGCATGGGACCCGTCCCGGCAACCAGAAAGGCCCTGGCCATGGCCGGGATGACCATTGACCAGATGGACGTAATCGAGCTAAATGAAGCATTTGCCGCGCAGGCCATCGCCTGCTGCCGGGAACTGGGCATCGACTGGCGTGATCAGGAGAAATTCAACCCCAACGGCGGGGCCATCGCCCTGGGTCACCCCATTGCCGGGTCCCTGGCCATCCTGACCGTTAAAGCCGTCTATGAACTGCACAGGAGAAACGGTCAATACGCCCTTATCACCGCCTGCTGCGGCGGCGGGCAGGGTGTGGCCACCATTATCGAAAAGTGCTGACAACCACAACAAAGGTTCGATTTATTACAATGAAACCCGCAAGGAGAGGATTTTTGATATGGAGTACACCAAACTGGTAGTGGAAAAGGAGAACGGGTATGTAGTGGCGGCAATCAACAACCCGCCGGCCAACGCCCTCAGCCAGGGCGTGCTACGCGATTTGAACAACCTGCTGGACGAGTGTCTGGGCGATGATGAAGTTAGGGCCATTGTGATCACGGGAACAGGTGAAAAACTCTTTTCCGCCGGGGCGGACATCAGCGAATTTGCCTCCATCCAGGCCGGCAATACCCCCAAGATCAGCGGCCACGACGTATTCCTGAAAATTGAAAACTATCCCAAGCCGGTGATCGCGGCGATCCAGGGCAGCGCCTTCGGAGGCGGAAACGAGCTGGCCATGAGCTGCCACCTCAGGATTTTATCAGCTTCCGCCAAAATCGGGCTGCCCGAGGTCAAGCTGGGCATCATCCCGGGCTGGGGCGGCACCCAGCGCCTGCCCAGGCTGATCGGCAAAACCAAGGCTCTGGAAGTGATGCTTACCGGCGACCCCCTGAGCGCCGAAGAGGCCCTGAGCTACGGGCTGGTCAACAAAGTGGTGCCCGCCGAACAAGTGCTGTCCGAAGCCAAGGCGCTGGCCGCCAGGCTGGCCAAGGGCGCACCCATCGCCATCAGGGAAATTTTGAAAGCGGTCACCAAGGGCCTCGACACCACCATTGAGGAAGGCATTAAAATCGAACAGGCCGGCTCCGCCGTCGTGTTCGCCAGCGAGGACGCCAAAGAGGGTGCCACGGCCTTCTTCCAGAAGAGGCCGCCCGACTTTAAGGGCAGGTAACAATTTCTCGCCGCGCAACGAACGGAAGAAACCGCCGGATAGCCAAGTCACAACGAGATGCAAGGCGATCCGGCGGATTTCCGGAGTGAGAGGAGCAAGTTAAATAGCTAATTAACGAAAAGGAGAGCGAACACATGTCCAGCAACTTCATCTATTCCAATCGCGACCACAAATTTATCCTCAAAGAATGGCTGAACACGGAAAAAATCCTGAACTTCGACGCCTTCAAGGACAACTACGAAATGGACGACATTGACATGATCCTGGACGAAGGCCTGAAGGTGGCCAAGGAAGTCGTCGCCCCCACCAACATCGACGGGGACAAAATCGGCGCCAAATTCGAGGACGGCAAAGTAACTACACCGCCGTCTTTCCACAAACTTTACCAATTCATGCAAGAAAACGGTTACGGCAACTCCCAGTTCGACCCCGACGAGGAGGGCAAATTGCCCACCTTGCTGCACATTGCCCTGGAGGAGTTTTTCAACGCGGCCAACCCGGCCTTTCACCCTTACATCGGCCTGGCCAAAGGCGCATCCAACTTGATCGAATTGTTCGGCACGGAAGAAGACAAAAAACGGTTCCTGCCCAAAATGTACAGCGGCGAATGGTCGGGCACCATGTGCCTGACCGAACCCTGCTGCGGCTCCGACGTGGGGGAAATCACCACCAAGGCCTTTGCCACCGAAGACCCCAGGGTGTATAAAATCAAGGGGACCAAGTGTTTCATCACCGCGGGCGACCATGACCTGACCGAAAATATCATTCACCTGCTGCTGGCTAAATGCGAAGGAGCAGCTCCCGGCACCAAGGGCATCTCCCTGTTCATTGTCCCCAAAATCTGGGTCAATGAGGACGGCAGCCTGGGCGAGCCCAACGACGTAACCACGGTGGCCATTGAACACAAAATGGGCATCAAGGGTTCCGCCACCGCCATGTTGAGCTTCGGTGACGAGGGCACCTGCCGCGGCATCCTGCTAGGGAACCCCCCCGATGAAAACGGAAAGGCCGAAGGTATGGCCCAGATGTTCGTAATGATGAACGGCGCCAGGCAGGGCACCGGCCTTACCGCCATGGCCATCGCCCAGGCGGCTTACAACTACGCACTCCAGTACGCCAAGGAACGCGTCCAGGGCAAGTCGATCAGCAATCCCAAGGGCCCGAGGGTGCGCATTATCGAGCACGAGGACATCAGGAGGATGCTGCTGTTCCAGAAATCCATCATCGAGGCCTCCCGGGCCATGATCATGAAAAACTCTTATTACATTGACCTGTCCAGGTACAGCAATGACCCCGAAGAAAGGAAAATGGCCCAGAGAAGAATCGAAGTCAACAACCCGCTGATCAAAGCCTATCCCTCGGATATGGTCTGGCAGACCACCGCGGAAGCCATCCAGGTACACGGCGGGTACGGCTTTACCGAGGAATACCCCGTGGCCCAGTGCGCCAGGGATTCCAAAATCCTGTCCATCTGGGAGGGCACCAACTTTATCCAGTCCTTGGACCTGGTGGGCAGAAAGTGGAGGCTGGACAACGGCAAGATTTTTGCCGAGTGGTTCAAGGAAGTGGCCGAGTCCATTGAAAGCAACAAAGACCTCGAAGGCTTTGCCCGGGAATATGAAATCATGAGCAAGGCGGTGGGCGCCTACCGGGAAATTCAGGGCTTTATCGCCGCGAACTTCGCCAAAAACATTAAAATCGTGCCCTTATACTCCACCAGGGTTCTGCACGCCACCGCCATGCTCTGGGGCGGGTCGTTGCTGTTGGAACAGGCGGCGGTTGCATTACAGAAGATCCAGGAACTGGGCGAGAATCACTTTGACTACCCGTTCTACCAGGGGAAAGTGCAAACCGCCAGGTTCTATATCAGGAACATTGTTCCCGAGATATTTAAAATTGCCGAAATCATCAAGGACTGCGACACTTCCGCTGTCGATATCCTGGAAGAAGGACTGTAAACCCGGCGAAATTCAATACCGTGTTACATTCGCCGGATAGCTCTGATAACATCGCATATATGATACCGGGGGCGCGTCATAATTAAGGCGCCCCCGTAATAAGCATTATGTCATTTGGCGGGAAAAATATTATTTGTTCAAATCCCACCGTTTATAATGAATTTGTACACTTTTACCAATAAATGATTAAGGCATAAATCAACATAATTTTCTAATTTTTTTTAATTTACTATGTTTTATGTATTTTAAAAATTAATTACTAACAGGCAAGGAGGTGATTTTCCGGGAAAAACACCTAACATAAGCGGCGCTTGTTCATTTGGAAAGTTTCAAGACCGGTTACTAACTAATGCTTGGAGGGAAAAAAATGAAGCGGTTAAAAGGATTGACCTTTTTACTAGTGTTGAGCCTGGCGCTTGCCCTGGCAGGCTGTGGCGGCGGCTCGAAGCAGGAAGGGGATAAATCCGGCGGCGGCTCGGGCGAACCGCCCAAAGAGGTGATTATCGGTTACACCGGTCCCCTGAGCGGACCAGGCGCGCAATACGGGCAGGATTGTCTCAACGGCGTCGACTGCGCAATTAACGACATCAACGAAGCCGGCGGCATCACCGTCAACGGCCAAAAGTATGTGTTCAAACTGGAAAAACTGGATGATATGGCCGATCCCACCCAGGCGGTGAACAACGCCAGGCGGTTCCGCGATCAGTACAAGGCGCCCGCGGTGTTCAATCCTGTATTCAATACCATCGCTCCGATGATGGAAATAAACCAGGAACCCGGAAACGAATTCATCATTATGGCTTACACCAGCACCCCAAAAGTTGATGAAATGAACAACGAGCTGACCGTATCCATCCCACCTCCGTTTACGGCATACGTCAGGGGCTTTTCCGACGTGGCCTGGGAGCAGGGCTGGCGCAAGGCGGCCATGGTGATCACCCTGGGGGCGTATGGCGACGAGTGGCGTGAAGCCTTCAAGGAGTACTGGGAACACGAGCTGGGCGGTCAAGTTACCGCGGACCAGCCGGCCAATTATTACACCGAAACGGATTTCTCCTCCCAGTTGACCGCGGCCATTGCCACCAAGCCCGATGTTATGGTTGTCGGAGGACCCTCGTCCCCCACCGGGCTGGTGATAGAACAGGCCCGGACACTGGGTTATAAGGGCGGCTTCATCCTGATCGACCAGGCCAAGATGGATTACATTGTCGACGAGGTCTTCAAAGGCAGCACCAGCATGATGGAAAACGTCATCGGCGTGGCGGCGGTGAAGGACATACCAACCCAAATGGCGAGTATTTTTAATAATAAGTACACCGAAAAATATAAAGTACACAACACCTGGGAGGCCGTGCTCAACTACTGCGCCATGCACGCACTGGCCCGGGCCATGGAGGAAGCCGGCACCGTGGAAGACGTTCGTGCCATCAGGGCCGCATTTCCGAAAGTATTCCCTCTCACCGGGGATAAATACCCGGCGGAATACTACGGGATAAAAGACACGGGACGAATGCTGGTGTCCGGTTCCGTGCAGATAATTAAAGAGGGCAAATATGAAACACCAATCAGCTATATTTACTGGACCAAGACGGAAGACGAGTTTAACCAGCTTAAACAAAAAATAACCGCCTCCAATCCCCATAAATGGATGCCGCTGGAAAATTACACCAAGTAACTTTGCGTTCCCACCTCCGTTCCGGAGGTGGGATTTGCTCTCCCCATGGACTTGTTCGGGATTTCATGCGTTCCCGGTCAACGGCACAGCAATAAAAACGGTTACATTTATTGAATAAGCTACCACCATTACGGAGCTGTGATGCAGCGCAACCGAGGCTCTTCCAGCAGCAATGTTCAATTAAACAACATTTTTGTTTATCTTTTTAACGATAATATTCGGTCGAAATCGCCAGCCCATCCTAAAAGAAAGTCCTTTCTGGATTATCCCAAAGGTTCCAATTTGCCAGGTCAATGGCATACTTTGTGCATGCAAATATATTTAATTTTCTCATTAATGTAAATTTATTTTTTTATTTTAATTTTAAACATTTTTAAAATCTTATTACAGACAGGCCTTGTTAATCATTTTATATCTGATCTGACTCAAAGGAGGTGGTTTATACAGGCAACAAAACCCCGGCAGGGAAAAAATCATTGATTCATGCTCTTCTCCCCAAGCGATCATTGTTCGGCGTTTGCCCCAAAAACCACTTCGCCGGCCCGGGGCAGGATCAATTGATTCAAGACAATTTACAAGCAAGTTATAATATTCCCCCTTGAAGGGTGCGGAAACAGACTTACACGTCATTATTTTATAGAATTCATACAGCAAGAAGGGTGGGACCCGATGGAACTGTTTCTTCAACAGATAATTAACGGAATTATGCTGGGAAGCACTTACGCCGTGGTGGCCCTGGGCCTGACGCTGGTTTTCGGCATCTTGCACATACCGAACTTTGCCCACGGCCATCTTTACATGCTCGGCGGTTATGTAACCTTTTTCCTGGTGACTCTTTACGGTTTCGGATTTTGGACGGCCATGATCTCCTCCATGGTCGTCCTGGCCCTGGTGGGAATGTTCGTTGAACGCGTGGTTTACCGCCCCCTGAGAAACCAGCCCCACATCAATTCATTCATCTCGGCCATCGGGGCGCTGATGTTTCTGGAAACATTTGTTATTGTAGCATGGGGCCCCCAGGGCCAGCGCATTCCCAATCCCTACCCCAATCCCATTGAGATTATGGGTATTATCCTGACCCAGCAGCGCTTGCTTGTTATCATCGCGGCCATTGTGTTAATAATTTTGCTGCAACTATTCCTAAAAAAAACCACCCCCGGAACCACCATTGAAGCAGTGGCCCAAAACAGGGAGGGAGCCATGCTGGTGGGGATAAATGTAAACAGGGTGTCCTCCATGACCTTTGCCATAGCCACCGCCACGGCCGCCGCAGCCGCTTCCCTGGTCGCCCCCATCTTCATGGTCTCCCCCAGCATGGGCGCCTTGTTGGGAATGAAGGCATTTATCATCGTTATTCTAGGCGGCCTGGGCAGCGTACCCGGCGCGATATGCGGCGGGTATATCCTGGGGCTGATTGAGGCCCTTGGAGGCGGTTACATATCGGCTGATTACAAAGATGTATTCGCCTTTGGCGCCCTGATCCTGATCCTGGCCATCAAACCCACTGGCTTGTTTGGAAAGGAGGCCGGTTAACATTGGTTTTGCAGTTGATAAAGCAAAAATGGTTTTACCTGGCAATACTGGCCATAGCCCTGGCAGTGCCGCTACTGGTGCCCAACCGCTATTTTTTTCAGATCATCATCATTAGCTGCATTTTTGCCATAGCCACCTTGAGTATGAACTTGATCCTGGGCTATACCGGCCAGGCATCCCTGGCCCATGCCGGTTTTTTCGGTATCGGGGCTTACGGGGTGGGATTGATGACCAAAGCGGGGGTTTCTTTCTGGCTGGCGCTACCGGCCTCAGCCCTGCTGGCCGCCTTGGTTGGATTCTTAATCGGCATTCCAACCCTGCGCACGCGGGGCTCGTACTTCGCCATCGCCACATTGTGTTTTGGCGTCATAGTATCCATAATCGCCGGCAATTGGGTGTCGCTAACCGGGGGCCACACCGGCGTGGTGGGCATACCCCGCCCCTCCCCCATACCGCTGCCCCTGGCCGGGGAGATCACGTTTCAAACCCAAACGGCTCAATACTACCTTGTGCTGGCATTTTTGCTGCTTACGCTATTCGTAATGCACCGGCTGGTTTATTCCCTGCAGGGGCTTAGTTTTATGGCCGTCCGTAATAATGAAGTGCTGGCGGACGCGGTGGGCATTAATACCTTCGCCACCAAGATGCTTTCGTTTGTTGTGGCCAACTTTTTCGCCGCCCTGGCCGGGGGAATTTACGCCAGCATCATCGGCAGCATCAGTCCCAGCACCGCTTCTTACACGCTTACCTTCAACTGGCTGGTCTATCTCCTTTTAGGCGGCGCGGCCACCCTGTCCGGGCCAATCGCCGGCGCATTCGCCATCCCCATATTGATGGAATACATGCAGTTCCTGGAGGAATACCGCCAGCTGATCTTTGGAGCTCTGTTAATCGTGGTCATCATTTATTTTCCCAGGGGACTGATGGGCGGGCTGGCAAGCCTGCGGGTTAAAGCAGTGAATTATTCTCATCGCAGGAAGGCAGGTGTACCGAGTGCTGCTGAAAGTGGAAAACCTGACCAAGCATTTTGAAGGTCTGGTTGCCGTAAGCGAAGTCAGTTTTGGTGTCAACCGGGGGGATATTTTAGCCATTATCGGTCCAAACGGGGCCGGCAAAACCACCGTGTTTAATTTGATCAGCGGCATGCTGCGTCCCACTTCCGGCAAAATTTACCTGAATGGCGAAGATATTTCGGGTCTTAAACCCTACCACATCGCCCATAAAGGCATCGCCCGCACCTTTCAAACCACCGCCCTGTTTGACCAGCTGCGGGTGGTGGATAACCTGGCCATCGGGTATAAATTGCGCACCAGCAGCGGTTTTTGGAGCACTATCTTTCACACCCGCCGCTGGAAAGAAGACCGGGCCGGGTGCGAGGCTAAAATCATGGAAACACTGGGTTTCATCGGCCTGGCGGAAAAAGCGCTGCACTTTGTATCAACCCTTTCCCAGGAGGAACAAAAACGCCTGGCCATAGGGGTGGCGCTGATGAGCAGTCCCCGGGTCATCCTTCTGGATGAACCCACCGGCGGTTTAATTCAGGAAGAGACCGACGGAATAACCAACTTGATCAAAAAAATGAAAGCGGCAGGACTTACAATATGTATAATCGAGCACAAAATGCGCATGATCATGGACCTGGCCGACCGGATAGTGGTATTAAATTTTGGTGAAAAGATCGCCGAAGGAACCCCTGAAGAGGTCAGCAAAGACCAAGCAGTTATTGAGGCCTACCTGGGAGGGGATTACGTTGCTTAAATTGAAGGAAGTCACCACGGTCATCGGCGGTTTTGCGGCAATCCGGAATGTCTCCCTGGAAATTGAAAAAGGGGAATTTGTCGCGCTCCTGGGCAGCAACGGCGCCGGAAAAACCACGCTATTCAGGACCATTGCCGGAGTGTTGAAACCAGCCAATGGATCAATCGAATTCAAGGGGTTGAAAATCAACAAGCTGCCACCCCATAAAATAGTGGCACTGGGCTTGTCCCTCTGCCCGGAAGGACGCCAGCTATTTCCCCAGCTGTCGGTATACAAAAATTTGATGCTGGGGGCATACACCAGGCGCAAAGACCCCAAAGGGGTGCAGCAGACCCTGGAACAGGTTTACGAATTGTTTCCCATTCTCAAGGAAAGGCGCAACCAGCCGGCCGGAACCTTCAGCGGCGGGCAGCAGCAGATGCTGGCCATCGCCCGCGCGCTGATGTCCAAACCGGACATGCTGCTGCTGGACGAACCCTCCATGGGGCTGGCGCCGCTGGTAGTGCAGAAAATAGCAGATGCCATTAAAAGCATCAGCAAGGAAATGGGCACCACGGTCTTTCTGTCGGAACAAAACGCCAATATGGCCTTAATGATTACAGACCGGGGATATGTTCTGGAAAACGGGAAACTGGTGCTGTCCGGCTTAAGCCGGGAGCTTAGAAATAATGATATGGTTAAAAAAGCTTATCTTGGAGCATAATCCCTTCCCCCCCAATACCCCAATAAAACCCGGCAGTACTGTGCCGGGTTTTATTGGGCCTTTTTTAATTTAAACTTAAAGCCGCACATTGAGGAGTGGCTTTTTTTGATTTATTTTCCGGAAGCTTGTAATTTTTGCTTTTCTTCCTCCACCAGCTTGCGCCGCAGCAATTTACCCACCGCTGACTTGGGCAGTTCATTCCTGAATTCAATTAGCTTGGGTACCTTGTAGGGAGCCAGCTTTTCCTTGCAGTAGGCTATTATCTCTTCCTCCGTCGCGGTTTCTCCCTGCTTGAGCACAATATAGGCTTTCACCGTTTCCCCCCGGTAGGCATGCGGTACTCCCGCCACCACCGCCTCCTGCACCTTGGGATGCTCGAACAGCACTTCTTCAATCTCCCGCGGGTAGATGTTGTAGCCGCTGGCAATAATCATATCCTTTTTACGGTCGACAATATAAAAATACCCGTCCTCGTCCATTCTGGCCATATCGCCGGTGTACAACCAACCGTCTTTTAGGGTCTGCGCGGTTTGTTCCGGCATATTCCAGTAACCTTTCATCACCTGGGGCCCCCGGATAACAAGCTCTCCCACCTGGCCCGGCGGCAAGAATTTCCCGGTTCCGGGATCAACCACGGCGGCGTCGGTGGCCGGGAAGGGAATGCCGATGCTGCCCGGCTTTTTAACACCAAAAAGCGGGTTGCAGTGAGTAGTGGGTGAGGATTCGGAAAGACCGTAGCCCTCTCCTATATCCGAGCCGGTTCCCTCCAGCAATTTGTCATATTTCAGGATGACATCCACGGGCATGGGCGCGCCGCCGGAATTGTACACCATCACGTTGCTGTAATCCTTGAATTCGGGACAATTAAGCAAAGCGATAAACATGGTCGGTACGCCCGGGAAGAACGTGGGCTTGTATTCGCTGATTATTTTGGCTATCTCCTCCGGCACGAAACGCGGTACCAGGATCAAAGTAGTTCCGGCGGCCATGGCCAGGTTCATGCAGGAGGTCATGCCATACACGTGAAAGAATGGCAACACAGCCAGGGTAAGCTGTTTTTTCTCCTCACCGATAAAGAAATGGTCGGTCTGCTGGGAATTGGCGTATAAATTATAATGCGTCAACATGGCCCCCTTGGAAACACCGGTGGTGCCGCCCGTGTATTGCAACACGGCCAGGTCTTCCAGCGGGTCGATTTCCGCCTCCGGCACGGGTGGACGGTCCTGCGCGTAAAAATCCGGAAACCAGAGAGTATCGTCAGGCATGTCGCCGGGCTTGCCGGTAAACCCGGTGAGCATAACCTTTTCCAACGGGGTGTTGTTCCGCACATTTTTCACCCGGAAATACAGGTCGTAAAGGGTGATGATCATCTTGGACCCTGAATCGTTGACCTGGTGCTCTATTTCCCTTTCCACATACATGGGGTTGGTATTGACCACAATACCGCCCAGGCTCAAGATGGCATAATATGCAATGACAAAATCCGGGCAATTGGGCAGCATTACGGCAACCCTGTCCCCCTTGCGAAGGCCCAGTTCATGTAATACCGACGCGGTCCTTTTTACGGCACCCGCCAACTGGGCAAAGGTGATTTTGTGCCCGTAGAAAATAAGCGCTGTTTTTTCCGGGTATTTTTTAGCCGAATCAAACAACAAGCTATGTAATGATCTCGGCTCAATCTTAATGTCCCATTCCACCCCTCCGTCCTGGTAAACCTTTAAATATGGCCTTGGAAAATCCATGCAAGCACCTCCAGCCTGTTATAGTAATTCATCAAGTAACCTTCTAAAAATTCGGATAACTACTTTCAAAAATTGAAGCAATTTTTAATTTTTCAAAATCAGTTTTTACAACAATGGCATAACGCCATTGCACAGTCATCAATACCCCCTTTCGTCCAGCATTTGTCCGTAATCGTAAAACCCCTTGCCCGTTTTGCGGCCCAACCTATTTTTCGCCACCATTTCCACCACCGCGGGAGAGGGTTTATATTCCGGGTTGCCGGTTTCACGGTAATGTTCCATGCCGATTAAAAGCACCAAGTCCAGGCCGATTAAATCCATCTGGTAAAATGGGGCCATTTTATGGCCCAACCCTTCTTTGACCGCGAGATCAATGTCTTCATACGATGCTACGCCGGTGTCATAGAGGAACAGGGCTTCCCTCTGCACCACCGACAAGATCCGGTTGACCAGGAAACCATGGATCTCCTTGTCCAGCATAATGGGGATTTTGCCCATGCTCCTGCAGACATCCGCGATTGTTTGAGCTGTTTCCTCCGAAGTATGTGGTCCTTTGACCACTTCAACCGGCAGCATGACCAGCGGGGGCACGAAGAAATGCATATTGCAGATTTTCTCCGGCCTACCGGTGACATCGGCCAGCCTGGAGCTGACAATAAAAGAGCTGTTGGTAACCAGTAATGCGTGCGGCGGGCAGATTTTGTCCAGGCGGGCGAACATGCGCCGCTTTAGCTCCAGCACTTCCGGGATAACCTCGATTACCAGGTCTGCATCCCTTGCCGCCTCCTCAAGGTCGGTGGTAAAGCTCAGGTTTTCCTTACCCGCCCGGGCCGTCTCTGCGGTCATCTTGCCCTTGGCAACCCGGTCGGGCAAGTATTTATCCATAAACCGCCTGGCTCTCTCCAATGCTTCTTCATTGATGTCGTTGCAGGCTACCTTGTACCCTGCCAGCGCCGCGCAGAGGGCGATCTGGTGGCCCATGGTACCTGCGCCCACCACGCAAACCTTGTTGATTCCCGCAACCTTCACTGACCATCAATCCCTTCATTCTTTCATCATTTATATAAACCGGACGCATTGATTACCAAACTAATCCCGGGCCTCCCAAGCAAATGCTTTTTAGACGGGAATATATGTAAAACGGTTTATGCAATACTTGTACCTTATGAAACAAACAAACCTTTATCAACTCAAATATTATAAATATTACAAAATTATTGATTTAACTTAAATTTTAGAAGGCTCCCGGGGTCTTAAAATTTAAAATATTCCAAACTATAGTCCATTTTGTTAACAATAATGTTTATTTAGTTAACAAACACGTGGCGGCAAGCGACATTAACCCACCTGGCGCGGAATAGTTTGCTGAAGCTTCATTAGCTAACTGTTCGGCCAGGCGCTTAACCTCTTCCGCCCACCACCGCAAAACCTCAACCATGTTTACCCGGCATTTGTTAAATTACCAACAATGCATACCCGTGTACTACGCCTCCCGTATTTTAAACAGCCCCAAATCAAAGCCTTCCTCCGCCTTGTAGCGGTTGAAAATATAGTGACGGTACTTAACGTACTCGTTATAGTCGCACGCTACGCCCACTTCCTGCATGGCCTTTTCAAACTCCCTGAGGTCCGGCGGGCAGCCTTTGATGGCGATGGCATTTTTGATGTTTGGATTGTCCTTATTTAACTTGTAGGGGCACATGCCGAACAGAACCGTATGATCAAAACCCGGAGATGCCGTCTGCACTTTGCCGCTGATCACCTCGATGTTGGGGAAGGGCTCACCCTTGTACGCCGACATGAGCATGATCAGCACAGGATTGAACAGCATGGAGCAGCCAGTGCACATGGTATTGTCGTACTTGCGCACGGCCAGCCCGGTAATGCCGCGCTTTGCATATCCCACGGGGCCGGTGTTGTCCCCGGTCCATTCCCAGTCGTAATCCAGGAACATGGCGTTTTTCTCCACATCTTCTCCCCGCACGTCAATATCGTTGATATCGACGCTGCCGCCGTTGCGCTTGGCGAAGTAAGCCAGGTGTTCCACTTCGCTCGCCTTGTAACCCAGCAACGCCGCGCCCACCACGTCCGCGGCCAGGATGTCGCGGGACGCCACCAGCATGTTGAACCGCTCGGCCTTGCCGGTGGGACCGGGTCCTTTGGCCAGGCTGAACACGCCGTCAATAATGGTCAGTGCCACAGGCAATTTTTCCGCAATATGCGGGAAAGTATAGTTAAGATCGATGTCCTTGCCGTGGCAGAACATCTTGGAGGCCCGGTTGATGCAACCCTTCAGGTTTTTAATGCCCAAGGACACCTTGGCCTGGTTGTGCGTTTTAAGGACCGGCACATTGATGATTTTATCGGCCTCCAAAACTTTTTCCGCCAGGGATAACTCAAGGCCGTTACAATCAACCTTGACGAATTTTTCCTCGTTAAAGTCCACCAGTTTGACCCCGTATTTTTCTTTTAATTTATCGTAGCCCAGTTCCTTGTACATGGCCTGGCCGATGGTTTTGGGCACCATCAGCGGCCCTTCCCCGATGGTAATACCGGTAAAGCCTTCTTCTGCCAGAACCCGCACCAGAGCCCACATCACCGCTGACGTGGTCACCACCCCGTAGGGAGGAAAAGGCAGGTCAAAGTCCCAGGATACCAGGTTGGGCTTGATCAGAATTTTATCACCCGGGTTCAAGTCCCCAAGACCCTGACACAGGTCCAGGGCCCGGCGCAGCGATTGGTAAGCGTCATCAAACTTGACCACGGAAACAACCGGTTTAGTCATATGTAATACCTCCGTTAAATAATTAATTTATCCTTTGATCAACAAATTGAACCCGGGCATCTACGCGCCGGGTTTTCTCTTCATCAACAGTTGCAAAACCGCCGCCGCAACAACTTGATCATGTTGATTTTTAATTTCTTGTTTAATTTTTACCAGCCCCCGGTCCGGCCCTTTTTCCTGTTTGTCCACCACCTCTAATTCCGCATGGATGGTATCGCCGATAAAAGTGGGCCCGGTAAAGCGCACGTGATCCATGCCGTAAAACGCTATCACCGTTCCCCCCGACAGGTCCCAAAAACCCGAAGCCACGGACAACACCAGAAGCCCGTGGGCAATTCTCCGGCCGAACTGGGTCCGCGCCGCCCATTCCCGGTCGGTGTGCAGCTGGTACCAGTCCCCGCTAAAAGCGGCAAACATCACGATATCGGTTTCGGTAATGGTGCGCCCACGGGAAACCCAGCGGTCACCGGGATGAAAATCCTCGAAATAATTACTCAGCAATCAAACTCCTCCTTTATCCCGCCCGGATTACGATTTAAACCATAACAACTTTTATTCATATCCGCCACAAAGCACCTGTTTACCTTGCCATTGCCGTTATGCGGCAATTCGGGCACAAATTCCACCACCCTGGGGTATTTGTAGGCGGCCATTTTTCGCCGGGACCACTCGATGATGTCCTGCTCGCTGATTTTACCGGCGTATTCCTGCCTCAGCACAATATATGCCTTGACCGTTTCGATACGGTAGGGGTCGGGGATGCCGACCACAACAGCTTCCGCCACGGCGGGGTGCTCGTATAAAAAATTTTCAACCTCCTGGGGAAAAATAATAAACCCGGAAGGTTTAATCAGCTCTTTTTTGCGCCCGACGATGTAAACATACCCGTCTTCGTCCACGCATGCCACATCGCCCGTGGCCAGCCAGCCGTCACGCAGGGCCCGCCTGGTTTCGCCCGGCCTGTTCCAGTAACCCTGCATCACCTGGGGGCCTTTCACCATCAACTCCCCTTCTTCGCCCGGCGGCAGTTCTCTCTCCCTGTCGTCAATATCGACAATCTTGATGTCCGTCTCCTGCACCGGGATGCCCACCGAGCCGGTGCGGGGTTTTTCCGGGGGGACGAGGGTCACCTGGGAAATGGTTTCACTTAAACCGTATCCATTAATCAATTTGGCCCCGGTCAATTGCCGGAAAAATTTCATTACCTCCGGACTCCCGTTGGTCAAACAGTAGCGAAGCGATGTCAGATCCCACCCGGCAACATTCGGGTAGTTGACCACGGCGATACTCATCGTGGCAATACCCGCCCAGTGAGTACAACGGTATCTTTCCACCGCCTCCAGCACAGTCTCGGTCTCAAACCGGGCCAGCAGGATGATGGTTCCGCCGGTATATAAAGGCATCGCCATGCTGTGCACAAGGCCCGTGACTTCAAACAGGGGCAGCACGGCCAGGTGAATATCCCCGGGGCAACCGTCAACCCAGGCCGCCGACCCGGCAGTGTTGGAGATCAGGTTACGGTGGCTGATCATCGCCCCCTTGGGCATACCGGTCGTGCCTGCAGTATACATCAGCAGGGCCAGGTCATCCATGCCGGGCTCCATGCCGGTGAACCCCGTTTTTTTTCCGGACAGCATGTCCTTGAACGGCAACGCGCCCGGGGCGTCAATAGGCGCCGTCAAAAGGGTATGGTGCGGCGGCAGAGTGGGTGTGCCGGGCAAAAAATCTTTGCGTCCGGTTACAATTACGTTTTCAACCGGCGTCCGCTTTTTGACGGCTTCAAAGACCGGATAAATATCATCCTGTAAGACAATGGTTTCCACGCCCGCGTCGACCAGCTGGTAAACAAGCTCATCCCCCAGAAACATGGGATTGGACGGCACCATTACGGCACCGGCCTTCCACCCGCCGATCATGGCAATGATCAACTGGGGACAATTTTCCATGTACAGGCTGACCCGGTCGCCCTTCCGGATACCCAGTTCCACCAGGGAAGCAGCAAAACAGTCCGTCAACCTGTCCAACTCCCCGTAGGTGATGGCCCGCCCGTAATAATTCACCGCAACGCGTCCCGGAGCCAGGCGCGCATGCCCGGACAACACGCGGAAAATTGGCTCATTGATGTAATTAAGTTGTTTCGGTACCCCAGCGGGCCACGATTTAAGCCATATTTTTTCCATCCCAAAACTTCCTTAAAATATATTCCCGTGGCAACAAGCCACCGTATCCAATTTTTTTATTCATAATTTTAAAAAAGAAGTGGAAAATGCTTGTTAAATTACTGAACACCAGCACATATTTCTGCAGCCGCCCCGTCATAGTTATGCAAATAAACCGGGCGTTTCAAGGCACCCGGCAATTTAAACACCCGGCGCATCAACAGGCAGTTTCCAGGGAACATGAGTTGCAAAATTCGTGCCAACATAAAAGCGCGGCAATATCACATGCCGGCGCCCGTAATTATAGCACGTATTGTTAATTGCCGCATCCCCGAGTTAATTTTCTAAACGCAGGAAAAACAAAACAACGTATATACGGTCAGCTCGTCTTGCCGAATTTTTTCAGCTTTTTCCACAGAGTGGTACGGCTCAGCCCCAGTACCCTGGCCAGTTCCCCCTTGCCGCCGCCCACCAGTTCCATGGCCTGTTCAATAATTTGGCGCTCCATTTCCTCCATGTTGCCAAGCTTTAAAACCAGTACCTGTTTATCGTGAATGGATGCTTCGGCGTGATGGTTTTGCTTCATCTTTTGCAGCAGGCTTCGAAAAGTGGTGAAATTGGCGGTGTCTTCTTCGCCCAGCGCCACGTACCTTTCCACAAACCCCTCCAGTTCCCGCACGTTGCCCGGCCAGAGGTAACTTTTCAGTTCCTCCAGCACCCGGTCGGTGATTTGCAATTCCTTCATGCGCTCGGGCCCGGCAAGGCGCTGGAAAAAATGTTTGAACAACAAGGGCAGGTCTTCCATGCGCATGCGCAGCGGCGGTATATGCAGGTGCAGCACATTGAGCCGGTAATACAGGTCCATCCGGAAATCACCCCGCTCCACCGCCTCCTGCAAATTACGATTGGTGGCGCTGATCACCCGGACATCAACGGGAATCACCCGCTGCCCGCCCACCGGCATAACCTCTTTCTGCTGTAATACCCGCAGCAGGCGGGCCTGCAGCGCCGGGCTGAGGTCGCCTATTTCATCCAGAAAGATTGTGCCGCCGTTGGCCAGGGCAAACAGACCCTGTTTGCCCCCTTTTCTAGCGCCGGTAAAAGCCCCCTCCTCGTAACCGAATAACTCGCTTTCCAGCAGGCTTTCAGGCAAAGCGGCGCAGTTGATGGCAATAAACGGCCCGCCCCGGCGCGCGCTCTCGTTGTGGATGCTCTGGGCGAACAGCTCTTTGCCGGTGCCGCTCTCGCCCGTAATTAAAATGGCCGCGTCCGAACGGGTATACTTGCGGGCCTCCCTGATGGTTTCTTCGATCATGGCGCTGCGGCCCACAATATCGCTGAAACGGTAGCGGGCCACCAGCCCCTGCCGGTGCAATTCCCGGCGCATTTTATTTTCCAGCTGTTTAATCTTGCCCGCCGCCTGAAACGTAATGACCAGGCCGGACTGGTTTTTTCCCAGCGATACGGGCACCCGGTTGACTGCGAGAGGGAGTTCGCCCCGCGCCAGTATCTCCCCGCAGGCCGGGCCGCCGTCGCCATAGATTTCCTTGCACAGCGCGCTCATCTCAAGGACCCGGCTGACCGGCTCCCCCAGCACCTGGTTTACCGGAAGGCCGGTGATTTTTTCCGCCACCGGGTTGAAAATGGCCAAGTTCCCCCGCTCGTCCACCGCCATGATACCGTCATAAGCGCTGTTTAAAACAGCCTGCAAGGACCGGCACAACTTAATGTTTCTACGCCTGACCCGGCTGATCTGCACCGCGTTCTCCAAAGCGTCCCGGATCGCCCCGCGGTCGCATTGTATCAGGAATGAAGGCAGTCCAACCTCCCTGGCGCTTTCCGCCGCCGTAACGGCGGTCCCCACCACCGCATCAACTTCATTTCGCATGTCTTGCAACATTTCAACCAGTTGTTCCTTTTCCCTGTAAGGCAAAACCCGGACGTTCAGCCCCAAAACAGCGGTGAAATTCATCAGGTCATACCGGGCGACATAATAATCATATTCCGCCAGCACCACCCGGTTGCCCACTGCCCTGGCCCTGTTCAACGCCGCGAACACCTCGTATCCCGACGTCTGAACGGTTATGACGGGTAAAACGGTGTTTTCCCGTAGTGGAGCGGCGATTGCTTCGCCGGTAACCACCGCTTCTATGGCAGTGCCGTTTTCCCAGCTTTTCAGCAAGCCGGTCAGTTCAGCCTGGTTAAACTCCTTCAGCACCAGATTAATCCCCAACTCTTCAGCCAAATCCCCCGCTATTTTGCCGAAACCGGAATGGGGCGCTATTACTCCAACCTTGGGCACTGTCACAGGAACCACCTCTAAATCGCGTTATTTTAAATTGCTCACGCCGGCCTGTCTCCTGAAACCTGTTGCCGTAGCCCACCCAGCAGGAGATCACAAAAAGTCAGGGCGATTTGCCGGGGCGTAAGCCTGCCGTCCGGCCTCATCCACTGGTGCGTCCAATCACACATGCCGAAAATGGCCTTGACAATCATGTCGATATCCAGGTCCCGCCTGAATTCCCCGCCGGCAACCCCCTGCTCCACAACCGCTTTAAAAATTTGCTCGCACCTGTCCCGCTTGGCTTTAATGATGGCCAGCCTGTCTTCGTCCACATATTTATACTCCTTAAAAAAAACCACCACATAAGGCTTAAAATCAGCTATCAGTTGAACCAGGTCCACAATTAACTCCCGCAATTTTTGAGTGGCGCTGAGGTCTTCCCGGTGCAGCACGTGGTCCGCCTTCTCCAGTATGATATCAATAAACTTTTCGTGAATGACGAATAAGATTTCGCTTTTGTTCGGGAAATAATGAAATATGGCGCCCTTACTGACCCCGGCATGCTCCCCGATTTCCTGAATGGAAGTGGAATGATAGCCTTTTTGACCAAACAATTCGACGGCGGATTGAATTATTTTACCGCGCGTGTCCACATTAGTTCACCTCTTTTTATACCCCAAACCGTTTAACCAAATAACCAGCTATCAACTCAAACGACCGTAAACATGATAGTACCGGCCAGCCGGTTTGTTAATTATAATATATATAATTAAAAATATTCCGTCAATATACAATTAAGTACCTTTATGAAAAATTGCAGGGATTTATCAGTAATTAAACGATAAACAGCCAATTTATATAAATATCGTATATACGGCATTGACAAAATTTTTTTAATCTTGATTTAACTGCAAAAACACCGTAGCGGCAGGCGATCCGGCGGATTTCTGGAGTGAGTGGAACACTGGATGCGGTTCCTAGCCCGTCATATCCCAAGAGTCATGACCCCTTAGGGCGTGAAGAAGTAGTTAGGCAGTGAGTTGCAAGCGTTAACTACAAGCTTCACCGTCCTTAAGAGTAAAATTGTGAAACGAACGGAAGAAACCGCCGGATCGCCAGATACAAGTAACGGTTTTTGCAGCGAAATCAATCTTATATATGTTATGAAAACCGAAGTGACCCCGGAAGAAATAATTCAATGGTCCATGGAACATATGGCCGCATACAAGTACCCCAGCCAGGTGGAGTTCAGGGAAAGCCTGCCGGCGTCGGGCACGGGCAAGGTTCTGCGCCGGCTGTTAAAAGAGGAAGAACACAATGAATGATAAAACGGAATTGAGTATAACTGCCGCTATTGGCATCGATATTGCAATAAAATTATGCCGAGAACGAAGGAAGATTAAGGTTCGCACCACGGGTATTGCTATTTGCACAAGGAAAAAGAAAACGAAAGGAGAATGAACATGAGAACAAGAGCCCAATATATCGAAAGGCTGGGCAAGATGAACCGTAACCTCTACTGCAACGGTGAAAAGATAGACCGGTTGGATGAGCGACATGAAGGAGCTATTAACGTCATGGGCTTGACTTTTGACGCGGCCTGGGATCCGGCCAGCAGAGACCTTTGCACCGCCACTTCCCACATCACCGGGGAGACCATCAACCGTTTCAACCATATTCACCAGAACACGGAAGACCTGCACAAAAAACAAGACATGACGCGGTATCTGTGCAACAAAGTCGGGCAGTGCATTCAGCGGTGCATGGGTATTGATGCTGCCAACGCAATTCACGCGGTTTCTTACGAAGCGCAGAAGTCACCCCAGGCCAAAACCGCATATCACGACAACTGGCTAAAATGGCTGAAACGCTTCCAGACCGAAGACCTCGTAGCCTGCTGCGCGCAGACAGACGTCAAAGGAGAGCGCCTGAAGCGGCCCTCTGAGCAGACAGACCCCGATATGTACGTGCACGTGGTGGAAGAGCGAAGCGACGGCATTATCGTGCGTGGCTCCAAAGTTCACATCTCTGAAGCATCGATCGCCGACGAAATTTTGGTAGTGCCGACCCGGGCATTGAAAAAGGGTGAAGAAGCCTATGCGGTGTGCTTTGCGGTTCCCGGGGATTATGAAGGTGTAAAGCAGATTGTCCATTTCCACAACGCCCGCAAGCGCGACCACTTTCAAAGGGGAATAGAATACGGTTACACCGATTCTTATGTTATCTTTGACGACTGCTTCGTACCCTGGGAACGTGTATTTTTGTGCGGGGAAACCTTGCACGGCAGCGTGGCGGCCCTGCTGTTCGCCCTGTTCCACCGTCATTCCTACTCCGGTTGCAAGCCGGCCATGCTTGACTTTGTTATCGGCTTGGCCGCCCTGGCGGCGGAGATCAACGGCATTGAAAAGACCCCGCACGTGCGTAAAATGCTGGCCGAATTAATAATGACCGGCGAGCTCGGTTATGCGGCCGGCTACACGGCATCCGCCCTTGGCAAACCCGAAGTTTACATGCCCGGCGTGGGGTTTGTGCCTTATGGCCCCGGCAGCTATATTCCCAATTCCATTTATGCCAACGTCGGAAGGTGTTTGACCGGCGAAGCCGTTTTCCACGAGCAGGAGATCCTTTGCAACATTGCAGGCGGCCTGCCCGCAACCTTCCCTTACGAAAAGGACTTGATCAACCCGGAAACCAAAGGTTTACTGGAAAAGTATCTCAAACGAAACCCGAATATACCCATCGAAGAACAAATCAAATTCTGGCTGACCTTCATCGACTTCGGGCTTTCCGGTTCCGCCGGCTCAATGATGTATGGCGCATACCACGGCGGCGGTTCCCCGATTATGGAGCAAATCGCTATTACCTCCCAGTATGATATTGAAGCCAAGAAAGACATTGTCAGGGCCATCGCCGGAATGAAACCAAGGCAAAAGAAGTAATTTTCGATGTCGGCATTATCAAGGGGTTACCGTATTTATTTATGGTAACCCCTTATGCCGGTTACGCAGTTGCAGTCGCACCGTAACCAATGTTTATAAACTAAACACTGGTTTTTAAAATATTAACAAGCTCCTTCATTTTGCTGGTTATGGATTATATTTAGCGGGTGTTCATCCTTCGCTTTACTTCTTATCCTCCAGTGCTCGCTCCTGCCAGCGACAGCCAAAGGGCCGGCCCTGATCATTCACCCGGTAAACTTCGCTGCTCTGGCACTTTGGGCAAGTTGCCTCGTGCCCCCGCGGGCCCACCCCGCAGGGGAGTTCCCACTGGTTGCCGCAGTTAAAACATTTGAACCGGCGCATGACAACTTGAAAATGCCCGCCTTCAACCCGGATGGCCTTGCCCTCCACCAGCGCTTCGGCAACTTTGGCACGGGCGGAGGATAAAATCCGGTGGTAGGTGGGGCGGGAAACCCCCATTTTTTCCGCGCACCCCTCCTGCTCCAGCCCCAGCAGGTCCTTGAGCCTGATGGCCTCCAGTTCCTCCACCGTTAGCTGCACTTCTTCCAGTTCAACAACAGGAATACCGGCAGGTTTAAAATAAGTCATTTCGGGCATAAATTCAACCCGGCGACATTTTGGCGGTCTCGACATGATCAAGCACTCCATTCCTAAAAACAATGTTTTGTGTAGGAAATTATTAATTTCACCCATCGCAGTTTAACTATATTTATATTGAAGTTCTATTACAACTGTTATTTTTCCTGCCGGTTGTAATTAAATATTTGCCTTATTTTCAAAATTGCCGCCCGGCGCAAACCGGATCATTTAGGGATTTTTTATCGAATAAAAAGGGCCCCTTCAAAAGGAGCCCCTCATGCATGCTTACTATGATTAGAACAACCCCAGAACCTTGCCGGTTTCGGTGTCGACGTCGATTCTCCGGAACGCCGGGTCGGAACTGGTACCGGGCATCAAGCTGATGGTACCGGCCATTGGGCAAAGGAACTTGGCGCCGGCATAGATCAAGACGTCGCGGATCGGCAGTACCCAGCCCTTGGGCACACCCTTGAGGGTGGGATCGTGGGACAAGCTCAGGTGCGTTTTGACCATCATAGTGGCAAAATCCCTGTATTCTGGATTTTCTTCGAACATTTTGGCCTTGGCTTCGGCTTCCGGTGTCCAGCTTACGCCGTCAGCCCCGTATACTTCCCTGGCGATGACCTCAACCCGCTGCCGCAGCGGCATTTCCAGCGGGTACAGGAACTTGAAGTCCACCTTGTCGTTGCAGGCGTCGATAACCGCGTCGGCCAGTTCCAGCGCGCCTTCGCCACCCTTGAGCCAGTGTTCGGACAGCGCGCAGCGTGCGCCGGCCGCCTCGGCAGCCCTGCGGACCGCGGCGATTTCGTCCTTGGTATCGGTATAGAAAGCGTTGATGCAGACCACCGGGTTGATACCGGCTTTTCTGATGGTATTGATATGGTGGACCAGGTTTTCGCAACCCTTTTCAACCAGCTCGACGTTTTCCTTGACGTATTCTTCGGGCAGCGGGCGCCCGGGCACAACCTTGGGACCACCGCCGTGCATCTTGAGGGCCCTGATGGTGGCCGTAAGCACGGAAACGTGCGGGGTATGACCGCTGAAGCGGCACTTCACGTTCCAGAACTTCTCAAATCCGATGTCGGCAGCGAATCCGCTCTCGGTTACATGGTAGTCAAACATCTTCAGGCCGATCCGGTCAGCGATGATGGAGGACTGGCCGATGGCGATGTTGGCGAACGGGCCGGCGTGTACCAGGACGGGCTGGTATTCCACCGTGCTCATCAGGGTCGGGTTAATGGCGTTCCGCATGAAAGCGGTCATGGCGCCGGCTACTTCCAGGTCCTCGGTGGTTACCGGGTTGCCCTTCTTGTCGTAAGCCACGATTATTCTGCCGATGCGTTCGCGCAGGTCTTTCAAGTCGGTGGCCACGGCCAGGATGGCCATCAACTCGGAGCTCACGGCAATACCGAACTTGGACTGCATCATGTAGCCGTCCATGCGGCCGCCGATACCGATGATAATGTTGCGCAGCGCCTGGGCGCAGAAGTCAATGATCCAGCCAAATTCCACCCTGGTGGGGTCGATGTCCAGGCGTCTCAAGTTGCGCTTGGCCAACTCGGCGTCGTCATAGTTCCTCTCATGCTGCATCCGGGCGGTGAGGGCAACCATTGCCAGGTTGTGGGCGTTCATGATGTCGTTGATATCGCCGGTAAGTCCCAAGGAGAACTCGGTCATGGGGATAGCCAGCGCGTTGCCGCCACCGGCAGCGGTTCCCTTGATGTTCATGGTGGGGCCGCCGGACGGCTGGCGAATAGCGGCGCCTACATTGACGCCCCGCTTGCCCAAACCTTCCACCAGGCCCATGGTGGTGGTAGTTTTACCTTCACCCAGCGGGGTGGGGGTAATGGCGGTAACTTCGATGAATTTACCGTCGGGCTTATCCTTAAGACGGTCGATGATCTTCATGAAGTCAAGCTTGCAGATCCTGCCGTAGGGGATAATCTCATCCTTTTGCAGACCCAGCCTTTCAGCCCATTCGTAGGGCATGGGCATATTCTGTTCCGCCAGTTCGGCTATTTCAAAGTCCTTAAGTTTAGTTGCATCGTATGCCAAAATTTTCCTCTCCTCTCGAATAATTTTTTTTAGATAATGGTAAGTTTACAATTTCCCCCCCCCCTGGCTACCCCCCTTATTTAAATATTTTTATTTAGCAAAAGACTGCGTGTTTACGGCTGTCCTCATGTTGGCCTTAAAGGGAAATCATTAACCGGCAGAGCGTTTTCCGGCCACTTTTTGTAAAAATTTTTCCGTGGCAACGATAAACCGCTCGTGGGTTCCCCGGCCGACCAACTCCCTGTCGTCATACGCCTCCACCTTGAACACCAGGCGGCGCCCGTCGATTTCCGTCAACTCGGACCGGGTCTCCACCCGGCCGCCCACCGGGGTGGCGGCAATATGTTCCACGTCCACCCTGATGCCCACAGTGGTATATCCTTCCGGCAAAAGCGGGTCAACCGAGCCGAGCGCTGCCTTTTCCATCAAGCCCACCATGGCGGGGGTGGCAAACACATTAATGTTGCCGCTTCCGTAGGCAACCGCGGTATTGGATGCGGTCACCTCTTCCCGGGCAATACCGCGTAGGCCCACCATTAGTTTGGCGGTTAAGGACATGGTATTATTCACCTCAGCAATCGTTTGAAAGGAATTTATTCTACACAGTAGAGGTTATTTCCTGCATGGCCAAAATATATTTATCTCTTAAAAAACAAAAAGCGGCCCTTGCCGCTTTACTCGTAAATCCAGCTATCCACAGCCCTTTGATACTCTACAATTTCTTCCGGAGTGAAAAACAGCCCTATTTCCCTGTTGGCGCTTTCAACGGAATCCGAACCGTGCACCACGTTGCGCCCGATATCCATGCCATACGTGCCGCGAATGGTGCCCGGCGCCGCCTTCAACGGGTTGGTGGCTCCCATCATGTCGCGGACGGTCCTCACCGCGTCCTTGCCTTCCAGCACCATTGCCACCACCGGCCCCGAGGTGATATATGCCACCAGCGGCTCAAAAAACGGTTTGCCTTTATGCTCCCCGTAGTGGCGCTCAGCCAGTTCCCGGGATATCTGCAACATTTTCAAGGCCACGATTTTAAGACCCTTCTGTTCAAAACGGGCAATTATTTCACCCACCAGGTTTCTCTGAACGCCGTCCGGCTTGATCATTACATATGTGCGCTCCACAAGTCGCCCTCCTTATGCTTTATTGGCCTCGATACCTGCTTCCCGCATGATGGCGCTGAACTCCTCCGCTTCCAGCGTCTCCTTTTCCATCAGTTTACGGGCAATCAAATGTAATATCTCTATATGCTTAGTCAGCAATTCCTTGGCCCGGTTGTAATTTTTATCGATCATCCTTCTGACTTCCCGGTCGATGGCGGCAGCCACTTCCTCACCGTAATTGCGGTCCCGGGCGATGTCCCGGCCCAGGAACACGGTTTCCTGCTTGCGCCCCAGCGTCATGGGCCCCAGCTCTTCGCTCATCCCGTACTCCATCACCATTTTTCGCACCAGCTCGGTGGAGCGCTCCAGGTCGTTCTGAGCACCGGTGCTGATTTCTTTCAACACCAGCGCTTCGGCCACCCGGCCGCCCAGCAGCATGGTCACCTGGTCCAACAGCTGTGACTTGGTCATGTAGTAGCGGTCTTCCTTGGGCAACAGCAAGGTATACCCGCCGGCCCGGCCCCGGGGGATGATGGACACCTTGTGCACCGGGTCGGTATGCGGCAACAGGTACCCGACCACCGCATGCCCGGCCTCGTGGTAGGAGACCAGTTTCTTCTCCTGTTCGCTGATGACCCGGGATTTTTTCTCCGGCCCGGCAATGACCCGCTCGATGGAATCCTCCAGCTCGCTCTGACCGATCTCCTTCTTGTTGCGGCGGGCCGCCAGCAACGCGGCCTCGTTCATCAGATTGGCCAGGTCGGCGCCGGTAAACCCGGGCGTGCGCCGCGCCAGCACATCAATATCCACTTCCGCGGCCAGCGGTTTACCCCTGGCATGCACCTTCAAAATTTCCTTTCGCCCGTTGACGTCCGGAACGTCCACCACGACCTCGCGGTCGAACCGCCCCGGCCTTAAAAGCGCAGGATCAAGAATGTCGGGACGGTTGGTGGCGGCAATGATAATAATGCCTTCGTTGGCCTCGAAACCATCCATTTCCACCAGCAACTGGTTCAGGGTCTGCTCGCGCTCGTCGTGGCCGCCGCCCAGCCCGGCGCCCCGCTGGCGTCCTACAGCGTCAATCTCGTCGATAAACACAATGCAGGGGGCGTTTTTCTTGGCCTGTTCGAACAGGTCCCGTACCCTGGAAGCGCCGACACCAACGAACATTTCTACGAAATCCGAACCGCTGATGCTGAAAAACGGAACACCCGCCTCGCCGGCCACGGCGCGGGCCAGCAGCGTCTTACCGGTGCCGGGCGGGCCGAACAAGAGCACGCCCTTGGGTATGCGCGCCCCCAGTTCATTGAATTTTTTCGGGTTCTTGAGAAATTCAACAATTTCCTCGAGTTCTTCTTTAACCTCGTCGGCCCCGGCCACATCCGCAAAGGTCACTTTTTTCTTATCATCGGTATGCAACCTGGCACGGCTTTTGCCGAATGACATCACCCGGTTGCCCCCGCCCTGGGTTTGCTGCATGAGAAAGAAAAACAGCAGCACAAAAATCAGAATGGGCAAAAGAGTGGTCAAAAGCCCGGTCCACCATCCCGGCTCGGGTTGCGGAACAACATTGTAACTGATCTTTTTTTCCAGCAGTATATCCTGCAGTTTCTCGGCGGCGGGCGTAATGCCGCGCACCCTGAACTGCGTCCCGTCCGTCTTCTCACCGGTGATCAAAACGGTGGTATCCTCGGGCTGCAGGGTTACCTGCCTGATCTGTCCCTGGTTCAGCGCCTCGTAAAACTGGTCGAAGCGCCACTCCTTGACCGCCGGATTCTCGTGGGAAGTATACCTGATCAGGGCTATGGTGACCAGTACAATCAGCAAGTATATACTAAGGTTTTTCATGACCTTGTTCAAACAAAGCCACTCCTCTCCAAGCTTGCAGTAACTTGGCCCATAATGATGATTCTAACAAATAAGGCCCGTTATTTCAATAAAATACAAATCATTTGTACAAAGAATTATTAATCACCCCGGCGGTGGCAGATATCAAAATTTTTTCCGTAACCGGCTATGTATAACCGCAGGCAATTGGTCGTGTCCCCGGTGATTTTCCAGCGCTCTCCCGGACGCAATCCCGCCACCCACACAATATCGCCCCCGGATACCACCAGGGGAATGTAGTCCCTCACCTCGCGCGGGACTTTTTGGTCGATGAAAAACTTTTTCAGTTTAACGGAACCTTCCAATCCCAGCGGCGCAAAGCGGTCTCCGTCCAGGCGGCGGCGCACAACAAGCGGGCGGGACAGGCGGTCGTAGTCCAGTAAAGCCTCGCAGGGACCGAGTCCGGAGGGATCACCTGCTTCGTGCACGGGGATGACCTGGGCTCCGATGGATACCCCTGTTTCGGGAATAGTGGTAATGCCGGGCACCTTCAAACAATACTGGTAAAAGGGCACTCCTTCGTTTTTTCGGTCCAGGGTCAATTCCACAAGGTCATAATTACTTATCAAGATTACGCTTCTGGGCAGGGCAATTTGCCGCCGCCCCCCTCCACCCTTTATTATTTCCAAAACCTTGTCTATATGCTTAAATTCCAGGTCGCCACTGTCTCCGCAGAGCTCCGCCCAGGCCCTCCGGATTACCCTGCGCGTCAGGGCCCCCGGGCAGGCGAGCAAACGCTCCCTGTTCAGGCGCACGGTATTGCCGCCCGGCCCCAGCCTGATTCGCCGGTAAACCTGGTCCGCCTGTTGCTCCAGGTATTCATCTTCCTCCCGCAATATCTCTCCCAACCGGTTGACGGTTTCCACCCAGTTGGGATTATAATTTTTCTCCAGGAGTGGGGCCAACTCCAGCCGGACCCGGTTGCGCAGGTACTTGGGCTGGGCATTGCTGGAATCATGCCTTACGGCCAGGCCGTGGCGCCGGCAATACGCCTCGATATCCCGGCGCCTGACGGTAAGCAGGGGGCGAATAAAAAAATTATCCCGCACGGGAAGCATGCCCCGCAAGCCCCCGGTGCCGGTGCCCCTGATCAGGTGCAGCAGAATTGTTTCGGCCTGATCGTCGGCGTGGTGCCCCAGCGCAACCTTGGCGGCGCCCGTCTTTACGGCCACCTCGCTTAAAAAGCTGTACCTGACTTCCCGGGCCGCAACCTGGGCGGAAATGCCGCGTTCCACGCAGTAAGCCGGCACATCGCGAGACTCCACATGGGCCTCCAACCTCAGGTGCTCGGCCAATTCCCGCACGAACCTGGCGTCGGCGTCGGCCTCGGCGCCCCGGAAACAATGGTTTAAATGCGCCACAACCAGTCTAATGTTCAAGCTTTCCTTCAAGCGGCACAAGATATGCAACAGGGCAACGGAATCCGGTCCGCCTGAAACGCCCACCACAACCGTTTCTCCGCCGGTGACCATACCATGTTTTTTTATTTGTTCAGCCACCTGCTGGATTAAAGGCATGCTTTTCCACCCACATGGAATTAATTTTTCTTATCTTCAACGCCGGTGAAAAAATTTCCTCCTATAAGTATTATTTTCACAAGGAATAAATATCTCATTAAAAAACCACAAAAAAAAAGCGAACCTTTGTTGAGAATAAAATATTTCACAAAGGGTCGCCGGTTAAAACAATATTTATTAGGATTTATTAGTCGTTCCGGTGTTTTATTCAGGGCTCCAATGTTAGTCATTTTCAGCCTAAAATTAGTTAAATGGCTTTGGGGCGCTACACTTTGCACCGCATCCAATGCTTCGCTTTATCCAGGAAAACCTCTACAGGAGCCGTGCCGGCGGCATGGGGGTTTTAGTTGGATTTTTCCACCCGGGCAACCAGCACGGTCATGTCGTCCGCATTTTTCAGGTCCCCGGCGCCGCTCTGGGCAAGCCTCAGGATCAAGTCCGCCACTTCCCGGGCCGGCAAATCCACAATTTCCCGCAGCACCGTGGTGATCCACTCCTCCTTTTCCTCCGCCCCGCGATAAACATCTGTAACGCCGTCGGTCACCATAACCAGGATATCACCGGCGGCAAAATCCCTGCTTACGGTAAAAACACTAATTTCATCCATTATGCCGGCCGGCAGAGAGCCTGCCCCGACCACGTCCACACGGCTTTGGCGCACATGAAAACTGGGCGACGCGCCGATTTTAATCAACTCCGCCCTTCCACTATAAAGATCTACTACGCACATATCTACGGTGGCAAAATTATCATCGTTGAATTGCCGGATCATCACCGAGTTTAAAATGCGTACGGCCAAATTTTTATTAAAACCCGTTTTCAGCAGCTGGCGCAACAGCGATAGGACAGCCCTGCTCGCAGCCGCCGCGGTGGAACCCGAGCCCATACCGTCGCTCAGCATCAAGACCACCTGCCCGTTGCTTAATGGTAAAACTGCATAACCGTCACCCGAGACGGCATTTCCCCTTCCGGCTGCACAGGCCAGGCCGACCTCCAGCCTGTGGCGAAGATTCGGGTAAAGCCTGAAGGTGCAGAATTCCTCCTCATCAAAACAAACGCAATCACCCATGGCGGGCGCCAGGTTTACCCCGGCCAGCCTGCTCAACAGCGGCGCCACGTCATACCGGCATCTTCTGCCCCCGCCGCACGCGGGCATAGTAATTTCCACCTCAAAATCCCTGGGTCCCGGGCAGGCAATAACCGAGACCACCGGAAACCCGGCATGTTTCAATTCCTGTTTGAAATACTCGGCGCGCCCGCGCCAGGTTTCGCTTTCCGATTCCATCCTCCTGCCCAGGTGATCAATTACATCGCGCATGCCCCGCAATTGATCGGAAACCAGTTCCCGGCTTTCCCGCAGCCTGCTTTCCCAAAAACGATTCATCCGCCGCAACTGGTTCAGACAATTGATGCCCACCACCAGCTCGCCCGCCCGGCAACAGCGCAGCCGCAAGCCGTCATCCAGGTCTTCCGCGCCGATCCTTCCTTTCGTTTCCGCAACATCAAAGGTAGCGTAAAGGCAGCGGAAGGTTTGCTGTGCCTCCCTTTCCCAACACACGCGGTATAGCGCGCAACCGGCACAAACCATATTTTTTAGCTCGTTTACCGTGGCGTGCCATCCCTGGTCACCGGATTCCGGTTCCATGGCGCCACCAATCTGATCGTATGCGCAGGAAATTTCCTCAAATGCGTTCCCCCAACCGCTTAGCCGGCCCGGGACATTAATTTTACTTCCGCCGTTATCCGGGTAATCCGTCGCCACCCAGGGAACCAGCACGGGGAAAAAGCTTTGGAAATAAGCCAGCACTGCCCGGGGCAGCAGCAAAAAGACCAGGGCGGCGCCCGCAGACTCGAACAGCATCCTTAAGATATCCCGGCTATTGCCCAGGTAAACCGTAAGCAGGATGTTCCCCAGCAAAAAACCGGCAACCACCCCCATCCGGCCCAATCCGCGGCACAACCCGCCCAGAAAACCGGCAAAAGCAAGGGCGCCCATCGCCGCCGGCGAAACGGTAAAGATCAAGCCAGGCAGCGCCCCCATGACTGCCCCGGCAGCCGCCCCAAAGCCAGCTCTCCCGATATAACCCGCCGTCATTACCACAAGCCCGGACAGCACACCCCCCGGGCTGATTCCACTTAACTGCACCTGTCCCGCTCCCGCGACCACGCTGACCAAAAGCAGTGCCAGGCAAAATAACTCTTCCCCGGATATCTTGCCCCGGCGGGCAGCCTTTCGCAAACCTTTTAAAGCCCCGTAATAGGCCGTGGTTAATAACGCCGCAAAAACCGCTTCAAAAAGCACTCTTATGTAATCGTACGTCGTGGGGTCGGTGGCGGCGGCATAACCGGTACCGGCCACCACCAGTACGGCAAAAACGGCTCCCCCCAGCAATAAACGAAGAGCGGCGGCGCGCGGGGGTAGAGCAAGGGCGGCAGCGCCCACCGCCACCAGGGCAAGTATATGGATTACCTGGTCCCAGCCACTGGTTACGGTAATTAAGCCGAACGCCGCACCTAACAACGCGGACGGAGCATATTCCCTGTAAATAACAAAAGCGGGCGCTACAAGCGCGGCGCCAAAGGGGAGCAATTCCCCCAGCAACACCGCCCTGCCCAATAAAAAGGCCACGACCAGCAAGACGAGGTGCCCCGCCACATTCAACGCCCGTATTCCGCTAAATTTTTTAGCCCGGCGACCGCTTGCCCGGCCCCGGGGAGAGTAGTTTCCGGCGGTCCGATCTTTGTTATCCTGCCCGCGCTGGTATGTATCAACTTCGACTCTTTCAAACAACAAATCCACCCCTTTGTACACCGTGCTATCCTCAATTATAGTACAAATGAGTGGAAAAATAATTACTTTTTTGGTATTTTATACCAGAATTATTTCGACATTTTCCCCGCTGCCGCAGCTTCCAGGGCCAGCCCGTACAATATATCCGCTTCGCTGACCAGCACGGACCCCTTGGCCAGGCCGTGTAGTATCCTACTTAAAATCCATGCTCCCGCCGGGATGATGTCGGCCCGTTCGGGCTGCAGCCCGGGCAGTTTTTTCCTTTCGGCGACGGGCAGGTCGCATAACTTTTGGAAAAGTGAATCAACCATCTCCCTGGTCAACCGGAAGCCGTGCACCTTGTTCGGGTCATAACAACGTAATTCCTGGGCCATGGCCGCCAGGGTGGTCACCGTGCCGCCCACCCCGATGACGTCACCGGGACGGTCCCGGTTGACGGCACGCAGAGCCGGACCAATAGCAGCGGTTACCTGGCCCCGGCCGTAACCTCCCTCGGTCATGCGAACAGCTCCCGCCTTTACACTGAGGCACCGGGTTTCTCCGTTTCCGGACCAGATAAATTCCGTGCTTCCACCCCCGATATCAATCACTACGGCGTCCCGCACTTCACCAAGCGCCGCGGTTACGCCCAGATAACTCAACCTGGCTTCCTCGGTGCCGGGCAGCACCACCAGTTGCTCCCCGGTGGCCGAGCGCACCGCGTTCACAAAATCCTCCCGGTTGGCGGCGTCCCTCACCGCGCTCGTTGCCGCCAGTACTTTTTTCCGTGCCCCCGCCCGGTCGGCCTGCCGCAAAAAATCACAAACTGCGGAAATAGTTCTCCCCATGGCCGCGGCCACCAGCCGCCCTCCGGTGATGCCCTGGCCCAGGCGAGTGGTTTTCAGGCCCGTGCACACAGGCACTATCCCGGTTTTCTCAACGTCCGCCACCAGTAAACGGGTGGAATTGCTACCAACATCGATGGCGGCAACCCTCATCGGCAACCCCCTCCGGTATAAAAAAAGCATTCCCTTTGGAGAATGCTTACCGTTGTCATCTTCTGCCGGCTCCCCTGCCGCCGCGCTTGGCATCGGTGCTCCGGCGGAGAGCCTGAAGGCGTTCATCACTATCTTTCAAAAACCTGGACAGTTTTTCCTCGAAAGAAAGCGCAGGCCTGGCGGGCTTGCGCCTGCGTTCAACGGCCTGCTTGATGGACAAGCCGATTTTCCCCTTTGGATCCACGGAAATAACCTTTACCTTGACCTGGTCGTTCACTTTTAAAAAATCATTGATATCTCTCACATATTCTTCGGCGATCTCCGAGATGTGAATTAACCCGGTTTTCCCGTCCGGCAACGCCACAAACGCACCAAAATTTGTAATTCCGGTTACTTTGCCTTCCAAAATTTCTCCAAGTTCAACCGGCATACTTGAAAAATTTCCTCCTACCGTGAAAGACCTTGATTAATTATATCAAAGCCACATCTACTGTCAAGAAGTGTTTAGTCCTTTATCCCGTCATCTTTAATGGCCTCCGGCGGAACCGGCACAATTCTGGATTCACCGGGTTTAACCAGTCCCAGTTTTTCCCTGGCCACCTGCTCGATATAAGCATCGGACTGCAAATTTTCCAGCTGCCTTTGCAGACCCGTATTTTTTTCCTTGATTTCCTTAATTTCAGCCTCGATGGCCTGCAAGTCACGCTGCATGGCGTAAAGCTGGTCGAAACGCGATCCCAGGGAAAAGGAAACATATAACAAGAGCAAGGTAAAAATGATAACGGGCAATTTGCTTCGGGAAAAACGAAACCTTACACGCCGCCTCCGCCTGTCTCCATGGTAATTACCCGTCACGTCATGTCGCGACGTGGATGAACCGGTGATCACGGTTTCACTCCTCCTTTTCGTCCGGCTCAAACAGCCCCAAATTATGCCCGGGAATGACTTTCTGCGCCCGGCATGGTATTTCCTGCCGGGAAATTAAAATTTTTCATAATAAAAAGCCGGCCTTTCTTTAACCGGCTTTCCTTTCCTCTACCAGGGCCAGATATTCCTCACCAAGCTTGGTCAGGCTGCATATTTTGCTCTTGCCCTCAGTGGAGACCTCAACTAAACCCAGGGCATATAATTGCATGATCACGTGATCGAGCACGGCCCTTTTTACCCGGGACAGCAGGGAAAGGTCCTCCTTATTCATACTGCCTTCGGTAATCAGCGCCTCCAGCACCCGGCCGGCCTCCTCGGGCAGCCGCTCTCCCGCTTTAACCAGGTAATCCGCAAGTGTTGTAGTACTAATCATTTTTTGCAATCCCTCCTTTGTTATATATTGTTGACTTGTTTTTCTTAATTAATAAGCCATTAAATAATTTTTTTTTGCGCGTTTAACCGGGGATATTATGGCAACAATATTATTAATCAATGACAAAGCAGGTGATGGTATGCTTGGACGAACCGGGTTGATTATAATACTGGTGCTTTTGGCCGCCGCCGGGATATATGCCCACGAGCACCGGGGCGGTACGCCGGGCGGTTTGATCCGCCTGCATGTAATAGCCAATAGCAATTCTTTTTACGACCAGGAACTTAAATACCGGGTCAAGGACCGCATTGTAAGGGAAACCGCGCCTGTTTTCAGCAAGGCCGCGAGCGCCGGGGAAGCCAGGAAAATTGCCGATGCATACGCCGGCAGAATTGAGCAGGTGGCTCTGGAAGAAATACGGCGGCAGGGTTTTAACTACCCGGTACGGGTGGTGCGGGGAACTTTCCATTTCCCAACCAAAACATATACTATAAAAAACGATGAAAACCGGGTTTCATCGCTAACGTTGCCCTCCGGTGAATACGAGGCCGTACGGGTGATTATCGGAGAGGGCAAGGGCGCCAACTGGTGGTGTGTGCTTTACCCGCCCCTGTGCTTTGTGGACCTGGAGAAATCAGCCCCGCCCGTGGCGGTGCCGGCGGCTGCAGCGGTGGAGAAGGAGCCGCGGGGCGGTGATATTGACGACCATGAAAACAATACCGGCCAGCCCCGTTTCCAATACCGGTTCCGGATTGTGGAATTGCTGAAATCGGTTTGCCATGATATGATGCAGAAACCCGGGGCATAAACCCCGGGTTTGCCGTTTAATTTTATTTTTTACTTTCCGCGTCCCAGTTTACTGATAATCTTTATCCACCGGTCAACCAACCGGCGATAAAAACGCTTCACCGGAGCGGGCACAAGGCGTTTAATTAATGCCGCAAGCCACGGCCCGGTTTTGCCCAAAACCTGCCCGGTCAGACGAAAGGGAAAGGAAACGATCGTGTAAACCAGCCGAAAAGGAAAAACCACCGCCGCGGCCAGCCAAATAATTACCCGGGCGATAAAACGCAAAAAGCGGATGACCAACTGGATAATCCTGATAACCAGCACTCTGACCCGGTCGCGGAAGAGATAAAAATACAGCGCGGCACCGCCGCCTAGCCCCAGTAGTACGAAAAAGCGGACTTCACCCTGGTTGTAATGCAACAACAGGGCATAGACCAGCGGAGTCATGACCAGCCAGAAGATGAGATCTCCCACCAAAATACCGGCTTTCCGCAACCTGAAAACATAGCCGAACCCGGCGTAAATGTCATAGACAAGACCTGCCAGCGCCCCGGTCAAAATGGTATATAAAAAAACCATGAATTGACTGGTTACCGGATCCGTCACAACTTTTACCTCCAAAAATTTTTCCGCATGTCCGGCGCGTCCACACCCGGGCGCAACAAAACCGGCAGGCTGGGCCTTTGATTTAAGTTATCCGGCCGGAACCACTATTTGAAAATTCTATTCAGCATTCCTTTACTGCCGCCCCGCGCGCCCACCGAACCCTTGCGCTCGGTAAATTCCATGCTGGAAATAAATCCTTCCACCATCATATTTCCACTTTCCAGGTTTAGATGGGTAATATGCAACTCCTGGCCCCGCAGGGTGAGCAGGCCCATGTTGGTGTCCAGGTTGATTTCCCGGTCATTAAACTTGCCTACATGCTCCACCCCTTCAATTACCAGGTGCTTGCGATCGGTAAGGGTAAGCCGGTTGCTGAAAGCTTGTTTCTGTTCCATCCCGTTTCACCTCCCGGCCCGGTGACTTGGGTTAAGACTTTTCATATCATATCTATGCCGGGGAACTGTAAATATGTTAAAAAAAGGTGATCCCGTGCGGACCACCTTGGAATACGTTTTTAACGTTTTTAATTTTATCAGGTTAATCCCAGAGTTTCTGGATGTCAACATCCCGGTAATAAAACTTGATAATTTCTTCCGGCTTCTTTCCCTCTTCGGCCATTTTTTTGCTCCCCCACTGGCACAGCCCGACCCCGTGGCCGAATCCTTTACCTTCCAACACCAGGTTGCCACCCTGGATACCGGCCCGGGAGATGAGGGTGGAGCGTACCCGTTCGCTGCCCAGGGCCAGTCTCAATTCAGGCGCGCTTACCGTTTGGGATCCGATCTGCAACCTGATCGCTCTTCCCGAAGGCCCCCTTTCCAGTATTTTAACCGCACTGATATTGCCCGGATCGGCCCCGCTGATCTCCTTTACCGCCCGCCTTACCTGGTCAAGCGGCACTTCCGCCCGCCAGTACTTGTTTTCCGGTACGGTTATCGACAGGCAACCATCCCGCGCTCCGGCCTTAATGTATGTTGTGGGCTCTTTACGATACGCCAGCCCCTCCGGTGCCGAGGCGGAAATACCCCCGTCGCACGCCGAAAACCATCCCTTGACATAATCACCCCGGTAGGTGATGACCTTGCCCCTGGTAAGAGCAATTGCTTTACGCACGTTGTCGTTTATCCGGGAGGGATCGTAAGCCTGAAATTCCTCCACGTCCGTGGATGCGTCCGTCCCATGCAGTTTTTTGACCCGCCCGGCCTGGATGTTTTCCATGGTGAATGTACGGGCCACAATAGCCTGGGCGGCCAGGGCGTTGACCGGCCAGGTCGGCTCCATTTCCGCGGCCACCACGCCGGCTAGGTAATCTTCCAGCTTGATGTTTTCCTTGATGCCTTTTTCTTTGATGTAAAGACTGATGGTAGGTTCTTTATCGGGTGCACCCGGAACAGATTGTTCAAGAGGTTTTCGCTGTGGGCCCCTGGCGCAACCCCACGCCAGCCCCAGCAATAACATCAAAACCAGTAATATTTTAAGTTTACGCATAATACCCCTCCCGCCGGTTTTTATATATTTTTTGTGGGCGGGAATTAAAATATGCGCCAATCGGGCCCCCTGGTAAAGTAATGCAGCACTCCGGTCAAACGGGCCGGGCCCCCGGGTCTCAAGCCCCCTGCGTAGGACGGCGTGCCCAGCCACCGGACCGCCGAAGCGAGCGGGTCAAAAGTATCACTTATATTAAAGCTAACGGAAATCAATCTTAAAAAACCGTCTTTATCCAGCAGCCACATGAAACATTTGCCCTTTCCCCGGATCATTCCAAGGCGGGGCATAGTAGCTGAAATATGATCCAATTCTTTTTTAACCCATTTCATCCACAACATCACCGGCACCCCCGATCCATTTAATGACTATATTACCATATGCAGTCAACAATGAAATTTGAGGGTTTTAGCCGGTTTTATGCAATTACATGGAAGTTTCTTTGACGCATATACTTTTACTTTAAAAATAGCTAAAATTCTATCAACACTTGCAACAATCTTCCGGGGCATTACTCTACGCGGGTCCAAGGGGTCAAAGCTATCGGGCTATGGCGGGCTAAGTGCCGCGTTAGCGGCATGGGCGTCTACCCAAAAATAAAAAAGGCCCCTCGGGACCTTCGATATGTAAATGTTACTCTTCCACCCTGTAATCTTCAAGCAATTCATACAATTCCGCAGCCTGCCCAGCAGGCACCGTTTCCCGAATGCTTACAACCCTAATTTTAAGCAGGCGTTGACCAAATGAAACCTGGATTACGTCACCCGGCTCAACTTCCGTGCCGGCTTTAGCAATGCGGCCGTTAACCGTTACCTGCTGCCGGTCACAAGCTTCCTTGGCCAGCGTACGCCTTTTAATAATCCGGGAAACCTTTAAAAACTTATCTAGTCTCAATGAAAAACCTCGGAAACAATAGATTCGTTTTAGGAGGAGATAGCTTCGCGCAAAGCTTTACCGGCCTTAAACACCGGCACCCGGGCCGCAGCAATCTCGATCTCCTCTCCGGTTTGCGGGTTGCGGCCTTTGCGGGCGGCCCTTTCCCTGATTTCAAAAGTTCCGAATCCAACCAGCTGGACTTTTTCACCTTTGGCGAGGGCTTCCTCTACAGTTGCCAATAATGCACTTACGGCTTTTTCTGCATCCTTTTTGGTCAGTTCGGCCTTTTCCGCCACACTAGCGATCAATTCTGCCTTGTTCATAGATACCCCCCTCAAAAATTAAACGTGGTAACATGCTCTTTACTATTCGCTGTTTCTTATTGAGTTCCTCCTGGAAAGTAAAATTTTCCTACATTTTTTACTGTTTTTTCACCTTTTTTTTGCCTGTTCCCAGAGCCTGTCCATTTCTTGCAGGGTCATATCCCGCAAGTCTGTACCCGTTAGGGAAGCGTTTTGCTCAATATAATTAAACCGCCGGATAAATTTGTCCGTGGCGGCGGTTAGCGCCACCTCGGGGTCCACCCCCGCCAGCCGGGCCACATTTACCACGGCAAATAAAGCATCTCCCGTCTCCTGTTCGATCTCTTCTCTTTGGCCCGTTTCCAATGCATCTTTCAATTCCTGGCATTCCTCGAACACCTTGTCCATGGCTCCCCGGCAATCAGGCCAATCAAAGCCCACCCGGGCAGCCCTGGCCTGTATTTTCAGGGATCGCAGCAAGGCGGGTAACCCGCGGGGCACTCCGTCCAATATCGATTCACTGGGCCGGGCATCACCATCCTTCTCGGTTTGTTTAATTTGTTCCCAGTTGGCCAGTACTTCATCACTGTCCTGCACCCGAAGGTTACCAAAAACGTGGGGGTGCCGGCGGATCATCTTTTGGCTGATCCCGTCCACCACATCGTTGATGTCAAAAAAGCCCCGCTCCTTTGCAATTTGAGCATGGAATACGATTTGTAGTAATAAGTCTCCCAATTCTTCACAAATTTTATACATATCTTCCTGCTGGATGGCTTCCAGCACTTCATAAGTTTCCTCCAGCAAGTAAGGAGTCAGGGTATGATGATCCTGTTCCCGGTCCCACGGGCAACCGCCATCTCCGCGCAACCTGGACATAATGTCCACCAGCCCGTCAAGCGGATAACGCCCGCTTTTTTTTACGCCGGGCTCTTGCACCGGAGGCAGGTACAGGCTGGTTAGGTGATCCACCCAGTCAAACCGGTCCAAAGCGTAAAGGGGGATGGATTCGATTTTTTCCTCGCCGGGGATACCGGCAGCCCGAACCAGGACTACCCGGTGTTCCGCGGGGTAAACTTCCAGCAGGGCCAGTTTAACGTCAGCCGCGATTAAACGGCTGTATACCTGAACCACAACCGCTCCCAGCGCCGGGTTCAAATCCCGGGCATCCTGCCGCAAACCGTCAACTATTTGCAGGCCGCCGGCGGGGTTGATCCGGAGCGCGGCAAACATTGCGTCCAGAAAGCTCATGGCCGGGAGCACGGCTGTTGGAATGCCGCGTTGCTGTGCATCCCCCAGAATCAATTCAACGGATGTTTCCGCCACCAGCGGGTGTCCCGGCACGGCATAAACCACCGGCCCGGCGCCGGCGGCTTCCAACACGTCATCCTTGATCAGGTTATACACTTCCTCAAAGTTATCCGCCTGCTCGTAGTACCGGTCGAAGGACTCAAATAAAATCCCCTGCCGCTTGATCCAATCCACCACCGGGTGCACTTCGGTGCGCAAAAAAAGCCGGCGCGCCTGGCGCAATACATCAAGGTTGGCCGGCGGCAATGAATCCTTGTTCCCCGGCCCCAACCCTACGATTGTTATCATTGTCTTCACCAAAACCTCCCGTGTTGCTTAAAAAATCCAGCCTTACCATTGTTCTTACCATTTCCACCCTGGTTTACTGTTTTCCTTTAAAAAAATGTTTTTTTATACTTCCCGTTTAGCTTATGTTTTATAAAAAAACAGCCCGGTTGTACGGGCTGCCTACTGCTCCATTTGTTTGGCCAGAAAACCTGCCGCGGTTTCCGCCAGTTTTAGTTCAAGTTCACCCATCTGCACATTCGGTTCACGTGAGGCCAGTATTACTGCCCCGATAGGGTCGCCTTCGGCAATAATCGGTGCAATTACTTCCGCCGAATATTTGCATTCGCCGTCCTCTATAATCATACATTCCTTACAGTGAGGGTCATTACCGGGATTATTTATAATTGCCGCCTTGCGATCTTCCATAACCTTTTCCACTGCGGCGCTGATTGGTTTATTCAAAAATTCCTTTTTCGGTGCTCCGGAAACGGCAATGATGGTATCCCGGTCCGCAATACAGGCAATATGTCCCAGGGCCTCGTGCAACGAATCGGCGTATTCCTTGGCAAAATCGCCCAGCTCACCTATGGGTGAATATTTCTTTAGAATTACTTCACCCTCCCGGTCAACAAAGATTTCCAGGGGATCGCCTTCGCGGATTCTGAGCGTTCTTCTAATTTCCTTGGGAATAACCACCCTGCCGAGATCATCTATTCTTCGCACTATACCCGTTGCTTTCATGGGCCGCCCCTTCCCTCCTTTACCTGAAGTTAATCGCGAATAAACTTTCTATGTTAGTATATAACCGGAGGTCGGGAATTATTCATTTTTTTCCAATCATGAACAAAATAATTTTCATCTCACCGCGAAAAGGTTATTTTTTTGTCGAAACCCCCTTTTCAGCTTGACCAGATGGGTCTTTTCCCAGGTTATTTACTATTTTCGCTTTATCGCGCAGTTCCTGCATGAAATCGTCCATTTTTTTGGAAACCGCTTCTTGCCGGATTCTTTCCGCTATGTCGTCCTTGACCTCCGCAAGGCTTTGCACTTTAGCGGGAATCACCTTGTCCAGGCGTATGATATGATAGCCAAACGCGGTTTTAACCGGCTCCGCGGTAAATTCCCCTTCCTTAAGATTAAACGCGGCGTCCTCAAATTCCTTGACAAAGCCGCTGCCCCTGCTGAAGGGTGGGTATTCCCCGCCGTTGTCCTTGCTACCGGGGTCGTCGCTGTACTGCTTGGCCAGTTCCGCGAAGTCCGCGCCGGATCTCAGTTTTTCGGCGACCTGCAACGCCAGTACCTTGGCCTCCATTTCAGTGCGGTTCTTCCCGTTGGAATAATCGCCGACACCGATTAAAATATGCCTGACCTGCCGCTGTTCCGGCGTGCTGAACTGGTCCTTGTTTTGTTCATAATAATTTTTAATTTCTTCACCGGACGGCCGGGACACGCCGGAGGCAATTTGTTCCTGCAGCTTGTTCAAGGCGAGCTGTTGTTTTACCAGGTCGTTCAGCTTCGGTTCATTAACCCCGTTGGCCGCCAGGAACTTTTTAAATTCTCCCTCGGACCCCAGTTGTTTTTTAAGCTGCTCGATTTCTCCAGCAACCTCCTTGTCGGTGGGCAATAAACCCCGCTTTTCGGCTTCCTGGAGAATCAGCTTCTGGTCAATCATCTGGTTCAGGACATCACGGCGCAGCATTTGTTCAAATTCTTTGCCCTGATCACCCTCGAATATCAATCCCTGCTGTTCCAGGCCGGCCTTCATGGCCTCAACATTTTGGTCAAGCTCTTGGGTGGTGATTTTTTCACCGTTCACCGAAGCCACCACATTATTACCGCCGCAGCCCCACAGGACCAGGGAAACCAGTAGGATCATCACTCCCAAAAGACCAACATTTTTACGCAAGTCGTCCATCTCCTCCCCGGAATTAATGATGCCACCTCCTGCGGCGGCACCAGCTCACTCAATTATATAGCAAATCAGCGACCACGGCAACCAATCCAATTAACAACATTCACTGGCTTAAATACTCTAAAAACCGCTCCAAATCCACCAGCTGTTCCTCCGGAGAGCGCCCGGCCTCCCGGAATTTCAGCCGGATTTCAAACTCATCTTCGGCGTTGCTGAACTTAACCTTGTTGCGGTACCGCTCCCCTACCGCAACCAGCTTTTCCCCGGTCAGGTTGTGCCCCGGAGCGAAAATTATCCGGTAAAAACCCTGCTGCCTGCTGACGGATTTGATCTTCCGGTTCCCGGCCATCACTCTGATCCGGGCCACCCGCAACAGGTTTTCCACCGGCCGGGGCAGGTCACCGAAGCGATCCACCAGTTCTTCCTCCAGGTCCGGAACGTCCTCCAGCCGCTTGAGCGAGGCAATGCGCCTGTACAGTTCCACTTTCTGGTTCGCGTCGGGCATATAATCTTCCGGGATATAGGCCTCCACCGGCAGTTCCACCACCGCTTCCACGGGCTGCTCCACCCGCCGTCCCCGGGCTTCCTGCACGGCCTCCTCCAGCAGGCGGCAGTACAGGTCGAAGCCCACGGCGGCAATATGCCCGTGCTGCTCGGCTCCCAGCAGGTTGCCGGCGCCCCGGATTTCCAGGTCGCGCATTGCAATCTTATAACCGGAACCAAGTTCGGTGAATTCGCGGATGGCGGCCAGTCTCTTTTCCGCCACCTCGTTTAAAACCCGGTCCTTACGAAAGGTAAGATAAGCGTAAGCCAGGCGATTGGCCCGGCCCACCCGCCCGCGCAGCTGGTATAACTGCGCCAGGCCGAAATTGTTGGCTTCTTTAACAATTAACGTGTTGACATTCGGTATGTCCAGGCCGCTTTCAATAATGGTGGTACAAACGAGGATATCGTATTCCCCGTCGATAAAATCCAGCATAATTTGTTCAAGCTCTTCTTCCCGCATCTGCCCGTGGGCGGTAATGATACGGGCCTCCGGCACCAGCGATTTCACCCAGAGGGCCACGTTGTCCAGGTCGGCCACCCGGTTGTGGACAAAAAACACCTGCCCGTCCCGGCCCAGCTCCCGCCGGATGGCTTCCCGGATCAGCACGGGATCCTCTTCCAGCACGTAAGTCTGGACCGGAAACCTGTTTTCCGGCGGCGTCTCCAAAATGCTTGTGTCCCGCACCCCCACCAGGGACATGTGCAGGGTGCGGGGTATGGGCGTGGCGGTAAGGGTCAAAACATCAACGCTGGTCCTCATCTTTTTTAATTTTTCTTTGTGCGACACGCCAAAACGCTGTTCCTCGTCCACCACCAGAAGGCCCAGATCTTTAAACACCACATCGTCCTGCACCAGGCGGTGGGTGCCGATTATAATGTCGATACGACCCGCCTTCAGGTCCTGGATAATCCTGCGCTGCTCCCGGGGCGTCCGGAACCGGCTGAGCATTTCTACACGCACCGGGTAGCGCGCAAACCGCTCCCGGAAGGTATTGTAATGCTGCTGGGCCAGGATGGTGGTGGGCACCAGCACGGCCACCTGTTTGCTTTCCATCACGGCCTTGAAGGCGGCGCGCAGCGCCACTTCGGTTTTGCCGTATCCCACATCGCCGCATAAAAGCCGGTCCATGGGGCGGGGAGCTTCCATGTCCCGCTTCACTTCGGCGATGGCCTTGAGCTGGTCCGGCGTTTCCTCGTAAGGAAAAGCCTCCTCAAACTCCTTCTGCCAGATTGTATCCGGCCCGTAGGCGTAGCCCTGCACGGTTTCCCGGGCGGCGTAGAGGGCCAAAAGTTCCTGGGCCATATCCCTGACGGCCTCCCGGACCCGGTTTTTAACCCGGTTCCACTCCGGGCCGCCCAGCTTGGACAGCCGCGGGGCGTCAACCTCGGCTCCGAGGTACTTTTGTAATAGTGAAACCTGATCCGTTGGCACGTAAAGCTTGTCTTCGCCGGCGTACTTGATCAGCAAGTACTCTTTGCGGATACCCCCGATGTCCAGCGGCACAATCCCCTGGTAGCGACCGATGCCGTGGTTGACGTGCACTACGTAATCCCCCACCTTGAGGTCGGTAAAAGGCTCCAGCCGGTTGCCCTCCCGGGCCTGTTCCCGCCGCCTGCGCTTGCGCTGGCCGAAAATTTCGCCTTCGGTGATGACCACCAGCCGGGCGTTCACCAGTTCAAACCCGCCGGAAAGCTGGCCGTGGCTGATCACCACGTTGCCGGGCCGGACCTCGCGGTCCAGGGCGGAGACGTAAAAGACGTCCAGCTTTTCGTCCCGCAGCGCATCCAACAGGTGCCTGCCCCGATCCTGCCCCGTCACCAGCAGCACCACCGCGTTGCCGTTCTTGCGCCACTGCCGGATTTCCCCGGCCAGCATGTCGATATGCCCCAGGAAACTGTGCATGGACTTGGCGGTGAAATTGACAATGTTTTGCGGTCGAATGAACGGCGCCTGGCGGGGCATGAAAGTAAAATAGACCGCCCGCCTGGCGCAAAAAACCTCATATAATTCTTCCCAGTCCAGGTACCCCTTCAGCTGGCCGGGCAACACCTTACCCCTGGTAAGGAGATCGGAATATGTTTCTGCCCGTTCCCGTTGAATACTCTGCACCACATCCTTTATTTTTTGCGGCTCGTCCATAAACACGGGCGCGCCCCGGGGCAGGTAATCCAACAGGCTCACTGGCCGGGGGTAAAAATACGGCAGGTACAGTTCGAGCCCCTGAAAGTAAGTATTATTTTCCAACATTTCCAACAGGTGACCGAAATGTTCCTCGAAAAACCGCAGCGCCGCGGCATCACCCGACCGGGCCAGCTTGCGCTGGTGAATGCGGTAATCCGCCCTGATGGCGCTGCGGCCCATGGTCCACATGTCGCCGGGAATAACCAGCTCCCGGGCGGGGAAGATTTGAACCCGTTCAATCTTTTTTTCCGAACGCTGGGATTCCACTTCAAACAGGCGGACGGAATCCACCTCGTCATCAAAAAACTCAATCCTGACCGGCTTTTCCCCGGTCATGGGGAATATATCGACAATACCTCCCCGCATGCTGAAATGTCCGGGGTTTTCCACCAGGTCGACCCTTTCGTAACCCATGGCCACCATCCGGCGCACCAGTTCCCCGGTATCCCAACGATCTCCCACGGCCAGTTCAATCACACCGGAGGTAAACGCTTCCCGCGGGCAAAGCCGGCGCATCACCGCCTCCACCGGCGCCACCACCACCATGGGTTCGCCGCGGCACAGGCCCTCCAGGACACTGAGCCGGCGAGATGTTACCTCTTTCCCGTGAGCCAGCACCTGGTAAGGTAAAAGCTCGAAAACGGGAAAATGCTCCACCCTTGCGTTCGGGAGTAATGCGGCCAGGTCGTCGAATACTTGACCCGCCTCCGCCTCGCCCGGGGTGAGCACCAGCGCGGTGGGAAAAACATTGTCAACCAGTGCCGCGATAAGCAAGTTGCGCTGCGCGCCGGTAAGGCCAAATACTTGTTGCTGGCCCTGGCCTGCGTTGAAGCTCCTGACCAGGCCGGCGTATTCTGTTGTATTCATAATGGGAGTCAACAACCCCCGCATATGCACCACCAGCCGAAAAAAGGCATCACAAAAAGAGCTTTAGCGTCTGATGGCTAAAGCTCCAGCCTTTCCTTGATTATCATGTTTAATGCAGCCTGTACGGGTAGACCAGGCGCGGGGGAGGGCCATAAACTTCCTCCCGGCAATCCTCGCACAGGCCCGTGGCATAACTAACCCCGTGCCCATACTCACCCATCATTATACCCCCGGCCCCTACCCCCGTCAAGTCGTGGGAACCGTCTCGGGCCCTTTCACCCGGTCCGGTCGCTTTAAATATGCGATCGCAACACTCGCATATATAATAAATCTTCATTGCAACTCCATCACCTTTATACAAAATGATAACGGTATAAATTATTTGATCACGCGCCGGCCCGGCCCGAGCAGCACCACCGCTGCGTGGTTCCAGAGCGCGTGTAACGCGGCGGCCGGCAGCAGGGCCAGCGGCAGGGATTCACGCGCCTGGTACAGCCAGGCCGCAATGAAACCCAGCACGCTGTGCAGGGCCAGGGCCGCCAGGCCTGGCCAAACGCCGCGACCGCGCCGGGAATCCGCCGCCAGTTCCACTCCGCCGAATACCACGTGGGTTAAAAATATATCGGCGTTTAACAGCAATGCGGCCCCTGTTTTGGCCGTCTCTTCCACCGCCGGCGCCACCAGCACGATTACGCCCCGGGTTCCGCTTTTGCCCACCAGCCCCAGAAAAAACCGGGCGGCAACGGCTGAAAGCAGGCCTGCCCAGATATACAAATAAATCACCTGTTAATTAGTATTAACAACCACCCTGCGGCTTATACCGGTTTCCAGCTGTTGTACTTGTTCATGGCCGCCCCGGCGCCCCTTTCAACAATCTCCAGCAGCACATCCGGAACAATGTGCAACACCTTGTTGATCATTTCCTCCTCGGCAGGAGCGGGGCGCCCCAGCACCCAGTCCACCACTTCCGGCCCCTGCGCGGGGGGGCGCCCGATACCGACGCGCACCCGGACGAAATCCCCCGTCCCCAAGAGATTGATAATCGAGGCCAAACCGCGGTGCCCGCCGTCGCCGCCGCGATTGCGGATGCGCAGCCGGCCCGGCTCGAGGTCAAGATCATCATATATTACCGTCATATCGGCGGGGGGCAGTTTATACCAGCGCAACAGCCGGATCACCGCTTCTCCGCTGAGGTTCATGTAAGTTTGGGGTTTGGCCAGGATAATTTTTTCACCTTGATGAAGCCCCTGTCCAACCAGGGCGCGCAAAAACGGGTGGTCAACGGCCGTTTCCAGGCGGGCCGCCACCAGGTCCACCGCCCTGAAACCAACGTTATGCCTTGTGGCGGCATATTTTTCACCGGGGTTTCCCAACCCTACTACAAGTTTCAAATCATTTACCTCCACTTGCCGGCAAAGTGAAATAAATAAAAACATTTTTATGATTGAACCATACTACCTTTTCCGCAGTCAAGATCATATCAAGAATATACTGTGTGGGCAAATTATTTACCCCCTCCTGGAATGGAGGGGGCCGGAGCAATACTTTACGCCCTTTCAGGGCCAGGGCTTTCGGGGCTATAAACCCGCCATGTTAAACTATGGCAACAACGGCATGCAATGGAATCAATACCACTTCCATGGTGTTGTTTACAGTCCGGTGCACCTCGAGGTAATTGGCACCCACGGCGTGCAACACACCCCTTACCGGAGTGGCTACATCACCAATGTAAACAGTAATATTTCTCCCGATGGAACTTTGAATCCGCTCGTGAAACGTCATACCGTAACCGGGTCCGTACGACGGGCCCGGAGGGGGGAAGTACCCGGCGCCGGTTGCATCAGCCATAAAATCTCCTCCTTGCCTGCATATTTTACCCCCAGATTATGCAGGTCAAGGAAAGAATGTTCCGCGAATCAGGCCTCTCCGGCGGGAGTTTCCGTTTCCGCGGCACCCGGTTCGCCTTCCGCTTCGGTTTCCTCCGCCTTATGTTCCGCCAGCACCGTAACCACAACCGTTTCGGGATCTTCAAGCACCGTTACTTTTTCGGGAACGGAGATGTCTTTTACAGTAACCGTGTCACCCACCGTCAGACCGTCAAGGCTAACTGTTACCGCATCGGGAATCTCGGTGGGAAGGCAGGAAATCCGGATTTCCCGGATGCCATACTGTAAAATACCGTCCTTTACCTCGCCGGTGAGGTTGACGGGTATGGTTGTCTCAATTGGTTCTTCCATGGATATCTGGTGAAAATCTATATTCATCAACACCCGTTTAATCGGGTCATACTGCATGTCTTTTACCAGCACCTTGTAGTTCCGGGATTCACCCGCACCCGGCCCAAGTACGGTTAGATCGATAATATTGCTTCTGCCTTTGGCAATAACGTCTTTTAAGGGTTTTAAAGCCACCTCCACCGGAACGCTGCCCACGGCCTTGCCGTATACTACGCCGGGCACCATTTCCTTGCGGAACAATTCATTCCGGTAACCCTTCCCCCTTTTTTCCCGGTAATTTACCTGTAAACTTAAATCTGCCATTATATCTCAACCTCCTTTGGGATAATATTCCCTGTTTATGGTTATATCAAACACACCCCCGTCATAACATTTAAATATAATATTGTTGGGCGTACAGGGGGTGTTGCTATGCGCAAAAGTAAACAATTTGCCTCGATGCCTGTCATCAGCCTGGAAGAAGGAAAGCAGGTCGGAACAATCAAGGGACTGGTGATCAATCCGGGCGAAAAAAGAGTAGCCGCCCTGATTGTGGAACAAAAAGGTTTATTTAACGATCAAAAATTTGTCACTTATAGTAAAATACGTAGCGTGGGCGAAGACGCCGTTACCATACACCGCGGCGCTTTTGTACAAAAAGGCGACAACCTGCCGGAAATAATCAGCCTGGTCAAGGACAAGTGCAAAATCAACGGAGCCCGCATCGTCACCGAAAGCGGCACCTTGTTGGGCATTGTTGACGATTATTACGTGGACCTTACCTCCGGCGAGCTGGTGGGCATGGAATTCAGCGGCGGCTATATCAGCGGGATATTCAGCGGCACGGCCTTTCTTGACATTGAACACGTCCTTACCATCGGTAAGGAAATGATCGTCTGCTCGGACGAGGCCGTGGAAAAAGCGGTCAAGCTGGACGGCGGGCTTCAGGACAAGTTACGCAGCGTAAAAGAATCCACCGGCCAATTATGGGAGTCAACCATACAAAAAAGCAGGGAACTTGGCTCCAATGTAAACAAATCGTTTTCCAGGTTCAAACGCAATAAACCGGAAGATATGGATGATCAAACGACAGGCACTTCCACAGGCGACATCAAGCCGGAAGATACCACCACCGGAGAAAAGCCGCCCAAAGAGGAGTAATCCTCGCGCCGTCGTTGCCGGCCTGGGCCGGCTTGGCCGGGGAAAAGCACCCGTTTAATCAAAAAGTTTGCTCACCGACAGGTCCTCGTGGATGCGAATAATGGCTTCACCCAAAAGCGGGGCCACGGACAAAACTTTAATTTTATCAATCATTTTTCTTTCCGGCAATGGAATTGTATTGGTCACCAGCACCTCTTTAATGGGCGCCCCGGCCAGCCTCTTTACCGCCGGGCCGCTCAGCACGGGGTGAGTGCAGCAAACGTAAATGTCATCCGCGCCCCATTGCTTGAGAGCCACGGCTCCCTGGGTTATGGTGCCGGCGGTATCAATGATGTCGTCAATCATGATCACCTTTTTGCCCCGGACGTCCCCGATGATATTCATGATCTCGGCCACATTGGGCTCCGGGCGCCTTTTATCAATAATGGCGAGAGGTGCGCCGATTCTTTCCGCCAGGTCCCTGGCGCGCTGCACGCCGCCCAGGTCTGGGCTTACCACCACCACGTCATTCAGTTGCTGCTGCAGGAAGTACTGGGCAATCAGCGGCACGCCGGGCAAGTGATCCACGGGGATATCAAAAAACCCTTGAATCTGGCCTGCGTGCAGGTCCATGGTAATGACCCGCCTGGCGCCGCTGGCAAAAAGCAAATTGGCCACCAGCTTGGCGGTAATGGGATCGCGGGCCCGGGTCTTGCGGTCTTGCCGGGCGTAACCATAATAGGGCATGACGGCGGTAATCCTGCGCGCCGAAGCCCTGCGCACGGCGTCCACCATAACCAGCAGTTCCATCAAGTGCTCGTTGACCGGCTCGCAGGTGGGCTGGATGATAAACACATCCGCACCCCGCACGCTTTCATTGATCTTGACCTGAATTTCCCCGTCGCTGAAGCGGCCGACCTTCGCCGCTCCCACGGACACGCCCAGGTACTGGGCTATTTCCTCCGCCAGGGCGGGATTGGCGTTTCCGGTGAAAATTTTAAGTCGTTGTCGGGATGACATTTAAGTTACCTCCAAAATTTATTCAACTTTATTGTCTGCAGGCCGCCGCTTCTTTCTTTCAGCCCAGCCGGCAATATTTTTTTGCTTGCCCCGGGCCACCCCGAGTGAGCCGGGAGGGACATCCCTGGTAATCGTTGAGCCGGCGCCTGTTACCGCCCGGGCACCTACCTCGACGGGGGCAACCAGGTTGGTATTACTGCCGATAAACGCATATTCCCCAATCCGGGTGACATGTTTTTTTTCGCCATCGTAATTGCAGGTAATGGTACCGGCGCCGATGTTGGCCCCCGCTCCCACTTCGGCATCCCCGATGTAACTTAAATGAGGAACCTTGCAACCGTCACCCAGCCGCGAGTTTTTAACTTCTACAAAATCCCCCACCTTGACCCGCCGGTCCAACACGCACCCGGGACGAAGATAGGCGAACGGACCGATATTGCAATCGTCCCCCACCGCACTTTCTACAACCACGGAATTTGATACGGAGACACGGTTGCCCAAGGTGGAATCGGCGAGACGGGAAGACGGGCCTATAATACATTTCTCGCCAATTTTCGATTTTCCTTCAATGATGGTAAACGGATAAATCACGGTATCCGGTCCGATTTGAACCGAATCGTCGATAAAGGTTGACTCCGGATCCATTACAGTGACCCCGGATTGCATCAACTTATCCAGGATGCGGCGCCGCATAATTTTCTCCACCGCGGCCAGCTGGCACCGGTCGTTGATGCCCATCACCTCGGAGAAGTCATCGATGGTGGCCGCTCCCACCGGTTTATTCCGCTGCGCATAATACTCGATGATATCCGTCAGATAATATTCCCCTTGCGCGTTGTCGCGGCCCAGCGCGGCCAGAGCGTCAAAAAGCCCCTCCGCCCGAAAACAATATACGCCGGTATTGATTTCCCGCACCGCCAGTTCACCGGGCGTGGCGTCTTTTTGTTCCACGATTTTAACCAGGCCGCCGCCGGCGTTGCGGATAATTCTACCGTAACCGGCGGGGTCCGGTAAAACAGCGGTCAGCACGGTGGCTGCGTTTCCCCCGCGCCTGTGCGCATCCACCAGGCCGGCCAGGGTCTCCGGGCGGATCAACGGAGTATCCCCGCATACAACCAGGATATCCCCGTCAAAACGTTCCAAAGCACACCGGGCTTGCATCAGCGCGTGGGCCGTTCCCAGTTGCTCGCGCTGGTAAGCATACTCAACGCCGCCTCCCACCCGCTCCGTCACCAGGCCGGCCTCGTGCCCCACCACCAGGATAGTTTTATGTACCCCGGCTTTTTTAACCGCTGACAAAACATGCTCCACCATGGCCCGTCCGCAAACCCTGTGCAGCACCTTGGGCAGTCCGGACTTCATCCTGGTGCCCTTGCCGGCCGCGAGTACTACCGCAGCTAACCGCATGAAAAAGATAACCTCCCACAAGTTTTAGTCTACCTTATATTACGGCGTAAGCTTTATAATTCAACAAAAAAGCGCCGTTTCCCTTCAACAAATTAAAATCCCGTGTTGCGTGGAACTAATTACATATAAAAAGAGAGCATGGTGCTCTCTCAAATGGCACTGGCGTAAGCTTCCAGAACCGCGTTTTGAATTATTTCCCGGGCTTGCGAATTGATGGGGTGAGCAATATCTCTAAATTCTCCGTCGGGGGTTTTCCGGCTGGGCATTGCCACGAACAACCCGTTTTGCCCCTCAACCACTTTAACGTCATGAATGACAAACATGTCATCCAAAGTTACCGAAACAATTGCTTTCATTTTTCCTTCCGCCAGTACTTTGCGTACCCTCACGTCGGTAACGTTCATCAGTTCACCACCTTCCGTTAACCAATTATGCCAGGTTTAGTATATTTTTCTGCGAGGAAAACAAAATTCCTGCAATTTTCCAAAAATATTAGAAAAATATTCCTAAAAAAATTTTACATTGCTTCCACCCCGTAACCGCGGTCCCGCAGCAATTTAATAATCTCCCGGACGTGTTCCCTGTTGCATGTTTCCAATAGCAGCTCAACTTCGGCCTTCAGCGCCGATGCCGCTTCCATGACCCGGGTGAATGTCAGGGGCATAAAATTCCCCCTCTCTTTTTCCACTATTTTCCCCCAACTTAAAAAGAGAATATACATTTCTTACTGGATTTTCCTAAAAACGCAGGTTTTTTGGATAATGGGAAAAAGCGCTGAATATTTTGGCCCCGGCTGCCCGGGGCCAAGGGTTTCAGGCTAGATCCAATTGTTCATGCACAAGCTGGAGGTCGCTGGGTTTATCGACATCAACACCCACTTCGGGGTACATACTGATCACAACCCGCCCTTTTATGCCCAAAAGGCGGGAAACCTTTTTCTGCGCTTCCTGCAGGGAGACGCTGTTCATTAAAAACTTGATCAGGAACATAAATCCCACCAGGCGGCACAACTTGAGCGGGCTCTTGCGCGCGGCCACCAGCTTCTGCCCCCTGGGCATACATTCTTCCACGATCTCGGGGTTGATCATAAAAATGTTTCCACCGGTGTAAACACCGTCCTTCAAGGTTACATAGGTTCGCTTGCTGCTGGAATATCTTTTTTCAATCACTTCCCGCGGGACGATGGGGTAGTACAGGTCCGCCTTTTCCCGGGCGCACTGGTTGATAAAATCTTCAATGGCCCGCCCGGTGATCAGGGGGATGTCCGATGTGACCAGCAGCACCTGCCGGGCTCCGGGAAGCTTTTTTAAACCCAACAGTACGTTTTCAGTAAGATCCTTACCGTGGTCCACCAGCACCACTCGCCCGTCTCCCTGGAAGTAGCCGGCCAATTTTTCCCGGGGCCCGACTATGGCGATCCGGTTGATACGATCGCACTCTTTAAGGGCTTCCACCACGTATTCCACCATCAGCTTGCCCCTGATTGTAATCAGGGCCTCGTAACTCGCCGTGCTGCACGAACGCAAGGGACCATTGTTGGGGCTGCCGGCAAGCACCAGAGCGTCAATCATATTTCACCTTGGCCTCCCCCATGGCATTTAAAAACAGTTGTTCCGCGGTTTCGATGTGTTCACGGGCCAGCGTGGAGGCCAGTTCCACGTTGCGTTCACTGATGGCCTCCACGATGCTCTTGTGTTCCTCCACAGCATGCTTGCCGCGCCCGGGTAAAGCAAGGGAGGTGGTGCGAAAACGCTGAAAATGCTCTTTCAGAAGGGTGATAATTTGCACCAGGCGCTGGTTCCGGCTGGCTTTATAAATTAATTCATGAAAGCTGGTATCCCTTTCCACCAGCGTATCCAGGTTCTGGCCGTTGCTTACCTCGTAAATCTGCAATACGGCCCGTTCCATCTCCTCCAGTTCCTCGGGCGTGGCCCTTTCCGCCGCCAGTCCCGCCGCCAGGGCTTCCAGTGCGGCCCGCACTTCAAACACGTCGACGATATCTTTAATCGAAATACCGGCCACGTAGGCCCCCTTGCGGGGGATCATCACCACGAACCCTTCCAGCTCCAATTTCCTGATGGCCTCCCGCACCGGGGTACGGCTGACGCCCATTTCTTCCGCCAGCTGGATTTCCATCAATCGCTCGCCCGGTTTTAACCGGCCCTGGATTATGGCCTCCCGTAACGTTTCAAACACAATCTCCCGCAGGGGTTTATAATTATCCAGTTTTATCGGCACTAACCTCGTATCGTCCAAGTTCCCCCGCCTCCTTAATTTTGCTTGACTTATTCTACCATTCTTTTGGCGTTTTCAGCAAGCCGCCTGTTTACTGAAGAAACTTCCTGCCGCCGGCAAACTCCGGCGCGGAATAAGACTGCGCAAAACCTCGACTATCCCGGCACGCGGCCGGGTAAGAAAGTTTACAGTTTTGCGCCTGAAAATTCGGTGACCAGCACCGTATAATTTTCTTTGTTGCTCAACTCTCCGGCGGCCGCCTGCGCGGACCGGTATTCGGGAAACAGGCCGAATACGGTTGGGCCGCTCCCGCTCATCAACACGCCCAGGGCGCCGGCTGCCGCCAGGTCTTTTTTAATTTCCCCGATCACCGGGTGCAGGGAAAGCGTTACCGCCTCCAGGACATTGCCCAGGCGGGAAATCACCCCGCCCACGTCCCCCCTGTGCACGGCTTCCAGCATCCCCCGGCAATCGGGCCGGTTCGGGCCGGCGATATCGTCGAATAAACGGTAGACCCCGGCCGTGCTTACTCCAAAGGGTGGTTTGACCAGCACTACACCGAGGGCGGGAAGATCGGGCAAGGGATAAATCACTTCACCCCGGCCCCGGGCCAGAGCCGTGCCGCCCCGCAGGCAAAAAGGAACGTCCGAACCGAGTTCGGCTCCCAGGGCGACCAGCTCATCCAGTTTCAGCCCCAGGCCCCAGAACTCGTTCAGCCCGCGCAGCACCGCCGCCGCATCCGCCGACCCCCCGGCCAGCCCGGCCGCCAGGGGGATGCGCTTGGTCAGCTTGATTCCGGCGCCGCCGCGGTAGCCCACCCGCCGGCGCAATAGCTCTGCGGCCCGAAAGGCCAGGTTTTCCGGGCCGGGGGGCAGGTCCGCCCCCTCGACGACAAGTTCAATTTCCGCAGCCGGGGTAATTTCCACCACGTCGTGCAGGGCCAGGGTCTGCATAATTGTCTCCAATTCGTGGTATCCATCGGGCCTGGTGCCCAGCACATCCAGCGCCAGGTTAATTTTGGCCCGGGCCTTGATTCGCATCATTCGACCCCCCGTTAATCTACTTTACCATGGTAAAATGATCCGGCGCTTTCTGGAGTGAGTGAAGCACTGAACGCGGTCCCTGGCCCGTCATAGCCCGAGAGCAGTGACCTCTTGGATAAAACATACCGGCGCCTTAAGTATATCCAAAAAATACCGTAGAGACAAGACCCGGCGGGCACCCCGGCAAACAACAATCATGATTTGATGTTACCGCACATATATTTAGGCTTAAAGGAGTGATGATATGGCCGCAGAAAAATTCGACCACACCGGCCAGCGCCTTACCATCAACACCGTGCAGCGCAGGTTGCGCCATTTCAACGGTGAGCGGTTGATGAAAGAATATCCGGTGGCGGTAGGCAAGCCCTCAACACCTACGCCTCCGGGTAGTTATAAAATTAAGAATAAGATCGTCAACCCCGGCGGGATCCTGGGCACCAGGTGGATGGGTCTGACCATCCCCGGCGGCAACTACGGCATTCACGGAACCAACAACCCCGCATCCATCGGCAACGCCGTTTCCCTCGGGTGTATCCGCATGCACAATCATGATATCGAGGAGCTATTTCCCCAGGTAGCCATCGGAACGCCGGTGGAAATTTTCGGCGGCTCCGGCGCCGATCCCGTAACGGGCGTTTACCAGAGCTCCCTGCCGGCCGGCGACGGTAATAAAACCTACACGGTGCAACCCGGAGACACCCTTTGGAATATCGCCCGGAAATTCAACACTACCCTGAACGCGCTGACCGCCGTCAACAACCTGGCCAACCCCGACCGGATTTACCCGGGACAGGTCATCATCATTCCCCGACCCCAAACGGAGGGTGAAAATTTTTGACCGAGATATTGTTGCAATCCCTGGCCGCGGGACTGGGTACCTGCCTGGGAGCGGGTATTGTAATACTGTTTGGGCGCATGGGCAATCGTACCCTGTCCCTGCTATTGGGATTTGCCTCGGGTATCATGGGGGCTGTGGTCATCGTGGACCTTTTGCCCTCTTCCCTTGGTTACGGGCAACCCGTCATTTGCCTGCTGGGGTTTGTTTCCGGTTTTCTCCTGGTAACAGGTATGGATTACGGGCTCAGCAGGCTGTTGCCCGGGAGCAAGTCGCACCAGCTTTACCGGCGCATGGGGTACCTGATCGTCCTGGGCATCGCCCTGCACGATTTGCCCGAAGGAATTGCCATCGCCGCGGGCTACTCGGCATCCACAATGCTGGGTCCGGTACTGGCCATGGCCATCGGCCTGCATAACATCCCGGAAGGCATGGCCACAGCCGCCCCTTTAAGGGCGGGCGGTATAAGCGGGGCCCGGGTGGTGGCCATCAATGCCCTGGTCAGCCTGGTCACACCACTAGGTACATTGATCGGTTTATATATCCTGAAGGCCTCCCCCGCACTGAACTCGCTGCTGCTGGCCCTGGCCGCCGGGGCCATGATTTATATCGTGATGGAAAAACTATTACCCGTTTCGCTGAGCAACCACGGTTTCTTTGCTCTTGCCGGAGCAACAGGCGGCTTTTTATTTATGTTGAAGCTTAATTCATTTTTTTAATAGCAGCCAGGCCCCCGACGCCATCAGCGCGGTGCCGGCCACCCGGTGCCAGCTGAACGGAACCCTTTCCAGGCCGAACAACCCCAGGTGATCCACCATCGCAGCCGTCAGCACTTGCCCCACAATAATGGCGGTGGTGGCCACCGCCACCCCCAGGCTGGGTATGCTGCGCACAACTCCATAGGTAATCAGCACTCCTAAAATTCCTCCGAGATACAAATACCAGGGGGCCTCGGCATACCGGTGCCAGTCCCCGTCCCCCGGGCGGAACACGAACAGCAACGAGCTTACCACCGCCAGTCCCACCAAATTGACAACAAAGGTCGTTTCCAAAAGACCGATGATTTTCCCCAACGCGGCGTTGAGCGAACCCTGCAGCGCCATGGTCACCCCGGAAAGGGCGGCGATCAACAGGGCCAGTACCTTGACGCTCATAGCATCCCCCTTTTGTTTTAGTGAGAACGCTCTTATTATTTGTATTTGGCGGAAACAAAAAACCGACCATATTATGATCGGCTCAATAATTCCCCGGTACCGCCCGCACGTTTTCAGTAGCGAACGTAAGGAGAGTACCCCAGGGAATTCAGCGTCCGGCGGATATAATCGCCGCTGATCACCGCCGCGTCATAGTCAACGTATACCGTTTGATCATTCAGGGATACTCTGACATCCCTTACCCCGTCCACCTGGATTAAATTATGCTCGATTTCCTTTTTCCCATCCTCGTCGCGCAAACCACCCACCCGTATGGTTTCACGGACGGCGTTTTGGGCTTCGCTCAAACCAAACACCTCCGGGAGGTTTTTATTTATCATGTCCCGAATTTCCATTCCAATACCTCCCCGGGCTTGGGAGGCGTCTCCTTTTTCTCCCGGGAATCCCGTTCCGGGGGGCTTTGCCCGGCGGGCGCGGTTTTGTTTTTTTGATCAAGGTTGATTTCCCGGTGCACCGGCCGGGTTCCACCACTACTTGAATCATTACCGGCCGGGTCGCCCGATCCCCGCCGGGGTTGACCGGCCGGCCCGCCTTGCCCACCCAGGCCGAACAACGGGCCCAGAAGCCCGATCAGTCCTGAAAGGTCCGGCTGCCCGCCTTTGCCCCGGCTTCCCCCCAACGCCCCCAGCAAACTCAACAGCATCGCCGGGTTAATGGGAGCTTGTTGTCCCCGGCTCATCATTCCGGCGGCCATTAAACCCAAAAGCGGAGTCAGCAGCGCCTGAATGTTGGCCGCGCCGGAATCCACCTGCTCAGTCCCGCCGCGACCCAGCACGTTAATCATACCCATCAGGTTAAGCAGGCTAAGCATAATCAACATACCGTCAAGATCCACTTTGTGTTCAGCCTGGTAATCCAATAAGCGAAACAACGCCTGTTCAATTTTCCCCTCATCGTCCCCGGGCAACATCTCTCACCCCTCTTTACCTAAAAATTCCACTTTGTCACAGAACGTTAAATTTTGACATAAGATATTTTATAGCATCACAAGCAAGTTGTTTTATGAAAGGAGGCTGTGATTTGAACGGTTTTTCAAAGTCTCAAGACCCTTTCAACATTTTTGTCATTTTAATTTTACTGGGACTGGGAGTACAGTTCCTGTACGCCGGTCGCCGCCCGTTTACCGGTGTAACGGGGAGCGCACCAAAATCGTCTCCTGCCGTGCCGGCGGATGCGCCGGCACCGGATGAACAACCGGAACCGGCAGCGGATCAAGAACCGGAAACGGTCCCAGCCGGGCAACTGCCGGAAGATGAACAAGAAGCGGGCCGAATTGGTGTCAGTATAGCCATGGAATTACCCCCGTCTCTGCTTCCGGCCGGTTTACCTGAAACCAGGGAAACGATTTCACCTTCCTTGAATAACTTAAAATGGGATTTCCCGGTGCAACCTTGATTTCGCTGCAAAAACCGGTACTTATATCCGGCGCTCCGGCGGTATCAATCGTTCGTTTCGCAATTTTGATTTAACTACAATAACACCATAATGGTAGGCGCTCCTGGATAGCTTATTTCACCTGGTTCTCCCCGGATTGCCTGGCTTTGGAACCGCCGAACATACCCATAAAGGGAACCAGTTCCTGGGGCGCAGGGGGGCGGCGTACGCCGCCCCCCTGCCCGCTGCCAGTGGCCCGTTTCTCCAGGAGGTTGATTATGCTCATGAGATTCACCATGCCCAGCAACACGAGAAATTTTTCATTGTCCAGCCCGTACTTGTTTTTTACCTCCAGAAAACCGGCCAGTATTTTTTCCGGGTTTTTATCACTTGCGGGCATTATATCGCCTCATCCCTTTAAATTAACCCGGGCACGGTGGGAATGGGGATACCGCCCGCCAGTTTCGACAATTCTTCCCGCACCATCTTTTTCGATTCCCGCATGCCCTCGTTAAATGCTTCAGCCGCCAGTTGGGCCAGCTGGGCCGGATCCTCCAGTAATTGGGGCTTGAAATATATCTGCACCACTTCCTGGTTGCCGTTCATGATAATCTGGACCGCCCCCTCCCCGGCGTTAACCTTCACCGTCATCTCACGCAACTGTTCCTGCAATTGTTTTACCATTTGCATTATATTGTCCATGTTGCCCATCATTGCCGTTTATTCCCCCTTTAAAATAGCGCTCTTATCAAATATATGTCGGAACCGGGAAAATAGTTTTCTTATCTCATAACAAATAATTCCTGCCGGGCAAACCTTAAAAGAGATGGTCGGGACAACCATCTCTTTTATCCACTGATCTGCCGGTTGGTTGATTATCCTCGGAGTGAACTCCTTAAAACGCCGGCTCAAAGAACTGGTTCTGCACCCTCAGGCACTCCAACTTGACGTTGTCAATGACCACTGCGCTGGTATTAAGCGCGTTGGGCTCAAAGTTGAAGCGAACCAGGGCTTCCCTTGCCTCCTCGGGGGCTATGGCATTAAGGCAGAAATTTTGGAAACCGTTGTCAGGTATCTGGGCTGTGCTCCAGCTTTCCGTTTCACCGGCGATGAAATTGCCAAGCTCATCGTAGAACAGCAATTCCACCGTCAGGGTGAAGGAAGCAGTGCCCCCCAGGACTTCCCTGAAGCCCGGTACCTCCCGGGCGTCAAAGCAAAGCCGGTACTGCCCCGTAGGCACGATCCTCGGCGTCTGCCGGTCTATAAACTGGAACAGGGAAGCGGGTTCATTGGGAATATTCCCCAATAAAGCGCCTTCATTATACCGGAGTACATTGCTGGCGCCCCAGAAAACGGGGGTGGTATTCGTGGCCCAGGCGTCAAAGGTACCGTCTTTAACCAGGTTGACCCCCCGCATACATTTACGGTCAAGCCGCGGGCAAACCTGCACAAAAATTTGCCTTTCTTCCACAACCTTGATCTGGAAAATCATTACCCCGGTTTGCTGCAGCCGGGAACCGCGTCTCAAATCCCAGCGCATGTCAATTTTCTTGTTATGCAGTTGCACGAAAACATCATCTTCATCTACAACGGGCTGTGCCACATCCAAGGTAACATCTTTGGAAAAGGGTATATCTTCTCCGAAATGTTTGACGTGATCATTCTTATCCACATAAAAAATTTGCTTGTGCAGTACGCCGTCGACCAATACTTTCTTTACGACCGGTTGCCGGTGCTCCGACCATTTCCAGCCGAAACGGTCCCAGCCCTCTTCTTCGATTACACTAATCCATCTATCCCCGTTCTCATGCAGAAATACCGGCCTGGCATTAAATTCATCCAGGCGGGCGTCGATGTGGTCGATTTTCTGGGCCAGTTCCGGCAACGTGGTGATATTGTCAACAACTACCTGTACTTCTTCTTCCGCCAGAACCACAGGTACCTTGATTTTAACGCATAAAACATTATCGGGCTCGCTGTAGAAATATTGGATGGGCATTCCATTAACCTCCTTTATAAACTTTTATGATTAACCCTTGGCGCCGCAGGGGATAATGATTACCTGGCCAACTCGCAGGTTTTCCGGGTTAACTCCGGGGTTTGCCTGCTGTATCGCCTGAACTGTAGTGCTGTATTTCTGGGCCAGTTTAAAGAACGTATCACCCGGCTTGACAACATAGTCGATAACGTCACCGGGTTTGCATTCCACTGCTTCTTCAGCAATCTCGGCGCACACTTCCCGGCGCATCGTCTCGGTTACCCGGACTCTCACCTTAATGACGGCCTCGACGTTCACGTCACAGTCCTCGGCCACGGCGTTGATGTATTCGACCGCGGGCTTGACGGTGACATCCATGCCCTCGACGGCGCCTTTAATTTCCACGAAGGTGCGGAAATTAAGCCGCTGGTGCATGGCGTGCACGGCCTGGTCGGGCTTCGCGGATACGTAGATGATTTTGATGTCCACGTATCCCCGGGTGATGACCTTGTTTTTAATGATTTTCTTTTCGGTGACCTTGGTCTCGTCGATGGATACATTGAGCACCTTTTCCGGGCAAGGTTTGGTGTCGGGGGTTTCAAAGCTTTCCCGTACCACCACCTGTGAGGTGCCCTCACCAATTAACTGTTCCACATTTAATTCGACTGTTTTAACCGTAGCTCCGGTACATTCGGTGACGACCTTGACCTCCCTGGGCTCGGTAACCCTGGCGTCCAGCTTAATCACACAATCCGCCCTGAAATACGGGTCACCCTGAATTTCGACATCGCAGTTTTCCACCATCGCGTCCACAACAACGTCCATATCCGGTTTTGCTCCCGGCACTTCGATATAGTCGGTAAATGTAATGGTGTGGTGCATATCATGCACGCTTTGTTCCGGCACCGCGCCGACGTACATGATCTGCAGGGTAACCTCGCCGTCCACGATCACCTTGTCCGCGACGATGCGCGAGTCGGTAATGGTGACAGTGGCGTCCACGTCCAGGACTTTTTCCGGTTCGGGTTTTTCCGGCGGGTTGTCAAACTGGTCGCTAACAATAACCTGGGACGTTTCCCGGCCCACCACGTCGTCAATATGGATGGTATCGTATTTGGCGTTTACTCCATCGGGCGCCTGTACGAGCACATCCACTTCCCTGGTTTCGGTCACCTTGGCGGAAACATCCAGCACTGCCGTTACGTCGAATTTCCGCGGGTCTTGTTTGCCGGGAGTCAATTTCACGTCTTCCACAACCACGTCTACTTTCACGTCCATGCCCGGCAAAGCGCCTTCGACATCTACATAAGCGGTAAAAGGAACTTGCCCGTGCATGTGGTGCACCGCCTGGTCGGGTTTAAAGGCCACGTAAACGACCTGCAGGTTAAGCATTCCATCAATTACTACTTTATCCGGTAAAAGACTTGTATTCTTTACCGTGGCCGTCTTTTCCGTGGAAATAATCTGGTCCACGTCCGGTTTGGGGTCGGGAACCGAGATGGTTCCGCGGACTACAGTCTGCTGGGAATTCTCGCTGACGACCTGGTTGACGGTAATCCTTTCTTTGACGGGTGCGTTTTGAGCAACCATAATACTTCCTCCTTTCAACAGATTTCTATAATAATATATGAGTGACTGTCTAAAATGTGCAGAACATATTTATTGCGGTCCGGGAGGTAAAAAAAGGAGGACTGTCCAAGTCCTCCTTTTTAATGGTTATTGTTCCATCAATACCAGCTGTTTATTTTACGAGCGAATAAACATTTGCACGAACATTTTACCGTACGGGCCGCCGTCAACCACACCGATGCCCACCTCGGTAAAGTTGCTGTTCAAGATATTGCGGCGGTGACCGCTGGAATTCATCAGGTTAACGTGAGCCATCCGCACACCGGGCGCGCCGGCCAGGTTTTCACCAGCGTAACTGTAACTGATACCGAACCGGCGCATCATGTCGAAAGGCGAGCCGTAGGTCGGCGATGTATGGCTGAAGTAACCGTTTTTAATCATATCCTGCGCTTTCAGCCTGGCTAATTTGACCAGATTGTAATTTATCGTCAACGGGCGCACCCCTGCTTTTAACCGTTCCTGGTTAACCAGTTGGAACATTTCCCGCTCGTCCGGCGTCAAATTATTAACGCCGGAATCAGAACCAGGATCAGGCTGGGACCGGGGATCCGGCTCGGGGTTGGAATCGGGACCTGGCGCCGGCCGGGGAGCCGGAACCGGGTTTGTATTCTGCTGCCCGCCGGCAAACATTTGTACGAAATACTTGCTGTAACCCCCGGCAACTATACCAATACCCACCCGGTCAAAATTGCCGTTCAGAATATTGGCCCGGTGGCCGGGAGAATTCATCAGCGCGCTGTGCGCCCGGCTTACCGAGGGAGCCATGGCCAGGTTCTCACCGGCGTAAACATACCGGATACCGGCGCTGCGCATCATATCGAAGGGTGATCCATAAGTGGGCGAATTATGACCGAAGTAATTTTTATCGACCATATCGCGGGCCTTTAAACGGGCCAGCTGCGTCAAAGAAGCATCCAACTGCAGCGGCTTTAAACCCCGCTGAACCCTTTCCCGGTTAACCAGTTCGAGCATTTCCCGCTCGTCCGCCGTCATTCCGGATACGGGTTGCGGTTCGGGACGGGGGTCGTACCCGGGTGACCTGTTGTCGCCGGTATCGCTGTTGTTATCCACCGCCGGGGTCTCGTCATCCTCCCGGGCTCCGCCTCCCAGGTCAACAAAAACTTCCACCACGTAGCAATAGCCGTTATTATCCTTAACCACCGCCACACCCACCCGGTCAAACCGGGGGTCCAAGATACGCGCTTTCAGGATGGCGTTACGCATCATCCGGTTATGCGCGGATGCGGCATCCCGGGACCGGGCGAGGTTTTCTTGAACTTCGCGATAGACCACCCCGGCTTCATTCAGCATGTCCTCCATGGTGCCATACGTGGACGAGCGGTGCGTCAGGTATCCCCTGGCGGCCAAATCCCGCCCCTTAAGCCTGGCCATGACCGTAAGCATATTATCGACTTCAAGCACATCTACGCCGGCTTGCCGTCTTTCCCCGTTAACCAGTTCAAGCAGACCGGCCTCTTCTGCTGTAAGCCTTACCTTTTCCAAACCGGCCACAGCCACGGGAACCCCCGTGGCCACCTCACCCTGCGGCACGGGGGCCGCTTGGGCTTCCCCGGCAGCGCCCGCTTCGGCCGAATTTTCAAGCGCCTCCGCCGGCTGCTCAACCGGCTGTCGACCCGGGTCCAACAACGCACCGGCCCCGGATCCGTCAACCGGTTCAGGCATGGCTTCACCGGCGGGAACCATTTCACCGGCCTGCAAACCTCCCTCTTGCAACACGGGGCCGCCGCCCGCCGGGGAACCCGTATCGCTGGCCAGCGCCAGTCCCGTCACCAGCATAGACGCAAGTAAAACTACCAGTACGGGAATCAATCCAAGCCACTTTGTCCGCAGTTGCAATCAGCTACACTCCTTCCCTCGATGTCATATGTGCCAAAACCTGAACTAATTTCAAATTTTGACAACACACCCGGCGCTGAACAGAAGATGCCTGTACAGCGTATGGATGCCTGGTAATAAAAATACCAAAAGAGAATCGCGCTGGCAATTTGGGAAAAATAAGACTCTTCACCATAAAATATGATACCGGTACAGTTTATGGTTATATATGCAGATTGTCTTAAAATCACTACCCCATGGGATATATAACCATATTGGCGGTAGAATTTGGTGGTACCGGACGCTGGAAAACAAAAAATGCCCGCAAGGGCATTGAGATGGTTTAAAAATTATCCCGGGGAATAAAGCACCGCTCCCATTCCTTCGGTCAGGGCCAGACAAGATAACTTTCCTTCCCGGTCATCAAAGAAGCAGGTTAAAATAAACAGGTTTCTTTTCAACCCTCTTTTAAAACGCTGCAACATCAACTCATCCAGGTTGCTCAACGTCTCCAGGGCCATATCGGGCCCCTTGATAATCAAGGTGTAACGCCCGTCGGCCTGTTTTAAAAAACGCAAACTACACCGGGGGTTGCCCTTTTTCTCCCGGGCCAATTTTTCGATCAGGCGCAAATAGCTTTTAGCCACTATCAGCGCATCTTCCTTGTTGGGTAGACGGGGGCCGATGGCCGGTATATCATTAAGAAAAGTTAAAGCCACATCATCAGTCTGGTAAACTATCACCTCAATTAACCTCCCCCGGCGGAGTTTTGCCACCTGTTACAATCAATAGACCAGGCAAAAAACTAAAATTCTACATCAAGCAAATTCAAAACATTGTGGATGCGGTTAAAAATACAGTGGTTCTCCGCACCGGCAAACAACAGACCCACCGCTTTATTCTCTTTGTCTAAAATCAATGATCCGCTATCCCCCGGCGCACACTCCAGGTCGGCAACAACCTGATCACTAAACCAGCCGGCTTCCTCATCGGAAAGTTCCACCTTTAAAGTTACACCCCTAGCGGTTATTTCCCCGGAAGTAACTCCACTGGTCCGGCCGCTTTTTTGTACCACCATGCCCTCCCGGATTTCACCCACACCGGAGACTTTGCCCAGCTCAATGACATCATCGGCGATTAAGCCGGGATTTAGCGGCCTTGCCACAGCGCAATCAACCATATTGGTAAAACGGCTGTACTTATAAAATCTCAATTCGTACGAAGGACGCAACAGCTTTAAAAACCTGTTGCCGGCAGCGGCAACCCCCATCGCGACCGGGCAGTCGGCTTGTTGTGATTCCCTGATCAGGGGAATAAACCTCAGCAATTCAGCAATTTGGTCGTTCCTGGTACCGCCGTCATAAACGCCGGGTTGTGATACTATATTGAACCCGGCCGCAGCCGGTTTTCAGGACAATTGTTTTTGGACCACCGGTGATAAATGATAAAGAATTACCAGCCTGATTTTCTTGCGGGCCATGTCGGCCAGCTGATCCCGGCTGAAAACCAAATCCAGCCCGTATTTTTCGGCCACTGTATCGTTTATCACCTCACCCTCTTCCAGAACAATTATTTTTTTAACATACTTCTCCAGGAAAACCCTGTCGATGTCGCCGGCGCTCAACAGCTCCAGCTTCATGTTGTTGATCCTCTCAATGTCTTGCGCCACCCTCCGTGCACCAGTCATATCCGCCTGCAGTTTGCTTAACCGGCCCGCCAGCAGGTTGATTTCTTTTTGCAATAACGAGTTGGTTTCAAGAAACAATTCCTCGGAAATAATCCCTCTAATTTTATCCAGGTAGACCGCTTGCAACTGGTTCTTTTTGGAGGCTATTTCACCTTCCAGTTTTTTTAATTTTTCCGCTGTGTCGTCAATGGAAGCAGCATTCCTTTTGTATTTTTCAACTAACTGGCTATGAAATGAAACGCCTTCGGCCATGGTTTGCACGTCCCGGATGATGTGTTGGACCAGTTTTTCTTCCGTGACATAATGACTGGTACAGCCGCTACGCCCGTGTTTATTGTATTTTCCGCAGACGTAAACCGCCGGCCGCCCCCGCTTTTTTCGATAGACATGATATGTACCGCAGGCCGCGCAGGCGATAAAACCCGTGAACAGGTGCGGCTGACCGGCAGCACTCTTCTTGCGTGCCCCTCCTTCCAGCCACCGCTTCACCCGCACCCGCTGGGCCAAATCCCAGGTTTCCCTGCTGATGATCGCCTCGTGCGTGCCCGGCACCATTATCCATTTTTCGCTGGCGGTTCGCCTGGTTTTCCGGGATTTAAACGAAATTTTTTCGCTTACCCCCTGCACACTGTCCCCGCAGTAAACCCGGCTGGTGATGATCCGCCGGATATGCTGCTCGTTCCACCGGTCGGATTGGGGCTTTTTCGCGTAACCTTTATCCTGGCTGGGTGTGGGGACGCCCAGGCCCTGAACATAATTCGCCAGCGCCCGGTACCCCCAACCCCTGATGTATAGTTCAAATATCTTCCGGATAATTTCCCGGTAACGTTCATCCACCACCAGCTTATTTTTTTCAGTGGACGATTTCCGGTAACCGAAAGGAGGCCGCCCCAAAAACTCGCCATTCTGCATCTTCTTTTTCAGGTTGTACCGCACCTTTTTGGAAATATCCCGGGCATAATGTTCGTTCACCCAGGTCCTGATGCCGATGATCTCATCATCATCCCGAAAGCTGTCATAGTTGTCTGCCAGGGCAATCAACCGGACATTCCTTTCCGCCAGGAAATCAAGAAAAGTCAGCGTTTCCCCGTTATTCCGCCCCAGCCTGGACAGGTCCTTGACCACCACGATTCCTATGACACCGTTGTTGATGTCATTGACCAGTTCCACCAGCCCCGGGCGGTCAAAATAGACCCCCGATATATCATTATCAACGTAAATTTTATAGCGATGCCAGCCGTTTCCCAACACGTAACCAACCAGCAAATCACACTGGGTTTCCAGGCTTTCATCCCGCTCGCCGTTTTCATTCACGCTGAGCCGGGCGTATATGGCCACCATTGTTGTTTCGTTGCCGGGATTTAGATCAATATTCAACCCAACCCCTCCAAATGGATTTACTTCCTTTTCACCCCTGTAATTTGCCCTGCCCGGCCACCCAGGGTGTTTTTCAACTTCCGGTACATCAGGAAAACCAGCATATCGCTGATTTTCTTTTCCCCGGCCAGCACCGCAATGTGCCCTTGCCCCTCCAGAACCTGTACCCGCTTGCCTTCCGTCCTCATGCTCTTACACCTCCTGTCATAACAATATGCGTTTACAATATTTGAAATATGTTGTCCAACCACAACTTTACAATTGGCGTTGGTCGCTAGTCACAAATAACACAAAACCCCCGGGAAACCCGGAGGTTAGATAACTATAACATATTTTGGATTTGGCTTAAGGTTATTGATTTTGGCAGTTGTGAACCACAACTGTTTAGAACGTAGTGATCACCCTCATATCTTCGGCTTTCCTTGTTGAATGAATAGTGTGGAGCACACGCCCTGACTAATTCTGCAGTACTTAGGCTCTTTTTTGTTGCGGTCTTTGAAGCCGGCCAGTTTGCTTTACCCCGCCATGTGAAAAGTTTGGGTGCTTGTTTCGGCTGGCGATATTCTTTTTCCTTTCGTTTTTCCGCTTTTTCCGCCTCCCGGGCTGCCTGCCTGCCCCTCTTCCTTTCCCGGGCGATTTCATCCCGGGCCGCCAATGCCCAAGTGATTTCTTCCGCAGCCACACCGAGGAGGGCAGAGATATGTTCCTGTTTAACACGGATTCGGCGAAGCGCAGCGCGGATGGATTCTTCTCCGACATCCATCCATCGCGCCATCACGCGAACGGAAAGTGCAGGATCGAGCCGAAGGAGGCACACCACTGTTCGTATTGTCTCCCCCTGCTTCCTGGTTTTGCCATTATTTTTTGTGTTCCCTATTTCGTTTGTTGTGAGCATACGGGTGTTATGTCCACCTCCTTCCCAAGCTGAACCAATATAAGGTTAGTTATTTGCTAACCATTGTACATTATTTTTAACAACGTGGCAACAGGATTTGTTTTTTCTTTGTATAAAATTTATATAATCATTAAATAAAGCTAAGTAATAGGGGATTATTAACTATGCGTATTGGAACATTTTGTAAAATATTGCGTAATGCCGACAATTTAACACTTCGCAAATTTGCCGCTTTCACCCACTTACCTCACTCGTCTATTGCGGCTCTTGAGAGTGGCTGGTTGCCTCCTGCAGGAAACACTGTTACTGCCCTGTTAGATTATCTCTCTTATAACGAACCCCAAAAATTTCATACTTTGGCCCAATATGTTGGTATTTGCTTTTTAAAGGAGTATGCTTTTCGATTGTACGCAGACAACCCTTTTTGCCCAATATCATGGTGCTCTGTAGGAGTACTAAAAGCTTTTCTGGATTCAAAATACACATCTGAAAATTCCTTATGGCCAGTTAATTTTGCTTCTTATATACTTCCAGAAAATCTACTTCCCTCAATCAACGACTCAAAAAGAGAAAATGATTTTATAGTGTATTCCTACCTATGGACACTTATCAGCAACGATATTTTAAAGTATTCAATGCTTACCACCGAAACAAAGTTTAAGATACTGGTATGGCTAGTAAAGGACATGAGTTTCCTTAAACCCGAAGAAACATACCCTAATCGTTTAACTCAACCTCCCCAGAGGATAAAAAAAATTTTGGATACTCTTCCTCCACGACTTGCTCATGTTGCCAGAACGTTTGATCACTTTTTACACTTAATAGCGCAAGATCCACCAAATAGAGTTCCGAATTCTTTAAGTTCTTTGGACATAATTTTATTACTATGTGAAAGGGTAGAATTAAATCCTCTTAATCCCGGTGAAATAACAGCTTATTTAACCTCACACACAAAAAAATCCAAAAAGGTGGTATGTTTCTACCCTCCCCCGGTAAGCATACCTGAGGTGTTTTATGAAGAACCATTTTTGAAGATTGAGGAAACATCAACATAGTTGCCCTTTATACAGTAGATTCCTTCGGTCTTACACCCTTTTGTGCGACAAACTGAAACGAGTCGTTGTAGTTTTTGCAAATTTTCACGCGTTGCAGAACCATAAACTCTTTCAGCTAGAACTGTAGCTGGCACAACTTTATATTGGCGCACCAAATCTACTACTTGATCAATTTTTGTCCTATTATTCACAGAAAACCCTCCTGAAAACTTTGTGGGCCCGGTACTTACTGGGCCCACAAGCAATTCACTTTATTTTTTAAATACGGCATAGTTGTGGAATTACTGGCCGAGCTTCGCGGGTAAAAACCCGGGCTGCTTTCTATGTCTTAAAGTTGTTTCACTCTTATTGTGTTGTTAACCGGGTTATATTCGATAGTCGCCCCAAGAAATTCACTGATAGCTCTTAGGGGAAGGTAAACATTATTACCCTCCACAATAACATCGAGGGTATTATCTGCCAATCTTGGATCTGTGAGAACCTCACCATTTAGCTTGTTAACCACCAGGGTAAAAGTTCTTGCCCCTTCTTTATATTGGTATAGCATAGCAACGCTCGTAATTCTATGCGGTATATTATCGCCTTGCGGGGTCCAGGTAGCCAGACCACCAAAATCACTATATGCACTAACATCAAGAAAATTATTGAAACAACCGAGGTCAACATACACTTGAGATTCTTTCATTTTGACAAGGCTTTCATGAACTTCAACGCCATTTGGCATGACTATCTTTGGAATTTTATCGCCGGCTATAGCTGGAGTTGTAAACAGGTGCATAACCACCATTAATAAAACAAGCATTAAACCTTTTTTCATTATGAAAATCCCCTTTCTGATATGGTATTAGGCCGGGTTAAACCCGGCCCTTATATATGGATTGACTCGCTTGTTATTGTGCCAGGCTGTTCACGCCCGTATCGTTAACCAATAGCTGCCCTGTTACGGTTCCAGAATCAGAACCGGTCCCGTACCGGGTAACGTAATACGTATTCCCTTCCGAGTCTGTTTTCTTCTCCCTGTACTTATACTTGAATTCCACCGTATAACTGGCCGTTATGGTGTAGTTTTTGGGCTTTTCGGCCATCAGCCTACGCTCAATCAGGGAATAAATCTTGGCCCCGTCCATGGCCCAGTCTTCCTGAAACTCCACCTTGGCCTCGTGCCCGCCGGGGGTCATGTTTATGGTTTTCGTGCCAACCGGGCCGTAGGGTGTGCCGAAGGTGAAATTCGGGTTCTTTTTGGGATACGTCAGTTTCGCGCTTGTAATTTCCCACGAATCCAAACTGCCCCGTGGCGGTGTGGGGGCCGGTGGTTTAAGGGTGGCCGTTACCCAGTCGGTCCACTTGGCGGTATTTACCGGCCTTGATTTACTTCTATCCTGGCTTACGGCCTGGAAGGTTAAACTGCCCGGTCCTGACTGCTGGGGTGGTTGTTTTACGAATACGGTTATTTGAACCGTATTATCTTCCTCTGTGGTTTCCTGGTATACGTTCGGCAGAGGCGGTGTGTCAATTACGCCTTTCAATACCGTTTGGCCAGATTCGGGAGCAGTCCAGGTGAATGTGTATGTTTTGACATCGCCCGGCGCGAAGTTGTCGCTGGTTACTGGCTGTCCGTTTTTCTTCAGTGTGGCTCGGTACTGGCCGTTGAACGCGCCAATGGGGACGTTTTCCACCGGTGTGGTGCCGAAATATTTAAATTTAACCGTGCCGGTATATGTCTTTCCAGGTTCGGCTTCGCCCGGCACACCGGGGTCAATGTTGGAGGCCACCAGGTTTATTTCTGTTTTGGGTATCCCGTACCAGGTGATTTTCACCGGCATGTACCAGCGCCAGCCCTGGGCCATCTGGGAAAAGTCCCGGTCGGTCATGCCCAGTTCTTTTCTGGTCTCGGGGTCTTTCAGGTCCAACGCTCTATTTGTATTTGTGGGTGACAGGTTCAGTTTGAATTGTGTAGTTACCCTGCCCCGGGCCAGGTCCTCGCCGTCTTTGGCTTTACCGGCGGAATAGTTGTTTGAGTAGTATTGCATGTAGTTACGATGGTATTCGTCCCACGTCTTTCCTTTACCGGGCAGCGCCAGCACAAAGTCTTTGGCCGCGTTGGCGGGAGTATTGAAATCATCCGGAGTAACATTATGAGTTATTTCCACCCGGGTCAGGGTGTATTTGTTCAGCAGTTCGTTTGCCGTGTAGTCGAATGTCGGGGTTTTGTCCTGGCCCGGTTCGTCCCGGCCCGGAATCCCATCGGTGTTCTGCCACTCGCCGTTGCTGTGCTGCCAGATGTCAAAGCTGCCGGCCCCGATTTGCACCTTTACCACCTGCTCCTGTTCGGCGGCAAAAGCGGCAGCCGCCCCCAATGGAACGGCTGCGATTAGCACCAGCACTGCCAGCAGCAGGTGGATTAATTTGTTTTTCAGCATTTATTTTGCACCCCCGTACATGGGATTTTTGATGGCCAGGATTTGGTCATAGGCCAATATCATAATATGGCTTATTTTTGTTATGTCGGCAGGCGACAGCCCCCGGTCCGCGCCATCATAGTAAACGTTATAGCCGTGGGTAAAGGGATTTATATTGTACTCGGTAAGAGGATTTGCCCTTCCCCTGGCCACCATATTACCCTCGGCCAGGATAATGGGCAGTGGAGATAAGGCACCAACATCCTTTTGTGCATACTTAATATACACCTTGTCCTTTGTAACATTCATGTCTAAAACTACAGTATCACTCCCCAGTTTAATGCCATTGGGTTTCAGGTCAGCCACAGTTACTTCCTGTATTTTCACACCAGGCACATCAAAATTACGGGGAAACCCATCGACCACACCACCAGTGTTATATTTGCTTTTATCCAGGGGCACCCCGGCGAAGGGCTTGGCGTTTTTGAATATCTCGTCAATACTGCCGGTTGCCGGCACCTGTCCGATATAGCTTAACACTGTGCTGATGTCCGGCTTCTCCGCGCCTTTGGGGTAGCACAGCACCACATTGGGGAGTTTCGGATCCCAATCAACGGTGTAACCCAGGGCCTCGGCCACCCACCGGGCGGGCAGGTAAGTACGTCCCTGCCTCGCCAGCGGGGACACGTCCATGGTGGTGGCTTTGCCGTTGCTCTTGAGCTGTTTGCTGCTCACGGACAGTTCAACCGCCGGGAAGCCGGGCGCGTCCAGCGTAACCCTGGGACTTTTCCATCCGATGTGTTCGTCGGTAACGCCCAGGGCGTTGGACAGGTAGCGCACCGGCACGAAGGTACGGCCACTTTCAATGAACGGCTTGGCGTCCATCTTTGTGCCGGGGGTTTGACCGTTGACGAAATACTGGTCAAGGCCGAGCACGAACACGACGCTTTTCACCAGGTTCTTTTGCTGGTCATATACCTCCACCCGCTCTTGTTCCTGGGCGCTGGCACCTGCTGTTATAAAAGGCAGGTTAATAGTGAGCATGGCCAGGAATAATATACACGAAAAAAACATTAATAATCGCTTCATAAGCTTTTTTACCTCCTTCAAATGGATTTGCAATTCTTGACAATACCGAATTCGGAATATATTATTTACTTAGACACACATGCCGCTGACGCGGCACCAGCAGAAGGATGAAAATTATTACCCGTCGAATTTTTCCTTTACGGCTGGCGAAGGGAGGTCGTGTTTCCTTGGTGCTGCGAGCCCGTGACTTAGACAGATCCCAACGACCAGGTGCACCACAGATTGTTGCCCCTTTATGGTGAGCACGCAGGATAGAATAACCCCAAATGGTTGTTGCACCAGCCCTTCAAAATCACCACCGTAGAAAGGGATAGCAAGTGGAAGTTGTCTACACCCATTGCTGTGGCCTTGACGTTCATAAAAAGACCGTCGTGGCCTGCATCATCACTCCTGAGGGAAAAGAGATTCGCACATTTTCAACGATGACGGACGACCTCATTTCAATGGTAGACTGGATTAAAAACAAAGGCTGCACTCATGTAGCAATGGAAAGCACCGGATCTTTTTGGAAGCCTATTTATAACCTGCTGGAACTGGAGGAGATCCAGACTCTGGTAGTAAACGCCAAGCATATGAAGAATGTTCCTGGACGCAAAACCGATGTTAAAGATGCGGAATGGATTGCTGGTTTGCTTCGACATGGTCTTTTACAAGGCAGCTATATTCCTTCCCGCGATCAAAGGGAACTTCGGGAACTCATTCGCTACCGCCGGAGCCTTATTGAAGAGAGGGCTCGGGAAATCAACCGCATTCAAAAGGTTCTTGAAGGAGCCAATATTAAATTGTCCTCTGTAGCAAGTAACGTACTTGGCAAATCTGGGCGCGCCATGATTGAAGCGATGATTGCCGGTGAAGAGGATCCGGAAATCTTATCTGAACTCGCCCAGCGCAGGCTGAAAAGCAAGAAAGCGGACTTGCAGCGAGCCCTTAATGGTTTGATAGGACCCCACCAAAAACTAATGCTGAAAACTCAACTACGGCATATCGACTTTCTTGATGCTGAGATTAAAAGACTGGACGAAGAGATTAAAGAGCGTATGCTCCCTTTTGAGGAAGACCTGGAGTTGTTGGACACGATTCCCGGGGTGGGGCGGCGCACGTCCGAGCAAATCTTGGCCGAAACAGGAACTAATATGAACCAATTCCCCTCCGCTGCTCATTTATGTTCATGGGCAGGAGTATCTCCAGGTAATAATGAAAGCGCCGGAAAAAGAAAGTCGGGACGAACGCGCAAGGGTAACCAAAAACTAAGAAGCGCGCTGGTGGAAGCAGCTAGGGCTGCAGCCCGAACTAAGAACACCTATTTGTCCAGTCAGTATCACCGCATTGCCGCAAGGCG
>NZ_JADNRQ010000059.1 GCF_015594625.1 Desulfallas sp. Bu1-1 | reverse complement strand
GCTGCATCTTGTTGCCCTGGGACTGGAAAACCTGGCCTGCCTGCAAAACAGGTAGGCCCGCCACTAAAATGGGAAGATGTGGGGTTCAAAACCTACATGCTTCCCACTTTAGTGGGGAGTAGTTGACAAAATACCTCCAATCAAAAAAACGAGCGCGTTCCCAAAATATAAAAAGGGGCTGATAATTCAGCCCCCAAGAGATTTAAATATTAATATCATTACATTAAACAGTGAAGCCATAAAAACAAATCGGTCAAACAACCAAAACAGTCCTGGTGAAAAATCAGGCAACACATCAATCACTCCAGTTAACACCTAATTGCCAAAAAATTCTTCCGCAGATCAAAAGAGCCAGTGAAAAGGATACAGGAAGCACTATGTGAGTTAAGCAATACGCCGCGAAATGAATACGAATCGCCAATTTTTCCGTCTTTCCCGGTGTTAGGCGTTCAAGCACCGTTCTCGCAAACCTTGTAGCTCCCAATTCATCGAGCCAGCTGTCAACAGTTCGTATCCCGAAAAGAGCTGCCATCGGCAAGGCAATTACCAACCATGCCGCTTCATCCCAGACAAACCCAACTGCAAAACACAATAAAAGCCAGAGCATATAAAGGCCCCAGAAAACGGGTAATATTCTGGTTAGCAAGGACGGACCACGAATGGCGTGCCCCGTTTCGTGAGCCGCCTGAAATACTGCGGCAAGATATTTTTTGTCCTCGCCGTAGCTCAGGTAAATAGTCTTTTGTCTCCAGTCACACCGCCCGGCGGTCTCAGCTTCGCATACAACCCGGTAAGTCAAACCATTTTCTTTTAACAGATTATTGGCCAACTCTTTACACCCAACTGGGAATAAAATCTTCCGCATCTCCCAATAACGGCTTATCCAGTGCAACAATACAATCATCGCCTGGTTCAAAAAAGCTCACAATACCTAACAAGCTGTTAGTTTTTGTGAACCCGGCCTCCCCATGACCAGGCTTTCGCTCCTTTCTGGATTGGGTTTGCCTACCCCCGGGAGCAGGCTATAGCGAC
>NZ_JADNRQ010000058.1 GCF_015594625.1 Desulfallas sp. Bu1-1 | reverse complement strand
TGTGTAGTGCGGCCGGGCAAGGTCGTTAATTCTAGTGGGTGAAAGCCCCACCAGGGTAATGCCTAACCAGCAGCCCTGTAGCTAGTTCTTGGAGACGTTCAGGCAACTGAAAGTTTTAAGCGTAGAACGGCAAAATAGCGGGCCGAAAGCGAAAGCTGAAGTGATTGAGCCTCGAAATATTAGTCGAGAATGGCCGATGTGGTTACACACACAGAAGGCAATATCGGTGCGGACGTTATGGTGAGTCCCTACTGACGCTCCGGGGTCTAAGAGCTCGGCACGCTAACATTGAGAATTGGCGGCAACCCGGGAGACCCTGTCTTTCCCTGGTAGCGGGTATGCCCTACAAGCGATAACCAAGCGAGGAAGGCAAAAGAGAGGCAGGGAGTCGGATGACTGAATAGTATCAATGAAGCAGCGTAACGGCTGCGGAGAAAAGGCAGTCACACAAGGAGACCTTTGCAAAGGACACAATTACCACACACAGAGGTGGAAGATAATTGGAAACAAAACTTGCAAAGATAGCACAAGTAGCAAAAGAGAAGCCAAAGGAACAGTTTACAAGCCTCGTACATCTGCTTAGTGTGGAAATGCTACTGAAATGTCATCAAGAACTTAGTAGGAATAAAGCCGCTGGTATAGATGGAGTAACCAAAGCAGAATACGAAGAAAACCTTTTAGGAAATATCAAGAGGTTGCATGAATCACTAATGAAGATGGCATATAAACCACAAGCAGTAAGGCGCGTATACATTCCTAAACCAGGTAGTAATAAGAAACGACCTCTAGGCATACCAGCATATGAGGACAAAATTGTCCAGTTAGCGGTTAGTAAAATTTTATCGGCCATATATGAACAGGATTTTCTTGACAGCTCATATGGATTTCGTCCCGGACGCAGTTGCCACGATGCCTTACGAGAATTAAACAACATCATAATGACAAAGAAAATCAACTGGGTAGTAGATGCAGACATATCCGGGTTTTTCGACCACGTAGACCACGACTGGATGATGAGATGCCTCGAAGTCAGGATAAAGGACAGCAAACTATTAAGGATTATTGCACGGATGCTTAAGGCAGGAATCATGGAAGAAGGGGAATTTAAAGCTTCCATGGAGGGGACTCCTCAAGGTGGATTATGC
>NZ_JADNRQ010000057.1 GCF_015594625.1 Desulfallas sp. Bu1-1 | reverse complement strand
GTGCATGAGCATTCGGCAACCCGGCTATCATCGCAGTAATCCTGCATTAGACCCGTGGTTTTGCGTCCTCATCTTTCGATGAGTTTGCCTTTTTCTTAACTACCATTTATTGACTTAATAGGAGATTCGACATAATTATACTATAAAATGCTATTAAATTAACCAATCTTATTGCGAGTTATTGCGAAGAATTCCGACACAGGACTGGCCAGTAATTTTTTGATGTGGTTCCTTTGAGCCATTCGCAACGAAAATGGCTACCGGAAATATCTTGACTTATACACAAAACCAGCATACAATACGTTTAGAAAGTTCTAAACGATATAAAATAAAGAGGTTTACGATGGCCAATAATCTTGAACGCGCGCGGGATGCTTTAATTCAGGCGCTGGGACGGCAAAGCGCTTTCTGGGGGTTGGGCAAGACCGCTGGTGAAATGTATGCCGTGTTGTACCTCAGCGCGGAACCGTTGTCCCTGGAGGAGGTGGCGCGCCGGCTGCGGGTGACCAAGGGCAACATCAGCGTTGCCGTCCGGCAACTGGAACACCTGGGCCTGGTGAGGCGGTCCCGGCAAAAAGGAGACCGGCGGGTGTTTTTTGAAGCCGAAACCGACTTTTGGAAAATTACCCACTCCGTGTTGGGGTTGCGACATAAACCCGAGTTTGACCAGTCCTTCGCGCTGGTGGAGGAAAGCGCCCGGCTGGCCGGGCAGGCGAAACCATCCCCTGAACGGGAAATTGTTATTGAGCGGTTAACAGCGCTACGGGAATTTTATCAACTATTGGATAGCCTGGTGGAAACCGCCCTGGCCATGATCCCGGACCGGTTTAAAGCCATGGTGGAAATGGTTAAGCTGCTGGTTCCAGGTGACGGGCTAAAAACACCCGGCTATTGATTGGAGGTGCGCTTGATGCGGGAGCAGATTGCGGAGTGGAGCGTAGAAGGGACTAACGGCCAACCTGCTGGTTTCCGACCATCCCCCCACCGGCCGGACCCGCCTGAGCGAGTGGATTGAACAAAACAGCAGCACCCTCGGTGTTCATTACGCCTCCGAGTTAAACCGGCACTACCGGAATCCGGCTTGATTCCCGCCAATCATTAAGCGGGACCCGTGGCGCACGGTCCCAAAGCACACTTGCTGCAAACATCGCACAGTCCCAGGTCGGTAAATTG
>NZ_JADNRQ010000056.1 GCF_015594625.1 Desulfallas sp. Bu1-1 | reverse complement strand
GATTTGCCATTCCTCTTCCCCAGCAGGGAAGTTTGTTATAAAGTTGTCGATAGTGAAGTCGGAGACGCGCTGTTAACCACCCTTGAAGATAATGGTTTAGTAGGGGTGGCCTGGTGGGAAAGCGGCTTTAAACAACTAACCGGTAATTTTAAAATAGAAGGTCCCGATTCATATAAAGGCAAAAAAATCCGCGTTATGGAAAACCCCGTGCTGATTGCCCAGTTCGAGGCCCTTGGCGCCAGCGCCATACCAATAAACTTTGGTGAGCTATACAACGCGTTGCAGCAGGGTGTTGTGGATGGCCAGGAGAATCCCATCGCCAGTATTTATGAGATGAAATTCTATGAAGTTCAGAAATATATGGCTCTGTCGGATCATGCCTATCTGCCGCTCGTGGTGGCGTTTAACAAGGATTGGTTCAATGCTTTGCCGGCGGAATACCAGGAAGCTATTAAAGTAGAAGCTAAGGAAGCGGCCAAGTGGTTGCGTGAAGAGCAAAGGAAATTGGAGACCGAAGAGTTTATTCCCGCAATGGAAAAAGCAGGCCTTACTGTGATCAAGCTGGACGAGCAAACCCGACAAGCGTTTGCGGCTAAAGTTAAAGATGCCACCCGTGCCAAGCTCATGGAACTGATTGACGACCAGGGTAAGCAATTATTGCAGCAATTAGACCAAAAGATAGCCGAAGTAAGCGGTAAATAAATTATTGGGATTAACTTTTTACCCGGCGATGTTCAAACCTCGCCGGGTAAAAAGTAAGCATCGCTAACCTGGTGCGTATTTTGGGAGGTAATTATGTTCCTGTCTACAATATCTAAAATTAACCGGACAGTTGAAAAGGCAATCAAACCAATTATTGGCGTGGCCATTCTGGCTGTCACCGTTATGTTGTGTTTCAATGTAATTACGCGCTATATTTTCGGGTTTTCTTTAAAATGGGCGGAGGAATTGACAAACTACACACTTATTTGGATTACATTTTTGGGTGGGGTAGTTTGCGTCCGCCAGGGCATGATGATCAGCATGGACGCCATTGTTTCACAATTTAAGGGTTCATTGAGGCGCTTCTTTACTATCGCCATTAATTTAACCGGAGTTGTTTGTTCCGTAATTTTTGCGTACTTGGGTTTATTAGCCACCGTGCATGTTCATTCAACGGCACAAGTCAGCCCGGCGATGATGATTCCC
>NZ_JADNRQ010000055.1 GCF_015594625.1 Desulfallas sp. Bu1-1 | reverse complement strand
GGAAGAGATCGAGTACAAGTGCTGGAAATGCAGTCTTTGGCCATATACGTCAGGGACACCCACATAAACCGGGACGTGGCCTAGGAGATCAATGCAGGGCTGCACATACTGCAGCAGGAAATCACCGCGCTGGATGAGGAGTTCCGGAAATCCGGAAAGAAATCAGGAGTCAGGGGGAAGGTTCTTGTGGTTGACAATGGGCATAGGACATGATGGAAAAGCCGGGTGCCAGGCACTTTTAACTTATTAACTTAGTTGGTATTATATCGAATGCCACAGGCAACTCGAAGCGCGCAAAGTACCTCGAAGCACTTTTAGAGATGTACCCGATAAAATGGGATACCGGTTTGTAAGAACATTAGGGACGGTTCCAGATGTGAATCAAAAATAAACTCTGAAATGGGGCAAAAACATTGAAGGAACATTTCATGGAACTGGCAGAGACCTGCCAGGAGGGCCTGGAGTACGCCAGGGACGCGCTGGGACGGGGCATGGTCGGCGACTCACTGGCCGTCATAGCGGACGCCCTGGAGGCCTTCTCAAGGATGGAGGCGAGCCTGCAGCCGCTGCTGCCGGGCCTGCCGGAGAACCGGCTCCACGAACTGACCGGCAGGCTCCGCGGGGCCTTCGACCTGGTGGTGGCGGCCCACGAGGGCGGCAGCGCGGGCAAAGCCCTGGAGTACACGCAGTTCTTCCTCGTCCCGGGCTACCAGCGGTGGCGGGAGGAGCTGGAGAGGTGCCTGCGTCCGTTCGTCGCCTCGTAGCGCGAGGGAGGCAGGGCCTGGGAAAGACCTTTTAGGTCGCAAATTATTGTCCTGAAAGCCCAGGAGAAAAAACCCGGCTGCCAACTCCGCAGAAAAAACATCGGCTGCTCACTGCAAAAATCCAAGCGATTCACTGCAAAAAAACTGGACCAGAACCTAAAGGAACAGAATATTCAGGAAAATCAAGATGAGACGTCACCAATCCCTGAATGAAACTGACTGCCTAATTCAAATTAGGCAGCGAGCTGAGGCCAGCCCGGGTAGACGACCGGGCTGGCCTCTTCGCGTCTGGCCGGGAAATAAAAATAGGAGGTGGAGAGGCAGGAAAAATAACCCGGCATTCAGAAAACAGGTGGCCATATGGTAAAATATAAACAGGAAGGGTGAGCGGAAAACAGAATGCCCAAGATAGACATACCGATAAAGAAACTCATCGAACTCAGG
>NZ_JADNRQ010000053.1 GCF_015594625.1 Desulfallas sp. Bu1-1 | reverse complement strand
ACTTCGAGCAGGGTGATGGCGTACTTTTTGTAGAACGGACCGGCGAGTTACATCCGGCGTGCGAGGATAAGGCTGACGAGGCCGCATCCGTAGCGAAAGCAAGTCTTAAAAGGGCGAGATAGTACGCTGGAGTAGACCCGAAACCGGGTGATCTACCCATGTCCAGAGTGAAGCGGGAGTAACATTTCGTGGAGGCTCGAACCAACCGTCGTTGAAAAGGCGGTGGATGAGGTGTGGGTAGTGGTGAAATGCCAATCGAACCCGGAAATAGCTGGTTCTCCCCGAAATAGCTTTAGGGCTAGCCTTGTGGCATAAGCCCCGGAGGTAGAGCACTGAATGGGCTAGGGGCCTTCACCGGTTACCGAACTCAATCAAACTCCGAATGCCGGGTGCTTGGACCACAGGAGTCAGACTGCGAGTGCTAAGATCCGTAGTCGAGAGGGAAACAGCCCAGACCGCCAGTTAAGGTCCCCAAACCGTGCTAAGTGGAAAAGGATGTGAGGTTGCCCGGACAACCAGGATGTTGGCTTAGAAGCAGCCACCATTTAAAGAGTGCGTAATAGCTCACTGGTCAAGTGACCTTGCGCCGAAAATGTAACGGGGCTCAAGCACGGTACCGAAACTGCGGACTACTCGAGGTTCGATGTTCGAGGTTCGAAATTCGAATCGAACATCGAACATCGAACTTCGAGAGTGGTAGGGGAGCGTTCCCATTGGGTAGAAGCCGTACCGGAAGGAGCGGTGGACCGGTGGGAAGTGAGAATGCCGGTATGAGTAAGCGAAAAGGCAGGTGAGAATCCTGCCCGCCGAAAGCCTGAGGATTCCTGGGGAAGGCTCGTCCGCCCAGGGTAAGTCGGGCCCTAAGCCGAGGCCGAGAGGCGTAGGTGATGGACAATCGGTTGACAATCCGATACCACCTTGGTGCCGATTGAGTGAAGGGGTGACACAGGAGGGTAGGCCGAGCGCGCGGCTGGAAAAGCGCGTCCAAGCCGGTAGGGAGTGGAGCAGGCAAACCCGCTTCACACAAAAACCCGAGAGGTGAGGGGGAGCGAAGACAAGTAGCGAAGCGGCTGACCCCATACTGTCAAGAAAAACCTCTAGCGAGGCAACAAGGTGCCCGTACCGCAAACCGACACAGGTAGGCGGGGTGAGAATCCTAAGGCGCGCGAGAGAACCCTCGTTAAGGAACTCGGCAAAATGACCCCGTAACTTCGGGAGAAGGGGTGCCCCGTTAGCGTGAAGGACTTTTACGTTTGGAGCGCGAGGGGGTCGCAGAGAAAAGGCCCAAGCGACTGTTTACCAAAAACACAGGTTCCTGCTAAATCGCAAGATGACGTATA
>NZ_JADNRQ010000052.1 GCF_015594625.1 Desulfallas sp. Bu1-1 | reverse complement strand
TTACTTACCATAAACAATACTTGGTATCCATAAAGAAATCTCCGGAACATACGTTACAATAATTAACGCAACGAGACTAAGAACAAGGAACGGTACAACCGCCCGGGCAATTTTGCCGAACGGTTCTTTGAAAGTAGCCATCCCAACAAATATATTCAAACCAAACGGGGGGCTAAACATGCCAATTGCTCCGTTAAAGGTCATGATGATCCCCAGAAGCACAAGATCCAAGTTTATACTATTGGCGATAGGCACAAAAAGCGGGGCCAGCAACAAAACAAAGGGCACGGCATCCATAAACATACCGGCAATAATTAACATGATATTCATGATCACCAACACTGCCCACGGCGTTGAGATAAATGGTTGAATAAGCTGTTGCAGCAGTAATTGGGTTTGGTTAACAGTGAGTATCCAGGAGAGCACCGACGCCGCCGCCACCAGGAACATAATTTGGGCTGTAGTCAGCGCTGAGCTTACACACACTTCATACAACTCTTTCCAACTTAGCTCCTTGTAAATAAATAATCCGACCAGCATAGCGTAAACCGCCGCCACGGTTGCCGACTCGGTTGGTGTAAAAACACCGGAATAGATACCGCCAATAATGATGACTGGCACGCCTATGGCCCAGGAGGAATCCTTAAGCGCAATCCATACCTGCCCCGGTGCGACCTGAAAGGTGGAGCGGATATTATTTTTCCGGGCATACCATACCGCATAGGCAATAAAAATCGCACCCAATAATAAACCCGGTCCAATACCGGCCATAAACAACGACCCAACCGACGTTCCGGTGGTCGCCGCGTAAACAATCATCGTGATACTGGGTGGAATTAAAATAGCAATGCATGCAGCGGAGGTTACTATGCCCATGGAAAATTTCTTGCCGTAACTGTTTTCCAGCAGCATAGGATACGTTATACCACCAATGGCCACTACAGTTGCCGGCGCGGATCCGGAAAGCGCCCCGAACAGCATACATGCCAGAACACTACCAGCTGCCGTACCGCCATAAAAACGCCCCACCAGGATATTGGATAAAGCAATTATGCGACGGGACATGCCACCTTTGCCCATGATGTTGGCCGCGAGGATAAAAAAAGGTATAGCCATCAAGGAAAATTTATCAATCCCGCCAAATAATCTTTGTGCAAATACAAGGGGGGGGATATCTTTAAGCACAATAGCTACCAGGGATGGTCCTGCAAGTGCTATATATATTGGTACGCTGGCTAACAGCATTAAGCCCAAAAGACCAAACAATATTGGCAACATTATGACTCACCCCCCTGCTCCGTTGCAAAACCGGCTTCCAAATACTCCAGGGCCATAAAAATACTACCCAAAGGGAGAGCAGCATAAGGAATAGACATGGGAATCATCATCGCCGGGCTGACTTGTGCCGTTGAATGAACATGCACGGTGGCTAATAAACCCAAGTACGCAAAAATTACGGAACAAACAACTCCGGTTAAATTAATGGCGATAGTAAAGAAGCGC
>NZ_JADNRQ010000051.1 GCF_015594625.1 Desulfallas sp. Bu1-1 | reverse complement strand
GGGGGTGGGGGGAATTTCCGCCGATATGACCATACTGCCGAAGCGCCCGGCGCAGCCCGCCGGGGTGATCAGCATCCGGTTGACGCCAAAAGTGCCCAGGCCGGCCACAAAAGCGATGCTCTTGTGGTAAATAGTGTTGATTCTTATTTGCCTAAAGTTGTTAAATTTATTTTACCGGTTACACCTTTTTTTCATTCTCTTGACATCCCCTTCATATGCTTAACTGCAACGCCCAAACAGGCGTGTCAAAGCCGGCTAAAAATTTATCCCATCTTTGCTTCCAGCGCCACATGGTTTTAACTGAATACGGCCCGGCGGGCGGGGCTATTTCCCCGGCAATTTGCTCCAATGGTATGTCTGCTTCGTTTTTCCGGATGACTTCTTCCTGGACGTCCCAAGTTGCTGTTTTATGTGGGCCGATAAAGGTGGGCAGAACGCTTCGGGTATGTCTACAGGTGGGGCAAAGGAAACGGTGGATTATTATTCTCCATTTTTGACCGGGGTTATAGACGTCCCGCTCATGGTAATCATGATGATGGAAGAATTTTTCTTTCCGGCAATGCTCACAAAAATTCGGACGCAGTTCTTCGGGGTATTGATTTTTTGTTACAACTTTTATATAGGGCTTGCTGAACCAACCCTATTTCAATCAAAACACCTATAATGACGGTCTAAAAAAGCCGGTTTATGCCCCAAAAGGTGCCGGAAAAAAATAAACAAAATAACACGGAGCCTGCGCTCCAAGTTCATCACCAAGAACTGGAGGCAAATCACACTTTCGGCGGTCTCTTTCAGACGCGCCATAATACGCGCCAGCCCATAACGGCGCTTACCTTCGCCGAATTTGCCTTCTATGGCATTACGTTCGCTAGCGTCTTGCCGTTCCAAACGTCTTTGTTCTTTCTGTAGCGCCTTGTCAGCCGGTGGTCTCCCAAGCCTTGGTCCGCTGAGACGTATACCGTGTAGTTCACAGTAGCGAAGATTCTCTTTGTTCCGGTAGATCTTATCAGCCTGAACAGCCTCAGGGTAAAACCCGTACCTTTGGCGGTAACGCTCCACCGATTCGATGAGGGTTTTACCCTCATTGAAGGCATCCCAACTCAGCGTTTCCACGTGGGCGTAGCCGTCTACAATGCTGATGGCGACTTTGGCACCGAACTCGGTTTCGGCTGTGGCTTTACCCCGGACGATGGGTCGCACATGCGGCTGGCTGATGCTGACAATACGGTCGTTTATCTTGTGCGTGCGGCGGGTATACATGTAGTGCTGCTGTTCGTAGACTTTGCGTATTGTGCCAGTGTTTCCTGTTGCTTTTGGCTCAGACCATGCTCGTCGCCGGCTATGGCAAGCAGGTGGTCTATAACGCCAAGGTTGCGCCTGACATAGCGCAGTTGCTTACCAATAGCTTTGCGAAGAGCTTTCTTCCCAGGCTTTTTGTTCCGAACAATGTTCAGGTAATCCTTACGAGCAACCCGTCGATAAGTGCGCGGCCTTTTACCGGGTTTGCCAAGATTTTTGTGCACGATATCGATCATGTCATCCAGCTTCTCCCTGGCTTCGTTGAGCAGGGATAGGTCAG
>NZ_JADNRQ010000050.1 GCF_015594625.1 Desulfallas sp. Bu1-1 | reverse complement strand
TTCATAATCAAAACCCGGCGCGGATACCCCTGAATTTATTCAGGGGAGGAGCGCCGGTTCTGCCTCCTTTCTGGGAATAAACATCAGACCCTTGGCTCTTTCTACTATTTGTAACCGGTTGGGAGTTGCATTAACTAACCTTTGACCAGTCTTTAAAACGCGGACATTGAGCTTTCCATTTGCCAGTAGGGTGTCCGCCCGCACCAACTGTCCTGTCTTTACATCCCGACATAGGTCGCCACGTTTTATGCCGGCTGTACTCTGCCAGGGGTGGCGGTATCGCTTAAAGATACCGCCTTTTTTGGGCTCAGACATGTACTGCTGGCGTACGGCACGCTGGCGGGGACGAATTTCGTATACGGGAATATCTGGAACGTAGATGCTCTGCCCGGATGTGCCCATGGCGATGGCGTTGTTGACGTGGCTCTTGGGCAGGTTGAGGCGCTCGCGCTCTTCTTTGGTCTGCCAGCCTTCCTGGGTGACTACCTCCGGGATGAACTTTTTGACTTCGGACACGATGTAGTCCTTAGCCGCGTTGATAAAGGCTGCGCCTTTGAGTTCTTTGCTGGGTGCTATACTGAGTTTGAGCTTGCCCAGGGTCACCAGACGGTGGCACTTTCCGCACAACGCAACCAGGTTGTCCGGGTTGTCGGTGCCGCCTTTGACCTTCTGCTTGAGATGGTGAACTTCTTCGATTTCGGCCCCGCAGTGGATACAATGCTTGTCCCGGCACTTGACGTATTCTTTAACGTTTTTAAACCCTTTCTGTCGGCCGTTCTGGTAATCTTCAGGCTTAATATCCGGGTTCTGCATTTTGTGAGTGTCAAAACTCCCTACTTCGATAATCGCTTTGGTCACCGGCGCGTATTTGGCCAGAACCTTCAGGACGTTAATTTGCGCGTCGGCTTTCGCCTTGATAGTCGGCGGGAGCCAACCTTCAGGGCGACGCCGGTTGGCGAAGCGAGGAGCACGGTACCTCAGACGGTAGCGCCTGGCCCTCCTCCTCTGCCGGCGCACTACTAACACTTGGCCTTTCGTGGGCTGGTTGATATAACGCCGATGGACAATTTCACCCTGAAAGGTGATTTTGCTGTTGGACTGCAAAGCAACGCCGCCTCTTTTGAAGCCGGTGTCTAACTTAGCGGCCAACTTCTGGGTGTATTCCGCGGTTTCGTAAGTCAGTTGGATGGTGAACGGGTTCCTGCTGACGATTTTCGCTTTTTTGGCCTTGAGCAACTTTCTCGCCTTGGCCGCATGAGTGGGCATCAAGCGTTTTCCTGTTTTGCTTAACACAAAGACGTACATGGGGTACGTAAGCCTCCTTCCCTTCTGGGAGTGACGCCCCATTAAAGGGGCTGCTGCCTCGTCCATGTTGGAGGCCGGTACGCCCGCCGGGCCGTTTCGCCCTCGCTCTTACGGTTGTCTGCACCCGGCGGTTGCAGGGTTCAAGACTGGCGCAACATCCTGAAGTGCGTTCTTGAACCTTGCCGCCAACGGAGGGCTAACTGTAGCCTTGCTGCATCTTGTTGCCCTGGGACTGGAAAACCTGGCCTGCCTGCAAAACAGGTAGGCCCGCCACTAAAATGGGAAGATGTGGGGTTCAAAACCTACATGCTTCCCACTTTAGTGGGGAGTAGTTGAC
>NZ_JADNRQ010000004.1 GCF_015594625.1 Desulfallas sp. Bu1-1 | reverse complement strand
TTCGAAGGAGATATGGGTTTTCAGTCCATTTCTGAAAATCACCCGTATTACATAAAGGATAATTATATTGTTTTATGCTTTGGCGCTTACGAGATCGCTCCATATGCAGCCGGTATGCCCGAATTCAGGATACCTATTAATTTACTTTCAAAGCAATTGCGAGAAGATATATTAAATCTACTGACCGATTAGTTTTCCGGCCAACAAATGCTGAAAATCCGCCTCACCGCGTTCCATCAGCCGGCAGAACCTTTCCGCCAGCCATGGGTCGAACTGGGTGCCGGCGCAGCGGCGGCATTCTTCCAGTGCTTCCCGCCTGGACATCCTGGGCCGGTAAACCCGGTCCGAAGTCATGGCGTCGTAACTGTCGGCTATGGCCAAAATACGCGCGCCCAAAGGAATGGCTTCCCCGCGGATTCCTTCGGGATACCCGTTTCCGTCGTAGCGTTCATGGTGATGGAGGGCCATAACGCTGATGGCGTGCATCCCGGGAATGGCCGATAGTATTTCGTGGCTGTAAACCGGGTGTTTTTTGACTTCCTCCCATTCGGTAGCGGTCAATTTGCCCGGTTTACGCAGGATGTTGGTGGAAATGCCCAGTTTGCCTATGTCATGCAGTAAACCGGCAAGGTAAATGCGCTGCTGTTCCTTTTCAGGCATACCCAGTTCACCGGCCAGTAAGGCGGCATATCCCGCTACCTGCCGGGAGTGGCTGGACGTATAGTTGTGCCCCAATTCCATGACATTAATCAATGCCCGCGCGGCATGGACAAGTGTGGATTTCATGCTACACCTCTTAAATACGGAAATTACTGTGCAATAGTTCACCTGATAAATGAACATGTAAAAAATCAACAGGACCATGTCGTTTTTAAGGATGACCTGGTCCCTGAAAAAAACAACCCCGGCAACCTGGCAATCATGCTTCATAAGAAGTTTAGACCCATGGCTTTGCGTCCCGCCCTTTCGGACGGTTTGCCTGGGCAATCGATCGTAGGACGAAATCGAGAAGGTATCATTGTTACCGTAGAAACCCCAATAGCAAACATGCCGGGTAAAAATACAAAAACCCGCATTACATTCACGGGTTTTTTATATTCTGTTACCGTTCTATTTTTATAATTTTTTCAATTTGTTCTTTTAATCTCGGAATTTTTTTGGTTGCAGTATCCAATACAAGCTTCAAATCAACGCCAAAGTAATCATGTACAAGAACATCTCTCATACCGGCTATGGAACGCCATGGTATATAGGGATATTTATCTCTCAGCTCTGTTGAGAGGTTCTTGGTTGCTTCCCCGATAATTTCAATTCTTCTAATTACAGCATCCTGGATCAAAACGGATTCAAAAAAGGTTTCTTTTGTTATGCCACGCATATGACTCTCGATAGCGTTAATGCTTTCCATAATATGCTGAAGAAAAACCAGATCCTTATTCACATGATCGCCTTCCTGTCCTTTAAAACATAAGGTTTAATGTGTTTTGAAAGAGCACCATGAGTTACAACATCTACTTTTCGCTGGAAGGCTTCTTCGAGAGCATGTTTTAACTCAACCAACTCGAACAACGTAAAGTCGGCATTGGGGTCATATTCAATAAGAAAATCTATATCGCTATCTTGCTTCTGCTCTCCACGGGCGAATGAACCGAAGATATATGCTTGATTAACACCGAAATTCTTTAAAATTGGAACCGCCTTGGTTTTTATTGTTTCTATATTGAGCACACATATCCCCCCAAGAGCTCTTTTACTTATTTTACCAACAAATAATTGTTGCTTCAAGCCCCCATACAGAACTATTTCAGGCCCACACTCGACCCATAAACTGCAACGTAAAAAAGGATTTTCCAGGCATAATTTGTAGGCGCAACATTCTCGACATGAGTTTGGCAAGTGCCGGGGATGGTATTGCCGGATCGCGATGGCGTGGTTACGACTGTCGGGTTTGTGTTACTGTCACGTGACGGTCTATTAACAGTCGGTACGGTCACGGTTACCGGTACAGTGATAGTTTTATTCTGGTAGGTAACTACAACCGCTGTCGCGCCTTCACTTACACCGGTCACCAGCCCCGTGCCGGTTACCGTGGCCACGGACGGGTTATTGCTGCTAAATGTGGAGCTGTTGGTTATATCCTTAATAGTACCGTTGCTGTAAGTTTCAATAACCCGCAGTTGGGTGTAATTGCCTTTTGCTAACACCACAGCCTTTGGCTGAACGGATACGTCGACCATAACTACCTCGGGTGCGTTAACGGTCACTGATACAGTGAAACTCTTTCCATTATAGGTTACAACGATGGATGCAAGTCCATAATCCACAGCGGTTACAGTACCGTTTTTTACAACAGCAACTCCCGGGTTGATGGATTGGTAGCTTGCGCTGGCCGTCACATCTTCCGATGTTCCGTCCGACTTGTACGCCGTTACCACCAGCTCCTGAGTTTCTCCGGAATTTAAAGTTAGATTACTGGGATTGACTTAAATGCGTTCTACCAATACTGGCGGAGACAAAACTGTTATCTGGGCAATTGCCGTTTTGCCTTCATAGCTGACAAATATCGTAGCACTGCCCTGACTGTTGCCTTCGACAAGACCGGTGCTTGAAACACTGGCGACGCCGGAGTTGCTTGTCGAGTAAGCAGCTTCGCCAGTTACGTTGCGGGTGCTGCCGTCGGAGTAGCAGGCTTTGACTGTTAATTGCTGAGTGCCACCTTCTTCCAGGGTTACTGTTGCGGGATCCACAATTATACTTTCCACCACAGGTGCCGTTATTTGGACAGGTACGTTAACCGTATACCCACCGTACTGTATGGTTATCGTTGCTGAGCCTGCAATTACACCGGTTACAAGCCCGGTACCGGCTACCGAAGCATTAGAGTTGTCGGAACTGTAGCTGGCTAAAGTGGTTACATCTTTAGTGCTGCCGTCCGACAGGTGCGCGGTTACAGTAACCTGCTGGTTGTTACCAGCTGAAAGGGTAATTGAACTCGGTTCAGCGGTGATGCTTTCAACTACCGGCTCGGTTACTGTGACTTGTACCGTTGCCGACTGACCTTCATATTGGACGGTAATTGTTGCTGAGCCTTGGCTTTTTCCGTCTAGTAACCCGGAGTCGGATACCGTAACTACAGCTTCGTTATCGGATCTGTAGCTGGCTAAAGCGGTTACATCCTCGGTGCTACCGTCAGACATGTGTGCGGTAACTTTAAGCTGAGCAGTTTTACCGGTTGCTAGGTTAAGCTCGTCTGGGCTGACAGAGATGCTCTCAAGTATTGCATTAACTGTAACCGGTACGTCAACGGATCGCCCTTCATAAGAAACCGTGATAACAGTGTTTCCTGCCGCAAGGACACTTATGTTGCCGGATTCGTTCACAGTAGCAATATCGGTATTACTAGAGCTATAACTTGCTTGGGCAGTGATTTCTGCTGTGGTTCCATCAGAGTAATGAGCGATTACTGTTAACTGCTGCATATTTCCTTCATCAATAGTAATTTCTGATGGAGTTACTTCAAGAGACGTGATGTCAAGGACTGTAACTAATACGGTAGCTGTTAATTGAAACTTTCGGGTATGGTATGAGCCAATTGCGCCGTGTATAGCCCACCTTATTCTCAACGTGGCCTTTTTCGTTGCCTTTGCCACTGTTACAGAACTTGGCCTCGAACCGGTAGTGGAGCATGAACCGGTGAAAGATTTCAGTTAGTTTTCGTTGTTCGCCTTTTCCCACACTTATAACTGCTGCCGGGAGGTTATCGAACCAAATTTCCGGTGGAACGCCGCCTATCCACTCGAAAACCAGGATCATTGCGTAGAGCAAGCATTCCGCATTTTCGCTGGGCACCGGTACACAAAAGCCGGCATTGCTATACGGGAAGGAGAACGCTAAATATTTGATTTCCCTAAGTACTCCGTCCCATACCATGTGGCTCGTCCCGAAATCCACCTGGGCTGGTCCGGGTGGGTGTTCCAACCGCAAGTATTTCTCTTGTGCTTCAGTATGGAGTTCTTTTTTACGGTGGGAAACGTATGTTCGCACCGTCCTGTCCGACCCCTGGAAACCATATTGGTCACGTAGTTGCCGGTAAATGGTAGCCGCACTGCGGCGCTCCTTGCGGGGTTTGAGTTTATCCTCCATGAGCCAGGTATTCACGATGTCCGCAAAAGGCTCCATGATTGACTGCCGGCGCTTGGTCTGCATCACGGGCTGATTCCAGTCGTTCTGTTTGGCATACTTAGCTGCTGTTCGCCAGTTGATACCTACCCGCCGGCTAATTTCGGCAATACTACACTCTTCTTGTTCGTAAAGGTATTTGATATACTGTTGTTGGGCCATTGCTATCACCTCTTGTATCCCCTCCTGCTTTTGCCCAAATCAGAAGGGTTTATTCTAGAGCGTGATGGCAATGCCCCTTTTTACCTGTACCAAGCTATGCACTTTTTGGCTACCGTTTTATGCATTTTTATTATGCCAAAAACAATTTTCATGCTGAGTCTGCTGTTATTTATTCTAAAGAACGTAGAATAGTTAGGGTTTTTCTTGGTGCATTCTGTTGTTTTGTTGATGCTTGGGCTTGCGAGAGCACCTTATCCATTACTGATATATTTCCTGCTCTTTCAGGGTTTGCTGCATAACTGGGATTAAACTGTATTATTTTTTATCCAAGCTATATTTATCTGTTTAGGCTTTTTTAAAATGTTTTTAAAAAGGTCTATTTGTCATGCGCTTTTTTAGGCTCTTGCTTACTATGCTTGCTTATCATTACAAGTCTCCCTATATATTACATTTGGGATTTATTGTTTATCGAATACACTCAGATAAGTTTAAACTTGCTGAACTAAAATTGCAAATTCAGACAGCCTGAATTATACTGATAAGGAGGTGGTCTTAGTGAGTTTTGGGGAGCGGTTAAAACAGAGGCGAACCGAGTTAGGTCTACGTCAAGAAGCTATTGGAAAAGTAGTTCATGTCGGAAAATCTACTGTCTCCAATGGGAAAAGGGCATACATGTTCCTAACCTGGATACTGTTACCGAACTCGCCAACTACCTCATGGTTTCCGCCAATTGGCTCCTTGGCCGCTCTAATGTCCGCAACCCACACACTGGTCCCGACGAACCAACCCCCGCAGAAATCTAAGACGTTATTAGAAAAGCGGACATCCAGTTCGACGGTGCCCCGCTTACAGATGAAGACAAAGAGGACATTATCGGCTTCATCCGGGTTGCACTGAAAACAATAAAAAAACGTAAACGGGAACAGCAAGGTGATGGGCAAAATTCAGAATAAAAGGGGTTTATGTAACCATGGAAAAAATATTAAATCAAATTCTTGTGGAACTAAAAACTCTCAACCAACGAGTCGGTGCCATTGAAGAAGGCCAGACCCGTATGGAAAAACGCATGGATAGACTTGAAAAATCCCAGGACGCACTAGCAACAGAAGTGATGGCCGTTAAAGCAGACGTTAGCGAAGTAAAGTCCACTTTAGTTAAATTTGAAAGCGATATAACACCAAAAATTGGAGCTCTGTTTGATGGCTACAGCTTACGCGGCGACCAAATTGAAAACTTGCAAAAACACCTTGATGAACGGCTTAACAGCATCGAGATAGATACCGGTTACCTTGTAGCCAGGGTAGCCCGATTAGAGAAACTAGCAAAGTGATACTGCCTTAAAGGCAGTTTTTGTATTTTACAAACAATTCGACATAATTCGAGGTGACGGCATGGACTGGATCAGTAAAGAGGTAAGTGCCTTGATGGCTAAGTACAGAACCTCGAACCAGTTTGAGTTGTCTGATTATTTGGGTTATATACTGGTTCCCTATGCTTTTAAACGTATCCGCGGTATGCTTTTGGTTGTTGATGGGATAACCTGTATAGGGTACAGCGAAATCTGGTTATGTCCTAAAAGATAGCAACCACCACAATGATAACATAATATCAAGGCCGCCATGCGTGCAGATTGGGACAATATGACCGACGCGGAAAAGAGGTTGGCCCTGCGGCAGGTGATCAAGCGGATCGACGTGTACCCGGACAAGGTTGTGGTCGATCTTTTCGGCATAAAAAAAGAGATAGCGCCAAAGCTTGACTCCGGCGCTACCCTTGTGTTTTAATGGTGGGAGCAAACGGGCTTGAACCGCTGACCCCCTGCTTGTAAGGCAGGTGCTCTCCCAACTGAGCTATGCTCCCGAATGCGACGCTCACTGGATTATACGCATTTCCGGTGGGTTGAACCGCCGGCATCCTGCTTGTAAGGCAGGCGCTCTCCCAGCTGAGCTAATCGCCCTTGGTGACCCCACCGGGATTCGAACCCGGGTTACCGCCGTGAAAGGGCGGTGTCTTAGGCCGCTTGACCATGGGGCCATATTCGATGTTTGAAATTCGATCTAACTTCGAACTTCCAACCTCGAAAATGGTGGGCCCACTAGGATTCGAACCTAGAACCAGCCGGTTATGAGCCGGATGCTCTACCGTTGAGCTATGGGCCCGGGTATTGGCTCCCCGAGCTGGATTCGAACCAGCAACCCTCCGGTTAACAGCCGGATGCTCTACCGTTGAGCTATCGAGGAACGCTGCAGTAGTTATTATACAACAAACCCACCCCATGGTCAATAGTTAATGCTATTCAGTTTTTGTTAATCCAGGTAGTCCTTGAGCTTTTTACTGCGACTGGGATGGCGCAGTTTTCTTAACGTCTTGGCCTCAATCTGGCGAATGCGCTCCCGGGTGACACCAAACTTCTGGCCGACCTCCTCCAGGGTCCGGGCTCTCCCATCGTCCAACCCGAAACGAAGGCGCAGCACCTTTTGCTCCCTGTCGGTCAGTGTTTCCAGCACCTCGTCCAACTGTTCCCGGAGCAACGTAAACGAGGCTTCTTCAGCCGGCGCCCGGGCGTCGTGGTCTTCAATAAAATCGCCCAGATGGGAATCCTCCTCCTCGCCAATGGGGGTTTCCAGCGAAACGGGTTCCTGGGCAATCTTCATGATCTCCCGCACCTTTTCCTCCGAAATGCCCATTTCCTTGGCAATTTCCTCGGGTGCCGGTTCGCGGCCCAGTTCCTGCAGCAACTGCCTGCTGACCCTGATCAATTTATTGATGGTTTCCACCATGTGCACCGGAATACGAATGGTTCTGGCCTGGTCCGCGATGGCTCTGGTGATGGCCTGCCGTATCCACCAGGTGGCGTAGGTGCTGAACTTATATCCTTTACGGTAATCGAATTTTTCCACGGCCTTGATTAAGCCGAGGTTACCCTCCTGGATCAGGTCCAGAAACAGCATCCCCCTACCTACATAACGCTTGGCAATGCTGACCACCAGCCGCAAATTGGCCTCCGCCAGTCGCCGCTTGGCTTCCTCGTCCCCTTTTTCCATCCGCTTGGCCAGCTCAACTTCTTCCTCCGGAGTAAGCAGAGGTACCCTGCCAATTTCCTTAAGATACATCCGAACCGGGTCATCTATTCCAACGCCCTCAGGGATGGTTAAATCCACTTCAACGTCTTCCGGGTGATCTTCTTCCAGGGAAGCATCGTTAATGGTTTCTATGTCCTGGGTCTCGGGAACCACTTCAATACCCAGTCCGGCCAGCTTTTCGTAGACATCATCCATTTGTTCGGGAGTAAGTTCTATGCCCTGGAGACTGTCCATAACTTCGTGATAGGTAAGGACTCCCCGTTTTTTGCCTTTTTCAATTAATTCTTTAACTTCTTTAATGCGTTCGCTTTTAATCGGGTCTTCCCGCATTGTATCATTTCCCCTCCCTTCAGGGTTTTTCGGCAATTTTAATCTCATGTAAAATACGAACCATCTCTTCCCGGTTACCGGATTTCTCCGCCTCAGCCAGTGCCGCGATCAGTTTATCCCGGTACTCAAGCAGTTGCCGTCTTTTAATAGCGTTGATATAACCTGCCATCATACCCTCCACGTCTTCACCAGGAACGGGTTCCATTAACAGCATGCCCAATTTTTGCTGGTGTTCTTCTTCCAGGTAGTCAAACAAAACGGATGAAGCATACGACGGGTGTTTATAAATGTTCAACATAATTTCGTATACTTTATTGCAAAAAGAGTCCCTGAAAAAATTACCGGGTAAAGCGCCGGTAACGCTATCAATTACACTGGTATCTTCTAACATTAGTTTTAATAAACCGTATTCCGCCCTTTCTCCAAAATTAATCCTGTTTTTCCTAATTATATTATGCTTATTTTTAGCAATTTTATCCGAATTAATCCCTATTTTTGGTTGATTGTTGGAAAATCTTCTGAGTTGTTCCGCTACTGCATGGTAGCTGGTATAAAGCCTCGAAGCCACTAGCTTGATTGCTTCGTTTTTTTCCAATTCGCCGTTCATGGCGGCCAAGCTCGGCAGCACTTCTTCCAGTACGGCTTCCTTGCTGGTCGACACGTTTTTGTATTTTTCCAGAGCTACTTGCAATTTAAATTCCACCAGCGATACAGCCGTTTCCACCTGTCGCCGCCAAGCCTCCACTCCCCGCTTGCGCAAAAACTCATCGGGGTCCTTTCCTTCGGGCAGTGAGAGCACCCTGATCCTGCAGCCCAGTTCCTGTAAAATATCCAGCCCCCGAATCGTCGCGGCCACTCCTGCCGCGTCGGCGTCATAGGCTATAATGATTTCCCTGGCGTAGTTCACCAGCAGTCGCCCGTGTTCCCTGGTCAGGCTGGTGCCCAAGGAGGCTACGGTATTGGTGATCCCAAACTGGTGGGCAGTAATAGCATCCATGTACCCCTCGGTAATAATCGCGTACCCCGCTTCGCGGATATGTTGCCTGGCTCTGTCCAGCCCGTAAAGAACCTTCCCTTTACTAAAAAACTCCGTTTCCGGCGTGTTCAGGTACTTGGGCGTGCCGTCCCCCAGCACCCTGCCTCCGAAACCCACTACCTTTCCCTGGATATCTGCGATAGGGAACATCAGCCGGGACCTGAAACGGTCGTAAGCTTTTCGCTCACCCTGCACGGCCAGGCCTACTTCCACCAGATCGCGAACACCAACGCCCTTATTTTGCATGAATTTAATCAGAGCGTCCCAATCTCCCGGCGCAAAGCCTAAACCGAATCTCTTGATGATTTCGGGCGTAAGGCCCCGACCGGCCAAGTATTCTCTGGCCGCGGCCGCGGCGGGATGTTCCATTAACACGGCGTGGAAATAATCCCTGGCCAGGGCATTGATCCTCCAGACCTTTTCGCCCCGGCGCAGGCGCTCTTTCACTTTCGGGCTATATCCTTCGGGAACGGCAACGCCGACCTTCTCGCCCAGGATTTTTACCGCCTCGGGGAAAGACACCTGGTGCTGCAGCATGATAAACTTGAAAACATTCCCCCCGTTATGGCAGCCAAAGCAGTAAAAAATCTGTTTTTCCGGGGTTACGGTGAAGGACGGGTCGGTTTCCTGGTGGAAGGGACATGTTCCAACATAATTCCTACCCCTTTTTTGCAGGTTTACGTAACCGGATATCACCTGCACGATATCGGCGCGAAGCCTGATGCTCTCCAAGATTTCCTCGGGAATATATCCTCCCACCGTATCACCTTCCAACTGCCCGGTGCTTCATAATCAAACCACTGAACCAGTTGGAATTACCATGTGACTGATTCAGCCGAATATATTAACTGTTTAACATTTATTCGCTAACACTAAAAATTATCCTTCCGGGTTCGACATTTTTTGTTCAGCCGCTGTCGGGGATGGCAAAAGATCGCGGTATGAACAACGACTTGAACTGGGCGATGGCGTAACGATCGGTCATACCGGCAATATAATCGCACACCGCCCGTTCCACCCCCACCAGTTCCGACCTGTTGCGGTGTTCCGCGGGCAAGTTTTCCGGGTGTTTGGTCCAGTACTCAAACAGGAATTGGACCACGTGGCGGGCCTTGCCTTCCTCACTCTTGGCCTCGGAATCTATATATACCCGTTCGAAAAGGAATTCCCGCAGCTTGTCGGTGGCTTCCCACACCCTATCGCTCATTCTGATCAACGGTTTGTCCCGGCTGTTTTCAATCAGGTCCACCACCATATTATTAATCCGGGTGCGGTGTTCCTTACCCAGTATTTCCAGGCAAATGGCGGGCAAGTTTTCGATTTTCAGGATGCCTCCCCTGATGGCGTCATCGATATCATGATTGATGTAGGCCACCCGGTCGGCTATCTTTACAATTTGCCCTTCCAGGGTTAACGGGAGACCGGGGCCTGTGTGATTCAAGATGCCGTCGCGTACTTCCCCGGTTAAGTTCAACCCCCGCCCGCCCTCCAGTTCATCCACCACCCGCAAGCTCTGCTGGTTGTGTTTAAAACCGCCCGGCATCACCTCGTTCAGGGCGCTTTCCCCGGCGTGGCCAAACGGAGTGTGGCCTAGGTCATGTCCAAGGGCAATGGCCTCGGCAAGGTCCTCATTCAGACGCAAAGCCCGGGCCACCGTCCTGGCGATCTGAGCCACCTCCAGGGTATGGGTCAGCCTGGTACGATAATGGTCTCCCTCGGGAATAATGAATACCTGGGTTTTGTGCTTCAAGCGGCGAAACGCCTTGGAATGGATAATCCGGTCGCGGTCGCGTTGAAAAGCCGTCCTGATCTCACAAGGCTCCTCGGGGCGCATGCGTCCAACCGACCTGCTGCTGCGCGCGGCCAAAGGAGACAGGTATTGCTCTTCCATCGCCTCGGTATGCAGGCGGACATTCACCCTGGCCACCACCCCTTTACTGCTTAATAAAAAACCCCCGGTGGTGAACCAGCGGGGGTGGGGGCAATAGTTACTTGCCCTGCGTCCGGTGCGCGCGCAGGTCCACCGTGGCCCGCGCCACTTCCAGAACCCGCCGCGCCAGAATCCGGGACCGCGTTATCCCGTTCTGGTCATCCTTAGCAAAACGCTGGGCACAGGCACCCTGATGCCCGGCATCGTCATCAATAAACCCGTCACCTATAACAGTCATGCCCTGACAAAGCATCATATCCTGCAGGGCCCGTACGGTGGTTTCCTGTCCGCCAAAACGGGCCGCGCCGACCGCCAGGGCACCCCCGACAACGTTCAAAAGCGCCTTGTCCTTGCGCAGCGCCCGGGTCTTATCCCAAAAAGCTTTGATCTGGGCGGAAACGGTGCAAAAATATACAGGGCTGCCCATAATAATACCATCACACCGTCTCAATATGCCGAAGGCTTCTTCCAGGGCGGTTCCCCGAAAACACTTGCCTTCGCAAGGATTGGAACACGCCAGGCAGAAAGGCGCCTTCATCCTGCCCATGATTTCGGAAACCTGGATGAAATGTCCTTCGGCCCCCGCATTGTTGATCTCTTCCAACGCGGCCCGGAGTAAAAACGCGGTATTCCCTTCCGGGTCGGGACTACCGTTGATGGCTACAATTAACATATAAATCCCCTTTCCCAACATAGTGCGCACGAAAACACGGTTTGATTTTGCTGCAAAAACCGGTACTTGTATCTGGCGGTCCGGTGATCAAGCTCTGGAGCCATGACGGGTTAAGCACCGCACAGTGCTCCGTTCGCTCCAGAAAACCACCGGACCGCCTGCCGTTGTGGTGTTTTTGCAGTTAAATCAATTTTTACAACTAAAGAGTTTCCGGTAAGTCAATATTTTTCTTTATGATAATAACTTGGGGATTTATACAATTTATGCTCCCCCAAATAATTTATACCTTTAATAACTTCAATGTGGCCAGCACCGAATACAACGGTCCCGTGCGGGTAAGCCTGCTTTCCACCAGGTCCACGGCGGCAACCCGTACCCTGCCGATTACACCGGATTCCCCGGCGATGGCACGCGCTTTGCTTACCAGTTCCCTGGCGCCCCGGGGCGAGCGCAACCGGCCCAGGGTCAGGTGGGAGGAAAACCGGGCACCCTCGGAAGCGAAACCAAGCCGGGCCATGCTTTCTTCCACCCTGTCGTGAAGGAGGCGGAATTTTTGCACCTCGCCCCGGACGCCGACCCAGATTACCCGGGGGCGTTGCGGGCCCGGGAAAAAGCCGATATCCGCGAATTCCAGGATAAACTCGCCGGAGCCGGCAACAGATTCCTCAACAGCCCGGGTAATATCGTCAATAAGACCGGCCTCCACTTCACCCAGGAATTTTACCGTCAGGTGCAAATTATGCTGTTCCACCCATTTAACATCGGCAGGCACTTCGCGCAACCACGATTGGATACCGAAAAATTTTCTTTTTAATTCATCAGGTAAATTGATAGCCCAAAACAGGCGTTTTTGCTGCACCCGCACACCAGCCCGAATAGAATAAAAATTTGTTTTGTGGGTTACATTTATTTCTATATTTTTTTCCCTATTTCCTGTTTATTAACAAATATTTAATAAAAATTTAAGAGAGGGCGGGATAGCCCTCTCCGCTTACCCGTTTTTAACTTTGGCTTGGGCTGCCGCCAGCCTGGCGACGGGAACCCGGAAAGGCGAGCAACTCACGTAATTCAACCCCACCAGGTGGCAGAACTCTATCGACGACGGTTCACCTCCGTGCTCACCGCAGATGCCGATGAGCATATCGGGGTTAACGCTCCGGCCCAGACGTACCGCCGTTTCCATCAGTTTGCCCACACCCTTGCGGTCCAGAACCATGAAGGGGTTATCGGGGAGTATTTTTTTCTGCACGTATTCCTGCAGGAATTTACCCTCGGCGTCATCCCGGCTGAACCCCAGCGTGGTTTGAGTTAAATCGTTGGTACCGAAGGAGAAGAAATCAGCTTCACCCGCGATTTCATCCGCCAGAAGCGCCGCACGCGGCACTTCGATCATGGTACCCACGGTATATTCAAATTCCACCCCGGTTTCCTGCATCACCTTATCGGCCTCCTGCTCCACCACGCGGCGCAGGAACGCCAGCTCGTTCACCTCAATGACAAGCGGTATCTCCACCTCGGGAATTACGGTGTAGCCTTCCCGCACCAGCCGGGCCACAGCCCGGAAAATCGCCCTGGCCTGCATGGCATACACAGCCGGGAAAGTTATCCCAAGACGGCATCCGCGGTGCCCCAACATGGGGTTGAATTCCGACAGCGCGCGCACCTTTTTTAACAATTCTTCCTGGCGCTGTAGTTCCCCGGGATCGCCGCTGGTGAGGCGCAGCCTGGTGATTTCCACCATTAATTCTTCGGCGTTGGGCAAAAACTCGTGCAACGGCGGGTCAAGTAAACGTATGGTCACCGGCAGGCCTTCCATAGCTTTCAGGATGCCGTAGAAATCTTCCTCCTGCATGGGCAACAGTTTCTCCAGGACCGCGTTTCTTTCTTCGTCGGTGCCGGCCAGGATCATCTGCTGCACAATCGGCAGGCGGTCCTGGGCCATAAACATGTGCTCGGTACGGGTGAGCCCGATACCTTCAGCCCCGAATTCCCGCGCTTTGGCGGCGTCCGCCGGCGTATCGGCGTTGGCCCTAACGCCCAGGGTCCGGATTTCGTCGGCCCATTCCAGCAATTGCTGAAATTCTACGCTCAGTTCGGGGTCGATCATGGGCACCTCGCCCAGAATTACCTGGCCGGTGCCGCCGTCAATGGAAATAATGTCGCCTTTCTTAATGATCAACCCATTAACGGAAAATTCTTCCTTGTCATAGTCGATACGAATGGCCTCGCAACCGCAAACGCACGGCTTGCCCATACCCCTGGCCACCACGGCGGCGTGGCTGGTCATGCCGCCCCGGGAGGTAAGAATGCCCTGGGCTTGTACGATGCCGTGAATATCATCCGGCGTGGTTTCGGTGCGCACCATGATCACTTTGTGGCCTTCCTGGCCCATCTTTTCGGCCTCGTCCGCCTCAAACACCACTTTGCCGCTGGCGGCGCCCGGTGAAGCGGGCAGGCCCCTGGCGATCACCTCCAGCTTGACGTTGGGGTCAATGCGCCGGTGCAAAAGGTGGTCCAGCTGGGCCGCTTCCACCCGCATCACAGCCTCTTCCCGGGTAATCAGCCCCTCGTTCACCATGTCCACGGCGATCTTGATGGCCGCCTGGGCGGTGCGCTTGCCGTTGCGGGTTTGCAGAATGAACAACTTACCCCGCTCAATGGTAAATTCAATGTCCTGCATGTTCCGGTAGTGTTTTTCCAACAACCGGCACGTTTCCACAAACTGCTGGTAGACACCGGGCATTTCTTCCTTGAGGGTGGCAATGGGTTGCGGAGTCCTGATTCCGGCCACCACATCCTCGCCCTGGGCGTTAATCAGGTATTCACCGTAAAGTTCATTGGCGCCGGTGGATGGATTTCTGGTAAAAGCCACCCCGGTGCCGCAATCGTTGCCCAGGTTGCCGAAGGCCATCACCTGGATATTAACCGCGGTGCCCAGATCGTCGGGGATCTTGTTCACCTTGCGGTAAACGATGGCCCGGTCGGTATTCCAGGAGTTAAAAACAGCGTAAATTGCCTTGAACAGCTGCTCCATGGGATCCTGGGGAAACGGGCGTCCGGTTTCCCGTTCAATTAATTTCTTATATTCTTCCACCACAACCTGCCATTGCCCGGCAGTCAACTGGTTGTCGAATTTGACGCCGGCCTGGTCTTTCTGGGTTTCGAGAATACGTTCAAACTTGACATGTTCGATCCCAAGCACCACATCACCGAACATATTTAAAAACCGGCGATAGCAATCCATGGCAAACCGGCGGTCGTTGGCGGCGGCGGCCAGTCCTTCCACGGTATCGTCGTTCAGACCGAGGTTAAGTACGGTATCCATCATTCCGGGCATGGAAATGGGCGCGCCGGAACGCACGCTAACCAGCAGCGGGTTTGCGGGATCGCCAAACCTCTTACCGGTTTTTTCCTCCAATATTTTTATGTACTCGCGCACCTGGTCTTCCAAACCGGGCGGAAACTGTTTTCCTTCCAGGTAAAACTGGTTACAGGCCTCGGTGGTGATAATGATGCCCGGAGGAACGGGTAACCCGATATTGGTCATTTCAGCCAGGTTGGCGCCCTTGCCGCCGAGTTGGTCCTTCATATCCGCACGGCCCTCTTCAAACGTGTAAACCCATTTTTTATCTGCCATGCCTTTCCCCCCTGTAGTATATTTCCAGCACCCTGCTGGCAGTTTCCTCGACTGCCTTGTTGGAAACGTCAATTACCGAGCAGCCGGCTTTTCTCATCACGCTTTCCGCGTATTCAAGCTCTTTTAATATTCTTTCCATGCTGGCGTAATCGGCATTGGAAGTAAGGCCAAGGGACTTCAACCGTTCACGCCTGATTTCGTTCAGCAAACTTGGACGAATGGTCAATCCGATCAACCTGTGCGGGGGCAAACTAAATATTTCCTCGGGCGGGGATACTTCCGGCACCAGCGGTACGTTGGCCGCCTTGATGCGCTTGTGCGCCAGGTACATGCACAGGGGCGTTTTGGAAGTGCGGCTGACGCCAATGACCACAAGATCCGCCCGTACAATACCCCGGGGGTCTTTGCCGTCGTCATATTTCACGGCAAATTCAATGGCTTCCACCTTGCGAAAATATTCCTGGTCCATCTTGCGTACCAGTCCTGGTTCCAGCTTCGGCTGCCGCCCGTTCAGCCTAGTCAGCGCGTCCAACATGGGCGTCATGATATCGACGGTCATAATGTTGTATTTTTCCGCTTCCCTGGTGAGGGCTTCCCTTAGTTCGGGCAGCACCAGCGTATAAGCAATCAAGCTACGATACTGCCTGACCTCTTCCAGGATCTCAGGTATTTCCGAAGGATCGTTGACGTAAGGCACCCGGCGGATTTCCACACCGCCGCTGTTAAACTGGCTGACCGCCGCCCGGGCCACCAGTTCCGCCGTCTCCCCGATGGAATCAGAAATAATAAAAATTACAGTTTTGGACTGAATATTATCCGCGGAAATGGTTACCACCCCCTTAATAATCGCCTTCGCCCAGCTCGACAAAGAGCCTTGTGATATTGGTTTTACTGAAACGTCCGATCACCTCGTAACCGGTGGAACCGTCTTGACCCTTAACCGCCCGCACCACGGGCAGGGCGTCCACTTCGTGGCTGATTAGCTTCCGGGCTGCTTCCAGAACCGATTCATCGGGCTCGGCATAAATAATGTTGGGCATTCTGGTCATAATTACTCCTACGGGAAGTTTATGAATATCCTGCCCCCCGAGGGTGGTTTTTAAGAGATCCTTGCGGGAAATGATCCCCTCCAGGAGACCCCCTTCCCGGACGACAAACAGGGTACCCACGTCTTCGATGAACATGGTGACCACGGCATCATAGACGGTGCACTTTTCCGGTACCACTACGGGCACGGATTTAACCTCACCCACCTGGATGCGATGCAATTTTTCAGCCAGCACCCGCCCGGGCTTTTTTCCACTGTGGAAATAACCCACCCGGGGGCGGGCTTCCAGCATGCCGGACATGGTTAGAATAGCCATGTCCGGCCGCAGGGTGGCCCTGGTGAGGTTCAAACGCTCGGCGATTTGTTCACCGGTGATGGGACCTTCTTTTTTCACAATGTCCAAAATCGCTTTTTGTCTCGGGGTAAGCTGCATATCATCGCTCCTTGGAGAGCAAATATGCTATACTATTTAAACTTGCCTCCACAAATAATATATATTATATGTGAACTGTTAAATTTCCTCCAGCCAATAAAAAATATTTTTACTTATTTTTGTACTACTATTTTACTTAAGTCTGCCACACTACCAATAAATTGGGCAATATTTTTCAGCAGTGCCAACCGGTTATCCCTGACCCGCTCATTTTCCACCATCACCATGACATCCTCGAAAAACCGGTCCACCGGTTTTTGAAGCCCGGCAATCAGGGATAGCGCCGCGGGATAGTCCCGGGCCTCGATCCTTGGCCCGGCGGAGGAGGAAATTTCCCGGTAGGACCGGTATAACCCCTCTTCCGCCGCCGTCTCGAACAGCGCGGGATCCACCCGGCCGTGTCCGGCCTTCCGGCTCAAGTTATGCGCACGGGTGAAAGCCGTAAGCAACGCCTCAAAGGCGGGATCTGCGCGGAATGCTTCCAGCGCCTGCGCCCGCAGCCAGGCGCCGGAAATATCGTCGAAACCGGCGGACAATACGGCATCCACGGTATCGTAGGGCAGCCCCCGGTCCATGAACAGCACGCGCAGGCGCTGGCGGAAAAACTCCTCCAACGCGGCGGTTACCTGTTCCAGCGACAGTTTTAATTCCACCCGTCCCGCGTAACCGTTATATGCCCGCCCGATCATTTCCTTCAGCGACAACACCAGCCCGCCGTCGATAATAATGTGGCAGACCCCCAGGGCCTGGCGCCGGAGCGCGTAAGGGTCCTGGGACCCGGTTGGCTCTATGCCCACGCCGAAGCAACCCACCAGGGTGTCCATCTTGTCGGCAATGCTCAGGACCTTGCCCGGCAACGTGCAAGGCAGCGCGTCCCCCGCAAAGCGGGGCAGATAATGTTCGTAGATGGCCAGGGCCACCCCCTCCGGTTCACCCGAACGGCGGGCGTATTCCCTACCCATGACGCCCTGCAGTTCCGGAAATTCATACACCATGTTGGTGAGCAGGTCCGCCTTGGCCAACCGGGCGGCCCGCAGCGTATCCGCCCGCTGCTTTGCATTCGCCCCCAGGCGGACGGATAAATAGCCGGCCAGCGCAGTTATCCGCTGCACCTTTTCGTACACCGTTCCCAGGCTTTCCTGGAACACTACTTTTTTAAGCCCTTCCACTTTACCTTCCAGGGGGGCCTTGAGGTCTTCCTGCCAGAAAAAGGATGCATCGGCAAGACGGGCCCGGAGCACCTTTTCGTTGCCCGCCCTGACCGTATCAATATTTTCGGAACCGCTGTTACTGACGGCCACGAACCGCGGCAGCAGGCGCCCGTTTGCCCCGCGTACCGGAAAGTAACGCTGGTGCTCCCGCATGGGCGTAATCAGCACTTCCTCGGGCATTTCCAGGTACCTTTCGTCGAAACTGCCGCAAAGCGCGGTGGGAAATTCCACCAGATTGGCAACCTCATCCAGCAGGTCCTCATCAATTTCCGCCTCGCCCCCTTCCCGGGCTGCTGCTTCATTAACCTGCTTAAGGATCATATCCCGGCGTTCGGCCACATCAACCACCACAAAGGCCTTTCGCATTACGTCGAAGTAATCACCGGCCCGCGTAATTTCCAGCCTGCCGCCGCCGAGAAAACGGTGGCCGTATGTAAATCGCCCGGATTCCAGGCCCGCCAGCGTGAACGGCACCACATCATCGCCGTAAAGGCAAGCCAGCCACCGGATGGGCCGGGCGAAACGCACCTCCAGATTGCCCCAGCGCATGGGCTTGGGAAAGTGCAGGCCCTCGATCAACGCCGGGGCGACTTCGGGCAGCACCTCTGCAGCGGGTCTTCCCTCTTCCTTTTTCAGGGCAAAAACATATTCAACGGGGCCGATCGACCGGCGCACCAAGTCCTCCACCTTGACTCCCTGGCTTTTGGCAAAGCCCAAGGCAGCGCGGGTCGGTTCGCCCCCGGAGTTATAAGCCACTTTTACCGCCGGGCCCTTGACCTCCTGGACCAGCGCTTCCTGCTTTTCCGCCACCCCGCGGGCCAACACAGTAATCCTGCGGGGGGTACCACAGCAAATAATATCTTCGTAAGCCAGCCTGTTTTCCCGCAGAGCTTTCGCTGCCAACTCCTGTAGCTGCTCCAGCGCCGGAACCAGAAAACGGGCCGGTAATTCTTCTACGCCAATTTCCAGCAAAAAATCCTTCGCCATATCAGGCACCCTCCTTTTTTAACAGGGGATAACCCATTTGTTCCCGTTGCTCCACGTATTTTTCCGCGCAGATCCTGGCCAGGTTGCGCACCCGGTGGATAAAACCGGTGCGCTCGGTAACGCTGATGGCGCCCCGGGCGTCCAGTAAATTAAAGGTATGGGAACACTTCAAAACATAATCGTAAGCGGGCAGTACCAGGCCTTTTTCGGCCACCCGGGAGGCTTCCCGCTCGTACATATCGAACAGCTTGAACAGCATACCGGTGTCGGCTTCTTCAAAATTATAGTGGGAATGTTCCACCTCGCCGCGGTGGTGCACGTCACCATAAGTTACACCGTTAACCCATTCGATATCGAAAACATTGTCCTTTTCCTGTATGTACATGGCCAGGCGTTCCAGGCCGTAAGTGATTTCGGCGCTCACCGGCCGGCAGTCGATGCCGCCGCACTGCTGAAAATAAGTGAACTGGGTGATTTCCATGCCGTCCAGCCAAACCTCCCAGCCCAGCCCCCAGGCGCCCAGAGTGGGCGACTCCCAGTTGTCCTCGACGAAGCGGATATCGTGCTTGCTAGGGTCAATGCCGATGGCTTTCAGGCTGTCCAGATAAACGTCCAGCACATCATCGGGCGACGGCTTCAGGATAACCTGGTACTGGTAATAGTGCTGGAGGCGGTTGGGATTCTCCCCGTACCTCCCGTCGGTGGGCCGCCGGGAAGGCTCCACGTAAGCCACCCGCCAGGGTTCTGGACCCAGCGCCCGCAGGAACGTGGCGGGATTCATCGTCCCGGCACCCTTTTCCACGTCGTAAGGCTGCTGAATAATGCAATTTTGCCCGGCCCAAAAAGTATTCAAGGCCAAAATCAATTCCTGGAAATTCAAATTGTTCTACCTCCTTTGACAAACCCGTAAAATATTAAAACCTCCCGGCCCTGTAATAGCACAGGGACGGGAGGCGTTTTCCCGCGGTTCCACCCTATTTGACCGCCCCGGCGGCGGCCCACCTCTTTTGGAATGCAGGCTTTACTCATCGCCACGGGCGACTTTCCTCCTGCAGCTCCGGAACCCCCTTCACTAAAATGTCCCGCCGGCTCGCACCACCCGCCAGCTCTCTGTAGCACCCATTTTAGCTACTCTTTCCGTCATTGCCCATAGCCGTATGGAATTTTGCTTTGCCAAAACAAATTTATCAAATTTAACCGGCAAAGTCAATCAGCTTTATCATCATTGCAGGGGCTCGCTGTTAAAGGTAAAAGCCCCGCTTTCCTCGCCGGGTTTATCAACTTTATCCGTTTTATCCCGGCGTTCGATTTCCAGAGTATATTTTTTGGCCATGGCCGCTACCGTGCCCAGGGCCCCCAGCACCGCCAGTTCACTGCTCGCCAGCGCCGCCAATAGCCCAACAGCGCCCACCGACGCCGGCACTTCGAAAACGGTACGATCCCCGTGCTTTACCTTGATCCTGGTCTCCTGCCCCCGCTGCAACAGCAACTTGATATTTTCAAGGACATCCTGCCCCTTGGACTGTAATTTTTCGGTAAATTGCTGCTCCTTTTCCTCCAGGTTGATTAAGGCCTGGATGACATCCCCGCCGGCGTCGTCAAGGGCTTTTTTTGCTTCCCGGTAGGAAATTCCGGTACGGGTCCTAATTGCATCAATTTTTTCCAGTTCACTGTTCATTGGTTATCCCCCTTTGCTTATTGCCTTGAGGATAATTTAACCTTTTGGGGCACTTGTTTATACATATTATTATATTTGCACCTGTTCCATAAACTGCAGGGACCTGGGGCGTCCCTCCATGTGCCATTGCAGGTACTCGCGCATAATCACCTTCATTTCCCCCCTGGCCTGTTGTGAAACGCGCAACCGGTCAATCTTGAACGGGTCCCAGCCCGGCAACAACTTCATTACCGACACCGTCTCCCCGCCGCAGGGGACTCCCCGCGTCCCGGAAAAACAGCCGGGGCAAACCAGCCCGCCCGCTTCCGGGCTAAACCGGGCGACGGGGTTAATAGCTCCGCTCCCGCAGTTGACACAACCATCCAGATATGGCTGGTACCCCAGCAGGGATAATAGCCGCAATTCAAACCCGCGGGCCACCAGTTCCAGGTCAGCGGTTCCTTCCATCGCCTTTAAGGTGTGCAGCAGCAGTTCAAATACAGCCTGGTTGGGCTCCCCGTCCGCCGTCAACCCGTCCACCAGCTCAACAACATGACCGGCGTAGCTCATCCGGTCCAAATCCTCCCACAACCCGGGGAATATTTCCAGGCCCTCGCATTGTTCAACACTGTCCAATTCCCGTCCCCGGCGCAGTAATAATTCGCTGTGGCAAAAGGGCTGCACCGCCCCCCGCTTACGGCTGGTGGGCTTGGCGGCCCCGTGAGCCACAACCTTGATTTTCCCTTTCTCCCTGGAAAAAAGGGTCAGGAGGCGGTGAGCGTCGCGCATTTGCCGCGAATTGAGCACCACGGCACGAACTCTATAAAGCTTCATAAACCTGCTCCTTCTTCCAACCCGTGCCTCGCGGACCGCAGTAACGGCATCGGCGGCCCGCCGGCCAACCGGATACAAGATGAAACTTAAATAATGACTCAAAAAACCCGTTTATGACAGGGGGAATTATCGAGCATTTTGTAGAAACAACAATCATGGAATTATAGTTGTTCCGGTTTGCTTAAATCAGCCGTTTTTTTCGCAAGCAGCGGGTTATAAATAAGATGGGATCAACCGAAGAGGGGGATAAACAATGCGCGTTGTTATGGCAATTACCGGCGCCACCGGTGCAGTTTACGGCATTACCCTGCTCCGCGAACTGGCCCGGGCCGGCGTGGAAACCCACCTTGTGTACAGCAAGTGGGCCCGGCGCACCATTGAACTGGAAACCGGTTACAAGGCCGGCGCCATCGATGCCCTGGCCGCACGCGTTTACAATGAGGATGATCTGGCCGCTCCCATTTCCAGCGGGTCATTTAAACACGAGGGGATGGTCATCGCCCCCTGCAGCATGAAAACGCTTTCCGCCCTGGCCGCCGGCTATGCCGATAACCTGATCAGCCGTGCCGCCGATGTTACCTTGAAGGAGAAACGCCGCCTGGTGCTGCTGCCCCGGGAAACCCCCCTGCACGAAATCCACCTGGAAAACATGCTCAGGCTTGCCCGGGCGGGGGCGGTGATTATGCCGCCGGTACCCGCTTTTTATCACCGCCCGACCACGATTACCGACCTGGTGCTACAGACCGTGGGCCGGGTAATGGACCTGTTGAATATCGAAAACAACCTGGCGCCCCGCTGGCAGGGTGGTTAAATCCACCTTTTTAGCCTAAAGACCACAAACATCCACAAGGTTATACCAAGCAAACCCGCGGTAATAACAATAGTGGACCATACGCTTTCCTGCTCGGGCAGGGGCACATTCATCCCGAAAAATCCGGTCACGAAAGTAAGCGGCATAAAAACAGTGGAAATAACCGTCAACACCCGCATGGTTTCGTTGGTACGCGCGCTGATAATGGAGTAATAGGTTTCCAGCGCGCCGTCAAGCAAATCCCGAAAGCTATCGACCGAGTCGGCAATCCGCTCGATATGGTCCACCAAATCCAGGTAATAAGGTTCGCTTTCTTTGGATATCTGAACCATGAACTGCCCGTTCATGCCGGAAAACATCCGCTTTTGGGGCTGAATGGCCCGCCGCATAGCAAGAATGGTCCTTTTCAGTGCCAGGAATTCTTCTGTAATTTCCTTGCTGGGCTGCTCATATAGCTGGTCCTCCAGCTCATCCACCCGCTGATCGATCCGGTCCAAGATCGGAAAATATTCGTCGGTAATACCGTCCAGGATATGGTATAGAAACATCTCCGGCCCGTCCTGCATGTAAGTAGTATTATTGGACAAGCATTCCCGGGCCAGCCGGCCCAGAGTGGGCAGGTTTCTCCGGTGAACGGTAACCACATAATTGGAACTTAAAAAAACGTTCAATTGCTCGGGAGTAATTTCCTCGTCGCTGTCCTCCTTGTAACGAAGGGCGTGCAGCATAAAAAAATAATACTTGTCGTAGGCATCCACCTTGGCCCGGGGGCTGTGCTGCAAGCAGTCTTCAACGGCCAGGTAGTGGAAATCGAAAATATTGGCCAGATACTTTAATTCCCCGTCATCTTTAAAATCATATAGATCCACCCAGAGCAGGTCGTCCTCGTGCTGAATCAGGTCCTTTCGCGTCAGATCCACGTCATGCAGTAACCGTCTCCGGGTGGCGTCATAAAAGTAAGTTTTGATCATTCGGGCCACCTCCACGGAAGTAATATCTAATTATCAAGTTTATCAAGATTAGCCTTCGTCGTCGGTGCGGGCTCTCTTCCATGCAGGCCACCCCCTTAAAATCAATATAAAAGGTCTTCAAGCGCTCATGAAGACCAATAATTAATTATCCGCCTTCTTCAATCGTACAAGCTTTGACTCTGTATAGCTAGAGAAAGTCGCATTCCCAGCCGCGTTAGGTAGAACCTTAATTCGGCAATACCAGTTAACCCGTTACTGTCTCTCGACATTTCCGGGCAGCGGCCTGTGTCCATACAGTAGCCTCACCTAACGAAGAACATATTCAATTTATGTTACATGTATATATTATTACTTAACTTCCGCCGCTGTCAAACGTTGTTTATTCCTCAATGAGACCAAAATTGCGCATGTGGACTTCCCGGTTGCGCCAGTCCTTTTTCACCTTGACCCAGAGCTCTAGAAAAATTTTGGAGCCCAGCAGCGCTTCCATCTCTTCCCGGGCCAGTTTACCCACCTGCTTGAGCATCTGGCCGCCCTTGCCGATCAAGATGCCTTTCTGGCTATCCCGTTCGGTGTAAATGACCGCCCGCACCGCCACCAGGTTTTCCGACCTTTTTTCCACGGATTCCACTACAACGGCAACGGAGTGCGGCACTTCCTGGCTGGTCAGGTGCAGCACCTTTTCCCGGATCAACTCGGCCATGATAAACCGCTCGGGCCGGTCCACGATCATGTCGTCCGGGTAATATTGGGGTCCTTCGGGCAGGTAGCCGATAATCACTTCGATCAGCCGCTCCACGTTTTCCCCGGTCAGCGCCGACACGGGTATTATTTCATCAAAGCTGTGGAGTTGCCGGAACGCTTCAATTATGGGCGGCAGTTCCCCGGGTTTGACCAGGTCAATTTTGTTGATCACCAGCAATACCGGCCCGGTGACTTTCTTTACCTGTTCCACAATATAGCGGTCACCCGGCCCGGGCATGGCGGCCTCCACCAGGAGCAGCACAACATCCACTTCCCGCAGTGTGTTCAGGGCCACCTCGATCATATGCTCCCCTAATTTGTGTTTGGGCTTGTGGATACCGGGCGTATCGATAAAGATTACCTGGTAACCGGGCCCGGTAAGCACAGCCTGAATTTTATGTCTGGTGGTTTGCGGTTTGTCGGACATGATGACCACCTTCCGGCCCATCATCCTGTTCAGCAGGGTGGATTTGCCCACGTTGGTCCGACCCGTAATGGTTACAAAACCGGATTTGAAACCAGTTTCGTTCACATTTGCCTCCTCCCGCAATTTTACTTTGCCTCCACTCATTCCGGAAAGCCGCCGGATCGCCCTGCAACTCATTGTTTGTAATTGGGCGCTCCGGCGGTTTCTTCCATTCGTTTCGCAATTTTACCTTTGCGGCTGGAGCAGCTTTTAGTCTACGCTTGCGGCAACTGCCAGCCTACTTCTTTACGCCCTAAGAGGTCATGGCTTTCGGGCTATGACGGGCTAAGGACCGCATTCAGTGCTCCACTCATTCCAGAAAGCCGCCGGATCGCCCTGCCAAGTATACGGTTTTTCCGCCTATCTGCCCGTGCCGCGGCCGGCGGCGGGAGCATTGGTACCCAGAGTAAAAGCCCCCGGCAGCAGCTCGGCCACGGTGGTCTCCCTGTAATCGCCGTGCCGGTTGGCCAGGTAGACCCTGGTATTGCCGCCGAACTCGGCCAGCACCTGGCGGCAGGCTCCGCAGGGGCTGCAGTAATCGTCCGTACCGGCGACCACCGCGATGGCCTGAAAGGAGCACTTGCCCCGGGCCACGGCGGTAAACAGCGCCACCCGCTCGGCGCATACCGTCAACCCGTACGAGGCGTTTTCCACGTTGCAGCCCGTAAAAACCTGGCCGTCGCCGGTTAAAAGGGCCGCGCCCACCGCGAAACCGGAATAGGGAACATACGCATTTTTCCTGGCTTCCTGCGCCCTGGCAATCAGTTCTTCCGGCGTCACCAAACATCACCTCACCATGTGGATCAGGCGGGGCCAGATCAAAAAATAAGCCACCGCCAGTGCGTTAAGTGCGGTAAGCAACACCGCGCCGGCAGCCAAGTCCTTGGCTGCTTTAGCCAGCGGATGCCGGTCGGGCGTAAATAGATCCACCGCCGCTTCCAGGGCGGTGTTTAACATTTCGGCAGCCAGCACCATAAAAACGGCCACGGAAACAACGGCCAGTTCCACAGGGGGTAGCCCAAGGTACAGGCAAACCAGGGACACCAGCACCGCCGCCGCCAGGTGTATTTTCATGTTGCGCTGGGTCCTGACGGCGTAACCGATTCCGGCAAGGGCCCAGCCGAAAGACCGTACCAGCCGCAACATTATCATCCTTCCCTAGAATTACCGCACCGTTGATTTGCCGGCTTCAGCGCCAGGCGCACCGGTGGATTGCCCTGGTTATTACTTGGCTTTTAAGCAACAACCACGCCAACCCCGCTTCTATTCACCGGTGTTCGAAATCCGGCAACCGGCCACTACTTAAGCACCTGGCCAAGTATCTTTTCTTCCTTTGCCCGCATCGCTTTTTTACCGGTCTCGTCCATGTGGTCGTACCCCAGCAGGTGCAAAACCCCATGCACCGTAAGATAAGCAACTTCCCGCTCAAAACCGTGCCCAAATTCCCGGGCCTGGCGGCGGGCAGTTTCCAGGGAGATTACAATATCTCCCAACACCGGTTCGGCCTCGTCGCCGGGCAATTGTTCACCCTCCAGCATGGCAAAACTGAGCACGTCCGTGGGGCCGTCAATATTGCGGTATTGCTTATTTAGCTCGGCCATGTAAGCGTCATCAACGAAAACCAGGCTCACCTCGGCCTCTTTGGCCATGCCTTCTTCAACCAGCGCCGCCTCGATCACTCCCGTAAGCATTTGTACGAGGTCATCATCAACCGGCACCCGGTCCTGTAAATTACTAACGAGCACTGGCACGTCTAGTCTTTCTCCTTTCCATCTCCCTGGTTACGTCCGGATATTCAATCCGGTTGTGGAATATCCCGGACAGTACCCGGATAAAAGCGCCGGCGATGTTGTCCAGGTCCTTCAAAGTGAGATCGCTTTCATCCAGCTGTCCGTCCATAAGCTTGTCCTTGATAATTTTGCGAACGAGACCCTCCACGCGACCGGGAGTCCGGTTCTGCAGCGACCTGACCGCCGCCTCCACAGCGTCGGCCAGCATTACGATGGCCGCTTCCTTGGTCTGCGGTTTTGGCCCTTCGTACCTGAAATCGTCCTCGGTTATATTTTCGTTTTTATTTCCCTCCACGGCCTTGTGGTAAAAAAAACTACACAGGCTGTCACCGTGGTGCTGTTCAATTATCTCAACTATCCCCTGGGGCAGCTTGTGCTCCCGGGCCAGTTCCACCCCGTCCTTGACGTGGGAGGTCAGAATCAAGGTGCTTAAGGTAGGAGCTATTTTATCATGAGGGTTGTCCCCCATTTGGTTTTCAATAAAAAAGTAGGGGCGTTTCATTTTACCAATATCATGATAATAGGCAGCCACTCTCACCAGTAGCGAGTCGCCGCCCACGGCGTCCGCCGCCGCCTCGGCCAGGTTGCCCACCAGCAGGCTGTGGTGGTATGTGCCCGGCGCCTCGATCTGCAAGCGGCGCAGTAGCGGGTTGCCCGGGTTGGACAGCTCCAGCAGGCGCACCGACGAAGTGATACCGAAGGCGCTTTCCAGGTAGGGAACGGCCCCGTTGGTTAATATGGACGAAAGAATTCCATTGACCGACCCCAAAATCAGGCTCGAGGTTATAGTCAACCCGATGGGCGTGTCGCTCACCAGCCCCATGGCGAAAATAACCAGAATGTTGGCAGCCCCGGTATAAAACCCCGCCCGGGCCAGGTCGCTGCGCTGGCTAAGCTTGCTCACCGCATAAACGCCGGTAATACCGCCAATCAACCCCACCACGGCGAAACGGATTTGCCCCCCTGTCATCAGGCCCAGCAGGAAGCTCATCACCGCCACCACCAGCACGGCCAGCCGGGAATCCAGCAAAATAGCGATCAGCATGCCCGCCGCCGCCATGGGTGCAAGGTAACCGAACAGGGCGCCGAATTCGGGCCACTGGGAGATGTTGATGGCGATAATGGCCTTGGAAACCCCCAATACGCCCAGCACGATAATGCCCAGCAGGTACAAGTGTCCGGCATTCCTGTAAATCTCCCTGTTCTGCTGGTACAGGTAGAACAATACCACCACCATTAACAGGCTTACCAAAAGCGCCGAGCCCAAAATGGACGACACCGGCAAAATGGGACGGGACAACCCCAGTGCCTCCAGCTTGGCAATATGCTCTTCGGTAACTATTTCACCCTCACCAATAATTTTTTCCCTTTCCTTGATAGAAACCATCACCGGTGGCACCGCTTCCCGGGCTTCCTGTTGCATCCGGCGGGTCTGTTCCAAATCGACAAATTTGTTGGGTCGTAAATAATACCGCACAATTTCCGTGGCTAGAAGGTTGTAAGGGCTATCCAGCCTCAGGTCGGCAATTTTGCCCAACAGCCTGTCTTCCACTTCCTTGATGTTTTCCTGGGTCACTCCGTCCGGTGCTTCCATGGCCTGGACGATCATCCCGTTTACGGCCGTTTTCATGTTGTTTAAACCTTCGCCGCCGGAACGTGCCAGCGCTTTCAGGGTGTCGTCTGAAACATAAAAAGGAATAACCTCTTTCAAGCGCTCAATCTTTTGACTTTCATCCAGTTCCTGGTCGGACTGGATTTTAGCTATGGCATCGACCAGCGCGGATATGTTTTGCTGCACATCAACGCTTACGCGCGGATCGGTGATATACTTTTTGGGTACCTGGCTGGCGGCCAGTTCCCGCGCTTCCTCGGTTTTGGCCTTGTCCTCGAAGATGACGCTGCGCGGGGCATAAACATCGATGGGGGAAACCTGTCCCACCACCAGGTTAACCTTTTGGGGCATCAATTCAACAGAAATCAGCAGGGTAAGAGCCCAAAAAAATACAACTGCGGCCAACCCCCTGCGAACTTTCCTTTTCCCGGCCAAACTGCTGAAAAAGTCAAATAGTTTTGCCCTGACCTTAATTAGAGGAAGCATTTAATCACCCCTCTTGACGACCAGCGGATGCGTCTCTCTCCTCGTAAGCCCTGACAATTTTCTGTACCAGGGGGTGCCTGACAATATCATCGCCCGTAAAATAATGAAATGAAATACCCTCGATGCCGTCTAAAACCTGCAGTGCATGCACCAACCCGGATTGCTGCCCCTTGGGCAGGTCCACCTGGGTTATGTCTCCCGTGATTACGGCCCTTGATCCAAAGCCGAGCCGGGTCAGGAACATTTTCATCTGTTCCGGAGTGGTATTCTGAGCCTCATCAAGGATGACAAAGGAATCGTCCAGCGTTCTCCCCCTCATGTAAGCCAGGGGAGCGATTTCAATCACCTGCCGCTCCAGATATTTTTGTGTGTTTTCAAAACCCAGCACGTCGTAAAGGCTGTCATACAGCGGGCGCAGGTAGGGATCAACTTTTTCCTGCAGGTCGCCGGGTAAAAACCCCAGCTTCTCTCCCGCCTCCACCGCCGGCCGGGTCAATACGATCCTGTTCACGTTACGGTTGCGCAATGACCTGATGGCCATGACGACCGCCAGGTATGTCTTACCGGTCCCCGCAGGTCCCACGGCAAACACGATGTCATATTTCTGCAACGCCTCAATGTATTTCTGCTGGCTAATGGTTTTAGGTTTAATTTTTTTCCCCCGCGGCGTCACCAAAACGACATCCCGGGCCAGGCCCGAAAGCGCACCGGGTTTTCCGGCCTTGACGGCTTTGATGGTATAATTGATCTCGTGCGCCGTCAAGCGGTTGCCGGCCCGGTAAAATTCCTGTAGTTGACCGATTATCTCCCGCGCTTTCTCCACCTGCTCCCGGCTGCCGATAATAATTAATTCCTCCCCACGGGCCACCATTTTAACCCCCAGCGAACTTTCCATCAAGGATAGATTTTCATCATGCTTGCCGAATATTTCCACGGCAGCCCCGATATCATCCATGATTACCCGCGCTTCCACGTTTTCCGCCAACTAAGCCGGAACCTCCTCTATCAAACTGGTGGGGTTTTTCAACTCCAATTTCCTCAAGCGTTTCAACTATTGCCCTGACACGAACGATATCCTCGGGTTCCGCAGTTTCCACCACCTGCACCCTCTGGTCCAAAATCCTGGCACTTTTGGGAATTTGCTTTTTGATGCCGGTTAGAGCCCGTTTGCCGGCCATGCGGCGGGCTTCGGCCCGGCTGTATGTCCTGCTGTAAGGCTCTTTTTCAAAGTATTTAACTGTTATAAATTCGACGGGTATATTTATATTCCTCCAAGCGGGTATTCTTTTGACATCCGTCCGGGCACCGTAAAACTTGTAGGGCACTTGCCCCGGCCCCATTAAAATTATTTCCTTTGCCCCGATTTTAATGCAAAGTTTGGTAATTTCCCGCCCCGTCAACACGGTACCCTTTTCCACCAGTTTCATTTCCCCGTAGCCCTCGTACCAAACCCTGGCCCTGACAATCCCCCGGGCGTGCACGTATTGTACCGGTTCTTGTTTGTCTTCCGGTTCTTCGCCGGCCTCTTCCTTCTGCTCCCCACCTTCATTCTCATAAAAGTTTTCAGGCGGCGGTATGGCCGCCGAGATCAAGACCTGGCCCGCGGTAACCGTATCTCCCTCACTGATCACCGGGTGGCCGCTCAACACCAGGATTTCTTTGATCAGGCCATCTTTGGCGGCCACAACGTCCACCTTTTGTTCCCCGCCGCTGTCCGGCGGCAGCACCTTTTCCACCACCTCGATGCGCACCCTTGTCCCATCAACCTGCATGCCAACCCAGGACAAACCGGGTACCTGTCGCGCGATATTCGCCTCCATTTCCGCCGTATCAAGAGACCATTTGGGTACACCGCGGTATAAACCCGCCCGGCGGGCGGCCTGTTCAATCGCTTCGGTTTCCACGCGCTTGTTGCCGGTCACCTCGATAAACCATACAAACGTCGACAACAGGTAAAGAGTAACAACAAAAACCAGCGCACCGGCCAGTAAAGCCTTGCGCCTGCTCAGCCTGCTAATTAAAAATGGCAAACCCGCCCGGCCCGTGATTTTAAAGCGGCAGCGCGTCATCCGGGCCACGTGGCGCAGGGGTTGTACACCGCTCAGACGCACCTTGAGGGCTACCCGGTTCGCGCCCGTAGCGGTAATGCCCCATAAAAAAATACCCCGGGCGGTGGCCATATTGATGAATTTCTCCAGGCATTCCTCCGGCACCGTAATCGTTACGTACCCGCAAAGAAAGGACAAAATTTTAAACAGCAACATTACCCGGCCACCCCCTAACTCAGAAATGAAACCGTAGAAATCTGTCCTTCCACGCAAATCTCATCGGGTAGAATATTCCGCAGGGTCAGATTTTCACCGGTAACTTCAACAACCTTGTCGCTGACGACAACCCGAACCAACCGCGGGCTATATTCCTGGATTCCGCGATGGTTTTCAATAAACACCTGCAGGTTGCCCACCAGCACAATTTTAGGCAAATCCAGCATAATATCGCCGGGCAGTTCCAGGTAATCGGAAAGCTGTCGCTTAAACTTGTTCTTCAAATCCTTGAAGGCCATAAAAAATCCCCCCTTGCCACTAAATTTATGCGGCAGGGAGGGGAAAAATAACGTTCTACTGGTTAATTGTTCCATTAAATATTAGCTGTCCTGGTTTTTCTGCATTTCCCGCACGGCATCGGAGATAACTTCCGCGGAGATACCGCCATGAAAACGGGGTTCATCGTTAATAACCGTCAACGGCAATCTGACCCTGGGCAAAATGGAGGCTATTTTAGGGTATTCCTTCATTTCTTCGGTGGTTACGTCAACAAATTTCACGTTTACCTGGTCGCCGAAACTTTCTTTTAAGGCTATGCTTAAATCTTCAGCTTCCTCTTTCATGGTTTTTTGCGGTCCGCACCCGGCGGAAGGCCTGGGCCCTCAGCCGAAACTAGCGGCCGGAGCGTTAAGTCCAAAAATAATAACCTCAAAAAGTTGCTCCAACTTTAATTCCCCCTCATTAGATTGACAATCTTTGCTCCTTATAGATTCTACCACAGATGGACGTCCCGTGTACACTCGTACGTTCTTATTATAACCATTAGAAAAAAGGGTATCATAAGCAAAATTTCTGTACCGGGCCTTATTTATAAATTTTTTTTATTAAATTCATAAAGGATAGTATAAATTTAAAAAAGAATATTCGTGAGATGCTAAAGTGTGAAAGGAGGGTCTATCTGGTGGCTGATAAAACAATTAAACTTACCGCCCTGGCCAAAACCTCGGGGTGAGCGGCCAAAGTGGGTCCCCATACCCTGTCGCAGGTGCTGCGACATTTGCCCGTTCCCAACAACCCGCGGCTTTTGGTGGGTCTTGAAACCTCCGACGATGCCGCCGTTTACCGCCTAAATAACGAGCAGGCGTTAATTGTAACGGTAGATTTCTTTACACCCGTGGTGGATGACCCGTATCTATTCGGGCAAATCGCCGCGGCCAATGCGTTAAGCGATATTTACGCCATGGGGGGAAAACCGCTTCTGGCCCTGAATATCGTTTGTTTCCCCGATTGCCTGCCGCCCGCCGTACTGGGGGAAATCCTGCGAGGCGGCGCCGATAAAGTGATGGAGGGCGGATGCATTTTAGCCGGCGGGCACACGGTGCGGGACGACGAACCCAAGTATGGTTTGGCAGTTGCCGGCCTTGCTCCCCCCGCCGACATTGTCACCAACGCCACCGCCCGGCCCGGCGACCTGCTGGTGCTGACCAAACCGCTGGGCACTGGCATTATCAACACGGCAGTAAAAGTGGAACTGGCTTCAGAGGACGCCGGGCGGGAAGCCGGGCGCTGCATGTCCGCACTGAACAAGGAAGCCTCCGCCGCCATGCTGCGGCACGGCGCCGGCGCCTGCACCGACATCACCGGATTCGGGCTTTTGGGTCACGCCGCAGAAATGGCCGCGGCCAGCAAGGTAAGCCTGCAAATTGAATTTTCCGCGGTCCCGCTTTTACCTGAAACGATGGAGATGGCCCGCATGGGGCTGATCCCCGCCGGGGCGTACGATAATAAAAACCACCTCGAGGGCAAAATAAGTTTTGCAAGCCGGCTCAAGCCCGAAGAACAACTGGTGCTATGCGACCCCCAGACCTCGGGCGGCCTGCTTATTTCCATCCCGGAAGCCGGGGCCGGTGCGCTGCTAAACGACCTGGTCCAAAAGGGGATACCCGCCGCCGTCATCGGCAAGGTGCTCCCGCCGGGGGAAAAACTAATTAACGTTATTTGAAGGTAAAACAATCAATTTCACGTTAAAGGAGAATATGCCATGTCGCATAAAATAGTCGACTGCCGCGGGCTCAATTGCCCGCAGCCCGTTATCAACACCAAAAAAGCCCTGGAAGAAACGGGCGTCCATACCGTCACCACCATCGTGGACAACGAGGTGTCCCGGCAAAACGTTTCCATGTTTGCCCGCAACGCCGGGTATAGCGTAAGCGAGGAGCAAAAGGAGGGCGCCTACTATTTAACCATCACCCGCCGGGACGGAGCCGGCGATCCCCAAACCCCCGGGAAGGAACAACCGTCCGTTCCCCGCGCCGCCGCGGGACCGGCCGGGGGCCCGGTTTACTTCATAACCACCAACTCGCTGGGGCAGGGCTCCCCGGACCTGGGGCAAGTGCTGATGAAAAGCCTGTTCGTTACCTTGGCAACAATGAATCCTCCCCCCGCAGCGCTGTTGTTCTTAAACACCGGGGTGTTTCTATCCTGCAATGGGTCGCCGGTAATGGAACAACTTGAGCAATTGCACGCCGGGGGCACGGCCGTGCTCTCCTGCGGCACTTGCCTGGAATATTATAAACTAAAGGATAAACTGGCCGTAGGCAGCATTTCCAATATGTTCGACATCAACAACTGGCTCTACGGCCCGCACAAAGTAATTACCATCGCTTGAACGGTTTTACCGGCACTAACATAAAAACTCATCTTCCCCCGAACTGTTTTGAACCTCCTGCTAACAAGAGCTGCAATCCGCGCATTTATCACCGGCGACCGGCGACCATTTATGGCCGGCAATTTGCCGGCCGTCTTTTTGTATTTTTAGTTGTTCCTCCGGCCGGGTAATATTTCGTTCAAGCTGCCCGTCCTGTAGCCCCCCAAATCCAGGGTGGCGTAGTTATAGCCGATTTCCTTGAATTTAAGGACAATCTCACCAGCGGCTCGGATAATCTTGGCTAAATCTTCGTTACCAACTTCAATCCGAGCGATGTTTCCATGGTGCCTGACCCTGAGTTGCCGAATCCCCAGGGAACAAATGAATTCCTCCGCTTGCTCCACCATAGCCAGCTTATCCTTGGTAATGCGCTCCCCGTAAGGAAACCGCGAGGACAGGCAGGCCAGGGACGGTTTATCCCAGGTGGGCAAACCCATTTCCCTGGAAAGCAGCCGGATATCTTCCTTGGTCAGCCCGGCCTCCGCAAGAGGACTTACCGCTCCCGATTCCCGCACCGCCCGCATGCCCGGGCGGTAATCAAACTGGTCGTCGTAATTATCCCCAACAATTACATGGGAAAAGCCTTGCTCCCGGGCAATATCCATTAATTTGCCGAGCAAATTGGTTTTACAGTGGTAGCACCGGTCGGGGGGATTGGCAACAAATCGTTCATTACTTAATTCTTCCGTCCGAATGGTTTGGTGCCGCAAGCCCAGCCGCCGGGCCAGTTCAATCGCCGCTTGCAACTCCTTTTCCGGGTATATCTCCGAGCAAGCGGTGACGGCCAGCGACCGGTCCCCCAGCACTTCACGGGCCACCACGGCTAAAAAAGTGCTGTCCACGCCGCCGGAGTAGGCGACCACGACACTGTCAAGTTCCCGCATAATGCTTTTCAACCAGGATAATTTACGCCGCCGGGCTTCCATAAAAGATCACACCTCGTTCCCATGTGTCATATGACCAGTTAAACTACTATGTTGTATTGTGTTTCAAGCCGCTCCGGATGATGGCGTCGGCCAGGGCCGCCGCCCCGAAACCGTTGTCGATATTTACCACGCCGATACCTTTGGCGCAGCTGTTGAGCATGCTCAGCAACGCCGAAAGGCCTTTGAAGTTGGCTCCATATCCAATGCTGGTAGGTACGGCCACAACCGGCACATCCACCAAACCGGCCACCACGCTGGCCAAAGCCCCTTCCATTCCCGCGACAACGATAATTACAGACGCGGCGTCAAATTTGTCATAATGGGCGAAAAGCCGGTGAATGCCCGCCACGCCCACATCGTACACCCTTTCCACGTCGTGCCCCATTACTTCGGCGGTAACGGCGGCCTCCTCGGCCACCGGGATATCGGCTGTCCCGGCGGTAAGTACAAGAATTTTACGCATTGAATTATTTATTTCACCCCTGGTCAGGGTGATCGTGCGGGCAAGTTCATTGTAGCCGGCCGCAGGATATAATTGCTTGACTGCGTTATAAACTTCCCATCCCGCCCTGGTGGCCAGGATATTACAGTTGCGCTCGGCCAGGCTGCCGAAAATTCTCACCACCTGTTCCACGGTTTTACCCTGGCAGAAAATTACCTCCGGAAAGCCGTTTCTCAACACCCGGTGGTGGTCAATTTTAGCGAAATCGAGGTCCTCATAGGGAAGTTTTTTCAGCACCTCCAGCACTTCCGGAATATTCTTTTTGCCTGACTTGAAATCCTGTAGTAATTCAATAAGATGCTGCGTGTTCATGACGCGCTTTGCAAGCCTCCCCTTCCGAGGATAATTTGGAGCCAAGTAAAATCCTGAGCAGGTTGGGCAACTCCGGGTCCCGCTCGCCCGCTCCGTAACCCACCCGGTCCACAATCATGCCCGGCAGGGGTCCAAATCCCCGGCTAACCGTACTGATAAAGGCGGCGCCCGTGGGCGTTATTAATTCATGGCCGGGACCGTAGGAGTAAACGGGTACCCCGCGCAACAGCTCAATCGTGGCCGGTGCCGGGACCGGTAAAATACCGTGCATGCATTTGACAAACCCGGAGCCGACATTGATCCTGGAGCAGTAAATTTCGCTGATTTCAAGCAAATCCAGGCAAATTGCGGAGCCTACAATATCGACAATCGAATCCAACCCACCAACCTCGTGTAAGTGGATCTTGTCCATGTTAGTGGCATGTATTTTGGCCTCGGCCGCGGCAAGCCGGTGAAAAATTTTCATACTTAATTCTTTAACATTTTGTTTCAAATCGCTTCCGTTGATTATTGCCTCGATATCCTTTAAGTGCCGGTGCGGCTGCAGTACTTCTTCCAGGATCACATTGACCTTGGTGCCGGAAATGCCGCCTCTTTTAACTCTGGACGCCTGCAGTTCATACCCCGGTAAATTCAGTTTGGCCAGTTCCTGTTGCAATGCCGCAATATCCACACCCAGGTCCACACAGGCTCCCAGGATCATATCGCCGCTGATACCGGAAAAACAGTCAAAATAGGCAAACTTCATTAGATCACCTTTATATTCGATATTAATTTTGATTTCGCAGCAAAAACCGGTACTTGTATTTGGCGCCCCGGCGGTATCAATCGTTCGTTTCGCAATTTTACCCTTAAGACTCGGTGATGCTAGTAGTTAACGCTTGCAAAATACTGCCAAACTTCTACTTCACGCCGCTAAGGGGTCATGGCTTTGGGGATATGACGGGCTAAAAAACAACCACGCCCCGGGCGTCCCCGGATGTCGTGTGCCGCCAGGGCAAGCGTCCAACGCCTACCTCTTTCTCCTGCCGCCGCGGGGGCCAAGCACTTCGCCCAGAACAACGCTTGCCGCCAAAGTGGATTTACTATGCAGGGCCGCAACCACAGGGTTACCCGCCCGGTACCGTTTACGTTCCCTGTATAGTTGTCTCCCCGGAGCGGCCGCCTTTTCACCCGGCGCGCAATTACCTTTTTCACCCGCCGGAGCCGGCCGGGGACACCGCGGGAATTCACCTTCCCCGGTGCCTGGCGCGGTTCGGTCCCGCCGCTGTTCCGCATCCCTTGCGCGGTCCCGCTGCAGACCCGGGTCTAATTGAGGTTCGGGTTTACCTTGGGTTTGCCGGTGTTGCTCAACCGGTTTATCCGGGCGCTCGGAGCCCACTTCCCCGGATCGGGCCGGCCTGTTCCAGGGACCTGGGAGGGGGGCGTCTTCTTGATCAGTTGGAGAACTCCAGGGGCCCGGCAGGGGCAAATCATCCCCCGCCGGGCGGTAATCGGGAACTTCCTGGCGCGGGGCCTCCGGCCGGGGGAATCGATAGCGTGGAGCCTTACCCCTGAGCCGGGAAATAATTAAGTAAACCAGCAAAATTATTATCAGGGTTTTCACGAAAGTTACCCCCACGATCTATTCGGTTTGGTATTTTCCGCCGCCTTCCTCATCCATTCCCATTTTGGCGATGTTTTGTCTCATGTTCGTGTCAGCCAGTAAATTTTGCATGTTATAGTAATCCATCACTCCCAGTTTACCCTGTCGCAGCGCGTCGGCCATAGCCAGCGGCACCTGCGCCTCGGCCTCAACCACCTTGGCCCGCATTTCCTGCACCGCCGCCTTCATCTCCTGCTCGCGGGCCACCGCCATCGCCCGCCGTTCTTCCGCCTTGGCCTGGGCGATCTGTTTGTCGGCCTCGGCCTGGTCGATCTGTAGCTTGGCGCCGATGTTGCGACCCACATCAACATCGGCAATATCAATGGACAGAATCTCAAAAGCGGTGCCCGCGTCAAGCCCCTTGTCCAGCACCGTCCGGGAAATAGAGTCGGGGTTTTCCAACACCTCCTTGTGATTATCCATGGAACCCACGGTGGAAACCACACCCTCACCAACCCGGGCCAAAATGGTTTCTTCCCCGGCGCCGCCCACCAGGCGATCGATGTTGGCCCGTACCGTCACCCGTGCCACCACTTTCACTTCAATACCGTCCTTGGCCACCGCCGATACCCACGGTGTCTGGATCACCTTGGGGTTCACGCTCATTTGCACGGCCTCAAGCACGTCGCGCCCGGCCAGGTCAATGGCGGCCGCCCGTTCAAAGGGCAGGTTGATATTGGCGCGGGCCGAGGCGATCAGTGCGTCCACCACCCGGTCCACGTTGCCGCCGGCCAGGTAGTGGGCCTCCAGCTGGTTCACCGATATGTCCAGCCCGGCTTTGTCCGCCTTGATCAGCGGGTTGACGATCCGGGCCGGGGGTACCCGGCGCAGGCGCATGCCGATGAGCGTAAAGATGCCCACCCTAACTCCCGCCGCCAGGGCTGAAATCCACAGGCCCACCGGTATGAAGCTGAAGATGATCACCACGGCCAGTATGGCCAGTACCGCCAGAATTAAAAGAGAAACCACTCCAGTACTCATTATAAACCTCCCTGCTAATTGTGCCGGCCTTGATTCAAGCTGCGTTTATCCATATCGAAGCTCCAACCGGCGAATTTTTCCTTATTTTGATACAATTCTTTCCCACCAGTAGCCCCGGTTTAAGCCTTTTCCACCAATAGTACACCCGCCCGGGGCGATCCGGTGACTATCGGAAAATAAAGCGCAACATTTATAGTCCTAGCCTGGTTTCGTGACAGCTCGAACCACGATACGACCGCCCTCCACCTTGACCACCCGGATTTTAGCCCGGGCGTGAATAAATCCCCCCTCGCTTACAACGTCCAGCCGCTCACCGTTGATTTCAGCAGCCCCGGCTGGGCGCAAAGGGGTGATCGCAACACCCTCCATTCCGATATACCGGCCCAATTCTTCACGGGATGTGGTGTAGCCGGCTTCGTTCTTCTGCCTGGCCACCAGGGTTACCCGTCCCCAAATGTTGGCCTTTTTTACCAGCTTAACGCCGGCCACAAATAAAACGACGCTAAGTACCAGGGCTATCACCAGCGCTTTAAACGCGTGGAAAACATCCACGCTCAGCAGCAATATTCCCCAGCCGATCAGGATGATGCCCGTCACGCCGGCAATTCCAAAACCATAAATGAATAATTCAAGCGCCAGAGCCAGAATACCCAGCAAAAAAGCCAAAACCGCCAGCCATGGAACCAGTTCGGGAGGCATTCCGGGTCACCTCCTTGCTGAAATAGTGCCGGTTAAGTTTATTTTGTTACACAAAAATTATTCGCCGCATATATTCCAATGCCCGGCACCTGGGTGCCGGGCATTCCATTCTATTTCCAAAAAATCAGGCTGCTGCCTAAGCTTCAAGTTTCATTTTAATTAAAAGATCTCGAAAACCGGGCCTTGCGTTTCCGGGCAGCCTCGGATTTCTTTTTCCGTCTCACGCTGGGCTTTTCGTAGTGTTCGTGCTTTCTGGCTTCAGCGAGGACCCCCGCCTTTTGGCAGGTTCGCTTAAAACGCCGGAGGGCACTGTCCAGGGTTTCATTTTTACCAACTTTTACTTCCGCCACTGATTCTTCCCTCCCCTCCGCTGAGCCGCAAACCTTGCGTCAACATCAAACTACATAACAACCTCCAATTAAAATATCATACTGCGCTATTATACAATAACCCCTCCGGGCAGTCAATTACCCGGGCGGCCATTGCAGTTCTCTGCCGGCCAAAAAATGATAATGCAGGTGAAAAACCAGCTGACCGGCATCTTTCATGCAATTGGCAACAAGCCTGAATCCCCGCTCCGCCAGGCCCAGATCCCCGGCCACGACGGCAGCTGCCCTCTGCACCTCGCCCATAATTTTGTCATCCTCGGGCTGCAGATCAAAAAACGTGGGAATATGCTTCTTGGGAATAAACAAGAGGTGGATGGGAGCCGCCGGCTGGATGTCCTTGAAAGCCAGGACGTTATCATCCTCGTAAATAATCTCGGCCGGTATCTCCTTTTTTACTATTTTACAGAAGATACATTCCTGCACCTGTTTCCACCTCCTCCCGAGAATAAAAAAGATAACGGCGGTTTAGCCCTTGTATTTATTCCACATCTGTTTAATAAATCCTGCATTATTTTTAAATTATTCTTCCGGTCAACCCGTTGCCACTCAATCCGGTTACTTTTATTTCCACCAGTCTTCCCTGCCACGCGGGGTCCCCGGTCAAAAACACGCGCACGTAATTATCCATCAACCCCTCGAGGTTGTAACCCTTAACGCCCGGGGAAGCGGGCTCCAGTAAAACCTCCACGGTTTTTTCCAGGTATTGGGCAGCAAAGGCACGGGCCAGTTCCCGGCCGAGGGCGATCAACCGTTTGCTGCGCGCGTCCTTGACGGCGGATTCAACCTGGTCCGGCATCTTCGCCGCCGGCGTGCCCCGGCGAGGAGAATACTTGAACACGTGCATTCCGGAAAAACGCATGTCTTGGACAAACACGCAGGTGTTGGCAAAATGCTCTTCCCGCTCGCCGGGAAACCCCACCATTACATCGGTGGTAATACCCGCGTCCGGTATCTTTTCCCTCGCTTTTTCCAACAGTTGGCGATAAAAAGAAGTATCATAACGCCTTCTCATTTTTTTCAGGATGGTATCATCCCCGCTCTGCAGGGGAATATGCAGGTGCCGGCAGAACGGCGGCCCGGAGGCCAACAGATCAAGCAGTTCCGGGGTGACGTCGTTCGGCTCCACCGAACTGAGCCTCAGTCTGGCCAGTCCCGGCACCCCCGCTATTTTTTCCAGTAGCCGGACCAGGTCAATATCGCCCCGCTCCCTGCCGTAAGCACCGGTGTGGATGCCCGTAAGCACGATTTCCTTAAAGCCCCGCCCCACCAGGGTGCGAACTGCATCCAGCACGCTTTCCGGCGACCTGCTGCGCAGGGGCCCCCTGGCATAGGGCACAATACAATACGAACAGAAATTTTCACAGCCTTCCTGGATTTTTAAAAAAGCCCGCACCCTGTCCTGGTGCGCCTCGCCCGGTAATTCCTCGAACTGGCGACACTGGAAAATGTCCTGCACCGCCTTGAGTTTCCGCCCCTTGGCGGCGCTTTCCACCAGGTCCACAATGGATGCCCGGTTTCCGGCACCCACCACAAGGTCTACCCCTTCCACTTCCAGCACCTCGTCCGGTGCCGTCTGGGCATAACAACCCGTTACCACCACCAGGGCGTCTGGATTGGTCCTGCCGGCCCGGCGGATCAACTGCCTGGACTTGCGGTCCCCCAGATTGGTGACCGTACAGGTGTTGATCACGTAAACGTCAGCCGCACTGTCGAAGTCCACAATGGTATAGCCGCGCTCCCGGAATAGTTGCTCCAAAGCGGCCGATTCATACTGATTGACCTTGCAACCCAGGGTTGCCAGGGCCACTCTCTTTGCCGACATGCTCATTTCCCCCCAGATCGCCCCATTGATAAAGCACCATGGTTATAGCCGCCAGGCCCGCGGTTTCAGTGCGCAGGATGCGCGGTCCCAAGGTAACCGGAACGGCGCCCCGCCGCCGGGCCTCGTCAACCTCCCGCTTTTCCAGCCCGCCCTCGGGCCCGATGATTATGTACACTTCGTCAGGCTTGACCCGGGCCTGTAATTCGGCCTTCAACGACCGGCCCGATTCCTCTTCCCAGGGAACCAGCACAAGGGCGCCCGGCGGTATCAGATCCAGCGCGGCGGGCCAGTGTACCGGTTCCATGACCTCGGGCGCCAGCGCCCGGCCGCATTGCTTGGCGGCTTCACGGGCAATGCGCTGCCAGCGTTCCCGGCGGGCGACCCGTTTTTGGGCGTCCAGCCGCACCACGCTGCGCCCGCATTGCACCGGCAGGAACGCCGCCGCGCCCAGTTCCGTGCCCTTTTGAATTACGAAATCCATTCGTTCGCCCTTGGCTATTCCCTGCACCAGTACCACCCGCAGGGGCGGCTCGCCGCCGGCACGTCCCCGCCGCAGCACCCGGCATTCGACCCGGTCGTCCCGTATTTCTTCGATCCGGCTATCGTAAAAATTACCGCAACCGTCCAATAATGTAATTATATCCCCCGGACCCAGGCGCAATACCCTGCCGATGTGGTGCGCTTCCGGGCCCGTTATCGTTACGGCGTCGTCCCGCAGCGATTCCGGTTCGATAAAGAACCTCGGCAATGAAAACATCTCCTATACTTTCCGGTTCACCAGCGCCACCCACTCACCTTTCGCCAGCTCGCGCTCGGGCTCGAGGCCCGCGCACAAGAGGGCCTGACACACCTCACCGGCCCTTTCCCGGATAATTCCGGATGCGATCAGGCGGCCGCCCGGCTTGAGCGCCGCCGCGGCACCGGGCGCCAGGCGGATAATCACATCCGCAATAATGTTGGCCACCACCAGGTCGGCCCCGGGGCCCGCCAGGTTATTCAGCAGGTTTCCCTGCACCACCGCAACCCTGTCCGATACGCCGTTTCTCTCCGCGTTCTCTCTGGCCGTCCTTACCGCCAGTTCATCAATATCCACGGCGGTGACCCGCCGCGCACCCAGAAGCGCGGCCGCCACCGCGAGGATACCGGACCCGGTGCCCACGTCATAAACCTCTTCGCCGCCTCGCACCAGTTCTTCAAGCAACTCCAGGCACGCGGCGGTCGTTTCATGGGTGCCGCAACCAAAAGCCATGCCGGGGTCCATGTCGATCACTATCTCGCCGGCACCGGCGGTATAGTCCTCCCACGACGGCTTCACCACCAGGCGTTTCCCCACCTTTAACGGTTTATAGTATGCCCGCCAGGAATTAACCCAGTCTTCATCCCGGACTTCCCCGGTCCGCCAGCGCACCCCCAGTTCCCCCAGCCGGCGTGATATCTCCTCCAGCCGGTCCGACACGGAGCAATCGCATAAATAATAGCCCTTAACCACCGTTTCCCTCTCCGGCGGGACTTTTAACAATGGAGACAGCGTTTCGGCATTGCCTTTGCTCAAATATTCTACAATTAAAGCGGGGTCCTCAATGACAACCCCGCCGGAACCTGCTTCATTCATTATATTGGCAACCGCTTCCACGGTTTCCCGGGAACAAAAAACGAAAATCTCCAACCACCTGGCCAATTCAATTCCTCCATTATTTAACCCATGAACACGTCGCGCATCTTTTCAAAAAAGCCCTTTTCCGTGCTCTGCGGTTTTTGCCCCTCAATCCGGGCGAATTCCCTCAGTAATTCTTTCTGTTTTTCCGTCAGCCGGGTGGGCGTAACCACCTTGATGTACACGTGCTGGTCGCCGCGGCCGTACCCCCTGACATCGGGAATACCCTTGTTTCTCATGCGCAGAACCGTCCCGGACTGGGTCCCCTCGGGCACCCTGAGCTTCGCCTTGCCGTCCAGAGTGGGCACTGTGATTTCGTCGCCCAAGGCGGCCTGGGCAAAGTTTACCGGCACCTCAATGATTACATTGTTGCCTTCCCGCTTGAATACGGGATGGGGAAGCACATGGATGAATACAAACAAATCGCCCCTGGGCCCGCCGCGCAGTCCCGCTTCGCCTTCGCCTGCCAGGCGCAGTCTTGAGCCGGTGTCGACCCCGGCTGGTATTTTGACCTTGATGGTTCTGGTGCGCCGCACTTGCCCGGCGCCCCGGCAGGTGGGGCAAGGCTTTTCGATAATCACCCCCGCGCCCCGGCAGCGGTCACAGGTACGCGACTGCACGATGCGGCCGAAAGGAGTCGATTGGGCAAATTGCACCTGGCCCGTGCCTCCACAGACATCGCAATTTTTCTTCGCCGTGCCGGGTGCCGCCCCGCTTCCGCCGCAGGTGCCGCATTCCTCGGTACGCGGAATTTTGATGTCTTTTTCCAGGCCAAAGGCAGCTTCCTCGAAAGTAAGCTCCACGTCGACCCGCAGGTCGGCGCCGCGCTCGGGACCGCGCCGCTGGCGGCCGCCCCCGCCGAAAAACATGTCGAAGATATCGCCCAGCCCGCCAAAATCGCCGAATCCACCGGCGCCAAAGCCGCCGAACCCGTTGAACTGGCCATCTGTAGCCGCATGGCCAAAGCGATCGTAAGCCTGCCTTTTTTCCGGGTTACTGAGCACGTCATAAGCTTCAGTAATTTCCTTGAATTTTTCCGCCGCACCCTCGCTTTTGTTGACATCGGGATGGTACTGGCGGGCCAGCTTTCGGTAGGCCTTTTTGATTTCCTCTTGAGATGCGTCCCGGGAAACGCCGAGCACCTCGTAATAATCCCGCTTTGCCACGGGCATTCACCACCTTCATGTTTCAAACGCCGCCGGGAGGGCATGAGAAAGCCGCCCTCCCGTAACAATACTTAACCAAACACCTTTTTATTCTACGCATAAAAACAAAATCCTGTTACAAATTACTGCTTTTTCTTATCCTCGTCAACCTCGTATTCAGCATCAACTACATTTTCCTTGTTTTCGCCTGCCGGCGCGCCGCCTCCGGTACCACCTGCGGCCTTGCCGGCATCAGCCTGCTGCTGGTACAACGCCGCCGTCAGCTCGTACAGCGGCTTGGTCAACTGCTCTATGGCATTCTTGATTCTTTCGTTATCCTCGCCTTTGAGAGCTTCCTTCAATTGCTCCGTCGCCCTGTTGACCTCATCAACCTTGGCCTTGTCGGCCTTGTCGCCGAGATCCTTGATGGTTTTCTCGGCCTGGTAAATCATGCTGTCGGCCTGGTTGCGCAGCTCCACGGTTTCCTTGCGCTTCCTGTCCTCCTCGGCGTGCCGCTCGGCGTCCTTGACCATCCTTTCAATTTCGGCGTCACTCAGGCCGGTGCTGCCGGTGATGGTAATGCTCTGAGCCTTGCCGGTGCCCAGATCCTTGGCCGAAACATTGACAATGCCGTTTACGTCGATATCAAAGGTAACTTCAATTTGCGGCACCCCCCTGGGCGCCGGCGGAATGCCGGTAAGTTGGAACCGGCCCAGGGTCTTGTTGTCTGCCGCCATAGGCCGCTCGCCCTGCAGCACGTGGATTTCCACCGTGGTCTGGCCGTCGGCGGCGGTGGAAAAGATTTGGCTCTTGGAGGTGGGGATGGTGGTGTTGCGCTCAATCAGCTTGGTGAAAACGCCTCCCAGGGTCTCAATGCCCAGGGAAAGCGGCGTTACATCCAGAAGCAGCACATCCTTGACCTCGCCGGCCAGCACCCCGGCCTGGATGGCGGCGCCTATGGCCACGCATTCGTCCGGGTTAATTCCCTTGTGGGGCTCCTTCTGCAGGTATCTTTTGATTGCTTCCTGCACGGCGGGGATACGGGTTGAACCGCCCACCAGCAGGATCTTGTCGATATCCTTGGGTTCGAGGCCGGCATCCGCCATCGCCTGCCTGGTCGGGCCCATGGTCTTCTCCACCAGGTCCGCGGTAAGCTCGTTGAACTTGGCACGGGTCAGGGTAATATCCATGTGCTTGGGACCGCTGGCATCAGCCGTAATAAAAGGCAGGTTGATGTTGGTGGTCATCACGCCGCTTAATTCAATTTTAGCCTTTTCCGCCGCGTCTTTCAGGCGTTGCATGGCCATGCGGTCGCCCTTGAGGTCAATGCCGGTTTCCTTTTTAAACTCACTTAACAAGTATTCCACAATGCGCTGGTCGAAATCATCTCCGCCCAGGCGGTTGTTGCCGCTGGTGGCCTTAACCTCGAACACGCCGTCGCCCAGTTCCAGAATGGACACGTCAAAAGTACCGCCGCCCAGGTCGAATACCAGGATGGTCTGGTCCTCTTCTTTATCCAGGCCGTAGGCCAGGGCGGCCGCCGTCGGCTCGTTGATAATGCGCAACACCTCGAGGCCGGCGATTTTTCCGGCATCCTTGGTGGCCTGGCGCTGCGCGTCGGTAAAATAGGCGGGCACGGTAATGACCGCCTGGTTAATTTTTTCCCCCAGGTAAGCCTCGGCGTCGGCTTTCAATTTCTGCAGAATCATGGCCGATATTTCCTGCGGGGTGTATTCCTTGCCGTCAATATTGACCTTGTAATTGGACCCCATATGCCTCTTAATCGAGGAAATTGTCCGCTCGGCGTTGCTAACCGCCTGGTTTTTGGCCACCTGGCCCACCAACCGTTCACCGGTCTTGGAAAATCCCACTACGGACGGAGTGGTGCGTCCACCCTCGGCGTTGGGAATAACCACCGCCTCGCCGCCCTCGATAACGGCCATACATGAGTTGGTGGTACCCAAGTCAATACCCAGCACTTTTGCCATATACTTCGCCTCCTAAGGTTAAGTCATGATTGCACTGCAAAAACCGGTATCATATCTGGCGCTCCGGCGGCATCAATCGTTCGTTTCGCAATTTTACCTTTGTGGCTGGAGCAGCTTTTAGTCTACGCTTGCGGCAAACTGCCAGCCTACTTCTTCACGCCCTGAGTGGTCATGGCTCTGGGGATATGACGTGTTGTTGGGGACATACCTCCGACCAAAAAGCCATGACCCTAAAGAGGAGGTGTGTCCCCTGACCTCTTTTCCGCATCCAGTGCTCCACTCACTCCAGGAACCCGCCGGATCGCCTGTCACTGTAGTGTTATTCAGTTAAACCAATCGTCCATTTTCGGTCAGGAACCGGATTTAGTAGCCACCTTAACCATCGCCGGGCGGATCAACCTGTCTTTCAGGTAATACCCCCGGCGCAATTCTTCGATCACGGTGTTATCCGGGTATTCTTCCGTCTCTTCCCGCATTACCGCCTCGTGCTTGGTGGGGTCGAAAACCTCGCCCACGGCGGCTACGGGGGTCAGCCCTTCCTTTTGTAGCACTTCCTCCAGCTGCCGGTAAATCATTTCCACCCCCGCGACAACCTTGGCCGGATCTTCATTCTTGGCGGCCAGCGCCAGCTGGAAATTATCGAGCACGGGCAGCAGCATTTCACAGAGCGAAGCAGACGCGTATTTAAAAAATTCCTCCCTTTCCCTCTGCACGCGCTTGCGGAAATTATCGAAATCGGCCTGCAGGCGGACAAGCCGGTTGAAATATTCCTCCGCCCTTTGCTTTTGTTCGGCCAGTTCCTTTTGCAGTTGCTCAACATCCACCTGGCCTTTGCCGGGCTCGCCCCCTGCGGGTCCGGGAGAATGGTCTTCCTCACGCTGTTCCGGTAAGCCGCCTTCGACATTGCCGCCGCTTTTTGCGTTCTGCTCCGCGTTCTCCCCCGCTTCCGGGTCCGGCCGGTTTTGTTCCTCCTCGAGTTGTACTTCCTGTTTGCCGTTTTCCTGCAAATTAATCCCTCCCGGGAAACCACTTTTCCAATAGTAGTTTTCAATAAATGAAATGGATTTATTTATCATAAACAATAAAAAACTAGCTCCTCCTGCCGAGCAGCCTTTCCATTACCAGAGAAAGGTTCTTGGTCATATACTCCACCACGGTAAACGCCCGGGCATAATCCATCCTGGTGGGTCCGAGCAGGCCTATGCTGCCCATCGGTTTGCCCCCGACGCTGTAGCTGGACATGACCATGCTGCAATCCTTCATCTGCTCGTTGACCATTTCCTCGCCGATACGTGCCGTCACACCCTCGGCGTCCATAACGTCAGCCATAATCTCGGCCAGCATCTGCTCCTGTTCCAGCAAACCGAGCAGGGTTTTCACCTTTTCCACGTTATGAAACTCGGGCTGGTTCAGGATATTGAATACACCACCCAGGAATATTTTTTCCCCGGTTTGCACCGCCAGGCTTTCCCGGATTAAATCCATGGCCATGTTTAAAATATGTTTTTGCTTGGCCAGCTCAAAATAAATCTCCTTCACCAGGGTCAGGCGAATGTTCTCGATTGATTTGCCCTGCAGCTTCTGGTTCAATACCGCCGATATGGTTTCCAAGTCGGCCGGTTTAATGCTTTCCGGGATATCAATGATCCGGTGGTGCACCCCTCCGGCGTCGGTTACCACCACCACCATGGCCTGCTGCGGGCCCATGTGCACCAGCTGGATGTGTTTAAACTTGCCCTTGCCGTAATGGTTGGTTAACACTACCGCCGTGTACCTGGTCAGCTGGGACAACAACCGTCCCGTGCGCCTGAGCACCTGGCCGACGTCCTGCACCTTGGTCATGTAGCTGTTGAACAGCATTCTTTCTTCATCCAAACTGAGTTCCGCCCGTTTCATCAGGTGGTCGACATAATACCTGTAACCACGGTCGGATGGAATCCGGCCCGCCGAAGTATGGGGCTGCTCGATATAACCCATCTCCTCCAGGTCCGCCATTTCATTACGGATGGTCGCCGGGCTTACGCCCAGTTTATACTTCCGGGCAATGGTTCGCGAACCCACCGGCTCCGCCGTGGCGATATAATCCTGAATGATGGCCAACAAAACATTTTGTTTTCTGGCGTCAAGAGTCATTCCTTAACACCTCCTTGTTAGCACTCTCCCATGTTGAGTGCTAACACCTAATAAAAACATAGCACCGTTATTTTTATTTGTCAAGAATTTGTAGGGGGAACAAACTCCGCCATGACTTGATTCGCCAGCTCCAGGCCGCGCCGGGTCAAGCGCAGGCGCTTTCCCGCCTGCTCCAGCATACCCTTTTCCACCAGCCGTTCCGCCACCCCGGGGTAAACATCCTCCAGGGAACAGCCGAACCGGCGGCGAAAATGCTCCATATTCAACCCCGCCGCCAAACGTAAACCCAGAAATACCGTTTCAAAAATTTCGTTTTCCGGTGTGACGGGTTCCGACCATGCCACGGGCAATTTGCCCGCGGCAAGCTTTTCCATGTACTTATCCAGGTTTTGTTCGTTCGCGGAACGCTCCCGCTTTATATAGGAGTGGGCGGCTGGTCCCACCCCAAGATATTCGCAATTATGCCAGTAGACGAGGTTATGGCGGCATTCCCTGCCGGGGCGGGCAAAATTGGAAATTTCATACCGGTAAAGCCCCGCACCGGTTAATATTTTTACGGCGTCGCGATACATTTCCAACTCCATATCCTCGTCACAGGGTACCAGTTGACCACCATCAATCATCGCTTTAAGCGGCGTGCCCTCCTCCAGTTGCAGCCCGTAAGCGGCTACGTGGTCGGGCCGCAAAGCCGCGATTTGTTCCAAACAGTCCCTCCACTCGCGGGGTGTTTGGCCCGGCACCCCAAAAATTAAATCAAGGTTGATATTATCGAAACCGGCCTCCCGGGCCCGGCGCACGGCCTCGATGGTCTGTTCGTGGGTATGAATCCGGCCCAGGGTGCGCAGCGTTTTCCCGCTACAGGCCTGGGCGCCCAAACTGAGCCGGTTGACTCCCGCCCGGCGCAATAAGTTCAACTTGTCCCGGTCCACTGTACCGGGATTGGCCTCAATGGTAAACTCCACGTCCGGCGAAAGGATAAAATGTTCTTTGATTATAGATATTATCTCCATAATTGCACCGGATGATAAACAGGTGGGCGTGCCTCCGCCGATAAAAATCGTGGCCAGGACCCGCCCGGCACGCCGGCCGCCCGTGCGCAGCCCGATTTCCCCGCGCAGGCCGGCCAGGTACCTTCGAGCATCCCGTCCGTTATAAGGATAGGAAGTGAAGTCACAATACAGACATTTGCGCAGGCAAAAAGGAACGTGAATATAAAGGAAACCCGGTAATTCGTTATTTGTATAACAATGGTTATTGTTTCTCATAATTTCGCAAGCAACGGCTCATATTAGTCATCCTCTCCTATATTCAGCACAGCCATAAAGGCTTCCTGGGGAATTTCCACGTTCCCCACCTGTTTCATGCGCTTTTTGCCTTCTTTTTGTTTTTCCAGTAATTTACGCTTGCGGGTGATGTCGCCTCCATAGCACTTGGCCAGCACATCCTTACGCCGCGCCCGGATGGTTTCCCGGGCAATCACCTTGTTGCCGATGGCGGCCTGCAGGGGTATCTCAAACAGCTGCCGGGGAATCAAGCCCCGCAGCTTTTCCACCAGCGCCCTGCCCCGCTGGTAGGCCCTGTCCCGGTGAACAATGGAGCTGAGCGCGTCCAGCGGTTCCCCGTTGACCAGGATATCCATTTTTACCAGGCTGGACTCGCGGTAGCCCGCCAGTTCGTAATCCAGTGAAGCGTACCCCCTGGTGCGCGATTTTAATTGATCAAAGAAATCGTAGATGATTTCACTGAGCGGCAGGTCGTACTTGACCATCACCCTGTTCTGGTTCATGTAAACCATGTCCACGAAAACGCCCCGGCGGTCCTGGCAAAGTTCCATCACCGCGCCGACGTAATCCTGGGGCACCATGATGGTGCCGGCGACAAATGGTTCCTCCATGGAGGCCACTTTGCCGGCGGGCGGCATCTTGCTGGGGTTATCTATTTCCAGCACCTCTCCCGCCGTGGTGATCACCCGGTACACCACGCTGGGCGCGGTGGTAATCAGGTTCAACCCGTATTCCCGCTCCAGCCTTTCCTGGATGATCTCCATGTGCAGCAGGCCCAGAAAACCGCAGCGGAAGCCAAAACCGAGCGCTTCCGAGGTTTCGGGCTCATATACCAGGGACGCGTCGTTTAATTTCAACTTGTCCAGCGCGTCCCGCAGGTCCTCGTAATCCGCCGATTCCACCGGGTAAAGGCCGCAGTACACCATTGGCTTGACCTGGCGATAACCCGGCAGCGGCGCGTCCGCGGGACAGCGGGCGTCAGTAATGGTGTCCCCCACCCGGGTATCCTTGACATTTTTCATGCCGGCGGCCACAAAGCCCACTTCGCCGGCCCGCAATTCTTCAACGGTGGTGGGCGCGGGTCTGAAAACCCCCACCTCGGTGACCTCGAATTCCTTGCCGGTGGCCATCATCTTAATCTGCATGCCCTTTTTAATGCTGCCCTCAACCACTCTGATATAAGCGATAACCCCTTTATAGGGATCATAATGGGAGTCGAAAATCAGCGCCTGTAAAGGGGACTCGTCATCCCCCCTGGGTGGGGGAATTTTGTGTACGATCCGTTCCAGGATTTCCTCCACGCCGGTACCGACTTTGGCCGATGCCAGCACGGCCTCCGAAGCGTCCAGGCCGATCACGTCTTCAATCTCCTTTTTCACGCGTTCCGGTTCGGCGGCCGGCAGGTCTATCTTATTGATCACGGGAATTATTTCCAGGTCGTGGTCGATTGCCATGTACACGTTGGCCAGAGTCTGGGCCTCGATGCCCTGGGCGGCGTCTACCACCAGCAGGGCGCCCTCGCAGGCGGCAAGGCTCCGGGACACTTCGTAGGCAAAGTCCACGTGCCCCGGAGTATCAATCAGGTTCAACACGTAATCGCGCCCGTCCCGGGCCCGGTAATCCAGCCGCACGGCCTGCAACTTGATGGTGATGCCCCGCTCCCGCTCCAGGTCCATCTGGTCCAACACTTGTTCAGCCATTTCCCGCTGGGTCAAGGCGCCGGTATATTCAAGCAATCTATCCGCCAGGGTGGATTTACCGTGATCAATATGAGCAATGATGCAGAAGTTTCTAATGCGTTCCTGTCTTCTTTCCACCGGAAGTTCCTCTCCCCCTCTATCCAGGTCAATTGTCAATCATATTATTATAGCATCCGCCCGGTTATGCTGAAAAGAACTTAATGCCAAAGCCGCAAAGTAAGGGGCACCGCGCCGGGTGCCCCAGGGTAGAACTACAGTTTAACTTCTATTTTAAATGAATAGCTGATCCAGATTAAAAACGCCAGTGCTACAATACCAATGCCAATGCTCCATCCAACCAGTTTTTTCTCCGCCGGTTGCAGTTCGATGTATTCTTCCTGTTCATACGTTACCTGTTCCCGCATTTGCAGGACGGGATCTCCAGCCATAATTTTAACCTCCTCCCGTTACGTTAATATTTCTAACCGCCGATAATCGGAGGCTTGATACCGTGGAAGAAAATCCAGGAGATTAACAGGCCCACCCAAATAATAAAACCGAACAGCGCCAAAACATAGACCAGCGCCAGTTTGCCGAGGCCTTGTTGTTTCAGCACGCTGAAGTTGGAAATTACGCCAATGGAGAAAAACGTCATGGCAAAGAATGTTTGCCTAAAAACATCAGTTTCACTTGTAGCCAATTTCAAAGTTGAATCCACAGCTTCAGGGTTGTTCAAACCCCAAATCAGCAGGATAATGAAAGTTACAAAGTAACCGATGACGAATTTGGGAAACCTGTTCCAAATTTCCACCGCTTGAACCTTTTCGCCGGGTTTCCTGTCAATAAAGTAAACCCAGACAATGGCAAGCAGGAAGGCCCAGATACCGATAAACATATCGATAAAAATCTTGGTGGTTGTTGTCGCCATCAAGATCCAGCCCTGCTCGTAGTTGACGCCGTCCACCGCCAGCGCTTTGGCCCTGATCAGCGAGTCGGTGATCGCGCCGCTGGCCACGGCGGCGCCGTCCGTCTTTACGGCCAGTCCCATCCACGCGCCGGCCACCATCGGCTCGTGGTGCAGGAAAGCCTGAGCCGCAAAGGGTAAAATCACCAGTTCCACAACAGCAAAGATAATCACCAGAGAGGACACCATTACGGGGATGATCGGCCTGGACCGGATGGCGCCGCCAGCCGCGATGGCGGCTGAAACGCCGCAAATGGAAATGCCGGCTGCCAGGGGCGCCGACCATTCCGGGTTAAGCTTAAAGTACTTCCTGGAAATATAATAAACAACCGCCCAGTAAATCAGGTAGGCTTCAATAATGGCGCACAACCCCCTGATCATTACGGTTGTGGCCAGTCCCAGGGCCGAACATGCCTTGACCCCCAAAGCCGCACCCATGATTACAATGGCGGTTTTAATAAACCACTCCGGTCTGGCCGCCTCTTTAAGGTAGCCCGCAAAACCCGTGAAAAAGTTACCAATGATTAGCCCCACTATAAGTGCTATGATATATCCGGCCTCTCCGGTTAAGTTAAGAGACCAGGGAATACCCAAATCCTTAAGTTTATCCGGTGTAGCGGCGATATACGCGTTATGCCCCGCCACCCAGCAAACAAATGTGATCCAAAAGATCAAGGTAAAACCACCGGTAAATTTTTTCAGGTTAAAGCCCAGCAGGCCGGCGCCGATGGTCGTAATCACCAGCATGAACAAATAAGTCAAAATCAAGGAGGTTATGCTGGACATTCCCTCATAGGCCTTTGATACCGGCGCCACTGCTTTGGACAGAGTAGTCCATGTATTGGCCTTGGCCGCCCAGCCCAGCACGTCGTTGCCGCCGATTGCCAAAAGCCCCAGCACGAAAACAAACAAACCGATCCACACGGCCATCCAGTCTTCACTTTTAAAAAGCGAGTTTTCGTTATGTGCACGGTCATTCATGGTTTTTTATACCTCCTTCCAAATCATTATGGATTTGCACATTAAGTAACTACACCCGGGTTGTCTTAATCACCTCCCCTTGCTCGAAAAATGTCGAAGATTGTGATTTAAGTAACTATCTTTTCAATAACACCCCCTTTCATTTTTTGTTGACTATTCAATAATATTTAATATATTTTTAGTTTATAACTTTGTTAGAATTTTGTATATATGGAATATGCAAAATATTGCAGTTTTAAGAAAAACATTGTAATAATTGTTAATTATGAGCAATATTAAAATAAACAAGCACATCAAATGTTTTTGCCAATTTTCCACCTGTAATCGGGGCTGGTGGCCCCACCGCAATAAAATAATTAAACGGAGGCGTCAACATGAAAGCAGATGTGGAGTTGAGCATAATATTCCAGGGCAATCAATGGATCGCCGGCAACGGGTCCATCACGGCGGCCGGCGGAACGCTGGTTGAGCTGGATCAAAACATAAAACGGGCACTTGCCGAAAGCGGTCAATTCACCAAAGGATCAACAGTTGCGATTTACATGAAATTCGATTTCAGTTCCATCCCGGACTGGATCAGGCAATATTCTCCTCATTATTTCAACCGGATGATTAAAGTTGTGATTTAAAATAACAGCCAAAACCGGCCCCCTAAGGCCGGTTTTCCATTTCACGCGCCTTTTGCCGGACATAATCCAGCCATCTGAATGCTTCACCCTGACCGATCTGGAGCAGCTCACCGAAGCGTTCTTCAAGATTCGCCGGCAGGTCCCGGTGTACCTGCAGGGTATGGGAATCGCCCAGCAAGCTTATTTCCACCTTCTCCCCCTCAACCCGCCATTCAAACAGTCGCAACGGCGGGTCGGGAGCCACCAGCCGGTTGTAATGGGTAAGGCAAATATTGATTCCTACAAAAATCAGCCCGATATAGATCCCCATGCTGACCAGCATGGATCTGCCGGGTAAACTCATAACAGGTTTCACCGCTTGCGTTTTGGCCCTATTTTTGCCGTTTTTATTCTTTTCTATACTTTAATCGGCATCCAGGGAGCGTTTTACCATCTCCGCCACGGGGCCCGCCAGAAGCCGGGCGGACTGGACCGCCTCCTCGGTGGAATTGCTCACACTGCCGATTTCCAGCAAAACGGCCCTCGGGTGCAGGAACTGGTTATACCGGCCTTCCTTGATCCGGACCCCCAGGCATAATCCCGGATGCTGCTTTTCGATTTCCGCCGCCAATTCCCGGGCAAACTCGTAATTCTGCCGCCAGGTGGGGAACAGGGCCCGGGCGTCGGAACCGACAATGATCAACACCGGGGCAACCCGACGCCCTTCCACGACCACCAGGCTGTTATCCCGCGATTTACCGGCGTCACGATGAATATCCAGCACCACCTGCACCGAAGGGTTGTCTTCCAACAATTGGCGTAGAGTTTCCTGCGACCGGGCGTAAGAGGTGCTGTAATTGGCGTCGTTTATATCATCCGACCGGGCCACCCGGATCCCGTATTTCTCCACCAGTTCCCGTTCCAACGCGGCGGCAGCTTTAACCACGCCGCCGCGCTTGCCGTTCAAGCGTTCCATCCCGTCTGTCAGGGCGTATGTTTCCCCGGTGTGGGTGTTGTAAATGGCCACCAGGGCTTCTTCCGAGATGGGGGGCACAGGCGTTTGCAGTTCTTCATCGAGCTGGGGAACGGTTTCAGGCGCCAGAACGGGGGCCGTTTCTTCCGGCCGGGCTGAAGCAGCCGCCAAAAGGGGTAGTTGCAATTCCAGAATCTGCAGCGGCTCGCGCCTGCCCACCCCAAAGGCGCGCGCAATCGGCATAATCAAGTCCCGGGGCGAAACAAGCTGGGGGACGTGTTCCCCGTCACCCGACCAGGCGATCAGAGGCACACCCACCCTGATAATACCGCGCGGATCGCGGTCGCTCCACAAAAATAAGGCATCCAACAGCCAGTGCTCACCTTGGGCCAGGGTGGGTACCAATGCGGACAGCAAATGTGCCGCGATAAAAACTAGAACCACCAGCAAAAACAACCCGGTGATGAGCTTGACCCCCCTGCGGGGCCTGTACCGCCGGTAAGTATACTGGTAATAATACGAGGGATGCATAAAAAAACCCCCTCCACCGGTGTATTTAATCATATGCCCCGGCGTGGGAGATTATGACATTTTTTGGCTGAAAATACTTAACCCCACCATTGTTCAGGCGGGGTTATGCACATTTACCGCAGCACCGTCGGCACTACCGCGTCGATAAGCCCGACAACGAAAGCCGAAATCAGCGCTCCGACCAGGCTGACACTGAGCAGGTTGGGGATTACAAATTGCGCCAGGTAAATAACCACCGCAGCGGTAATGAATCCAACAATCCCGCGATTCTGGGGTGAAATTTTATCCCCCAAAAGCGCCTCGGCCACGTAACCCAAAACGGCGATAACCGCCGCCGCGATCAGGGCGCCCGCAAAGCCCCCGCGCACCACGAAACCGGGAGCCAGCCAGCTGACAACAATTAAAACAAGTGCGGAAACTACAAAACGAATGATCAGGCCGATCCATTGCATAAAATATACTCACCTCCTTTTATCAAGCTAATATTTATCATTAACCAAAAAAAACGTTCGTATACGGGAGAAACTTGCTTTTTTTATCAACGCGTGGTAAAATTGACGCTGTTGGGAGGTGAGAAAAATGCCGAATATCAAATCTGCCGCCAAGCGGGTTCGCATTACCAGGAAACGGACCGAGCGCAACAGGCGTATCAAATCCAACTTACGCACCGCCATCCGGCGCTTTAGAGAAGCAATGGCCGGTGAAAACAGGGAAGAAGCCCAAATGAGGTTACGCCGGGCGCTGATTACCATAGATAAAGCCGTCACCAAAGGCGTGCTGCACAAAAATACCGCTGCCCGCAAAAAGTCGCGTTTAACCAAGTTTTTCAACAAAATGGCCGGATAATAAATTACCACCCAGTTGCCAAACATGGGTGGTTTTATTACTTTTCAGCGCATATTTTCAGGATCAAGGTTTCCATGGCGGGATAAAAAGCGGTCCGCCCGGTTTTCACGCGGTAGTCCAGCTCGGCCAGTTCATTAATGCACCGCACCAGCCGGCCCGTACTGAAATTGTTCCGCTGCTGGTAGATTTTTTTATAAACATACGGGTGCAACTTTAAAAGAGCTATAATCTCATCACGGGTGCGGCCCGACTCCAGCAGGCCCCGCACCTGCAGGATCAGCCGGAACTGCCTCGCCACCATGCCGGTGATTTGCTGGGGCTGGTGCTTTTGCAACAACAGGTTGCGGACGCCGGACAGCGCCCGCACGCAATCCTTCGATCCGATGGCGTCAACCACCTCGAAAATGTTTTCCTCCACCCTACCCGCCACCAGTTCCCGCACCATTGCGGGTGAAATTTCTTTTCCCCGGCCGGCATGGCAGGTCAGCTTGCGCATTTCATGATAAAGAGTATACATATCCTGACCGCAACGGGCCAGCAGTTCCTCCGCAGCCTCCCTGCTCAAGGCGCATTCTTCCTCCCGGGCCAGCTTGGCCAGCCACTTGGCCAGCTCCGCAGGTCTGAGCCTGGTAAATTCAATGGCCCGGCCCACCCGGGCCACTTCTTTATAAACTTTTTTGCGGCGATCCACGCCTTGCGCGGTGTCGAAAACCAGGCAGGTGCCGGCATGAGGGCCGGCAAGATACTCCAGGAGCTGTTTCTCCTCCCCCTCATTCTTTCCCTGCGCCGGCTGAAACAGGCCCGGGTTGCGCACCACCACCAACCGCCGGCCGGAAATAAAAGGCGTATGCCCTGCCGCGGTCACAATCTCCCGAACCGGTACGGTTTCCCCGTCCAGAACCTCGTAGTTAAATTCATCACCGCCGGGGGGCAGCAGGGTTTCCCGCAAGCGCAAAATGGCCTGTTCCCTCAAGTAAGTCTCCGGTCCATAAAATAGGTATACCGGGAAAACGTTTCCTTTTTTCAAATCAGTTAAAAAATCAATAAAGTACTTCATACTTACTCCGCCGCTACCGCCCCGTTTCCGCACACCGGACAGCCCGGGTCTCGGCTGATCTCCACGGTATAAAACCGCATGGTCAGGGCGTCGTAAGTCAACAGGCGCCCCACCAAAGGCTCCCCGATACCCAGGGCCGCCTTAACCGCCTCGGAGGCCTCCAGAGCACCGATCACCCCCGGCACCGCCCCCAGCACCCCCAGCTCGCTGCAAGAAGGCGCTTCCCGGGGTGGAACATCCCTGAAAATGCAGGCCAGGCACGGCCCCCGGCCCGGAAGAATGGTCATGACCTGCCCGGAATAAGCGAGCACACCCCCAAATATATAGGGTTTGCCCTGTTCCACGCAGGCGCGGTTGATCAAAAACCTGACCTCAAAGTTATCGGTCCCGTCCACAACCAGGTCGTAGCCGGCGATGATGTCGCGGAAATTGTCGTCGCCAAGCCTCCGGAAAATCCCGGTAACCTTGACGTCTGGATTGAGGGCGGTCAGTTTTTCCCGGGCCGATTCGATTTTAGGGCGGCCAAGATCGGTGGTGAAGTGGAGGATCTGCCTCTGCAAGTTGGACAGATCCACCTGGTCGCCGTCCACCAGGCCGATATGGCCGATGCCGGCCGCCGCCAGGTAATAGGCCGCCGGGGAGCCCAGTCCCCCGCTGCCCACCACCAGAACCCTTGTCCGCAGCAGGCGTTCCTGACCCTCCGGTCCCACCCCGTCCAACAGGATATTTCTTCTGTAGCGCTCCAGTTGTTGATCAGTTAATTTACCCAATAATATCCACCCTTCCTTGGTGCCAGGTGTTGAAACGTTGAAAGTTTATCTTCGACCTTCGCGTAAATATTTATCAATAATAAAATCAGCCGCGCCGGCGATATTGCCGGGATCAAAGCGGGGCACGTTTTCCGGGCAGAGGCCGCGCTCGCCCACCACCGCCACCAGTTGTCCCGGCCGGGACGCCGGCTTTCCCTCGCCACACCCGGCCCGGCGCACTTCGATTTGAGGGAACGGTCCTTGCTTGTAACCCTCGGTGAAAACCAGGTCCACGCCCGGCATCATCGCCGCGATGGCGCCGGGAGAAACCTCGCCGTCCACCTGCAACACCAGGCCGGCCTTCCCCGGTCCGGCGATGGCGGTGCAGGCCGCTCCAGCCCGGGCCAACCGCCAGGTGTCCTTGCCCGGTATGTCCAGCTCAAAAGGCCCGTGATGGTGTTTGATTACTCCCACCCGGAAACCCCTTTCCTTCATTGCCGCCACCAGCTTTTCCAGGAAGGTGGTTTTGCCCGTACCGGCCCAGCCCACAATGGAAATCACCGGCACCCGGTTACTTTTCATCCAGCACCCTCACTTCATCGCCCACCCGTACCACTCCGCCGCGCAGCACTTTGATAAAGATTCCTTCCCGGGGCATCACACAATCGCCGGCCTGGTGATAAATGGCACAGCGGGTGTGGCATTCCTTGCCGATCTGGGTCACCTCGCCCAGGGCTTCGGCCCCGATGGCCATTTTGGTGCCCACCGGCAGGGAAACCAGGTCCAGACCCACAGTGGTGATATTTTCAGCAAAATCCCCGGGGTTGACGTCAAGCCCGGCATCCCTCATTTTCTGCACGCTTTCCAGGGCCAGCAAGCTGACCTGCCTGTGCCACGGCCCGGCGTGCGCGTCCCCTTCCAGCCCGTGGCCGGCCACCAGCCGTCCCGTGCCAATGTTTTTCTTGCGCATACCCTTTTTGGGGCTGGTGCAGACAGCCACTACATATCCCATGGTTCCTCGTCCTCCCTTTCAAATGTGCCGCTTTTACCGCCGGTTTTTCGTACCAGCCGAACCCGGCCGATCACCATTTCCCGATCCACCGCCTTGCACATGTCGTAAATGGTCAGCCCCGCGACGGATACCGCGGTCAGAGCCTCCATTTCAACGCCGGTTTTACCGGTGGTGCGCACCCGGGCCTGGATTTCCACCCGGTCGGGTTTTTTCAGCCTGAAATCCACGTTTACCCCGGTGAGGGTGATGGGGTGGGCCATCGGGACCAACCTGCCCGTTTCCTTGGCGGCCATGATCCCGGCCACCCGGGCCACATTCAGCACGTCCCCCTTGGCCACCCGGCCCTGCTCGATTAACTCCAGAGTGGCCGGGCGCATCATGACTTCCCCCCTGGCCACCGCCTCGCGGACGGTGTCGTCTTTACCGCTGATGTCCACCATCCTGGCGGCGCCTTTCTCGTCAAAGTGGGTGAGTTCTTTGTAACCTTGATTACCGCTCATATATCATCAACCTCCGATTTGTGACATAACCCGGTCGTCCCGCTGCCACCCGGCGGCCAGGTCATGCCCGTCCGGCTTGTTCATGACGGCCTCCCGGAAAATTTGGGCCAGTTCATCCGGCCCGGCGCCCGAGCGCAACGCCTGTTTAAGATCAGTCTCCCGGCGGTTAAACAGACACGGGCGCAGCTGCCCGGTGGACGTCAGGCGCAACCTGTTGCATTCAGCACAAAAATGGTTGCTCACCGCCGAAATAAACCCGACGGTGCCATTGGCCCCGGGCAGGCGGCTGTAACGGGCGGGTCCATTGCCCGGCACTTTTTTCTCGTCCACCAAGTTGCCCAGGTTCCGGGTAAGCAATTCCCTAACCTCTCCGGTGGCAACGAATTTGCCGCCGGCCCACGCATCAGAGGCGCCAACGGGCATCAACTCGATAAAGCGAACGTGCAACGGGTGATCCAGGGTCAGCCTGGCCAAGTCCACCAGTTCATCGTCGTTAAAGCCCCGGATGGCAACGGTGTTGATTTTAACCGGGCTCATCCCGGTTTCCAGGGCGGCGTTGATCCCGCACCAGACCCGGCTCAGATCCCCTCCCCTGGTAATGCGCCGGAACCGGTCAGGTTTCAGGGTATCCAGGCTGATATTGACCCGGTTCACCCCGGCCGCCTTAAGGTCCGTCGCCATCTCCCGCAGCAGAATCCCGTTGGTGGTTACGGCAATATCATCAATTTCCGGAATATCGCGCAGGCCCGCGATCAAGTCCAAAATTCCGCGGCGCACCAGCGGTTCGCCACCGGTCAAGCGCACCTTTTTAATGCCCACCCGCACCCCGGCCTTGACCACCGCAAGTATTTCTTCGATGGACAGAATCTCGTGGTGTGGTATAACTTCAACCCCTTCCGGAGGCATGCAATACACACAGCGCAGGTTGCACCGGTCGGTGACCGATATTCTTAAATAATTGATCTGCCGCTGGAACCTGTCCCGCATAATTACACCTTCTTTATTTGATTGGTTTCGATCGTCCGCCCCGGCCCGCATCAGGAATGACGGCCCCTTTGCTGTAGAATCGTCAAACTAAAAGTAATTATATACGCCAGGAGCAATAGAATAATGCTCAAAGCTGTGCCGACATCAAAGTTGCCCTTGTTGACCTCCATTACTGTAGCCGTGGTAAGGGTCCGGGTCAGTCCCGGTATATTGCCCCCCACCATCATGGCGGCACCCACCTCGGAAATAACGCCGCCAAACCCGGCAATAACCGCGGCTAAAAGTCCCAGGCGGGCCTCCTTCAGCAGCAGCCAGTACAACTGCCGGCGGGACGCCCCCAGGGCCAGGATCTGCAGCCTGATTTTTGGATTCAGCTGCCCGATGGCGGCCATACTGAAACCGGTGACAATAGGGGACGCGATAATGGCCTGGGCGATGATGATTGCCGCAGGGGTATACTGCAGGCCCAAAAACCCCAGGGGGCCGGAACGCCAGAGCATTAAACTGACGAACAGGCCGACCACCACGGGAGGCAGCCCCATTCCAAGGTTAACGAAGCTTACCGCCAGGTTTCTTCCCGGAAAAACCCGGAAAGCCAGAAAAAGCCCCAGCGGCACGCCGATTAACACACTGATCATTGTGGCCGTTCCGGATACCCGCAGCGTAAACAGCGTTATCTGAAGCACTTCCGGATCACCGGAAACAACCATCCGGGCCGCCTTGAGCAAACCCTCCCATACCATTTCCAACAAGCACTACCCCGCTTCAATATGCTTAATATTGCATAACGCTTATAAAAAATTAATCCTTAAAATTTCTGGCAAAGATCGCTTTGATTTCCCGGCCCACTTCTTCGCGAAATTGATAAAACCGGCGAATTAATTCGCCCGCCTCGGGCGTCAACCTTGCGCCGCCGCCCGCTTCGCCGCCAACCCTGGTGGCGACCAGGATCATTCCCCAATTCTTTTCCGCCGCTTTAATCTTGCCCCAGGCGGCGCGATAGGACATGCCCATGGCCGCCGCCGCTCCGCTGATGGAACCGGTTTGTTCTATGTGCTCAAGTAATTTGAAAAAACCGTCACCCTGCACGCCGCCGCCCTTTTCCAGCCAGATTTTATAGCCCGGAGCGAAGGAGGTCAATTTTTCGCGCACATCGTCAAGAGCCACAATCAACCACCCCCCACCGGCGGAAAAAGCGAAACCCGGTCTCCTTCCCCGGGTATGTAATCCAGGGATTGGTGCCTGCCGTTGACCAGGATGGTAAAGACCTGTTCTTCGGGAATACCCATTTTTTGCAGCAAGTCCCTCAGTGTTGCCTCTTCCGGCAATTCAACCGGTACTGGCTCGCCGAAACGCTTGTGGGACAGGTATTTTTCCAGTCCGCTGAATACCCGCAACTCAACCTGCAAGTATTTCACCCCGCAGTATAAAAAACAAATTTAAAAGGGTTATTCAGCAACCCTTTATTTATTATACTAACAGTTCACAATGCCGTCCAGCTCTTTATCCCAATAATCTGGGGTTCGGGCGGTATATGCATCTCCAACCCCAACCTGGCCTCGATACACCTTACAACACCTGTATTTTTGGCCACGCCGCCGGTCATGGTGACCGCCGGTTCCACATCAAGCCGCCAGGCCATATTGGATACCCGTTCGGCCACCGACTCGTGCAGGCCCAAGATAATCTCCTCCCTTGGCCGGCCCATCGCCACCAGGGATACCACCTCGGACTCGGCAAACACGGTGCACATGTTACTGATGGACGCCGCCTCCAGGGTTTCTCCGGATAACCTACCCAGTTCTCGGAGATCCACCTCCAACGCCCGGGCCATCACCTCCAGAAAACGGCCCATGCCTGCCGCACACTTGTCGTTCATCACAAAATCCACCACTTTTCCCGCCCCGTTCAACCGGATCACCTTGCTGTCCTGACCCCCGATATCAATACCAGAACTTCCTCCAGTGCCCTTCTCGCCACCCCGGACCCCCCGGTACCGGTGGGCATAACTATAAAACCGACCAGTTCTTCGTTGTGCAAAACAACCGCCTTGGTCGTAAAAGACCCGGCATCTATACCGGCGTAAAACACCGCCTTCACCTCCGCATTTGCTTACTCCTGCTATTTCGCATCTATCATTTCAATAAATCCTTCCAGCCTGGCCAACAACTGCCCCTCTCCATAATTTCTACCGTCCACACAGTCCCCGTCCAGACTTAAAAACGGCACGCCGGCCGACCTCAACGCTTCTTTGATCGGACGCAGGCCGCCGTTGCTCTGACGGCAGCCCCAGTGGGTAAAATGAACCACCCCGTCGATCCGGTACAAGCGCACCAGTTGCAACAGCGTTTCGATACGCCTTTCGACAGGCCCCAAGGCAAAGTGGGACAGCGCCTTGCGTGCCAGGCTTTCATAGGGCCGTTCCGGGTCCAGGGGTTCCCAGTAAACGTGGTTCATTTCCTCGCAGGCCAACGCCGCGCCGAGGCGGTTTTCCAAGTATTCCATCAGGCCGTTGCGGTAATACGGTTTCAGGTGCAGCCAAAGCAAACGCCTGCGTTCCGGCACCGCCCGGTCGCCTCTACCGGCCAGCCCTTCCAGGTCACGGTAAAATTGCCGGTAGATCTGCACCGTTTCCGGCGCGCCCTGGGCGGTAAACAACAGGTATACGAAATTTAACGCCTGGCTGCCGGGAACGTTAACAAATGTAGCCCGCCGCAACTCGTTAATTTTCAGCATATATTCCCGCGCCTGGTTGGAATTTTCCAGGGCACGTGCCAGGTTGTCCCTGGTCAGCGGGCGCCCCAGGCGATGGGACAACCGCCCGGCAATTTCCTCCAACTGACCGGCAACATAATCCACGGCAGCGTCCCCGCCCGTTCCGGGCACATCCAAAAAAAAGACGGGTTTTTTGTAAAAAGCAGCCACGTGTTCGAACAGCTTTGGGGCGCCGTCGCAGAGGTGAGATGAATAGACCAGAGCGTCAGGAGCCGGCAGGTATTCTTCCAGTACACTTCCCATGGCACACCGGTGAAAGGAGCATGTATCCCGCGTGCTCCAGTATTGTTCGGCGCGCCCCAAAAATTTTGTCGCCAGGCCCAGGCCGGCGGCCACCGCCGCCCCGACTTCCGGGGCGAAGGGCACCGCTTTAAGGGCATGCAATATTTCGGTGGGGAAAAATACACTGTTCCAAATCACCGGGTCCCGCCTCAAGTAGGCCCGTCTGGTTTGCTCCAGGGCATACCTGTTCATCATCCAGACTGCCTGGAGGGAATACTGGTGCCGGCTTTTAACCAGAAGTGCTTTTAAGATATTGTAACTTAGGGGTGAGCGCAGTACGTGCCGGCCCAAATCACCACCCATTTTTTCTTTTACCAGCCGGTAGAAGTCCACGCTATCCCCCCTGTCAGCATTTCTACAAACGCTTCGATTCTAGTCCCTAATTGACCGGTTTCCGCGGCGGAAAAATCTCCTTCCAACCTTAAAACCGGGAAACCGGCTTCACCCAGGTTTTTTTCAGAAGCGGAAACTCGTACAGGTTGACGTCGCAGAATTTAAGACTGTAATAAACCACCCCGTCCGCCCGGTACTCCCGGGCAAGCTTGATTAACTCCGCGCTCCTTGTTTCCGCCGCGCGGCTCATCCGCGGGCAGGGAGGCTTGCCCAGGTAAGCTGTCGCCAGTTTCAATAAGGGATCGCCTGATTCCCATGTATCCCCTGTGTTTTCCATGCCAGTAAAATAGCGCAGGCCGTTGCAGGCATCCTCACAAACCACCAGTCCGCCGCATTCCTCGATCAACTCGACCAGGGCCGGGGGGAGAATACCACCGGTGACCAGGATCCTGGGTCGGCTACCCCCCGCCGTTTCCTTTTTAGCAGTCAGATTGTCAATAATACGGACCAAATCCGGGTTTAATTCATTTTTGGGTATCGTTGCGGCCATGCGTACCAGGGCCATTGCCTCACTGCCCGAAACCAGCGGCCTCGCTTCCCTGCGCAGGTGGTAAAGGTGACGCAGTAAACGCCTTGTTTCGGCGGTTTCAGCAATGGCCCGCCACAAGTCCTCTTGACTCACCCGCCGGCCATAATGCTGCTCAAGAGCGAGCAGCAGGTGGCCCAGATTTTTACTGAAAAACTTCCGGGCTTCGGGGGTATCCCGCCGGGGCAGTTCCAGCCCGTAGACAAACCCATGGGTGATACAACGACGCCAGGCGTTATACAAGTGCACCGCCGCGTTGCAGGAAAACCCGATCACAACCCCCGAAAGGTACGGGTACCTGCCGGCCAATCCCGCATCCAGACACCCTGTGACTTGAGCGCAAAAATTTCCCGGCAGGCAAGCATCGGCCCGGGTAACTTTTGTACCGTCAGCTACGAGCCGGTAAGGTTTTAGTCCCGCTGCCGCGATGATTTCTTCGGGAATGTAGCTGCAGGTCCAGCCCACGGTAAAGTTGTCACTTGCAAAATATCCCTCTTTTGCGTTCGTTTCCTGTGCTTCAACCATTTTCGTCAGGCCTTTCCGAGATAAGAACGGTAATCCAGCGTCTGTCTCACTCCGGAAAGCAGCCGCCGCAGGTGCTCCCAAGACAGCCGTCCGGTAAGGAACTTTTGTAAAAACCACCTTAAAGTCCCCATGGTGTGCCCGGGGCAAAAATAAGCTTTCCGGTACAGACGGGTAAACTCTTTATAAAAATCTACCAACGGCAGCCGCGTCGGCAGGACGGCGTGGAGCAGGTCGAATTGCTCGCAGTTCTTGGTGGTCAGGCGGCTCTTAAGCTGTTGAAAAAGTTCTGTACCGGGCAGCGGCGTCAGAATACTGAACTGGGGTTGTTCGATCCTGAGTTTCTTTATGTAGTGCAGAAGTTTCTGAAAATCGGCACTGCTAAAGCCCGGGTCAACAATAAAAGAAGCGTAGACGCCAACCCCTATGGACTTGAGAAAACTTAAGGCCTTTTCGTTGTTTTCCACGCTGTTTTGCTTGTTGACCAGTTCCATCCCCGATTGGTCAATTTTTTCAAAGCCGATGAAAACCTGATCCAGGCCGATTTCTTTCCACTGGCGGACTATCTCCGGATGTTTCATGATGGTGTCGCTCCTGGCTTGGATGATATACCTGCGCTTGGGCAGGCGGCTGCTCTTCAGCAGGGAAGCTATTCTTTCGGCCCGGCGCACGTCGGCCAGGAAATTGTCGTCGGTGAAGAGCACGTCTCCCGCGGGCAGGCGCTCCACTTCTTCCACCACCCGCTCGGGGCTCATGCTGCGCACTTTGCCCCGGTAAAAACGCCAGATACTGCAAAAATTGCAGCGGTAGGGACAGCCCCGCGCAGTCTCCAGAGTGACGAAGGGTCGCCGCAGCCCCAGGAAATAGCGGTCTCTGTACCGGTCAGTAAGATCCCGGTTCGCCCGTGGGACATCGTCAAGCCGCTGCAAAAGCGGGCGCTCCCCGGTAAAAAATTGACCTTCCCGCATGTTGAGAACCAGACCGGCCACCCAGGCCGGGTCGCCTCCCCCTTCCAGGGCGGCAATCAACTCCGGCACCGTGGTCTCACCCTCACCCACCACCACCGCGTCCACCGCCGGGTGACGGAAGTCTTCCGGGCTCAAAGAGGCGTGGTGGCCGCCTACGAATACAAATATGTCTTTGTTGGCGGCTTTCGCCTCTTGGGCCAATTCCAGTGTCCGGTACACGTCCACGGTAAAAGAACAGCTGATCCCCACCGCCGCAGGGCGGAATTCCTGCACGGCGACGGTGATGTTGTCGTTCGCAAGCATGTCCAGCAGGCGGACGTTGTGATCCCCGAGAGCGGCGCCAACAATCTCCAGCCCCAGCGGTTCGACGGCAATCGTACTTTTATAGCCCATACCGGCTACGGGCCTGGGCTGCACCAGTAGCACTCTCATTTACCGATCCTCCCCCCGGTCCGGCAATGGCATTTCGATATGGCCCAACGCCTCAACTTCGGCCGGCCGCCCGTCTTCCCAGAGCGAATCGGCTAACCTCCCCCAGGCATGGGAATATTCCCGTAGCGCCGCCGCAAACTCGGCGGCATCCCCCCCGGAAGCCAGCTGGGTGGGATGGGCTCCCGACTCGGCCACCATCTCCGCCAGCATATCCGGATTGTCGATAATGGGGCAGGGGCGCAGCATATTGTGGTTGAAGGGCTGTCTTTTCCGGTAGGCCCGCATCAGCGGGGAATTGAGCGCTTCCAGCAGGGTCATGTCTTTGATGTTGCCTGTTGCGTAGTGGACGAAGGCGCAGGGTTCTACTTCTCCGGCGGCGTTGATGTGCAGGTAGCGGCGCCCGCCGGCGATGCACCCCTGCACCAGTTCCCCATCGTTCCAAAAGTCAAAAACGGCGATGGGCTTGCTTTTCCTGAAATACTGCACCTGCCGGTACATGTAGGCCCGCTGTTTTGGAGTGGCCATCAGTTCCAGGTCCACGTCGCTGCCGATGGGGATATAAGTGAAATACCACCCGAAAGTGCAACCCTTGGCAATCATCAGTTCTATAAAATCCTCGCTGCCGACCTCCTCGGCATTCCGGCGGGTGTACGTGGCGGAAAAACCGAACATCACCCCGGCCCTGCGAAGGGTATCCATCGCCTTCATCACGCGGTCGAACACCCCCCGGCCCCGCCTGGCGTCGGTGCTTTCCCGGAAGCCTTCCAGGCTGATGGCAAAACCGATGTTGCCGAGCTTGGCTACCTCCTCGGCCAGGGAATCGTCAATCAACGTGCCGTTGGTATAAACGTGAAAAGCCATGTCCGGGTACTTGGCCGCCAGCGCCAGCAAGTCGTTCCGACGCATAAGCGGCTCGCCCCCTGAAATTACCATGAAATAGATACCCAGCGCCTTGGCCTCGCTGCAGATTCTGTCCAGGGTGGCGTAATCCATCTCTTGTTCCCTGTTGTAGTCTCCCGCCCAACACCCGGTGCAGCGCAGGTTGCACCGGGCGGTAGGGTCGACCAGCAGGGTGAAGGGAATATTGGTGCCCGTTTTGGCAGTTAACTCCCGCTGCCTGGGAATACCAAGAAACCACGCGTTGATAAACATGTTGACGATTAATCGCTCCCTGACCCGGGGATGCACCTCCTTGAAAATCCTCATCGCCAGCTGGTACCAGTTGTTGTCCCTGTCCTGAAAAACCCGCCCGCCAATCTCGATCTTTTCCCGGACTTCGGGGTGAAAAGGGATTTTCCCGGCCCAGTGCAGAAGAGACTGCAGGCCTTCCTCGGGATTGCGGTTTACGTACTTCACCACTTGTTTCAACGCCGCTTCGCCCAGAATACTTACAGCCAGGCTCATTCAAATTGCCTCCTTTCTATAATGGCATAAGACAATTGGCATAAGACAAAGCCACCCAAAAATAATATATAAACAGTAGTTATGCAGTTTCAGGATAATAATCCCAATTCCACAACTTAAAATCCTAATTTCCTCCCCTGGGGTCAATTTTGGCAATCCACTGCCTGCTCGTCTCAAAAACTCGCTTAATTCCTGGATTAGGTTGGGGTAAAATGTTTTTTCCGCTACACTGAAACGGGCTATTTATGTTTGCTTCCGGACTGCGCAATTGGCTCACATAGCATCATTAAATTACGACATCCCTACATGCAATACTAGTATCAAAGCCATAAAAATTAAGATGTAACCATCGTTGTTTTTACTTGATTATAATCCTTTGGTCCCCAGATGGCATGTTCAACTGTAGTAAGAATCGCCCCAACCATATATTGAGTATCGGTTTTCCTAGCTTCGTCCAGTGATATTATTAGAGGTAAACGAATTTCATATAGATCTTGCAGGTTTACGATTATCAGCAAATGTAATTTTTTATCTGAAACATTGGTAAATAAAACCCGGGTTATTCTCGGGTCTTTCTCCCTAACTTCTTGTTCTACTTTCTGAATAGTCGTTTTTAACATGATTAAGCACCCCACTTCTTTCAGTTTTGCTTTTTCAGGATATAACAGTACCACTGCAAATCATGTAAATGGAAATTTATCTTTACTACAGGGTCCCGGCGGTCCCCGCCGGGTTCAGAACCCTCGCGCCGACAGGGCTGCGGGACATCACTTGCGGGGGACCACCGACCCTGCCGCAAACTTGTTTTGTTCTAATGTAATGCCTCGGAAAAAATAATAACCACTGAGTGCTGGATTGCGCACGTTCGCTATGCTTAACTCCATTTTCCGGGGAAAGTCGCGAGCGAATGGAAGTGACCACCGAAGCACAAAATACTATCACCGTAAATTGTCTTTCGATGGCTGATGCTCAGGCTTTACATGATTAACCCTAAATTTAATCCACCGTATCCCGGACATCATTTCTGACCCTTTTTTTATCAAATGTATACGCCGGATAAATCCATTGCACACATTTCCATATGGTATTGCAAATAATCGTTACGCCCATTACAATTGCTACGCCAAGAATAACATGGTTGGCAATAGAAACATTTAAAAAGTCATAATATGCTTTTATTAAAAGATCTGCCTGGGAAGCAGATCCGGCAGCTGCAAATACTTGCTGTTTAAAATTTTCTGCCTGTTCAAGGGCACCCAGCATTTAATAAACCTCCATTCCGGTTTCGCTTTATTCTTTTTATTACGACCGCCAACACACGCCCTGTTAAACTACAACTGCATTATTAATCATCTGCAATATAAATGTGGGTAACCCAAACGCGGATACATGTATGTCTTTATTGTAATATTTGGTCTCAAAGCTAATTTTGTTATCCAATTTCACAGCCAGTGGATCATAATATTTTGAAGCCAATGTAAAGCTCCATAAACCGCTTGGATAAGTAGGAATGCAGGCCAAGTATAATCTTGTTATGGGAAAAAGTATAGCTAATGAGCTGAAACTGGTTTTTAACAAATCTTGATTAAAAAACGGTGACTCCGTTTGGGCAACCAAAATACCCTTTTCGTTCAACAACTTGCTAATATTCTGGTAAAAATCGTGCTTGTAAAGCCCAACAGCCGGCCCCACGGGGTCTGGCGAATCAATTAAAATAACATCATATCGTTCCTGTGTTCTTTGAGCATATTTAATGCCATCATCTATAATAATTTTCACTTTTTCGTCGGTAAGTGCATCGGAAATATTGGGTAAATACTTAATGCTATTTCCTATTACCTTTTGGTCAATTTCCACCAAATCCACACTTTGTACAGTTTTGTGCTTTAGAACTTCCCTTGCGGTACCCCCGTCACCTCCACCGATAATTAATACTTTTTGTGGCTTAGGATGCGTTACCAAAGCCACATGGGCCAGCATTTCGTGGTAAATAAATTCATCCCAGGTAGTTGTTTGCACAATTCCATCAAGGATTAAAGCCCGACCGCATCCCATCTCAACAATGGCCAGATGCTGATATTTTGTCTTTTCCACATGTAATGTCTCTTTAATTTTCCAGAGCAGCTTATACCATTCAGTTTGATCTTCCACCAACCAAAAGTTCATTGATATCCCTCCTATTAGCCTGCCAAAGAGGTCACCATGGATCTTTGCACTATATTCAGAAAAATTTGATGAAATAAGAGATCCGATGTCAATTCCGGATGAAATGATGTGGCCAAAAGATTACCCTGTTTACAAGCAACAATATTTTTTTGATATCGTGCTAACACCTCCACCCCGTCACCGATCGAAATAATTTGCGGAGCCCTTATAAATACACCCGGAAATTCTTCCTGAGCAGCAAATCCACTTAATTTAATTTTTGTTACAAAAGAATGTTTCTGCCGCCCAAAGGCATTTCTCCTGACTTTGATTTTCATTAACTTGAGAGGTTCCACGGAATTGTCCTCAATTTCAGATGCTAGTAATATCAAACCGGCACAGGTACCCCAAATGGGAAAGTTTAATAAACCTTTTTGCCTGATGGCATCAAATAACAGGTTTTTTTGGGCCAGCTTGCTTATTACAGTACTCTCCCCCCCGGGAATGATCAAACCATTAATATGCTTAAGATCCTGATTATACCGAACATCCATGGTATCAATACCAAGTTTTCCGAGACATTGCATGTGTTCCCTGTATGCGCCCTGAAGACCTAAAACTCCTATTTTCACCTTACCACCCCCGTCCGGCCATTCTGTTTTCCTCGGATATGGAAGCCAGGCTAAGGCCGGGCATTGCCATACCTAAATTTTCGGAGATTTCCAATAGCTTATTGGCGTCGTTATAGTAAGTAACCGCGTCAACAATTGCTTTGGCCATTTTAACCGGATTGGCAGATTTAAATATCCCCGAGCCCACAAACACGCCATCGGCACCCAATTGCATCATTAGCGAGGCATCTGCTGGCGTTGCAATTCCACCGGCGGCAAAATTAACTACCGGTAATTTCCCTTCATCATGAACCAGCTTCACGAGTTCATAGGGTGCGCCCATATTTTTTGCTTCAGCCATTAACTCGTCTTCATTCATGTTCACCACTTTACGGATCTCGCTCATTATCGTCCTCATGTGCCTCACTGCCTCCACAACATTTCCCGTCCCCGCTTCACCCTTGGTACGAATCATGGCGGCACCCTCGCCTATTCTGCGCAAAGCCTCTCCTAAATTGCGCGCCCCGCAAACAAAGGGAATGGTAAAATCATGTTTGTTAACATGATGATGTTCATCGGCAGGTGTAAGTACTTCGCTTTCATCAATAAAATCAATTTCAAGTGCCTCAAGGATTTGGGCCTCAACAAAGTGTCCGATCCGAATTTTGGCCATAACCGGAATTGTTACCGCATGCATGATTTCTCGAATAATCCTGGGGTCGGACATTCGCGCCACTCCGCCTTCCCGGCGTATATCCGCCGGAACCTTTTCCAGAGCCATGACAGCCACCGCACCGGCCTCTTGGGCTATTAAGGCCTGCTCCGCATTGGTAACATCCATGATCACGCCACCCTTGAGCATTTCAGCCATTCCGGTTTTTACCTTTATTGAACCTGTACGAGCAGTCATATACCCAACACTCCTTACCTGAAGAAATTTACCCCTCCCCGAAGTACGGGGAGGGATTATAATTCATACTATGGGGAGGAACATCTAAAAATTGAATAATTTGTCCAATTCATCCTTGTTTATATCAAATACCGTGTTATGAGTTGTCACCGGCTCACGGCGCAAAAATTCCGGTAGATCGTCTGATGACCTGCCAAGGCCGGCTGCCAGGTTAAACTCGCGTTCCGTTTTCAACACTTGCTTGCCCAAGGCGACGACATCATCGCCGGTTAAATTTACACCGTACATTGCGTTGATCATCTCGATAACTGCGGGTAACCCTTCAGGATCATCTAAGACAGGGAAAGCGACAAAAAGACATAAGCCGGTACAATCAACTGCAGCCGTGGCAATTTGTAAATCCCTGGATAACTCCACCTGCCCTTCCGTTCCCAAAGGTTCTACAAAACCTCCAACCTTCAGCACGTTCGCGGCTACGGAATAGCCCGCAGTATGGTCCGCTCCCATTGGAGATGTAGCATAGGTTACCCCTATACCCTTGACAGCCCTCGGGTCATAAGCAGCCAGGGCCTGGCCCTTTACAACAGGCACTCTGGTGATCCCAAAAATTTTTCCTGTAATGGCTGCGCCATGGCCGATAATTCTTCCCATGGGGCTTCCCTTTCTTGCTTCTTTCAATAACTGGATAGCCCCCTGGCCGTCTCCAAACGATATAACTCCGGCTTCCATGGCCACCGCCAGGGCAGCCCCTGTTTCAATGGTATCCAAACCGATGTCATTACAGAGCCTGTTTAGCTCGGCAATTTGATCAATGTTGTCAATTTCGCAATTGGCTCCCAAAGCCCATACGCTCTCATACTCAACAGGGGCGCACAGCACTTCTCCCTTTTCATCGGGATAAATATTGGAACAGTGAATTACACACCCGGGATGACATTGGTGCCCCATCTTACCTTTACCACCCCTCTTACCCACAATCTCGGCAATTTTCTCGCCGCCTGTTTCACTGGCCCGCTCAAATCTACCATATTTAAAGTTCCGGGTGGGAAGCGCGCCGGCTTCATTGATTACATTAACCAGAGCGGCAGTCCCAAAGGCGGGCAAGGCCTGGCTGGTTAAGGGGTGATTTCTTATAATTTCAGTGAACTTTTTAGCGGCGCTTTCAAATTTTTGCTTGTTTTTAACAGGTACATCAAAGGTTGTACTGCAATTTATAACAATGGCCTTGAGCTTTTTGGAACCCATTACCGCCCCTAGGCCGCCCCTGCCCGCATAACGGCCCGGATGCCCCTCCATATCATTGGTTGATACCCCCGCACCGGCCATCAACATCTCCCCCGCCGGGCCAATGCAAATGATCCCGGCATTTTTACCATACTTCTGCCTCAATTTATGATTAACCTCATAAGTACCCAGGCCTTTTAATTCCGGCGCCGGGACCAACTCAGCGCCCCCTTCGTTGAGGTGAAGGAGATAAATCCCGTCGTCTTTTGGCTTGCCCTCAATAATAAGCGCCCTGATCCCGAGGTTGGCCAACTTTTGCGGGGTTATGCCTCCCGCATTACTTTCCTTGATCCCACCCGTTAAGGGGCTTTTTCCACCCACGGACAAACGCCCGGATGAAGGAGCGCGCGTACCTGTCAGAAGGCCCGGCGCAAAAACCAGCTTATTACTTTCGCCCAGCGGGTGGCAGGCGGGAGGAACCTCCTTGGCAATTATCGCGGAAGTAAGCCCCCTCCCGCCCAAACCCTGGAATTCGGCCGGCAGTTCCTCTATACTAATTTTTCGGTCACTCATATTAACGCGAACAATTTTATCCATAGTCAACCCCCTCTTTCTTTAACAATTAAATTCTTTATTAGTAAATTTCCAATTTGTTCAAAAATAAGGTAGCAAGATTTAATTTCTTCCTCATGCAAATTCACCGTAAAGGGAGGAACGGGTGGGAAATATATAACAGAAATCGTGCCTGCCATGGGTTGAAGTTGCAGGTTAATCACTTTATTACCTACACTTGAGTTACAAGTCGCCCTTAAAGATTTAATCCCGCCTCGATTAACAAGAGCAATGAAACTTTCATCGTTATTGAAGCTTTTTAGCAAACGGCCAATAACACAATCGTTATTCCTACTCGCAAAGAAAGGTTTTGCCCTAATCAAATTCCCGCTCCATCTCAGCCTAGCATCCAGTTTTGTACCCTGCTGACACGGGCAGCTGCATTTTACAGTTCCTTCGTGCAAACTTTTAATCATGGCACCCATCATTTTTTTTTCAGTGACAAACTTTAACTCTAATCGATCCCATACTGAACTGCCAACCATGGCCGTTTTAGTTTGCTCGCATATTTGACACCCAACCCCCAGGCCGGATAAAACTTCCGCAACCTGCTTTAATATCGCCAGTCTCTTAACGTCATAAACACGGCGCATGTTCACACCCATTTTTATATCGGTTTTACTCACGCTAATTATTCTGATGTTTGTGTTGCTTTAGCTTCAATATTATCAATTTTCTGATTATTGAAAGATGTCCAAATTGCTGCATAGATAAAACATAAGCACATAAACGCAATCCCAATGCCGATAACATCCCATGCCCCTTTAAAGGTGAAATACTCAACCGCGGCAATCAACAGCACACCGAATACGGGTACAAGGATGTGGTTGTTAAAAGGCCTGGGTTGATTTGGGCGGTCAATTTTAAATTTCACTACCAAAAAATTGCTCCATAGGTATATCAACAGCCAGATAAAAGCTGACGCATTGATCAAATATACCACGTCATTCCACAGCATAGGGCCTATCGTAAACAGAATAAAGGTTAGGAAGATTGCCGCCCAGGGCGTTTTGTACTTGGGATGAACGTAGGCAAAAATTTTGGGCCACAAGCCTTCCCTCGCCATGGCATAAGCAATCCTGGGTATGGACGCGAAAGCTACATTAACCGAGCCCATTGAAGCGGTAAAAGAAGCTATACCCATGAGCAACAGGCCAAATTTCCCCAACAATGCCATACCGACGTCAATTTGCGGACTATTACCAACCAGCAAGGCATTATCCTTAACGGGGTCAAGAACACCGACAACCCCCAAACCCATTGCCACATTGATGAAGAGGATGGCCAGTATGCCTAGAATCATCCCCCAGGGTAGATTTCTTTCGGGATCAATTGTTTCTTCAACTAGGGGAACCGCAAATTCGAGTCCGACAAAAAGCCAAAAGGCAAGGGGAATGGCTAAAAATACCGCACCCCAGCCAAACGGGGCAAAATTAGCGATTAAACCCCAATCAAACTTGCCGGCCTGAGTCGCTCCTCCGGCTGCAATCAATCCAAAACCGACCCTTACGATAATCATAAAAATTACTAATAACATTTCAACCCAAGCTGCCAACTGAATACCTAACAAGTTGATAACACAGCAGGTGATCGTGATAAATAGAATCCAACTTACAAGGCTGCCAACCCCTGTGGCATGTTGCAAAGCCCAAGCACCGGCTCCAATTTCCGCGGCAAAAACAAAGCCCATCATACCCCAGTAGGTAGTTCCCACCCCTGTGCTTAAAATGGCTTTACCCCTTGTAAAAGCTTCCTTGGTATATTGATAAATACCCCCGGCCTGCGGAAACATTGTGGCCAGTTCTGAAAAAGACAACACCACCAGCAAGTTTAATCCAAAAGCAATTATCAGCGAGATGATAAAAGCAGGCCCTGCAATACCAAACCCGTTAAAGTTACTGACAAGCGTGCTGGAAGCACAGACAAGTCCGACAGAGACTGCAAAAATGGAGCCCATACCCAAAACCCTTTTCAATTCTTGGCTTTCGGACATGTTTTTAATCATCCCTTTCCTAGGTTTGCAAGGAATTTTTCCGGCTTGGTAGAATCAACTCTACCAAGCCGGATATTTATTCTTGAGCTTGCATACTTTACTCGGTGCAATATTCATCCAGGCAACCCAGCGCATAATCGAGGGCGTCAATAGCTTTATCCATTGACTCCTTGGTAACATTTAGCGATGCCCCGATACGCAGGGTATTGGGGGTAAACCCGCCAAGCATAACGCCTTTTTCAACGCACTTGTTGCGAATAAATACACTGGGATACATACTAATATCCCCGGCATAAACCGTATGGCGATCCTCGGGTGCAAACAATTCCTTGGTCTTCTTATTTTTAACAATTTCAACCTGCCAAAGCATTCCCTTGCCTGCAACAAGCCCTACGCACTTATGTTTTTCTTCCAGTTCCTTGAGTTTGGCCCCGAAGTACTTGCCTGCTTCATCAGCCATTTTAGGCAGGTCAACTTCCAGCATGTATTCCAAGTTAGCAGCTACCGCCGCCATTGCCACCGGGTGCGCCGAGAAAGTGCCGACATGCCACCATCTCCACTCATCAAGGAATTCAGCAATCTCCTTGCTGATTACAACCCCACCGGCCGGCAATGCCGAGCTGACTATACCCTTAGCCATGGTCATAATGTCAGGCTTAACGTCATATTGCTGGTACGCAAACCATGTGCCTAAACGACCGAAACCGGTTAATACTTCATCACAGATCCAAAGAATATCCAGTTCTTTAGTCATTTGGCGAATTTGTGGAATATATTCTTTGGGTGGGTGAATTGTAGCAGCGCCAAAAGATATTTCAGTAATCATGGCGGCAACGGTATCTGGGCCAATAGATTTAATTTTGTATTCGGTTGCCAGCACACACGGCAGCTTGCCATCGCTTAACTTGCATTCGGGATAGGTATGTCCCAGGCTGCACCTGAAGCAGTTCGGGGCAGGGGCAAGGTGGTACCCCGAACCGGGGTGATTGGGCACAACCCTGCATACCACCGGGTCCTTGGGGTCTGCCAGGCCGCTTCTAATACCTCTCAACCTTGTGCAACCAGCTGCTCCCATGGTCCAACCGTGGTAAGCATATTCCCTGGTGATAATGTTGGGCCTGTTCTTGTACAGTTTTGCCAAAATCAAAGCCTTTTCAACAGCCTCACTGCCGGTGGAAACAAAACTAACCTTGCCTGCCCAATCATCGGGACCCAATATATCTTCTATTAAAAGCTTTGCTGCCTTGGAGCGGTAATCCGTGGCATAAGCTTCCCAAAGGTGGCCGTACCTTTCTGTTGCTTCTCTAATAGCCTGCTGGATTTTAGGGTTGCACTGTCCCGCGTTCACACAATAAAGCTGGTTAAAAAAGTCAAGCAGCCTTGTGCCATCCGGCAAAATGATATAATCGCCTTCCACCGCCGCAACCGGAACGTGTGCGTATTCTTCCTTGGTAACATCCAGATGCACGTAATATTTTTCATCCCACTCCTTAACCTTGTTCCAGTCAACATTTGATGGAATCTTTGCCATATAAAACTCCTCCTTGATTAAATAATCACTAAATTTAAATAATTTGTTTTAAATATTCTCCCATACAGTGCGCTTCTGCCACCCCTTGACAGGTTATTTTTCCGTCAATAACATTCACCCCCCTGGCTAATTCTTTGTTTTCCCTAATGGCTTTTTTTACACCGTATTTAGCCAATAATCTGGTGTAAGGTAACGTAACGTTGCTCAGGGCAAAAGTTGATGTTCTGGGTACCGCGCCCGGCATGTTGGCCACGCAATAGTGTATTACTCCGTCAACTTCAAAGGTAGGATTGCTGTGCGTCGTTGGCCTGCTGGTTTCAATACATCCGCCCTGGTCAACGGCAACATCAACAATTACAGAGCCTACCGGCATTTCTTGAAGCATTTCCCTGGTTACCAGCTTAGGTGCCTTTGCCCCGGGAATCAAAACCGCGCCGATTAACAGGTCACATGTGGGCAACAATGAAGCTATGTTGTAAGCCGTTGACTTGAAAGTCTTTACCTTGGATCCGAAAATATCATCAATATAACGCAACTGATCAATATTAACGTCCAAAATAGTAACATTTGCCCCCAGCCCGACGGCCATTTTAGCCGCATTTATGCCCACAGTTCCGCCTCCGATGATCAATACATTGGCCGGTAAAACGCCGGGAACCCCCCCGGGCAGTAATCCACGCCCCCCGTGAACGCGTTGCAAATATTGGGCGCCGATTATAATGGCCATTCTTCCGGCAACTTCACTCATGGGCGCAAGCAAAGGTAAAGTGCCTTTATCAGTCTGTACAGTTTCATAAGCAATGGCGGAAACGCCCTTCTGTACTAAAACTTCAGTAAGTGTTTTATCCGCTGCTAAATGTAAATAAGTAAATAAAATCTGTCCTTGCCCCAAAAAGTCATATTCCGAAGCAATGGGCTCCTTGACCTTAAGGATCATTTCAGAGTTTCTGTAAATTGCCTCGGCCGAAGGCACAACTCTGGCACCGGCGCTGATATATTCACTGTCCGTAATGCCGCTGCCCTCACCCGCACCGGCCTGCACCAGTATTTCGTGGCCGTCACCTTTCAATTCCGAAACACCCGAAGGTGTTATTGCAACCCGGTTCTCATTGTCTTTAATCTCCTTTGGAACACCAATTATCATGCGAACACCCCCACTTCAGTCAACCTGCTGACAAAATGTTTAGTTCAAATTAACTTTTAATCTTAAGTTAAACGGCAACATTTATATTTTTATCAACTATTTTTGATGACCAACCTCCCTTTTGAAGATCAACTTTTTTGAATGCTTCACTGTTTTTAAACAACTATAACTAACAATTAATAAGAAAAACTAAAATAAAAATGAAATTAAAATGAACTTTTAGTAAAAATTTTCTTAATATAAAAATTATTTAAAAAGTTATGATATAATTAAAAAAATAATTAAATCTGCAGCTAAGACTGCAGATGTCAAAAAAAACTGCTTTTTTCATAATTTTACTTTTGAACCTAATCAGGTTTTTTTCAACCGCTGAAATCTCTGATTATGCCTAACATAATTGGAGGGATGTTTATGAAAAAAATACTTGTTGTTGATGATGAAATTGAAATGCTGGAATTAATCAAGAAATACCTCTACCGGGAAGGTTTTGAAGTATTGACAACCTCTAGCCCCGATGAAGCAATTAGATTAATGCAATTTTGGGCGCCGGATTTAATAATACTGGATATAATGCTTCCGGGTGCGGACGGCTTTGATATCTGCAGAAAGATACGTCAAAATAAATCTACCCCCATTATTTTTATCAGCGCTAAAAGCGACGAATCGGATAAGGTTTTGGGACTGGGTTTGGGGGGAGATGACTATTTAACCAAACCGTTTAGTTTAAACGAACTGATCGCCCGCGTAAAAGCCCTTTTGCGCAGGTGTTATCATCATGAATGCAGCTCAGACAAGCATAATAATATTATCAACCATGGTTCCCTGGAAATAAATCTTAGCAGTCACGAAGTTTTCGTATCGGGTAAGCCTATCAGTTTTACGGCCAAAGAATTTGAGTTGTTGGCCTTAATGGCTACCAACCCCAACCGAATTTTTAGCCGTGAAGAACTCTATGAAAGAATCTGGCAAGATGAAGCCATGGGTGATAGTCGAACAGTAATAGTGCATATCAAGCGAATTCGAGAAAAAATAGAAAAAAACCCCAGAGAACCTGAATATTTAAAAACGGTCTGGGGAGTAGGATATAAATTTGCAAAATAAACTTCAGGCAGGTTAAATAAAATGCGTTCAAAACAATTGGCTTATTATTTAACAAGGCTCAAGGAGATATTTGACTCATCCGTCTACATTAAAATATTAATATTTATGCTTTTAACAACCTTGCTGCCGATTATTTTTTTTAGCTTGTTCTCTGTATTTGAAGCCATGAATTTAATTAACAAAACCACGCTTGAATCCAAAAAATACATCATGCAAAATATCCTTCCGCTGCAGGAGGACAATATTTTATCCCAGGCCAAAATTACTGAATTACAAATCTATGAAATAGAATGTGCAGTACAGATACTGCAAGAAAGGGCTGAAGACATATTAAATCACCTAAACGATTATACTTATCCCAATACCAAAACAATAATAACAAAAGATAATCTTGGTTACCTTTCATCCAGTCCCTTGTATTACCAGGGTTATGAAATTTCCAATTTCTTTATCAGTAACACAACCAAACCTACCGCGGATTTAATGGAAAAGATTTATAAGCTAAAACACCTCGATCCCCTTTTGCGATCAGCTGTCTTGAACAATAAAAATATTGTACTGGCTTATGTTTTACTGGCTGAAAATGCTTTACGGGTTTATCCCAAATTAGACTATGCTTTTCTAATAAACAAAAAATTATGGCCTGCTGATTTGAACTTTCAGGAATACGAGTTTTACTACAGTGCCGACCCAAAACACAACCCCGGTAAAAAAGTAACCTGGACTCACATTTACAATGATATTACAACACAGGGTTTAATTATAACCTGCAACGCGCCCCTATATTCCAAAAACGGTTCATTTATTGGAGTGGTAGGCGTTGATGTAAAACTGGAAGCGATAGTAAATAATATTTTAAATATTAAATTCTCCCAACCCAATGCCTATGCCGCCCTGGTAACCAATACAGGTGAGATTATTTACAGCAATCACAAATTGCCGGATTACTCCAATGAGCTGGCAATTAATGTATTGCCTAAGGAAATACACAGACTAATCAAAACTAGTTATTCTGGTTATAAATTTATCGAAATCAATCAAAAAAAGTATTTAGTTCTTTATTCTTCTCCTGCACACTGGAAATTAATTTATGTTATTCCCGAAGCAGAGATTTTTCTTCCATTTCAATTAAACGTAAAAAAACTAATAAATGATTCAATAGTTTCGATATTAAAACACTTTCTTGCCTTTTTCATCGTATTAATATTGTTTAGTATCGGGTTATCAATCCTGTTTTCCAACAAAATCAGTAAACCGATTAAAAAGTTAACCGAGGGTGCAAAAGCCATCAGCAAAGGAGAATTTATAAAAATTCCTGTAAAATCAAATGATGAAATAGCTTTGTTATCTAGAACGTTTAATGATATGTCCCAAAAGTTATATGAAACTATTCAAAGATTAAAACAAAAAGCCCTGGAAAAAGAAAAACTTAACCGCGAACTGACGGAACTAAACCAGTTATTGGATATAAAAGTCAAAAAAAGAACAATAGAATTAACTAAAATGAACCGGCAGCTGGAACAAACCATAAAAAAGCTAAGCAAAACGGAACAATCCCGCAAAGAACTGCTTACAAATGTGTCGCACGAATTAAGAACACCCTTGATGATAATACAGGGATACGTTGAAACAATAAAGGACAGCCTTCCCATGGACCAGGCGGAAATGGAGCAATGCCTCAAAAAGATTTATACCAAATGCCTGCAAATGGAACGATTAATTAGTGATTTATTTATATTATCCCAACTTGAATCCGGGCAGGCATTGAATTTTAAATTCGTTAAATTAGCAGAGATGCTCAACCAGTACTTTGAAGAAGTATCAATCCTTTTTGAAAAGAAGAATATCAGGTTTTCATATGATTTACCTAAAGACTTGCCGTTGGTTTTTATAGACCCGGACAGAATAGTACAGGTTTTCAATAATTTAATTCATAACGCATTAAAGTACACCCCGGAAAGCGGGTTGATAACTGTCAAGATTACTCAACTTGATGATTTTCTCCAAATCAGTATCATAGATACCGGTATCGGCATACCGCAACCGGATTTACCCCATATTTTTAATCGTTTTTACAAAGGGAGCAACTATAAGGAAGGAAGTGGACTTGGACTGGCTATATCAAAGGCTATAATAGAAGCCCATGGCGGTCAAATTACTGTGGATAGCATTCAAGGTAAAGGAACAAAGTTTACCTTTATTATTCCAGTACAAAAATAAATCGGGTTTTAAGCCATTCTACATACGACCTTCCCTTTTTAGCAGCTATGTTATAGTTATAAAAAAGCGGGGTTGAAGTAACCCACCGTAACCCCGCTTTTTATATATTAAATCCCCATGTACCTCTGACTCACAACCGAGCATGAAAATAGCATACGGCTATTTTCAGATGAAAAGTAAATACCTCGTCTTAAAAGTTGAACACCTCGTCCAGTTCTTCGCCCTTGACGTCAAACCTGGTGTTATGCGGCGGCAACTCCTCGGTGTAGAAGAACTCGGGCAGCCGGTCGTCGGCCCTGGTAAAGCCGGCTTCCTGGTTGAACTTGCGCTCCACCTTGAGCACGTTTTGCCCCAGTGCGGCCACGTCTTCCACCGTCAGCGCGGTGCCGTACTGGGCGTTAATCATTTCTACTATTGCGGGTAAAGCCTCGGGGTTGTCCAGTACCGCAAAGGCCACGAACAGGCACAGGCCCGTGGAGTCCACGGCGGCGGTGGCCACCTGCAGGTTGCGGGACAATTCCACCTGGCCGAAGGGTTCCAACGGGTTGACATAGCCGCCCACTCTGAGAATATTGGCCGTAACGGCGTATCCCGCGGTATGGTCGGCGCCCATGGGGGTGGTGGCGTAAGTAACGCCGTTGCCCTTGCAGGCGCGCGGGTCGTAGGCCGGGATGCCCTGGCCCTTCACGGCGGGTACCCGGGTGACACCGAACACCTTGCCGGCGTTGGTGGCGCCGCTGCCGATAATCCGGCCCAGCGGGGTGCCCTTGCCCACTTCCTCCAGGGCGGCGATGGCGGCCTGGCCGTCACCGAAGGGGATCACGCCCGCCTCCATAAGCACGCCCAGGGTGCAGCCCGTTTCAATGGTATCCAGCCCCACGTCATTGCAGATATAGTTCAATTTGGCAATCACGTCCAGGTCGCCGATTTCCAGGTTTGGTCCAAAGCACCAGGCGGTTTCGTACTCGATGGGAGCGCAGACCTTGCCGTCCGGCATGGGATACACGTTGGAGCAGCGCATGACGCAGCCGGGATGGCAGGCATGAGTGGCCTTGCCGCCGCGGGCGACGGCCACCTCGGCCAACTTCTCACCGCTGACCTCACCCGCTTTGTCGAAACGTCCGAATCTGAAGTTGCGTACAGGCAGCGCTCCAGCCTCGTTGATAATGTTCATCAGCACGTTGGTGCCGTAATTGGGCAGGCCCTGGCCGCAGGTCGGGTTGTCCAGCAGGATCTTGGAAAATTTTTTAGCCGCCGCCTTGAACCGCTCAGGGTCCTTAACCGGCACGTCGAATGTTTTGGGGCAGTCCACCACGATGGCTTTCAGGCCCTTGGAGCCCATCACGGCGCCCAGGCCGCCGCGCCCGGCGTAGCGGCTGCTGTTGCCGTCGCTGTCGTTATTGGTCACACCGGCGGACAGCATGAGCATTTCACCGGCGGGGCCGATGGTAATTACGCCAACTTTATCGCCGTAGCGCCGGCGACAGGTGGCGGTCACCTCGTAGGTCCCCTTGCCGGCCAGATCGTCGGCTGGCAATAATTCTGCGCCGTCCGGGGTAATTTTAAGCAGGGATAAACCTCCACCGGCAGGCTTGCCTTCAACAATGATGGCCTTGATCCCCAGGTTGGCCAGTTTCTGCGAAGTAATGCCGCCCGCGTTGGCTTCCTTGATGCCGCCGGTGAGCGGGCTCTTGCCGCCTACGGACAGGCGCCCGGAGGACGGCGCGCTGGTACCCGAGAGCAGGCCGGGGGCGATGACCAGCTTGTTGAACGGCCCCAGCGGGTCGCAAGTGGGGGGCACTTCGTCGGCCACCAGCTGGGAAGTTAATGCCCGGCCGCCCAGCGCCAGGTATTTCTCCGGTACTTCTTCATAGACAGCCTTTTTTCCGGACATATCAACCCTGAGAAATTTTGCCATTAACATTACCTCCTTTGTGATTAATTTATTAAACGATTTAGCTGTAATAACACCACAGCGGCAGGCGTCCGGTGGATTTCTAGAGTGAGTGAAGCACTGGATGCGGTCACTAGCCCGTCATATCCCAAGAGCCACGACCCCTTAGGGCGTGAAGAAGTAGTTGGGCAGCAGGTTGCAAGCGTTAACTACAAGCTTCACCGGTCTCAAGAGTAAAATTGCGAAACGAACGGAAGAAACCACCGGAACGCCAGATACAAATACCGGGTTTTCACAGTAATATCATTTAACTAATTATCAAAACTGAAAATCTGGTACAATTTGGACATTTCTTTCAGGTTACATTGTTTAAAACAGTTTGTCAATGAAATATAACTAAATTTTCAATAAAGGAATCTCATCTGCCACAGGCGAAATATTAACGGGACAATCCAACAAATCCCGGATATAATAATGGAGGAAGTAAAGCAAATTGAGAACGATGAATTACACATGGGAAGAAATACTGGTGCTGGAAACAGCCATTGACGACATGAATCCCGAATTTTACCCATACCTGATTGAAAAACTCCTGGCGGAAGGGGCGCTGGACGCTTACCTTCAGCCAATCATTATGAAAAAGGGCCGCCCCGGTGTAATGCTTACCGTACTAGCTCGTAAAGAAAACCGGGACGTCATCATGACCGAAATATTCAAAGAAACATCCACCCTGGGCGTACGCGTGCGCGCGGAAAACCGCGCCTGTTTGCCGCGGGGCTTTTTAACCGTAACGACGGAATACGGCCCGGTGCGGGTAAAAATCGCCTATGCAGGCAACGGGGAGACCCCCGCCCGGTTCAGCCCCGAATTTGAGGATTGCCGGGCCCGCGCGCTGGAACGCGGCGTCCCCATCCGGGAGGTTTACAACGCCGCCTTGCTGGCGGCTGAAAAGACAAAGGAAAAAGAAAACGGGAGCGATATCCAATGAAATACTTGAACGCGGGCGAAAAAAAGGGCCGGCGCGTCATCATCAGCGTCATAGGCCCGGACCGGGTGGGCATCATCGCCGGTGTCACCACTATCCTGGCTGAAAACAATATCAATATCCTCGACATCAGCCAGACTATCATGCAGGAATTCCTGGTCATGGTGCTCATCGCCGACATGGAACAAAGCAAAATCGACCTCTCCACGCTCAAGGACCGTCTTATCGCCAAAGGCTTCGAACTGGGGGTGCGCATAGACGCCCAAAACGAGGACGTATTCAACTTCATGCACAGGTTGTAATACAGGAGGGGTTATTTTGCTTACCATTCAGGAAATCGTGGAGACAATTAAAATGGTCCAGGAAGAACACCTGGATATCCGCACCATCACCATGGGCATTAATTTGCTGGATTGCGCGGACGCCGACCCCCGGGTCGCCTGCACCAAAATTTATGATAAAATCACCAGGCTGGCCGGCAACCTCGTCCGGGTGGGGGAAGACATCGAGCGGGAATACGGTATCCCGATCGTCAATAAGCGCATTTCGGTGACACCGATCGCGCTGGTGGCGGGGTGCAGCCAATCCGGGGATTACATGATCTTCGCCCAAACCCTTGACCGGGCGGCAGCCGAGGTGGGGGTCAACTTTATCGGCGGCTACTCGGCTCTTGTGCACAAGGGCATCACCGGCGGCGACAGGAAACTGATCGATTCCATCCCCACCGCCCTGGCTTATACCGAGCGGGTGTGTTCGTCGGTTAACGTAGCCACCACTCATGCGGGCATCAACATGGACGCAGTGGCACTGATGGGCCGGGTAATCAAGGAAACCGCATCCCTGACCGCCGAGCGCGACGGTCTGGGTTGCGCCAAGCTGGTGGTTTTCGCCAATGTGCCCGAGGATAATCCCTTCATGGCCGGCGCCTTTCACGGTGTGGGCGAACCGGAATCGGTCATCAACGTGGGAGTTAGCGGGCCCGGCGTGGTCAAGCGGGCCGTGGAGCGGGCAGGAGACGGCGATTTCGGCACCCTGGCCGAAACAATCAAAAAAACCGCCTTCAAGATCACCCGCATGGGCGAATTGGTGGGGCGCACCGCGGCGGCGCGGCTGGGCGTGCCCTTCGGCATCGTGGATATCTCCCTGGCCCCCACCCCGGCGGTAGGTGACAGCGTGGCCGAAATACTGGAAGCCATGGGGCTGGAGCGCTGCGGCACCCACGGCACTACAGCGGCCCTGGCCTTATTGAACGACGCCGTCAAAAAGGGCGGCGCCATGGCCTCGTCTTACGTGGGCGGCCTTTCCGGCGCTTTCATCCCGGTCAGCGAGGACGCCGGCATGATCAGGGCGGTGGAAGAAGGCGCTTTGCACCTGGACAAACTGGAGGCCATGACCTGCGTATGCTCGGTGGGCCTGGACATGATCGCTGTGCCGGGGGATACCACCGCGGAAACTATCTCGGCTATAATTGCCGATGAAGTGGCCATCGGCGTCATTAACCAGAAAACCACCGCCGTGCGGATAATCCCCGCCCCCGGCAAACAAGTGGGCGACCACGTGGAATTCGGCGGCCTGCTGGGCCGGGCGCCGGTGATGCCGGTGCACCGTTTTTCCTCCGCCGGTTTCATCAAACGGGGAGGCCGGATCCCGGCGCCTGTTCACAGCCTGGGCAACTAGGACAAATTACCTCGCGACGGGTCAATCCTTGTCCGGCTTAAAGCCGTTCTCCACCGCTTCCAGAAGCGCGTCAAACCGGACAGGTTTTGGTAGGTACCCGTCGCACCCGGCCTGTAAAATTCGGTCCCTGTCGCCCTTCATGGCCATGGCGGTTAAAGCGATGACCGGTATGTTACAGGTCCGTTCATCCTGTTTGAGGATCCTGGTTGCCGTTATGCCGTCAATACCGGGCATCTGGATATCCATGATGATGAGATCTGGTCTTTGCTCCCGCGCCGTCTCAATTCCCTCTTTACCGCTGCGGGCCTGTATAACCCTGTAACCCTGTGATTCCAGGATGTCGTGGACCAAGCGTAAATTTTTTTCATTATCCTCAATGATTAAAATCACCTTGCTTTTCATTGCGTCAAATCACCCCCGCCCGTACCCCGCCTTTCCAGCACCCTGCGCACCTCGGCAAGCAGCAAGGTCGGGCTGAAGCTGCCTTTTTCCTTAACCGCTTCAACCAACCCCTGCAGTTTCTCGTAATCCCCCCTGGTTAATATTTTGGCCGTGAGTACAATTACCGGCACGTGCTTGAGCCGGGGGTCCCGTTTAATTGTTTTAACCACCTCGAAGCCGTTGATCTCGGGCATCATCAGGTCAAGCAAAATAAGGTCAATCCTGTCTTCCCGGGCCCTTCTGATCCCCTCCGCGCCGCCGTAGGCTTTGAGCACGCGATAACCGTGATCCGTCAAATTGCCCGCAATAATTTCCACGGCCCTGGGGTCGTCATCAATAACCAGAATGGTGGGTAAGCGCCTGAATACGGGTGAAGCGTCTTTGCTCAACCTGTTGCGGACAATGCCGGCCAAGATACCGGGGTCGAACGGCTTTACCAGAACCTCCGACGCCCCGAAATCCAGGCCTTTTTTCAAATCCGAAACCACCGAAATGATAATTACGGGTATACCCCTTAATTCCCGGTCGGCCTGAAGCTTTTTCAACAAACCCCATCCATCCATCACCGGCATCAATATATCCAGAGTAATTATCTGCGGGTACAGCTTCCGGGCCATTTCCAGGCCTTGCCGGCCGTTCACCGCGCGGACCACCCGGTAACCTTCGCTCTTTAAATAAGACTCAATCAACCTGGCATCCCGGTCATCATCCTCAACAACCAGTACCAGGGGTTCTTTTCCGGGCCGCTGATCAATATCCGCACCCCGGCCGGGTCGGTCACTCCGCGCCTCTGCCGGCGGCGGCACCGGTTCCGCGGGAAGGCTGAATATAAACTCACTTCCCACGCCCAGTTCACTTTCCACCCAGATCTTACCACCGTGCATTTCCACCAGTTTCTTGGACAAAGCCAAGCCCAAACCCGTTCCCTCGTGCCGCCTGGACAGAGACCCGTCCACCTGGGAAAACTCCAGGAAGATTTTTTCCCTGTCCTCTTCCGATATCCCGATACCGGTATCGCGTACCCGGACCAGCACGCTGTTGTTCTCCAGGGTGACGGACAGTTCGACCTTTCCGCCTTCCGGCGTAAACTTAAGCGCGTTGGACAGCAGATTAAAAATAACCTGTTTGATTTTACGGGCATCGGCAAATACGGTTCCGACCCTTTCATCAAGCCGCATATCCAGTTTGATATTCTTTTTCATGGCTTTTTCCCGGAACATGCGGATGCTGCCCTGCAAAAGGTCGGGCAGGAATACGTCGCTTAAGTCCAACTCCATGGCCCCCGCCTCGATCTTGGAAAGATCGAGGATGTCATTGATCAAGGCCAGCAGGTGTTCCCCGCTTTCCTTGATATCCCTGACGTACTCCATTTGGCGTTCGTTTAGCTGGCCAAAAAGCTGTCTTTCCAACAACTCGGAAAAACCGATCACGGAATTGAGAGGCGTTCTGAGCTCGTGGCTCATGTTGGTGAGAAACTCGCTTTTAGCCTTGTTGGCATGTTCCAGTTCCCGGTTTTTGCTTTCTATTTCCCGCTGCCTGTCGCCGAGTTCCTGTGATAAAAGCTTCAGATCCTCAAACTGCTTGATGCCGTGCAGGGTGATACCCAGTTGCACAGCCACCTTTTCCAGGAATTTAATTTCTTCCTCTTCCACAGCTCTGCCCGCATCAATTAAAAGCACCCCCTGGATCATTTGCTGGTAATATACCGGAAAAATAGCCCGAACAAGGGGATGACCGGCGCTCGTAGAAAGCCCGGCTTTTTCCTGCCGTTCAATAATCAGGGTCCGCTTGTCAAAAGCCGTGTCGATGATCGCCTGATCCTCAAGGGATGCGGGTGTTCCCACGGGATCATTTTGAACGGACCGGCAAATAACCCGTTCAAAGGACCGTGTCCACTCGTCATAAGCGTAGTAGGCCCCTGCATTGTAACCCAGACGTCTGGTGAGCAGGTCGATTAATTTTTTCAACACTTCGCCGCGATTATCATACCCCGACAAGATGGCCATGGCCCCGGCCGTGACCCGGTCGTACAACATCCGTTTTTGAAGGGCCTCCGCATCTTTTAAATGCCTTATGGCGGAAGCGATATGCCTGCTAACCAGTTCCAAAAAGGGCATGTCCTCGCGGGAAACGCGGTCTTTGCCCGTTCCGTTCAGCTGCAAGAGACCGATGTTTTCACCTTCATCCTTAATGGGCACCAGCACCAGGGTTTCGAAACCGGCAGTCAAACAGGTAAGCCGCCAGGGTCCCTCCAGTTGCAGCGGCCCGGCCGGATCTTCCCGCAGCAAAGAAGCGGAGCCGGTAAAAAAACTACCATAATTGGTCAGGTACTTTTCGTTGATAAAACCGCTCAATTGGTTCCGCAACACTTTGCCGCACAGGCATTCCAGAACGGTTCTTCCATCGTCGCTTTTTTTCGGCGTTCCGTCCGGGGTAAAGGAACACAGGGAATATTCCTTTGCTATAAAGTCCGGCTCAAAACCAGTGTGGGCGAAGTAAGTGAAATCATCTCCTTCGGAAAGTCTAATGGCGGCCGCATCGCAGCCGATCACCCCGGTTAATATTTTAAGTACATTACTGATTGATTGCTTTAAGTTTTTAAAATTAGCCAGTTCGGACAGTATGGCCAGTTCCGCTTGCTGCCGCTCCTCGTTTTTCTTCCGCCCCGTGATATCGGTATGTGAAACCACCGCTCCACCGGTCCCGCCGGACAGGCGGGTTACATTCAACAGAAACCACCGTTTTTCCCCTGGCGCATGACATGGATATTCCATGGCAAACCGGGCACGGGAACCTTCCAAAACGGACTGAATCCCGGCCAGGGCAAGGGCCGACGTAGCGCAACCCTCACCTGCCCCCCGCCGGCAGGCTTCCAGGTAATTCCGGCCGGTGGCGGAAATAGTGGCGGCGTCGGCGCCATTCTCCCGGCCGAATTGCTTCCAGGATTCGTTTACGGCGATGATATTGCCTTCGCCGTCCAAAACAGCAATATGCGCCGTCAGCGAGTTGAGCACCGCCAGGTTGAAGGAGTTGATTTCAGCATGGTCCACCCGTTAGCCCCCCTTGCTAAGAAAACACAAAGATTTACTCCGCGTTAAAGTAATTACTCCATTCGCAATATTTATCCTTTTAAGCACAAAAAATCCCGAAATTAAACTTAACCACCGCCTGCTAAAGCAGGTGGGATTGGTATCGACTGAAAGTCGACTTAAGCATGAGTGCCGCAACCCCCCAACTTCAGTTGGGGGTAGTTGAACAGGTGCTGAACATAACCGCTCCGTCCCGGTCGGTGCGAATAATTTCGGCGCCGGAAAAATTTTACCCCTCGTTCGAAAGTAAAATTATAGGGTACGCAAAACTGTTCCGTTTGTCGTACCCTTTACTGGTAAACTTAATTTTTCACTCAAATTTGACGATCAATGGACGGTGGTAATATAGACATGGGTCTGGCGTCGAAGTGATCATATCTATATTACCAAAGTTAATCCATACCGATACTCGCTGAGATTTACTTTTTAGTTGTCAAGACACTGAGGAGAATTTTATTATAAAGTAGTTTATGCAGTTGATATAATAAAAATTATATAGTATCCTTGAACTGCACTGTAGTTCTCCTTATTCTGGAGATTTGGGCAAAGACAACCCATATCTCTATTATAAGGAGTTTTTTATTTGGTCAGTATCTCTCTGGAACTTTCGCTGAATTTTAGCTATTTACCGGTTTTGAACAAACGCAATTCTATTTATATGTGATACTAATGTTTTTACATATTTCCTATATAAGCAACCAGGTCTACTACACGGCAGGAATAACCCCATTCATTATCATACCATGCTATTACTTTTATCATATTATCACCAATCACCATAGTGGATAAAGCATCTACTATTGAGGAATGAGGATTACCGTAAAAGTCCCTTGATACCAGCGGTAAATCGCAGTACTCCAGTATACCCTGCAATTCTCCTTCAGCGGCCTCTTTTAAGGCCAAGTTAACCTCATCAACCGAAGCAGGCTTATTAATAACAGCCACAAAATCAACCACCGACACGTTCGGGGTGGGAACCCTCATAGCCAGTCCGTTTAACCGTCCGGCCATTTCAGGAAGCACAAGGCTCACCGCCCGGGCCGCGCCGGTAGAAGTGGGAATAATCGACATGGCCGCCGCCCTGGCCCGGCGAAGATCTTTATGCGGCAAATCCAAAATTCGCTGGTCATTAGTATAAGAATGCACTGTTGTCATAGTACCATAATTTATACCAAATCTTTCATGAATCACCTTAACGACCGGAGCCAAACAGTTGGTGGTGCATGAGGCGTTAGAAATTACGTGATGCCTGGCGGGGTCATAGGTATGATGATTTACTCCCATAACAATGGTGGCATCTACACCCTTGCCGGGAGCGCTGATAACCACTTTTTTAGCGCCCGCCAAAACATGTTGACGGGCATCATCCCCCCTGGTATAACGCCCCGTAGATTCCACAACCACATCCACATTCAATTTACCCCAGGGTAAATTCCGGGGTTCAGGTTCGGAAAAAACGTTAATTAGCCTATCATTTACGCTAATACAATTATCCATGGCCAGAACCGGTTCAGTTAGAGTTCCATGGACGGAGTCAAATTTTAGCAGGTGTGCCAGCGTTTTAGGATCTGTTAAATCATTGATGGCGACAATTTCGAGATCATCTCTATGTATGGCCGCCCTAAAGACATTTCTGCCAATTCTTCCGAAACCATTAATCGCTACTCTGACCGTCAGAAAAATCCCCCCTTTAAAATGAACAAACATCCGTTTTTAATTGCTTAATTGGCCAGCATGGAGCGAGTCCGGGCAATTTTCTCAACAAATGCCCGCGCTGTTTCTTTGATCAGGTTATAATCGCCGGTTGCCAGTCCCTGTTTGGTTATATCGCTGCCTACGCCAACAGCCACGGCGCCGGCTTTAATCCACTGATCGACATTGTCCAGATTAACACCGCCTGTAGGCATTATATTAATGTGGGGAAGCGGGCCCCGGAAGGACTTTATGGACCGGGGTCCAAACAATTCACCAGGGAAAAGTTTTACCACGTCAACCCCCAATTCCATAGCAGTTAGCATTTCAGTTACTGTGGCACAACCAGGCATACAGATTTTTTGATAACGGTTACACAAGCGAATGGTGGCAGGATTTAAGCCGGGGCTCACAATATATTGAGCTCCGGCCAGGATGCAGGCACGGGCGGTTTCGGCATCCAGCACCGTGCCTGCTCCAATCAACATTTCTTCTTCTTTAAAATTGCGGGATAATTCCTTAATCACATCAATAGCTCCCGGTACCGTCATCGTTACTTCTATGGCGGGGATACCTCCCTCGCGCACAGCTTCAATAACCTTAATAGCCTTACCGGCGGACTCCGCCCGAATAACGGCGACAATTCCTACATCCATAATTCTTTTTAATTGTTCATGTTTTTTCAGCATTAACCCACAACTCCTTTAAAAGGTTAATTACCTTTGCACCCGGCCGCTTGCATCACCCCTGGCCAGCAGCTCAACTTCATCAACGGTAATTAGATTAAAATCTCCCGGAACTGTGTGTTTTAAACAAGAAGCCGCCGCCGCAAACTCAATGGCGTCTTGTGGCTTTTTGCCTGTTACCAGCGAATAAATAAGACCGGCGCAAAAAGAATCTCCGCCGCCTACCCGGTCAACGATGGGAATGATATCATACTTCCGTGACTGATAAAATTCCTTGCCGTCATATAATAATCCGGACCAACCATTATGCGAGGCTGAGAAACTTTCCCTTAAAGTAATAGCTACATATTTTAAATTAAACTTTTCCACCAATTGCCTGGCTACATCTTTGTAGCCTTCAGCATGTAATTTCCCTTTGGTTACATCGGTCTTCGCCGCCTTGATACCAAAAACGTCCGCCGCATCTTCTTCGTTGCCAACGCATACATCGACGTAATCCATAAGACCGGTCATCACCTTGTTAGCCTTGTCCCTAGTCCACAACTTCTTGCGGTAGTTCAAGTCGCAGCTTATGGTAACGCCCATTTCCTTGGCTACTTTGCAGGCTTCCCGGACACAGGAAGCGGCACTGTCGCTGATAGCCGGGGTGATACCTGTCCAGTGGAACCAATCCGCCCCTTCAAAAATTTCCCGCCAGTTAAAATCTTCCGGCACAGCCTGGCTAATGGATGAATTGCTACGGTCATAAACTACTTTAGAAGGCCGCTGCGAAGAACCACTTTCCAAAAAATAAATCCCAAGACGTTCGCCACCCCGGGCGATGTAATCCGTATTTACACCAAAGCGGCGCACATGGTTTATAGCACATTGTCCAATGGGATTATTGGGAACTTTAGTTACATAACAGGCATTGAGACCAAATTGGGCCAATGAAACAGCTACGTTGGACTCTCCACCACCGTAAGTTACGTCAAAGGAATCAGCCTGTACAAACCTTGAATGGCCGGGTGTTGACAGGCGAAGCATTATTTCACCAAAAGTCACTACTTTCTTTTGCATAACAATCCTCCAATTGGAATATGGTTTTATTTATTAACAAACTCATTGCTTAAATAGCTTACTTAAATTGTAAAACGCTTAATTCGGGCTTACCCGTTCCCCTGGTGATAACCGAGGGTGAGCCAAATCTAACATCATCACGTTCCGGGAAATCGGTACGGAAATGGCTACCCCGGCTTTCCCTACGTGCAAGGGCGGCACAGGCCATTATTTCTCCGGCGCAAAGAAGGCTTAAAAGCTCCCATACATCACGGCTCAGGTATGGTGCGGTTGGAGCACTGAATATTTCATCACGCACCTCGGCAATCGTATTCATAAACTGCTCAAGCCCGGCTTCACTGCGCCTTACCAATAGCCTGTTTTGGGCGCTGGTCTGAAGTTTTTTCTTAAGACCGGAAACATCAACGGACCTTCCTATCCGTTCTTGGAGCCGGGCTTTTTCCCGGCCTATCAAAGACGCGGGGATTTCGGCAGTTTTTTTCCCCAGCGCCACCATAGCCGCGGAACGACCGGCCCGGGCGCCAAATACCTGGCAGGTCACCATCATATTTCCGCCCAAACGGTCGGCGCCGTGGGGCCCGCCGGCCACTTCCCCGGCTGCGTAAAGACCTGGAACCGATGTCTGCCCTTGCTCGTTGATTCTTAACCCGCCGTTAATTGCATGCCCGAAGCAGGCAATTTGCACCGGTTCCCGTAGCACATCCACTCCTCGAGATAAAAGATATTCGCGGGTGATGTTCCACATCTTGCAAAAAGCGCTATCAGGCGGAAGTGCTTTAAGGTAATCATCGTTTAACAGGGTAAAATCCAGGTTGACCCCGCCTTGATCGGTCCCGCGTCCTTCCGCGATTTCGGTTTGGATAGCAACTTCAATGTACCTTGAGATATCCGATGAACTAAAGGGAAAGTGATGGGAATGGGTATCCATTACCTCCTCCGCTTTAATCCCTTCCGGCAGGTAGTTGGACAAAAACTGCTCACCGTATTTGTTTGTCAACAGGGGATGCGCAGACCAAACCCAGCCGTTTAAAATATTGACCACGGGATGAATTATACCGATTCCGGCCTGCATGAACTCCATGTTGATCAGTTCCGCCCCGGCTTCATATCCCAGCGTGTAACCATCACCGCAAATGTCCAGCGGATTAAGATTCCTGGCAAAAAGCTGACCGGCCCCACCTGTCGCCAGGATCACCGCCCCGGCGGCAATGGCCTTATATTCGCCGCCCTGATCGATAAAACCGGCACCTATGCACTCGCCGTCTTGAATAAACAGGTTCGTTACCAAGCATTCTTCATAAACAGTAATGTTGCGTTTTTTTAGCTGAGGAATTAAGACCTGAATAATTGGTTCGCCATGTCCTTTAATTACATGGGTGCGAGGACGACTGGCAAAACAACTCAGGAACTCAAGGTAATTATCCCCGTCCCGCTCGAATCGCACCCCCCAGTCCTCCAGGGTTTTTAAAGCCAGAGGCGCTTCTTCCGCCACCAAACGCGCCAATTTTGGGTCGGCCATACCATGTGCGGCAGTCATAATATCTTTATAATGTTCTTCCGGCGTATCATCAGGATCCACCTGACCGTCCGCCACGTTAAAACCGGCCATTTCGGCCACCTTGTAGGCCGTTGCCCCACTTGCCCCCAGCTTACCCTTCAACAGCATTATCACCCTGGCCCCAGCATCCGCCGCTTCTATTGCAGCACGGCAGGCTGCGCCACCTCCGCCAATTATTAATACCGTTTGCTCTGTTTTCACCTGCATAATTTAAATCCCCTCTTATACCTCCAATATCCAGTCCAACCTTAGCCAAACTGGAATGAGAAGTTTAATCCAAACTTTATAACTTAATTTGCATCGGTTCCGGACGAAACAGACGAGGGTCCATTGTCTTGAGGTCCGCTGCAACACGAACCGGAATGGTCAATTTGTCGAGCACGTCCTTTTGCACATCAATCCCGGGCGCAACCTCAATGATTTCCAGCCCTTCCCGCACCAGCTTGAAAACAGCCCTTTCCGTAACGTAAATCACTTCTTTTTGCTTTTTCCGCATCATCTCGCCGCTATAGGTTATGTGTTCAATTTTATCGGTAAACTTATTAAATTTCCCTTCTTGAAGTATTTTAAGCCTGCCGTCTTCTATCTCCACCTTTAAACCACCGGCGGTGAAGTAACCGCAGAAAACTACCCTGGGCACGTTATTGACGATATTGATAAACCCGCCGCAACCGGGAATCAGCAGCCCCAGCTTGCTAACGTTCACGCTCCCGTTAGCGTCGGCCTCTCCAAATGCCAGGCAGGTCAAATCGAATCCTCCCCCGTCGATGAAATCCATCTGGGCACCGGAATCTATAATGCACTGCGGGTTGGCGGAAGCACCGAATTGCAAGCCGGATACCGGCAAACCGCCCCACGAACCTTGTTCGATGATAAAGCTCACCTTGTCCGTAAAACCTTCTTCCACGGCAATCTTGGGTATGTTACCTGGAATGCCGAAACCAAGGTTGATAATCATTCCTTGCTTAAACTCCATTACCGCCCGGCGGGCAATTACCTTATCCGCAGAAAAAGGCATCGGTTCAATGCGATCCAGCGGCTGCCTTACCTCGCCGGATAGCCAGGGATCATACGCTGTTTGTGTTCCCTGCATTTGGTTTGGGTCAACCACTATAGCGTCCACCAGCATACCCGGAACCTTGACGGCGTGGGGGTTCATGCTCCCTTTTTGAGTTACCCTTTTTACCTGGGCGATTACTTTTCCTCCATTGTTCTTGGCCGCCATGACCTGAGCCAGGATCCCCAGGGTAGCGGGCTCATGCTCGAAGGTAAGATTGCCGTTCTCATCTGCAGTGGTAGCCCTGATAATAGCAACATCAATGGGTATCGGCTTGTACCATAACCATTCCCGGCCTCCCAACTCAATTAGCTCAACCAGGTCTTCCTTGGTAATATCATTCAATTTTCCCCCCTGCTGCCGCGGGTCGACAAAGGTGTTCAACCCCACCTCGGTAAAGGTACCGGGCTTTTTCGCCGCCGTATCGCGTAACATTTGCATCATAGTACCCAGGGGCAGGTTATAAGCTTCAACTTCGTTGTTCAACACCATCCGGGCAATTTTATTGCCGCTGCCGTCGGAACGCCCCAAAACATATGACCCGCCGATCAACCGTTTAATTAACCCCTTGTGCGCCAGGTGATCCAAACCGGGCAGACTGATCCGATCGCCTATGGCGATAGGGAAAAACACTGTCAAGTTTCGTGGTGAACCGGTAGATAAGAACCGTTTTTCAATGGCATCCAGCATAGCTTCCGGCACCATCATCCCCGCCGAGGCACAGGCGGTAATGGTATCCCCGTCCTTAATTAAACCTGCAGCCGATTCAAAACTTGTTACTTTACTCAATGTCATCTCCTCCAGTTGCCGTTTTTTTATATCAATTTGAGAGATATTGTATTAACGTATCTTATATTAAGTTTTACCCACCTACTGCCGTGGGAACCAGTAACCTGGGTAGGAATAAGACAACATCAGGTAAAAAGATTATCATGGCAATAACCAGCAACATCACCAGGTAAAAAGGAACCAGAGTTCTAACAACCTTCAATACCGGAACATTGCCAATGCCGGCGCTCAACAAAAGTGTTAACCCATAAGGCGGTGTCAAAAATCCAAAGCAAAGCACAACAGTAACCAGTACGCCAACATGAACGGGGTTGAGTCCCGCCTCAGCAATCATCTTTTGAACTATGGGAAGAAAAATTACTATTGCGGGAATAGCATCCATGAAGGTTCCCAAGATCAAATACAAAACAGCAATAAAAATTAAGGTCGCATAAGTGCTGTCGGTTACGGGCCCCGCCAAATCAACGATTAAATTTGGAACCTGCAAGTAAGCCATAATATAACCGAAAGCACCTGCCCCTGCCACTGCCAGCAAGGGACTGGCCAGCGCTACGAGTGATTTTTTAAAAGCTTCGCAAGAAATACGCCAGTTCAATGCACGATAAATAAACACTGAGACCAAAAGGGAATATATTACCGCAATCATGGCACTTTCCGTGGCGGTAAATACCCCGCCAACAACCCCGAACACAATGATAAACGGTACAATCAGCGCCCAGATACTGTCCCAAAAGCTGGAAAATATTTGTTTTAGCGTGGCTCTGGCGGTGGTTGGAAATTTATTGGCGGTCGCCCAAAAATAGATTACCAGCATCAGCGTTACCCCGACAATCAGACCCGGCAGGGCGCCGCCCAAAAACAAGCCGGCTATGGAAACGCCACCGTATGCGCCGTATACCACCATGATGATACTGGGCGGGATAATCGGACCCATGGTGGCTGCCGAAGCATTTACCGCCACAGCCATTTCACTCGGGTAACCTTCTTTTTTCATCGCCGGAATTAAGATGCTTCCCAGCGCCGCAGCATCTGCGGTACCGGATCCGGAAATGCCCGCCATCAACATATTCGCAAAAACAGTAACATGGCCCAGACCGCCGCGAATATGGCCCACCACGCTGCGGGCGAAAGCAACCAGGCGCTCGGTTATGGATCCTTTGTCCATAATCTCGCCCACCAGCATAAACAGGGGCACAGCCAGCAGGGTATAACTATCAACGCCCGTAAACATGTTTTGCACCACCACCAGGGGTGATATGCCTGCCAGCAGGCCGGTAACCATCGCCGAGAGGGCCAGAGAAATAGCAATTGGAACTCCCAGCAAACATAAACCAAAGAAGCTTATAAAAAGAACGGCGATCAAGAACATTTTTACCCTCCCCGTTGCACATTAATCCACACTCTGATGGATTCCACCAGGTAATACAGCATGAACAGGCCCGCCAGGGGTATGGAAACAGCCGAATAGAATATTGGTATGCCGGAGGGCATGGCCACCCTTTCCAAACCCATCATGGCAAATTGATACCCGTAAATGATTAGAACAAGTATAAAAATAGCCTGACAGAGGAAAACAAACGGCGTTAGAAACTTGTTTCCAGCGAACAACTCAATACGGTAGTGCGTTCCGTGACGAAAGCCAATGGCCGCCCCGAAAAAAACCGTCCACATGAAGGCAAATCGTGCCACATCCTGCAGCCAAACGACGGGATGACCCGATTCCCGCATAACCACGTCCACCAGGACAACAGTTAAAAAGAAAGCCAGTAAAAAACTGCCTATTGCCAGTTGCATTTTTTCAAGGACATCACCTAAAGCAGTTAACTTGGCCACAGCCTGTTCCGCCTGTCCCCGGGATGTATTGCTCTTTTGATTAATTCCCATACCGTAAACCTCCCTTCCAAAGGAGCTGGGTTTTGAAGGGCGGCTGGCGCCACCCCTCAAACGCAAATTACATCCTGCCAAGCTCCAGCTTACTTGCCCAATTCCTGAATCCGGGCCAGAACATCCTCGGATCCAAGTTCCTTGGCTATTTGCTCGTGCAGAGGTTTAACCCTCTCCCGGAAAGGAGCCACATCCACCTTGATATCCTTTACCCCGTATTTGCTTGTCAACTCTTCCATGGCCTTGGCATCGTTTTCAAGCTGCTTGTCCAAACCGTATCGAGCCATCTCGGCCCCTGTTTCCATAATTATTTTCCGAATATCTTCGGGGAGTTTCTCCCAGGTCTTGTTGGAGATCCATACCTCGGACATTAGCCATTCATGTCCCGTTTCAATGAAATAGGGAGCTACTTCATAGTGTTTCGCTGTCAGGTAGGAAGATGGAGTGTTTTCAGCTCCTTCCACCAGGTTAGTTTGAAGTGCGGTATATACTTCATTAAAAGGTACCGTGGTGGGTTTACTGCCAATGGCTGCCCAAACCTTGGTTTCAATGGGAGATGACATGACCCGCACTTTCATACCCTGTACATCATCAATCCCCTTGATTTCACGGGTGGCATACAGGCTGCGTAAACCATTCGGCAGGAATGTGACCAGCTTAAAACCCAAGTTCTTTTCCGATACCAGCTTATCGAATTTGTTGATAATGTCGGGGTCCGTAGCTACTTTATACAAGTGGTCCGCATCATTAAACAGGTAAGAAGTACTTAGCAGCCCCATCTGAGGCACGTGGCTGGAAGCATTTGATGTTGACGAAATGCAAAAATCAAGTGTACCCATTTTCAGGCTGTCCAGCATAGTTGATTCTTCACCCAGCTGAGCATTGGGGAACACGTCAATTTTAACCCGGCCATCAGTTCTTTTGTTCACTTCCTCGGCAAACCATACCGCCGCCTGGTGATAAGCATGTTCCGATGCCTGGTCATGTCCAAACTTTAAGACAAATTCGGGTTTATCACCGCCGCTGTTATCAGATTGCCCCGAGCCGCCATTGCTGCAAGCTACCAAACCAACTATTAAGAGCGAAACCAAAAGACCCAGCAACAATATCCTGCTCTTTTTGTTAAACATTTTTTTCCCTCCTTAGTTTAATGAGAATTATGAAGTCTACAACCTGTATTATGAAACCTGAAAAAGGGTCTTGGCATATCACCTCCAAACCACATGGAATTAACCCCCAATTAGGGTTAAAATCACATGATAGCTTCAAAATTATTAAAAATATGGATAATGTTTTTATCTATCGGTGAAAAGAGTTTTCTATCTTTAAAAACAATTGATACTTTAACTGGCCTCCGTTACCAGCACCTTCATGTAAGTTTTACCTTCCGCCACAACCTCATCGTGCTGGTTAACACAGTAAGCTTTAAAAATACAGCGCCTTTTTTCTTCTTCTTTTTCCGCCAATTCCAATTTGGCCGTAATGGTGTCGCCAATAAAAACCGGTTTGACAAATTTTATGTCATAACGATAGGAAACTGCCCCCGGCGGCGGAAACCTTCTGGCCATATAACCCATTACAGTTGAGATCAGCCCCACACTTAAGGCGCCCTGTGCGATCCGCGTCCCGTACTGAGTTTTTTTGGCAAACTCTTCATCCAGGTGCACACCATAGAAATCACCGACAATACCGGCAAAACCATAGACATCATACTCGGAGATAGTTTTGGTAAATGTCTCGGTTTCACCTATGTTAATGTAACTTAACGGGCTTTTATTTTCGGACATTATACTCACCTCGCTGAAAAGAGTTTCCGTGCCAGAATCATCCTTTGAATCTGGTTTGTTCCTTCATATATCTGAGTCAACTTGGCGTCACGGAAAAGCCGTTCCACCACGTAATCCCGGGTATAACCGTAGCCGCCGTGAATCTGAACCGCATCGGTGGCAGCCCGCATCGCCAGGTCGGTTGCCAGGAGTTTCGCCTGGGAGGCAGCTGTTGAATAATCCATACCGTTGTCCTTTTGCCAGGCTGCTTTATGGATCAACAAGCGAGTGCTGCTGATTCCAGCGTCAATATCAGCAAGCATAAACTGTACCCCCTGGAAATCAGCAATGGGCCGGCCAAATTGCTCACGCTGCCCGGCATAAACAATCGATTCCTCCAGTGCCCGCCTGGCTATTCCCAGGGCCAGTGTAGCAATCACTACCCTTCCTGTGTTCAGGGAAAGCATCGCCAGCTTAAATCCACCGTTTTCAGTTCCAATCAGTCTCTCCGCCGGCACAACACAGTCTTCCAGGACAAATTCACAGGTCCCCAAACCACGTATACCTAGTAACTGCTCTTTTTTACCCTTGCTAAAACCGGGCGTATCGGTGTCGACTAGAAATACGCTTATTCCTCTACTTCCTTTTTCCTTATCGGTTTTGGCGAAAATTAATGCCATATCGGCCATGGCCCCGGCCGTAACAAAAACTTTTTGACCATTCAGGACATATTCATCCCCCACACGGCGCGCCGTTGTCTGCAGTGCCGCCGCATCGGACCCGGCCATGGGCTCGGTAATCGCTATGGAACAAATTTTTTCTCCATTTAGTAAGGGAGGGATATACTTTTTCTTCTGTTCTTCGGTGCCAAAACGATATAAAAATTCGGCCATTTGCATGGTTAAAAGGTTTAAGTTGGCTGTAGCCGCAGAGGCAACCGCCAGCTCTTCCAGGGCCAAACAGTATGACACCATGTCAGCTTCCGGCCCGCCATATTCCGCCGGGATAGTCATGCAAAGCAAGCCAACTTCCGCCATCTTTTGATATAGCTCATCAGGGAATACATCTTCCGCATCAATTTGAGCAGCAAGAGGCTCAACCTCGTTCCGGGCAAAATCCCTTGCCATTGATTGAATCATTTTTTGCTCTTCAGTTAAAGTAAATTGCATAAGTATTACCTCCGGTTCTACATTATAAAACTACGTTTTATCATTTAAGCAAACAAGTCAATATTTTTCAAATGCACAACCAAACCCTCTAGAAATAAACTTTGCAGCTTCCTTAATCTGATCACTATACCGTAAGCATTCCCGGTTACACCGATTCACGGAACCGGTGGTGCTCAGTGCAGGTTGTTTTTTCTATAAACACCACCTCACATTTTACTTGTTTCACCCATTTGGTTTTGAATTACAAAACCGGGTTTTATTATTTTCACAAAATGCTTCTTACCTATTTCCGCTTAATCATGAGTGTCTTAATACCTTCTTGGGTGACTGTACCATCCTGCTTGATTAATTGAATTAAAACTTTAATAATTCCCCGATCTGGTTTGCTTTTACTTGGCCTTTTCTCGACGACTTTCACTCTGGCATGAATGGTGTCACCAAAAAAAACCGGTGCTTTAAATTGCCAGGATTCGATACCTAGAAACGCAATTCCAGTCCCTTCAAGAACCCCGGTGCGAAACAAAAGCCCATGTGATATCGCCAATCCCAAAAGACCATGAACAATCCTTTCCCCAAACTGGCTTTCTTTCATATATTCCCTGCTGGTGTGCAATTCATTATAGTCGCCGCTCATGGCAGCAAACATTACAACGTCGGTTTCCGTAATGGTCCGGCTGGGAGTTATATACTCATCTCCAACCTCCCACTCGTCAAAAAATTTTCCGGTCATGTTTATCCTCCCAACTTTTTATAGTTTATGTACCTGTTAAGTAGATGCTATGTTAAACTCTGCCTTACATCAGGCAGCAATAAAGACGCAGCTATGGCAGCTACCGGCAGCAGGCAAATTATTCCCATTGCTGAAACCAAACCCCAATGGTCTGCAATCACCCCCAACACGGTCACCCCTACACTGCCCATACCCACCGAAAACCCAAGGGTAAGTCCCGATGCCAATCCAAGGCTTTGGGGCATAAGATACTGCCCGAAAACAACGCCCGGACCGAAATTAGCCGCCAAACTGGCCCCGGATAATGCTGCGAAAACTGGTACGGGCCAGCCTTCAACCCAGAGAAAGGGAGCAGTGGTAAGCAGCGCTACAACCATGGAACCAATAAACAGGGATCGCGGACCCCATCGATCGGCAATTGGGCCACCTATAATAGTTCCTACAGCTCCGGCCACCAGATAAATACTTAATATACCCCCGGCGTAACCTTCGGAAACCCCCTTAACCAGCGTAAAATAAAAGGGAAGGTAGCTTAACATCACGGACTGGATCCAAGAGCGGATAGAAATATAAAATAACAGTAAAAACAATGGCAATAAATTAATTGTTTTTACATTTTGACTTTGCACCTTTGAAGCAAACGAGCCCCCGTTGCCATTGGTGGCGGAATTTATCACGGGCAAAAGGACCAGGAACAGCAAGCCGATTAAAAGTCCCGGAAATACCAGGCCCCAAGTTGACTTTAACCCGGCAATTCCAAGGACAAAGATGGCAAGCGCGGGACCAATTCCGAGGCCAAGATTACCGCCGAAGGAAAATATAGCCATACCCAGACCCTTTTGTTGTTGAGGGCTGTAACGGTTGGTAAATTTCGATCCTGCGGGATGATAGATTGCAACCCCCAAACCGCTCATTAACACAACAAACAACAACCAGTTATAGGAGGGGACCAGCCCCGTCAACGACAGGCCGGCGCCCGATAATATCAAACCCGTTGGTATCAACCAGGGAATGGAAAAACGGTCGCTTAAAACTCCAAACAAGGGCTGCACAATGGCCGAACTCAACGTAAACGCTAATGAAACCAGGCCTACCTGGAAATAACTTAAATTAAAATTTTCAGCCAGGCGCGGCATGAGAATGGAAAGAGCACCCTGGCAGAGGTCCACCACAGCGTGCCCGAGGCTGAAAAGCCAAATCAGGAAGTTAGTCATTAACGTGTTCCTCTCTGAAATTTACCTGTGGAATCCACCCCAAAAGGCTTACCGGCGTTGATTTGTCAACAATGACGAAATTTAGGGTCCCTTTTTTCCAGAAAGGCATTGATGCCTTCCCGCATATCCCAGGTTACAAATACCTTTTCATACTCTTCAACTTCCAGTTCTTTCCCCTTGGCCGGGTCCACGGCACCGGCATTCACGCACCGCTTAATTGCCTTTAACGATTGCCACGGAAGGTTAAGGAGTTGCTTGACCCAGAGTAAAACCTCATGATCCAGGTTTGCTTCAGGAACAACCTTGTTCACCAAGCCCAGCTTTTCTGCTTCTTTGGCCGTAATCTGGTTCCCCAACAAAAGCAGTTCCTTCGCTTTGCTGACCCCAACCAAACGCAACAGTCTTTGAGTCCCGCCTGAACAGGGGAACCCCCCCACCTTTACTTCCGGGAAACCAAAAACCGCATCCTCAGAAGCAATCCGCAAGTCACAGGGCATCATTAATTCACACCCGCCACCCAACACGTAACCGCGCAAAACGGCTATAGTTACCTGGGGCAAAGATTCAAGAAGGTCATGTAATTGTTGTTCAAAAATGACCTTGGCCCTCCCGCCGGCTACACCCCGTTCAAGGGGAAATTCCCGCAAATTTGACCCTACCGAAAAAGCTCTTGAACCTTCCCCCTTGATTATAAGCACCCTTACATCCTCATTCTCTTTAACCTTTTCGAACAAACGCATTAGTTCTATCCGAATAGTTTCGTCCAAAATATTCAACGGAGGATTGTCAATAATTATAGTGGCCACGGATTCATTTTGTTCATATTTAACCACCGGCTAAACATCTCCCTAAATATTATTTTGTTCTTGGTGCCCGTTTTACATTGTAAAACCAGGTTTTATTAATTAAAAAGTAAATATCAGCTTAACATTTCAAATGAACATCCCAACCTTCTTGAAATCGACCGTGCAGTTTCCTTGACCTGATTCACCATTTCCGAAATCCGTTCCCGGGTAAGCCGGTTAACGGAACCGGTTATGCTCAGAGCGGCAATCACCTGGCCCCTGTAATCCCTGATGGGAGCAGCTACGCAACGGATGCCGATCTCATGCTCTTCATCATCGATAGCAAAGCCGCATTTGCGAACCTCTTCCAAATGCTTTAAAAATTGATTTACATCCACAATAGTGCGCTCCGTTTTTGCCGCCAGCCCCTTCTTACTGATAATAAAACGCACTTCATCATTAGCAAGGGAAGATAATAGCACTTTCCCCACAGCCGTACAATGGGCGGGTGCCCGTTTTCCAATCTGGGAATACATGGGTATGGAGCTGGTACCTTCCACTTTTTCGATGTATACAACTTCGTAATCATTAATAATAGCCAGGTGAATAGCCTCTCCGGTGGTATTTGCAAGACGCCGCATGTACGGAACTGCTTCTTTCCATACATCAATACCACTAAGCATCTGATTGCTTAGTTCCAAAACTTTGATACCTAGTTTATAGCGCATCGTATGGGGCTCTTGCTGAACATAGCCCCTGGTTCCCAGGGTGGCCAACAACCTGTGGACAGTACTTTTATGAAGGCCCACCTGCTCGCTGATTTCATTGATACTCATGCTACCACCGCTATCGCCCAACGCCTCCAATATTGTTAAAGCGCGTTCTACAGACTGGACAATCCTTTCGGAAGATTTATGGGCCTTCACTTAGAAATCATCTCCGTTTTATAATATAAAACCGAGTTTTACATTGTATGTAATTCTTCAATCAACCCCAAAATCCTCCTTTAATTTTAATTTTTTTTGATAAATTTTTTTAAAAAATCCTTTGCTTCTTAATCAAGTTGATTTAATAATCCGCTACCAACCCTACCTTTACATGGCCAGTAATAAACTTGAAATTAAATGGGCCCACTGGCAATTGCTGATTACCTGGCCGTTTTGACCGTAATTTGCCGCCCGTCGGTGCTGAACATAACCGCTCCGTCCCGGTCGGTGCGGAAAATTTCCGCGCCGGTGTACAGCAAAGCATCCAGAGTCTCTTGGGCCGGGTGGCCGAACCGGTTTCTTTCCCCCACCTGGATTACGGCATATTCCGGTGACACAGCGCTAAAAAAACAGGGTTCAAAAAAGCGGCTGCCATGGTGCGGAACCTTTAGAATATCGGCCTCCAGTTCCAGGCCGGCCGCCAGCATTGCCCGCTGGGCCTCTTCCTCCACGTCACCGGTCAGGAGGAATGAAATGTCTCCATAATCCAGGCGTAACACCACCGAGGCATTGTTTAAATCCTCCCCCGCCGGTGACCGGCCGTCCGGGCCCAAAACCAGCACCTCCACGCGCCGGTCAATTTGCAGCGACTGGCCGGCCTCCACCCGGTAGACGGGTACGCGCGAAAAAGCATGGCCGGACAACAACTCTTCCAACCCGGGAGCGGGCGACGTTACCACCGCTCCCACATCCAGTTTCTCCACGACGGCCGGCACTCCGCCCGCATGGTCACCGTGGGGGTGGGTGATCACCAGCACATCAAGCTTGTTGATCCCCAGGCGGCGCAGGTAGGGCACCACTGTTGCGTCCCCCACCACCCTGCCTCCTTCCAGGTCTCCCATCTTTCCGCCGGCGTCAACCAGCATGGTTCGACCGCCGGGGAACCTCACCAGGATGCTGTCGCCCTGGCCCACGTCGATGAAGTGCACTTCCATTCGTCCCCCGGTTCCGCTCCAGGGCCATAATATAAGCAATAACAGCAGCGCACCCACGGCAGCCGGGGCGATTCTTTTTGTCCTTTCGGCTCCGGGCAGGCCGGCATTACCTTTCAGCATTTCCACCAGTAAAATTAAACCGGCATACCAGAAGAACGCGGCGTACCAGGGCGGGGTCGCCAGGTAAACCGATCCGCCCGGCAGGCGGTTGATCAAGTTCGCCAGCCCGAGGAAAAAATCAATCAACAGTCCCGTGCCGGCATTTACCATCCCCCCCAGCGGCGTGAAAACAATTCCGGCGGTGCAGCCCGTAAAACCAAACAGCATGATCAAACCCACCAGGGGCACCAGCAATAAATTGGCCAGCGGAGCCACCGGCGCCAGCAGGTTGAAATAGTAGACCAGCAGCGGAAGTGTACCCAGTTGAGCCGCAACGGTTACCTGCAGGGGCAAAGCCAGCCACCCGGGAAGCGCCCACCGCCCGTGTAACAATTCCCCCAGCGGCGGGCCCAGGTAAAGAATGCCCCATGTGGCGGCAAAGGATAGTTGAAAACCTGTTTCATACAAAATTGCGGGCCTGGCGATTAAAATCAGCAATGCCGCCAGGGCCAGGGCGCTGGGCCAGTCCCTTTCCCGGCCCAGCTGCGTCGCCGCCAGCACAACCATGGCCATGATACTGGCCCGCAATACCGCCGGTCCCGCACCGGTCATGACTGCGTAAAATATTAAAACCGGCAAGGCTACAAAGGGTATAACCCGGCGCGGCACATTCAGCGCGCCGGCCAACAACAACACCCCGGCCAGTACATAACCGACATGCAGCCCGCTGACACTTAAAACATGCGCCACACCCGTTCTGTTAAAAACCTCCTGTATATCGTCATCCAACCCGCCCCTGCCGCCAAACAACAACCCGCTCAACACCGCCGTTTGCCGGTCATCCAGGGTTCTTTCGGCCTCATGGATCAACCTTTGCTTGACCCGCAGGGCCAAGCGCACCGCCGCGTTGCCACCGCCGGTTCCCACCAGCCGCACATCCTCCGGCCTTTTCACCTTCATCAGCGCATTAATGCCGCGCCGCTCCAGGTATGCCCGGTAATCAAACGCGCCGAAATTTCCCGGGGCCCGGGGCAGGTACAAAACTCCCCGCGCCAGCAGGCGATCGCCATAGCTATAAACCGGCCCGTTTCCCTCAACTTTTACCTGCACCAGGCCCCTGGTTTCCACCCGCCGGTCGCCCAAAATTACAGCTCCCGCCGCCAGGCGGTAAACGACATCGCCCGTTCGCACCTGCGGTTCTGTGGCCACCATGCCATCCAGCGTAATGAAATGCCCCGCAAAGCGTTCCGGCCCCTCCGGAGTTCCGGCGGCATCCAGGCTCGCCACAGCCCAGCCCAGCACAAAAAAGAGCAAAATAAAAACCCGGGGGCTATCCGGCCGGGCTGCAATATAACAGCCAATGGCAATGCAAAAAATTACCAGGGCCAGGAGCAAAACAACCCCGGAGTCAAGTTTGGCAAACGGGCTGAAAACAATACCCAGAATAAAGCTTATGGTAATGGCAACCAGGGGCCTGTTCATCGATCCTCCACCAGCCGGGATGGTTTATTTTGCTAACCTGCTGGTTAAATGATAGCATCGTTGCCAGTAAAAATAAACCCGGGGAATAGTAGCGCCAGGCTCCGGGGTGGTGGAGCGGACGCAAAAAAAAACGGAACATTTGCTGCTCCGCTTTCACCCCAAAACCAGTATTAAGCACGTCATAAGCTTTTCTTTACTCGGCATCCTTGAACTTGACCATCGGGCACTTTTTGCATACATGCAGGCCGGGCCATTCCTGGCCGGGTGAACCCACCATGGACGGGCCGCCGTACTTGGCGGTGCGGCGAACCAGCTGCCTGGCTACAATGCCGATATCCCCGCCGGGAATAAACAGGTTGAGCTCTCCCTTTTCAGTCTTACCCGAGGTGTAACTGCCGGCGCACATGGTGTTCATATTGGGCTTTTGCTCGTTATAGCACCAAACCATGCCGCCGCAAACCGCCGAGTTGACGGTGTGATTGAACTGCAAGGTAGGAACTTTCTTGCCTCCAATGTAATCGTTTAAAATGTGGTAAGCCTGGAGAGCGTTGGTGACCATGAAAACAACGTCCGGGTCAACCGGGGTCTTGGCCAGCGGCGCGGTCATGAAACCCTTGAGTTTGCCCAGCGGAAGCACCGGTTTGGCCAGCAAACACTCCTTGGCAAAGTCCCAGTCGGCAGTATATTTGACGTGGCCGTCAACTTCCTCGTCGCTGGCCGCGCGCAAGCCCAGGCAGGTTTTGGCGTTACCGCACATCAAATTATCCCCGTTGGCCTTAACGATATAATTATTCATCCGGGAAGCCAGAGCGATTTGGCAGACGGTCATTTTGGGTCCGGGAACCTTTTCAGCCTTGAAATTGTTGTACTCATCCTCGTCCCAGAAGAATTTCACGGCCACGGGATGGTAATCAAGCTTGTAAAGGTACTCCAGCGCATCGGCCATCTCGGCGTAGGTCAATTGATCCTTTTCCGCCAGCTCGTAAACATTTAACAGCATTCTGATCCCCCTTAAGTTTAATAATAAAAACTAAATATGTAAAAATATTTTGGTTAATGGATTAGACCCAGTTATGTTATAAATAATTTTTAGTTATGGATAAAATATCAGATATTCGACGGCCTTAATGTCAGCACAGCGACACCCAAAATGTCAAACTAGCGACAAATAGAATGTCATTCATATGACAAAAGACCTGGAATCCGGCAAAAATAAAAAACCCTGATTCACACCCGAAAGCCCGGTCCGGAGGTGAAAATCAGGATAAAAGATAACCTGGTAACCCTGTTGTTGCCTGTCAATTAACGCAAATCATCCCTTTCAACTGTTCAAATCTTTTTTCGCCGATGCCGGAAACATTCATGATGTCCTCGATCGTAACAAACGGGCCGTTTTGATTCCTGTAATCGATAATCCGCTGGGCCAGGGACGGCCCGATGCCGGGCAGTTGTTCCAATTCGGCCGGCCCCGCCGTGTTGATATTGATCAGCCCCAAAGTTCCTCCCCCGCTGCTGGTTCCCGCAGCCTGCAAGGCCGGAGCGGGCACCGGACCCATAACGGCACCCCCCGGCACAGCACCCGCAGCCTGCTGGTTTTTCATTTCTTCCATGCTGTAAACAACAATCTGCTTTCCGTCTTCCAGCGGAGCGGCCAGGTTCAAGTAATCAAGGGCGGAATCCCCGGTAGCGCCCGCCATATTTATCGCATCCACAACCCTGGAACCGGGGGGGAGGCGATACACTCCGGGTTTTTGCACCGCCCCGGCCACATGCACAACGATCTCCTTCAACTCCTCTTTCCCCCGGGGCGCGGCCGCTTCGCTTTCCTGCCCCGTTCCGCCGGTCACCAGCGACTCCCCGCCGGCCGGAGCAGCTCCCCGTAACATGGCATATTTATAACCGGCCCCGAACAAGATCACTGCCACCACAATTAAAAGGACCAGCTGGTGTTTTCTTTCCAGTTGAAACATAAATCCACCTTCCCATATCAATATATGGAAAAATTCTACCCGGCCCGCCAAATATCCTTTTTTCCCGCCCCCGAAACATGGCCTTGACACACATAGGAATAACTGCATTCCCGTAGAAAATAATAATAACCAAATTTTATCACCGAAAGGAAGGAATGCCACATGGCCCTGTTCAGATGCCTGTTGTTTGCGCCCGGTACCGATCGCAAGAAAATAGACAAGGCCTATACCCTGCATGCCGACGCCGTAATTCTCGACCTGGAGGACGCGGTGGCCGCCGGTGAAAAGGACAGCGCCAGGCGACTGGTCAGCGAGGTGATCGGTGCCCCGGTGTTGCCTCCCACCTTTGTCCGGGTCAATGGCGTCACCACCAGCCATATCCTGGCCGACCTGCAGGCAGTGGTGCGACCGGGTATAGCCGGAATCATGCTGGCCAAAGCGGAAACCGCGGAGGAAGTGCGCCGGGTGGACTGGCTCACCGGCCTGCTGGAGGAAGAGCGGAACATGCCCCGCGGCGCCCTGGAACTGGTTCCCTTTATTGAAAGCGTCCGGGGGATCGAAAACGCCCACGAAGTGGCTGCCGCCTGCCCGCGGGTAAAAAGGCTGGCCTTTGGCGGAAACGACTACACGGCGGACACATGGACCACTTATTCCGAGGAAGGAACCGAACTTTTTTACGCCCGCGCCAAGCTGATCGCCGCATCCCGGATAGCCGGCATCGAACCGCCGCTTGATACCGTCTGCCCTTTCATTAAAAATTTGACCGCCTTGCGGGAGGATGCCCTGCGGGCCAAAAAAATGGGTTTCCAGGGCAAAATGGTGATTCACCCGGCCCAAATCGGGCCGGTGCTGGAAATTTTCAGCCCCACCCAAGAAGAAGTCGCTGCCGCGCAAAAAATAGTGGCCGCTTTTGAAGAAGCGCAAGCCAAAGGTACCGGGGTCATTCAGTTGGACGGGAAAATGGTGGAGTACCCCATCGTCAACCGGGCCCGGCAAATCCTGGCCGCCGCGGGGAAAATAAAGGAACAGCCGCCTGGTAATATAGCCGGGACTTGAAAAAGCACGGGCCGGAGTGCCCGTGCTTCAATTGAATAATTGATTTCGCTGCAAAAACCGGTACTTGTATCAGGCGCTCCGGCGGTTTCTTCCGTTCGTTTCACAATTTTACTCTTGAGGCCGGTAAAACTTGTAATTAACGCTTGCAACTTACTGCCTAACTACTTCTTCACGCCCTAAGGGGTCATGACTCTTGGGATATGACGGGCTAGGGACCGCATCCAGTGCTTCACTCACTCCAGAAATCCGCCGGATCGCCTGACACTATGGTGTTTTTGTAGTTAAATCAATAATTAAATAAAGAACTGAATAATATAACGCAACGCCAAGAATAGAATTAACGACGCCATGATGACCTTGACAATGTTCTCTTTCAGGTATTTCTGGATATACGCGCCACAGTACGTGCCCAAAAGACCGCCCACTCCGAACAGCGCCCCCAGCGCCCAGTCCGGCGCCACGCTGGTTGCCGCGCCCACGGCGGTCATAGCCAGGATGGAATAAAATACCACTCCGGCGATGGAAGTTAGAAAAGTGCCGGCCAGGGCCGCTCCGGCCACCGTATATACCGGCAACCCCAGAATGGAAACGCAAAACGGCGCAATGATGGCGCCCCCGCCGATGCCGTAAATTCCCCCAATCAGCCCCACCACCAGCGCCAGCGTAAAAATAGTCATGGTGCCGAAGGAATAAGTTTCACCCCAAAACTCGTACTCAATCCTGCGGAGCGTAAAACTTTTGGTTTTTACGATTGCATCGGCCGGCAAACCGGCGGCAACTTTTTTATTGCTTTCGGCCTTGATTTGGGCCACCCGTTCCTTGAACTTTTGCTCCAAGGCCTTGTTCTGGGCCTTTTTGTTTTTGGAGCCGCCGGTAAGCTCGGTGACCAGTTTAAGCCCGAGATACAGCAATACGCCGCCCATGAACAGCTTAAACGACCTCGGGTCGGGTAAGTAGGCTAGCCGCACCCACGACCCCAAAAAAACTCCCGGCAGCGTTCCGATGATAACAACCCATGCCAGCGGCCAGGCCATGCGCCCCTCCTTGATGAACCGGTAGATGCCGCCCGGAATGGCCACGATATTGTAAATCAAGTTGGTCGGGCTAACCGAAGGGCTGGTATAGTGCAACACGCTCACCTGAAAGGGCAGGAGCAAAAACGCGCCGGAAACCCCGGCTGATGCGGTAATTGAGGATACAATAAAAGCCACCAGTGGAGGAATGATAGGGTTCACTTCCACTCCCGAAACCGGAAAATACAATGCTATTCACCCCTTTTCATCTCGCGCCGGCTCGCCCGCCTTAACAAGGGATTAGACCGTTTTGTTCCAGAATCTCTTCCCCCCGGGGACCGGTAAGGATATCGATAAACTCCTGGGCCAATTCCTTTTGGTTGGAATTTTTCGGTATGGCCACGGCAAATTCAATGGGCGCCCCGGTAATTTCTGTTTCCAGGCCGGGATAATTCCCCTCGATAATCACTTTTGCCCGGGCGTAAAAACCGGCGAAACGGGGGTCGCTTAAATTTATTTCCGGGGGAAACAGGATATATTGCAAGTTCATTTGTTTGGCCACGGACAGGTACTCGAAGCCGTAGTCAATTTTCCCTTCCATTAAAGCAACGGCTAAATCCAGGGATTTGGGATACAGGTTGCTCCAGTTGTTTTCCAGTAAATTATACAAACCCGGCCGCCGGTAATAATCCTCCGCCAGCTGCCACAACATCAGTGTCCGGTAACCGCATGGGTCCAGGCGGTGATCGGAGCGCGCGTATTTGATGCTGTTATTACCCAGCAAAACGTCCATCCAGTTTTGTTCATTAATTTTATGACTATCCGTGGAAAATTCATCAAAGGCCAAAACCATTTGGTCAGTGGCAAAAACAAAGGAGGTATCCACGAACTTGGGGATTAAAATATCATTGAAAACCTTGTAATCCGCCAGAGCGATTACATCCACCACTTTGCCTTCCGCCACGGCCCTGGCGCAGGCGCGGGAACCGGCGTAATCCAGTTCGACTTTCAGTCCCGGGTATTTTTCCCAAAGGATGTGAATGCATTCTTTAATGGGCTTCCGTAAAGCGCCGGCGTGCAGTATCTTTAACGCATCCGGATCAGTTTTCATCAAATCCCCCCCCTTTCCGCCAATTTTTTATACTGGTCCAAAAAATCTTCTATTTGCTTTTTTTGGTGCTCCAGTTTATGTACAGCTTCTTGCAGGGCTGCCACACCCTTCCCGGTTATTTCATATTGTCTCCTGGCTGGTCCGGACTCCGACGCTTCCCATTTGGATAAAACAAACCCTTCCTTTTCCATGCGCCTTAAATTTCGGTAAATAGTCCCGGGCTCCACCATTTCGGTTGGGTCCAGGGCATTATAATTTTGAATCAATTCGTACCCGTGCGAAGGCTTTTTGTAAATAAGCAAAAGTAATGTGGGTTGGATCATTTTATCCAGGGAAATGCCGGCACCATCTTCAATTTTACCTGCGGTCATATTAACCTCCCGGATTCAAGCACCACTGTAAAAATAATAGATACATTGGTTTGAACCAACCTATGTGCACTCTGCACATAGGTTGGTTGCATATATACTAACACATCTTGGCAAGACGGGCAATATTGTTCCCGGCTTAAAACCATGATAAATTTTTCATTGCGCTACTGTTAAACTGGTATAATTATATAAAATGCATTTTATTGACCGAGAGGATAAAGGCATTAAGCGGTAAAGATCAGGTGAAGGAGGTTTGAAGCCCGGTGATCATTGTTGATATCCCCGGTAAAGGGCGGCTCAACCTGAAACATATCGTGCTTGATTACAACGGCACCATGGCCAAAGACGGCATGCTGCTGCCCGGAGTGGAAGAAAAACTGAACCTGCTTGGTGAGAGCATTGAGGTACATATTTTAACCGCTGACACCTTTGGCAAATGCCAAAGTGAATGCAAGGGGATCAAAGGTTCCGTCCGGATTCTGTCCCAGCCGGTCGGATCAAAAGAAAAGGAAGCCTTTGTGGAAAGTTTGGGTGCGGAAAACGTGGTGACGGTGGGCAACGGCACGAACGACAGCTTGATGCTGGCCCGTGCGGCCCTGGGAATCGTGGTCCTGGGCCCGGAAGGAACCTCAGTGCAAGCACTGAAAAACGCCGACGTGGTGGTCAAGGATATCAACGAAGGCCTGGATTTGCTTCTCCACCCCGGGCGCCTGACCGCCACCCTGAGGTTATAAGATGCGGATTTCCGGAGTGAGTGGAGACTGGATGCGTTCCCCAATACAAGTACCGGGTAATATTTTTCAGAGCAGGTAAATGGCCAGCCAGGCCAGCAGCAAGCCAACAGCCACACTTGAAAAAACGTAAAAAACCCCTGTCCAAGGTCTGTTTCGCCTGGCCAGTGTGAAACTCTCATACATGAACGTCGAGAAGGTGGTGAAAGACCCCATAAAGCCCAGGCCCAGCGCCATGCGAACACTACCGTTGAATAAAGAGGCGGCGAAATAGGGATGGGCCGCCAGCAGCCCCAGGGCAAAGCTGCCCAGCACATTGACGATAAAGGTGCCCAGGGGAAAATCTCCACGCCAGAACCTGGTCACCACTCTCCCCACCATATAACGCCCGGCGGCGCCCAGAAACCCGCCTGCGCCCACCGCCAACAAGTCAATCATTTCTCCTTCCCTCCCCGGCAAGCCCGGCCCATCTTTCGCCCCAACCGGTAGCCAGGATTAACAGCCCGGCGGAGTAGCCGGCCCAGGTCAACATGTACCCGCCTGCCAGAGTCAAGGTCAGGTAGGCCGGCCCCAGTAGCGCGGATGATTGAGTAAGGGAGATGCTCTCCACGCTGATTGTGGAGAATGTCGTAAATGATCCGATAAAACCAGTGGAAACGGCAAGTACAATATAAGAATGGCCACTGAATTTGTTAAGGACCAGTGTCAAAAAAAAGGCCAAAAGAAAACAGCCCGCCAGGTTTACGGCCAGCGTGCCCCAGGGAAGCACCCCCTTATCGTTCAATAACAGGCTCGCGCCGTAACGGGCCAGCGCGCCGAAAACCCCTCCCAGGCCAACCATGAAATATCGCATTATAAACCACCCAAAGCCCTTTAATTGTTATTTAACCGTAACCACCGGGCAATGCGCAATCTGGATCACCTTGGAGCTTACGCTTCCCAGCAGCATTCCTTTTATATTGCCGTGCCCCCGCGTGCCCATGACAATCAGGTCGTACCGGTTCTCACCGGCATAACCGGCTATGCTCCGGGCGACATCCCCCTGGAGCACGACCCTGTCCAGTGCCACGCCCTCGCGCCCAAACAACTCTTCGGTGCCCTCCAGCAACCGGCTGGCTTTCATTTCCAGAGCGGCGTAAAAATCGGCATCGGGCACGCCGAGATAACGGGCTTCCTCCCTGGTGAAGGAAACCACGGTGATAGCCGTACACCGGGCTCCCGGTATGCTTTTCACCAAATCCAGGGCAAACCCGGCTGCCCGGAGCGCGTTTTCCGACCCGTCAACGGCCAGCAATATTTTTTGTACCAAACTGAATCCCTCCAGCCGAAAACTCCACGCCGGTTATTTCATTGAATTAACTCCAATAGCGGTCCAACAACGACACCCAAAACCCCATATGATATCCAGGTCCCCAATAAAAGAGTTTATCTATTCTTAGATAATCTGTAAAGGGAAAATGCCCTACATTGTTCAAAATCGTTAATTTCGCACCGTTAAGTATAAAACCCGCATCCATTGCGTAAAATGTTTTCAGCGGACTGAAGCTCTTCAAAAATTTGCAAAACTCGTCATTTGTATGTAAAATACTTTCCCGGCACAAGGAGGAAGCCGTATATGAAGGAAAAGCGGAACGGGAACCGCAAACCGAAAGTAGCCCCGGGTTCGGAAGATATTTTACAACAAAAAGCCACCCGGGAGGAAATCCGCAAGGGGGACTTCACCCGGGTGACCAGGCTTTCTTATGATGAAACGGATTGATTTTAGTTAGATAATTTTAATTCCAAAGGCGGCCAGGATGTAGCCCAAGCCGATGTAAGTAAGCACCACGGCCAGGAAGACTTTCAGGTACTGGCCCTTGATATACTTGGACAGCACGGGGCCGAGGTAGGAACCAATAATCACGCCGATAACCTCAAAGCCCAGCATGGCAAAGTCCAGGTTGCTGCCCATGCGGACGTAGTTGGCAATACTGGTGGCCGAGGAAACCAGGATGGAAAGCACGGAGGTGCCGGCCACGATAAACATGGGGAAACCGAGCATGCTGCTCAAATAAGGCACCAGCAGGAAACCGCCGCCAACACCCAGCGCCGCTGAAATGATGGCCACGACCAGACCTGCCATGAACGGTGATATGGCGTTATACTTGAAAGTTTCACCGGCAAAGGTAAAGGTGTTGTTGATGCCGATTTCACTGAACTTGACGCCGATTTCCTTGAGTTCATTCATTTTACCGGCGGCTTTCAGCTCTTTAACCTTGTCTTCAAAGGCCTTGTTCGCCTTTTTTACGGACTGCTGCTTGGCCTGCGCGCCGGGCAGCATTTCGGTCCAGATTTTCACCGCGATAAACAGCGTGATGACTCCAAAAAACGGCTTGTAGCTTTTCATGTCGGGCAGGTAAGTGTGAGAAAGATACGAACCAATCAGAGCGCCCACAATGCCGCCCAGGCCCAGGGCGATGGCCGCGGGCACCACCAGGCGGCGCTCCTTGAAGTAAAGAGGGGAAGAAATAATCGGGCTGATCAGCGTCAATACCTGGTTCATAGGCTTAACTATGTTAGCATTTTTCAGGCCGAAAATGGTAATGTGACCCACACCGGCCAGAATGCCGCCGGCGGCGCCAACCGTGGAAAATACATAACCTACAAATAACGACCACAAAATCAGCAAAATTGGATTAACCGTTACTCCCGCAACTGAAAATTCCATACACTTTACCTCCTTAATTCAGACAATCAGAGTACCGCATCGTCCTCTTTTTGTAACGCTTATATAAAATATGGAGCAACATTACCAGCACAGGATACACCAGAACCACGGCAACTTCATTGCCCAGTACGGGTATACTGACAGGTAAGTAAATGAACCTGATCCGGGAAGTTATAATGGCCAGGATAAATAAATGCGGCACCAAAAAGCGCAAACCGTCAAAAAACACATAGGTGAGGTATTTCATCAACAACTCGTTTGACTCGGTTTGCAAGTTTCTATAAATTTGATGATTGCCAATTTCCAGCGCTATTTTGGATAATTCCTGCAGTTCCTGGATCCTGTTTTGCAACTGCTCCTGTTTTTCACGATTCGGGTGAAACCACCGGTCAAGCATCGTTTTAAAACCGCTCATTTACATCACCTGCTTTCCGCCCGTAATTAACAATAAAGTATGCTCATTGAAGCGCTAAACAGCTGGTCCGCTATCTATCACCTCCCGGAAGAGTTATTGGTTTTACCCGGGAAACTGAGTTAAAAAACATATCTTGTCGCCGGCTGGTAAAACCCGTTTTTAACAATCACGAATCATAATTCTTAACATAAGATTAGCAAATAATTGACAGCTTTTATGTCTCCAGCTTGACAAAAAAAAGTCGTCTCCACGACAAAAAGGTGTCATCTGCATGACACCTTTTCTTGATTCATGGATAAGTTTATGAAATATATCGCTCCAACCGCACCCGGTCCAGTATTTTAATATACCCTCCATCGATCTCGATGCAGCGTTCCTCCCGCATGGCGCTGAGCACCGAGGTTACCGTTTGCCTGGTCGCCCCGATCATGGCGGCCAGGTCTTCATGGGTAAAGCGGGGTTTGATTGTTATCCCGCCGTCCGCCTGGCAGCCGCAGCTCTCTCCAATCTTTAACAGCAGGCGGGCCAGGCGCCCCGAAACCTGCCGGCAGACGATTTCATGCACACCCGCTTCGGCGTCCCGCATGCGCAGGGCTAATAACTTGGCTATCTTGATGGCCAGGTACGGTTCGCCTTCCAGCATCTCCGTAAACTTCTCCCGGTAAACCATCACCAGCTTCACACCGGTTATTGCCCCGGCATAACAGGTCCGGGCCGTGCCATGCAATACTTCGGCCAATCCCATCAGTTCGCCCGGCTTGCGGATGGACCCGACCGTTATATATTTGCCGTCCCCGGCAATGCGAAAAATCTTGACCCAGCCGCTTTCAATCAAGTAGACCCGGTCCGCCGGGTCACCACTGCAAAATATATATTCCCCCTGTGCATAGTGCCTGGTCACACCGGCCTGCCGGATAATTTCCCTTTCATAATTTTCCAAAATAACTGGATCATGCGGAGTCAATAAAATTCCTCCCTTTCGGGCTATTGTCCATTACATTAACATTAAGCTATTTTAAACTAATATCCCGCACCCGGCAGTCCGGCAAGCGACAGCATCAATGTCCGATAAAATACAAAGACCGGCAAGTTCGCCGGTCCTTTTATACCACCCATTTGGCCAGTTTGTCAGGGTTAACGATCCTGATCGTCCTGCCCTCGTACACAATGCTTTTTTCCTGCTTAAACGTGTTGAGCAGTGAAGTCACCGTCTGGCGTGAAGTTCCCACCATGTTGGCTATTTCCTCGTGGGTCAACTGCAGGTTAATTTTAATGCCACCCTTGGTGTGCTCACCCATCCGTTCGCCCATTTTCATAAGCATTAGAGCCAGCCTGCCCGGCGCCTGCCAGCAAACCATTTCATGAATGATGGCTTCGGCCTCACGCATCCTGGCGCCCAGCAGTTTGGCCACCTTAATGGCCAGAAACGGGTGCTGGGCCATTAATTCCTCGAAATTGCTCTTAGTCATTACCACCATGGTCACGTTATTGATGGCGCCGGCAAAACAGGTTCGCTCAACACCTAAAATGGTTTCCGCCAGGCCCATCATTTCACCCGGGCTACGGATACTGCCCACGGTAACTCTCCTGCCGTCGGCTGAAAGCCTGTAAATCTTGACCCAGCCGCTCTCAATCAGATACACCCGGTCGGAGATATCCCCGGCGGCAAAAATGACATGGCCCTTGGGGTAATGAACCGTGGACCCGGCTTGCCTGATCAACATTTTTTCGGTATCGTCCAGCACCGGGTCAGCCCTGAGGATACCGGTATTGCCAGAGGTGAACTCCGATATGTCAAAATTGAAATTATTGTTATTCATATTTGAACACCTCTTTCATGACAAATAAAACCAATTAGTTAATATGTTAATAATCTACTAATACCTATTTTATAATTGTTTAAATTTTTTAGCAAGTCATACCTTGAGATCGATCATCATGGCTAAAAACAGTAAAAACAGATAGGGGCTGGATAATTTATATAAAAACCACGCCTTGTTCCGATCAGGGGCAAATAGCAGATACACGTTTCCCGCCGTAACGGCGACGCCGCAGATAATGGCTGTAGCCAGGTACAAACCGCCCATCACACCGGTAAAGTAAATGCCGATGGAAAGGGCGAACATGGCCAGCACGGTCATCAAAATGTATAACAGCGTTTTACGCGTGTCACAGACCACCGGCAACATGGGCACGCCCACGTTGCGGTAATCGTCCTTATAGAATATGGCCAGGTTCCAAATATGATTGGGTATCCAGAGCACCACCAGTAAAAAAATCAGTAGCGGCAATACTTCCACCCCGCCGGTGACCGCCGTCCAGCCGAACAGCGCCGGCAAACCGCCGCTGAACCCCCCCAGAATAATATTCCAGGCGGTCTTCCGTTTGAACAACAGGCTGTAAATGCCCACATATCCCAGCATGCCGAGGAATATGCACAAAAACGAAGCTATGTTGAGGGTTGCCGCTATTCCCAGGGCCGCAAAAAATTGAGCCAGTCCCCACACCAGCGCTTTCACCGGCGGCGCTATCCTGCCGGAAGGAATGGGGCGATGCCTTGTCCTTTCCATAATGGCGTCAATGTCCCGGTCCACGTAGCAACTGACCGCATTAACTCCGGAACAAGCCAGGGTAATGGCCAGCAATGATTTGATCAACACGGTCGTAGACATTCCATATTCGGCGGCCGCGATAAACATGGTGACCAGTGCGGTGAACACCAACAGGAACACCGACCTTGGCTTGGTCACTTCAATATAGTTTTTCGCAGAGTCAAGCCACGTTTTTAAAACGGAACCTGTCCCGAATCCGACCGGATTTCCGTACATCGTATTCCCTCCGGAATTACCTTAAACATTATTTATATATAACCAGTTATTATAATAACATAAAATCAAAAAGACGCAGTATATTTTAACATAAAATACAACAATGGTCCAAGTGGATTATACTTCCTCCCATTAAAACACGGTGCCCGGCTCGAAAATCTAAAAGTCCGGGTTCTCCCCCCCGCCCAGGCAGAACGCGGCCCGTTTGCGATAATGGCTTGCCATGCGGCCGAAATTTTCAATTTCTTCCGGTGTCAGCTCCCGCACCACTTTGGCCGGGGACCCCATGACCAGGCAATTGGGCGGAATTTCCTTGCCCTGCGGCACCAGCGACCCGGCGCCCACCACAGTGTTGGCGCCGATTTTTGCCCCGGACATGACTATGGCACCCATCCCGATTACAGCCCCGTCACCCACGTGACAACCGTGCAGTATCGCACCGTGCCCCACCGTCACATTGTCACCGATGACCAAAGGAAAGCCGCCGTCCTCATGCAGCACCGAGCCATCCTGAATATTGGTGCCACTGCCGATTTTTACATCATCAACATCGCCGCGGATCACTACATTATACCAAACGCTGCTGTGAGCGCCTATCTCGACCCGCCCAATGATCCGGGCACCGGGCGCCACAAAAACGGTTTCATGCAAAACCGGCTTGATTTCCCCAAAAGCATATAAATTTTGATCAGACATTAAAGAACCTCCTTAACCCGAATAATAACCGGATCGGTCTATTCCACCGATTCCACTTCGGCCACAATGCGCCGGAATATCTCCTTGACAGGCAGGACCTCCTTGATTTTAAATACATTTTGCCCGCAGAAAACCAGACCCTCGTCAACGCGCCCGGTACGCGAATTTTCCAGGGCATCCATAATGCAATACTTCTTGGAGCAAGATTTCAGGCAACCGCGGCATTTTTCCGGCTCCGGCTGGCCGCCCCGCTGTATTTTTTCCACAAACCGGTTGCGCAGGGCTCGCCCGGGCATGCCCACGGGACTTTCCACCACCACCACGTCTTCGGGCCTGGCCCTGAGGTACATCTCTTTAAAGGCCCGGGAAACAGCGCATTCCTGGCTGAGCACAAACCGGGTGGCCATTTGCACGCCGTCGGCGCCAAGCTTGAGCATCCGGGCAACCCCGAACCCGTCAACAATACCCCCGGCGGCGATAACGGGTATTTTCACCATTTTCTTGATTTCCGGCAGGATCTCACAAATTGACCGGTGGGTGCCCAAGTGTCCCCCGGCCTCGGCCCCCTCGGCCACTACCGCAGCCGCGCCGTATTTTTCCGCGATGGCGGCAAGCTTACCCGAAGAGACAATGGACACCACGGGAACCCCTGCCTCGCGCGCCCAACCGAAAATATCCCTGGAAAAACCCGCCCCGGAAAAGATAACGTCGACCTTTTCTTCCAGCGCCGTACGCACCATGGTGGCAAAATTACGAATGGCAAACATTATGTTAACCCCGATAATGCCGTTCGAAAGGCCGCGCGCCTTATTTATTTCCACCCGCAACTCGTCCGGTTCCATCCCGGTGGCCCCGATAACCCCGATCCCCCCGGCGTCCGCCACGGCGGCGGCCAGCGGCGCAGTGGACACCCGCAAAGCCATGCCGCCCTGGATAATGGGAAACCTGGGCAATAAATTACCAATGCTTATTTGCGGCAACCTCAAGTTTAAAATTCTCCCTTCATTTCCTTTTTCGACATATCTTTCATCCTAATAGATTATTTTATAAAGCGCAACAGGAAAGCGATTTTTAATTAATACTGCAAAAAATTCAATAAATGTAAGCAAATATCCTCTTTTTTTTCCTGCATGGAAGGTATTTCGTGAAAAAATATTGAATATTTAATTAACAAAATTTCAATATAAAGTCGGTGATATGATTATGGCCAAGGAACTGGCTATCAGGCCGCAAAAGTGCATCGGTTGCAGTACCTGCGCCCTTACCTGTTCGCTGGTGCACCGGGGCGTTTTTGATCCGGGACAGTCTAATATTCGTATTTACCGGGATGACTTTGCCGGTATATTTGAACTGCGGTTTTCCTCAACCTGCACCCGCTGCGGGCAATGCGCCCGGGTTTGCCCGTCGGGAGCGTTGCAATTACTTGAAATCCCCGGCGATGATGCACCCGCCGCGGAAGGGCAGGTGAGCGCTCAGTGACAAAAAGCTATGGCTATGCAGGCAAAATCCTGGATATCGACTTGACCACGGGTAAAATCGGGACCGTCGTGCATGATGATAATTACCGGCGTCGTTACCTTTCCGGCGCCGGCTTCAACGCCAGGGTTTTATACGACGAAATCCCGGTTGGCGCCGACCCGCTGGGACCCGAAAATATTCTGGCTTTCAACGTGGGAGTGCTGGTGGGCACCAACATCCCCACCGCCAGCCGGTCCGAGGTTTCAGCCAAATCCCCGGCCACCGGGCTTTTCGGCACCGCCAATTCCGGCAACTTTTGGGGCAGCGAGTTAAAATTTGCGGGTTACGACGGTATCATCATCCGGGGCAGAGCTTCCCGGCCCGTGACCATATTTATTCATAACGATGCGGTAAAGATTATTTCCGCCGCCCATCTTTGGGGCAAGGACGCCTGGAATACCATTGTCACCCTGCGCCGGGAACTGGGCGACCCGGAGATCCAGGTGGCCGCCATCGGACCGGCCGGTGAAAACTTGGTTCGCTTCGCCAGCATTGAAAACGGCCCTTACGATGCCTGGGCGCGTACCGGCCTGGGCGCCGTGATGGGCTCCAAGAACCTGAAAGCAATTGCCGTCAGGGGCACCGGGTCAATCGCGGTGGCGCGCATCAAGGAATTCAGGGAAACTGTTACCGCCACCCGCCGGGCCATCTATAGCTCACCTTTTTACGGACCCTTCGAGCGGTTCGGCACCATGCTGGTTACCCTGCCCTACCAGGAATTCGGGATCCTACCGGGCCGGAACTTCCAAACCGGAGTCATCGACGGCTGGGTAGAAACCCGCAGCCGCAAGCTGGTGCCCCGGTACAGCAACCGCGGGGTGGCCTGCATCGCCTGCCCCATTGCCTGCGCCCACTGGGTTGTGGTAAAGGAAGGCCCGTACAGCGGCCTGAAGATGAAGGACATGGAAGTAACACCGGTGATCGGGTTCGGCGCCGGGTGCGATATCGACAACCTGCCCGCCATCGCTAAAATCACGGAGATATGCCAGCGCCTGGGGCTGGACATGGTGTCCGCCGCGGCCGCCGTGGCCATGGCCATGGAGTTGTACCAGAAAGGTGAATTAAGCGAAAGCGACCTGGGTTACCCGCTGCCCTGGGGCGACGAAAACGCCACCTTTCGGCTCCTGGAAGACATCGCCCACCGGCGCGGCGCCGGCGACGCCCTGGCCGAGGGTACCCCCCGGGCGGCCGCCCGCATGACGGGCAGCGATAAAAAGGCCATCCACGTAAAAGGGCTGGAGTGCTTCTTGATGGACCCGCGGGGCCGCTGGTCCACCTGGACCCTGGGTTATATCACCAACATCCGGGGGGGCGACCACCTGCGCACCCGCAATCCGGTGGAAAATTTACGTTACAATGAAAATTCCGTGCCTTACCGCACCGAAAAGTTCGCCTTCCCCGAGGCCATGTACCGCAACCTGGATATGCCTGAACAATTAAAACAGGAAATTTTTGACCCGGAAACCAAGGATACGGACATCCCCAAAATGAGCAAGTGGTCGGAAGATTTAATTTCACTTTACAACGCCACGGGGATGTGCATCAGGCCCCCGGTGCTGCACACCGTAGGCCCCACCCTGATCGCCGGGCTGTATTCCTCCCTTACGGGCATCGACATCACCCCGGAGGAAACCATCCAGGCCGGGGAAAGGGCATGGAACCTGCAGAAGCTGTTCAACATCAAGCACGGCGAAAAACCGGAGGACAGCGATTACCCCGCCCGGTTTTACGAGGAGCCCGTGGGCGCCGGCCCGGCCGCCGGGCGCAAGCTCGACCGGGTCAAGGTAAAAGAAACTCTGGCGGAATATTACCGCGCCCGGGGCTGGGACCCGCAGACCGGGCACCCCACCCGGGAAAAGCTGGCCGAGCTTGGGTTGGACGACCAGAACAGCAACTTCAGTCAATAAGCCACAATAACGATAAATGTGCACAAAGCCGGCTTCACCATACCACCCCGCTTTTAACATATGCCCGGTCCGTTATAAGTTAATCAACAACGGCACCAAAAACGGCACCAGGGCGGATAGAATTGTTCCATTTACCACGGCAATCACGGTAGTGTCGGCGTCAGTGGTCCTGGCAATCAGCGGCAGGGTGGTATCCATCGTGGTGGCCCCGCCGGGGGAAACGGCTACCAGTTTGCCCGCGCGCACCGCCAGTACAGGTATCAACACAAAGGCGATTAATTCCCGGCTGACATTGGTCAGAAAAGCCAGCGCCCCGGTTTCCACGTTGTAGATTTTGGCCAGCAGCACTCCGGATAAGCTGTACCACCCGAACCCAGCTCCGATGGCGGATGATTCGTTAACGGGCATCCCCAGGATCAGCCCGCCGGCCACCGCGCCGGCCAGGCTGCCCGCCGCCACCAGGACGGGCACCAGGAAAACTTTCCACCCCAGGGCCCGCAAGCGTGCCCATGTCTGGCGCTGGCTGCCCAGGTCAATGCCCACCCCCACCAGCATCACGCACAGTGCCAGAGTTGTAGCGGTGTCAAGATACCCCATCATTTCGGCGGGCAATAACCAGTAGCCCAGCAGTGCGCCGGTTATAATGGCGCCAACCACCATCATCGTCACTGCCGCACCCTCCTTCGCCAGCCGGCCATCCTTTCCTCCAGTCCCCGGCAAATAAAATCCCGGGCCAGGTATACCAGCGCCACGCTGCCCAGCACGCTGCACCCGGCCAAAACCACAGCCTGCAACCCCATTTCACTCAGGTCCGCCAGCACCTTTTCATTGCTTCCCAGTTGGGCGCCCATGGAAGCAAGCAAAATAAACAGCCCAGCCATGGTAATGGTATGCGCCGCCTTGACGCCCCTGGGGGAAAGCGGGTGAATATATCCGATAGCAATACCAATGCCAAGGCTGACAAAAATGAGCGTCATTTGCATTTCTCCCTGCGTTTAGATATAAATTATGATTTTTAACGGCGTTAAGACCAAATTCATACCGCTAAAACTGCATGTATTTTTGAGGGCACAGGGCCATCCCCACTATGCCGGGTCCCACGTGGGTGCCCACCACGGCACCCATCTGAGTATACATCATTTCGGCGCAATCAAGTTTTTCCTGCACCAGTTCCCGCAGGCTTTGCAGTCCCTCCGGGTCGTTGCCGTGGGTCAGGAACACGAACAATGGCCCGGCGTCCCGGTAATTTTCCTGCACCAGCTGAACCAGCCTGTTGATGGCTTTTTTCCGGCCCCGCACCTTTTCGTAGGGGTGGATTAAGCCGTCCCGGATGGTTAAAACCGGTTTTACGTTGAGCACTGTGCCCAAAAAAGCCTGGGCCTTGCCGATTCGACCACCCCGCTGCAGGTAGTCCAGGGTATCCACCATGAAATAAACCCGGTGGTCGGCCATGATGTTGCGCACCACCGCCGCAACCTCTGCCCGGGATAGTCCCGCCGCGGCGGCCCGGGCCGCCCCCAGCACCATCATGCCCAGCAGTATGCTGACGCCCCGGGAATCAATAACCTCCAGTCCCTGGTAACCCAACATGGATTTGGCCAGTTGGGCGGACTGGATGGTCCCGCTCATCAGCGAGGAAATATGAATTGACACGATATCCGCACCTTGTTCGAGCCAGGGCCGGTAATGCTCGGCGAACTCGGTGGGGGAAGGTTGGGAAGTGGTGGGCAGTTCCTTGCTGGTCGCCAGTTTCTCAAAAAAAGCACGAGGTTGCAGGTCAACTCCATCCAGGTAGCATTCCGGCCCGAAAAACACCTTCAGCGGCACCACGGTGATGCCATATCGCTTCAATTGTTCCGCCGGCAAATCAGCCGTGCTGTCGGTAACAATATGCACCTTGGCCATCGTTACAACACCTGCCTTATTCAACGGATATGATAAAATGGTACAGGGGCTGGCCGCCGTAATGCAGTTCGAAATCCAGCCCGTCAAACGCCTCCACCAGCCCGTTCATCACTTCCCGGGCTTCCGCACCCGTCATGCCGGCCCCGTAATACAGGGTCACCAGGCTGGATTCCTCGTCCAGCATGACCCGGATCAATCTGGCAACCACTTCATCCAGGCTACCGCCGGACGCCACCAATCTATCTTCCGCCATACCGATGAAATCGCCCCTGGTGATGGACCTGCCTTCAACCACTGTATCGCGCACCGCCCGGGTTACCTCACCAGTTTTCACATCGCCCAGGGCACCCTCCATCCTGGACAGGTTGTCCTCCGGGCCGGCGTAAGGGTTATAAGACAGCATAGCGGCAAATGCCTGGGGTATGCTCACCGACGGCACCACCCGCACATCCTTTACGGCCAGCGAAGCCGCCTGCCGGGCCGCCATCAAAATATTTTTGTTGTTGGGCAGCAATATTACCGTTTCCGCGTTAACTTCGTTTATCGCCTTGACCAGGTCTTCAGCCGAGGGGTTCATGGTCTGGCCTCCCTCGACAACTACGTCCACGCCCATGCTCTCCAAGATGGTGGTAATGCCCTCGCCGGCGCCCACAGCCACCACTCCCTGTGGTTTGCTTTCAGCGCCGTTGCCGGGCGATCCCCGGAATTCCTGGTGCTGCTCCTCCATATTGTTCACCTGCACATTGTGCAGCCCCCCGTATTTCAGCCCGCATTCCAGTACCAGGCCCGGGTGGTTGGAGTGAATGTGTACCTTGGCGGTCCGGTCGTCCCCCACCACCAGCAGGCAGTCGCCGTAGGGTAACAACTCCTGCCGCAGCGTGTCCAGGGGGATGTTCCTGCCCATCAAGATGAACTCCGTGCAGTAGGTAAACTCTATGTCGGCGGTGAATTCCCTGGCCCGCCCGCCGGCAAATTCCTTTTGCTGACTTACCGCCAGGTCGAACAACTCGATATTGCGCCGGGCGGCCGCATCCTTGAGGGCGCGGATAATGCCTTCAAGGATCGCCACCAGGCCCTTGCCGCCGGCGTCCACCACGCCCGCCTCCCGGAGCACCGGAAGCAGTTCGGGGGTTTCATCCAGGGCCTGCCGGGCCGCGCGGTACGCCAGCAGGATTATCCGCACCGGATCTTTGCTCCTGGCCGAAGCCAGCTCAATTGCTTCCGCCGTTTTGCGGCATACCGTCAGGATGGTTCCCTCCACCGGGTTGCCCACGGCACGGTACGCCGCGTCGGCACCCCTGCGAAAAGCCTGGGCGAAATCAGCGGCGCCCGCCCGGTCCTTTCCCGCCAAAGCTTCGGCAAAACCACTGAAAATCTGGGAAAGAATCACTCCCGAATTGCCCCTGGCGCCCAGCAGGCAGCCCCGGGCCGCGGCCGCGGCAACGTCACTGATTTTACCGTTCTCCACCTGCCGGGCTTCCCTGACCCCCGCCAGCATGGTGAGATACATATTGGTTCCGGTATCCCCGTCTGGCACCGGAAACACATTCAGGGCGTCAATTTCCGCCTTGCTCTCGGCCAGCTGGTTGGCGGCGCCCACCAGCATGTATTTTAGCTGCTCACCGTCAAAAGAAAATATATACAAATAGATGCATCCCCCTTGTCAATAGCTATCGCCGCAGGTAAAATACCTCCATATTAATTCGTCATTTTTACCAGTGCACCTTTTTCATTTTAGATAATCTTGCGGGGGGGATCAGGTTGGCCTTGACTTCAGATGTTGTTGTGATCGGAGCGGGTGTTATCGGCCTGAGTACAGCTTATCACCTGACCCGGAAAAATAAAAATTTACGCATTATCGTTGTGGAAAAGGAAAAATTCCACGGCGCGGGTTCCACGGCCCAGTGCACCGGCGGCATCAGACACCAGTTTACCAACCCGTTGAACATCCAATTAACCCAAATAAGTTATCCATATTTTTTACGCTTTGCGGCTGAAATGCAATATCCCATTTATTTTCGCAAACGGGGCTATCTGTTCGTCACAACTCAAGAATCGCGCATGCAATCCCTGGCGGAAATAGTACATCAATTGGAAAGCCGGGACATACCGGCCGAGTTGATTGACCCCGAAGAAATAGCAAGTCGCTATCCCTTCATTAAAACTGGTGACCTGCTGGGCGGCAGCTACTGTCCATTGGACGCCTACGCCGATCCATACGGGGTAATGGAGGGCTATTACAGGCAATGCCGCCGGATGAACGTTGAAGTGATTTGCAACACTGGAGTGGAATCAATTATCACCCGAAACGGCGAAGTAAAAGGGGTGCGGGCAAAACAGGTTGAAATCAGCGCCCCGGTGGTGATCAATGCCGCCGGACCCCACTTGCACCTGGTGGCCCGAACCGCCGGCATCCACCTGCCCGCCGCCCCGTACCGCCGGCAGGTATATGTTTGCGCCCCATTGCAACAAATACCTGCCGGTATCCCGCTTGTTGTCGACATGGACACGGGTTTTTACGTGCACGCCGAGAAAAACGGCATCTTGCTCCTGGGCGGCACCGACCGGGATAGTTCGCCCGGACTGGAACCGGTGGTGGACAGGTCCCGCCTGCTGCCCTTCATCGAGGCGGCCACCGCCAGGATTCCCATCCTGGAAGATGCGCAGGTTACCCGGATCTATACGGGAATCCGCTCCCTCACCCCGGACGGGCTGGGTATCCTGGGTGAAACCGGGGTTAAAGGGTTTTATTGCGCCGGCGGTTTCGGCGGCAACGGCTTCATGCACGCCCCCGCCATAGGACTGATCACCGCCTGCCTGGTGCTGGGGGAAAAGCCCCCCCTGGACGTAACGCCGCTTTCCCCCGGGCGGTTTATCAACAGCCGGCCCGGCGAAAATGCGCTCTTTTAAACTTGACCACCGGTCAAAATAACCAGCGAAATTAAAGATAAAAAAAAGCCCCGGTCAAGGGCTTATAGGGAAGGGATGTAATGTATCAGTAGGGCATCTGCCGCGTCTCCATAACTCCCATGCCGGCACCCACGCCCGGGGCCATGGCCGGCCTGGTCTGCCAGTTGGTGGTACCAGCGGGACGCACCAGGTACCAGTTGCGGTCGTGCATCAGGTTGAAAATCTGGCGCTGCAGGTTGATCTCGTCGTTGTTAAGCTGGATTAATGTATTGCGGATCCTGTCGTTGGCCGACTCAAGCACGGCCTGGTGGTAGCTACTGGAAATATACTTGGTATCCAAAAGCAGGTCGCTCAATATATCCCTGTCGCTGAACTGCATTCTCCGCACCTCCCGTTAATGCATTGAATATGCATTGAATTATTTGGCGATTAGTGTTGGGCCATCATGGATGAAAAACCGGCGTCCTGCAACATGCTGTTCAGGGTGCTGATGTGACGCTGACCCTTTTCGGCGATTTGCTGCAGGACGGCCTGAACCGCGGGGTCGCGGCTGACGCTCATATACAACTGCACCTTTTTGGCGCAAATATCTTCAGCCCGCAGTTGCTCCTCAATCATCAACCTCTCCATTTCCGTAAGCCTGCCCATGTGCATTACTTTTCACCTCCCCTGACAATTTTGATCTGAGGTTATTTTTTTGCCAGGCCGGCTATTTTATGTAAAAGAGCCCGTGGTAATAAATACAAAAACCCCCGGTTGTTTCCGAAGGCTCAAACCTGTTTAATTTTGGCTTCGTCAAGGTATTAATAGGAAGTTTTATGCGCAAAGGCTCAACTTCCAGTTATTGGCTGGTAGTTGAGCCTTAGCAATACCTACGTGTAAAAACCAAAGCGCAAAATTTTCGATTGTCCCAGAAGAGCGAAGTTGCGACAACTATAAGAGATATGAGGTTTTACACATTTTTCATCACTTTCAGGCCGCGTTGAACTGGTATGTGATTTGGCCGCCAGGTAAGGTGATTACATCAATCTTCACCTTCATTCCTACCTTGATTTCATTCATGGATAACTTGCTGCTCAGGCGCCCAAACACCTTTATCCCGTTAAAGTCCGCCAGGGCAAGGGTATACGGTACATCTCCCTCAAAGCCGGTAGGCGCATAGTTAACCACGGTAAAGCTAACCAGCGTCCCGCAGCCATTAAACCCTACCCACTCCATATCGCCGCCCAGGCATGAAGCACAGTCGGCCCGCGGCGGGAAGAACACCTTTTCACAGCATCGGCACCTGGTGGCTCTTAACTCACCCTGCTCAAGATAGTCCACAAACTCAGATACCTTGGTCTGGGATGTGAAGCTAATCCTGCCAAACTTTTCAAATCCCACTGGCCCTACCTCCCTAAAATTATTACATTGCCGTAAACGCCCACTCCTCCTATGTTATGGACCAGGCCGATTTCCGCCCCGGGCACCTGGATAGCCCCCGCTTCACCACGTAGTTGTAAAACTACTGTCCTCACCTGGGACCCTCCTGTGGCGCCGATAGGATGGCCTTTGGAAAGAAGCCCTCCGTCCACGTTAACCGGGATCTTACCTCCGATATAGGTCTGACCTTCGCGGATTAAGTCCATCCCCCGACCGGGTTCGGCAAAACCAAGGTCCTCGTATGCCATCAGTTCGGCAATGGTGAAGCAATCATGGACTTCGGCAACGTCAATATCCCCCGGCTTTAAGCCGGCCATCTCATAGGCCTGTTGAGCGGCTAACCTGGCGCAATTCAGTCCGGTCAAACTGCCGCGACCGGTAAGGGTCATGGATGCGGTGGCCGACCCGAGTCCCAAGATCCATACGGGTTTTTTGGAGATCTCTTTTGCCTTTCCGGCACCGGCCATAATTATGCAAGAGGCACCATCAGCATTGGCACAACAGTCAAAACGTTTTAGTGGAACGGCCACCGCCGATGCGCTTAAGACCTGCTCCAAATCAACTTCTTTGCGGTAAACCGCTTTGTCGTTGAGTACACCGTATTTTGAAGACTTGACTCTGATTAGGGCCAGGTCTTTTTCCGTTGAGCCGTATCTGGCGAAATGGGCCTGGGCATGCATGGCGTAATAGGCCGGCATCATTGTTCCAAATGGCGCCTCCCACATGATATCGGCCCCCCGGCCCATCCTTTCCTGGGAGTCCGCCGAGGAAATCTCGGACATCTTTTGAAATCCCAGCACTACTACCAGATCGTGCAAACCGGACTTGATCAGGGAATAGCCCAGCCTTATCCCGGTTGTGCTGGATGAGCACACGCTCTCCACCATGAAGGTTGGCTGCGGGTTTAAACCCAGGTATTCGGCGATAAGCCCCGCTGGACTGCGCTGCTTGTCGTACTCCGGCGCGGAGCAGATTATGGATGCCCCTACGTCGACGGCGCTGATGCCTGCATCTTTCATGGCTTCCCTAAATGCTTCAAAGGCCAATTCCCTTATTGATCCCCCATAACTTCTGACGAAGGCGCTCTGGCCAACACCTATTATAGCTACATCCTTTGGCATGTTACCACCTCTCTAATTAAATAAAAGCTATGTCATCACCATTCTCCGTCCATGCGCAGTATCTGCCCCGTTAATGTACCCATTGTTTTATTTTCTAATATCTCCTTCAGGATCTAAAGCTCGAAGATACAATAATTCTTCCCTGGATGGGAATGGCAATACCATTACATCATTGCTGACGGCCAAATCCCAACCACACCCGCTTCGCGCCTCTTGAATAACCATGTTCAGGCTCTTGCCCTCCGGCACAAAACAACCCGTTAATGTAAACGGCTCGTCGGCTCTATTTCGACGCATGATAGCTTTATCCGTGACAATTGTCCGAACCCTATCACCATTGGCTGTAACAAAGGAAACCTCGTTAACTAAACGCTTCGGGGAATGTGTAATTACAATTATTACTTCACCTGCAGCCGAAGCAACATCATTCGATCCACCGCCGCTTGTTAAGAAGATGTTTTTCTCCGGAATCTTAGTAGAATTGATATTGCCAAACTTATCAACCTGAGCCGCACTTAGGACACCAAGGCATGGACCAACTTCACTGCTAACCAGGCACCCTAGGACATCAACAAAATGGGTTTGCATTTTACTGGTAGGAATATTAGCATAGTTAAAAATATATGGATCTCCCAATCTAGGGTAGTAACCGTAAAACCCGGTTTCTGTTAATAATTCACACGGAAAAGATTGATCTTTCTGTAGATATTTAGCCAGCCAACTTGCTAAATGTGCCGATCCGATACCTGCTAGCAAAGAAGAAAAGTTACCAGTCGCAATTTTTTCACCAATAACCCGCGCCGCATTAATTATCAGCAATTCATTCGATGTAACAGGCTGATCGCTATCAATGTCCGGTATATCAACAGCAACAGCATTAGTGTTATTATTTGCAGCGCGTAATTTATTTAGCCTGCTATCCCCAATCATTTCTAAATAAGATTGGTGCGAATTATTCATCACCCATTGCTGCATCCACGCATCAAGACTTTCTGGGCTGGAAGCTGCTGCCCTAAATTGGCGACGAGCTTCATAATCTTCACAATAGCCTAAACCTTGTAAAGAAGGAATACCTTCAACAGACATCCCCTGGGGATGAGCGCCAAAAGGAACTACAGATACACTTCTAACCAAATGCCCGGGAACCTTTACATAATTACTTAATTTACGGATTTCTGATGTAGATACGATTTTTTCTACTGTAACGATAACTCCCTGTCGGGCAGCATAAGCTCCCCACATATTTTCACCAAAAGGAGGACCAATTACTGTATTGCCATACGCATCGGCCACAAGCCCATGAACTATTGCCAAGTCGGGGTTTAGAGCACGTATTATTACTGTTTCCTTACCTGAGAAAGGATCAGTAACCACCTTAAAGGAATCTTGATTCTCAGTCAAAAGTTCACTACCCAGCAAAGACTTCGTTGTGATATAAGGTAAGTGCAGTGCTCCAGCCAATAGCCCCAAGGCTAGCGTAAGATTAGTCCAACATTCATAGGTTATTTGACCGTTCTTAATAGCTTGTTGAATAAAACGGTTCGGCGCCGGCGCCGGGTAGGTATCCCCTATAAACCCCGCAATTACCTTGTCTACAAGCCCAGCCCATATCAACATAATTCCGTATTCCAATATTCCGGCCCCGGTCAGAGTAAAGTGCATTGGCTGCTGCCGAAACTGGCGTACGATTTCCATGGCAACTGCATGAGCCCTGGAATGAGCAAAAGCAAAATGCAAATTCATACCGGGCTTAATATACTTTCTAACAGCTTGTTCTAGGGGAATAACCTTGCTGTAACCCTCTTCGTCAGGTATCTCAGCAAAATGGCTATTCAACTAATACACCCCCACCTTTTATATAATTATTACTACAGTGGTAATAACGTTTTCGCTTTATGAATGGTGTTGCAATCTTCAAAAAAAGAGACTTAAGCCTTGTGGTCAGACCATATAAATAGCAAATAGTTGTCCACAAGGCTACACTAACTATAGTCTTGGTTGGGTTCTTCTTTGTGTATTAAAACCCTCGCCCGTTACCTGTGCAAAGCCTCAATTTTGTATCTCTGAGACAGACAAGCAGGGCTCTACAAGCCTGGAAAAGACTTGTCATCTAGCCAGCCATCGTCAATCCACCACTCACACTCAAAACCTGGCCTGTAATGTAATCTGCTAAACTTGAGGCAAAGAAAAGCACTGCACCGGCAATATCATCAGGTGAAGCAACCCGTTTTAGCGGAATGGCCCTTTCTAAAGCCTGCCGGATTTTCTCCGGTTGTCCTCTGTACAGTGGGGTATCCGTGGGGCCCGGGCAAACACAGTTGACCTTGATGTTAAACTTGGCTACTTCACGGGCCAGTGACTTGGTAAAGGCAATTACCCCGCCTTTGGCACCGGCATACACTGTTTCTCCACTACTACCGACCCTGCCTGCGTCACTGGCGATATTAATAATCTTACCGGCTTTGTTTTCCATCATGCCGTCAAGAACTGCACGCGAGCAATATACTACTGATTTATAGTTAATGTCGATTATTTTATCCCAATATTCCAGTGAGTTCTTCCAGAAAGGCTCGATGATATCCCAGCCCACAGTATTTACTAATACATCAATCCGGCCCAGGGTCTCCTGGGATTGCTTAACCATGGCCGTTACGGATTCAAAATCGGTAACATCTGTGGGAACTGCAACACATTTGCGACCAAGCTGTTCAATCTCTGCCCTGGTTACTTGCAGGGTTTCAGCGTTTTTGTCTGCTATACTCAGGTCAGCACCATAGGAAGCGAGCATTAAAGCAATGGCCTTGCCAATACCCTGACCCGCTCCGGTAACAATAATTTTGGTATTATCTAATCGCATTTGTTTTTCCCCCTTTGCCTAATACTACAGCGTAATTTAGAAGATGTATTAAGACGAAACCTGGTTTCTCCCAGGCTCACCCGAAAAAAGCTGAAGCTCCTATAATCCTAATGATAGTCAGGTTTAGAAGATGAATTTACGCTGTAGTACTAAAAGCCTTTGAAACTTGGCGTGCGTTTCTCAAGAAAGGCATTGAGACCTTCACCTGCGTCTTGTGTAATAAACAGCTTGCCTAACCCTTGCACGTCACATAATAAACTGGCGTCTCTGTCCCTTTCCTGAGCAGCGTTGACACACTTTTTGATTTCTGCTACTGCAACCGGCGCCTGCCGGGCCAAATCCTGGGCTAACTCCATGGCTGTATCCATCAAATTTTCCGCGGTGCAAACTTCTTCAACTAAACCCAAGCTCAGTGCTTCCTGGGCGGAAAGGGCGTTACCCTGCAGCATTAAACGGAGTGCTTTCGATCTGCCAACCAGCCGAACAATCTTTTGAATACCTCCGGCGCCTGGCAGTAGACCAAGTTTTATTTCCGGCAAGCCCATGGTAGCTGTTTCGGCTATAAACCGAAAGTCGCAAGCAAGAGCCAGCTCTGTGCCACCGCCCATGGAGTGACCGTTTATTACGGCAATTGTCGGCTTGGGCATGTCTTCCAAAATGGTATTGGCAAACTGGAGCCGCCGGTCAAAATCCAACATTTCACCCAGGTCCTTTGTTTCTGTAATTCCTTTCATCATGGCGATATCAGCGCCGGCTACAAAAACTTTTAATGCACTTGTGATTAAAACAACTCTTACTTCCGGGTCATTTTTTAAATCCAGGAATGCCGTGGTCAGTTCTTTGGCCAATTCATTATTTAAAGCGTTAACTGGAGGTCTATGCATCGTAACGCAGGCAATGTGATTTTTAATATTAACGGTTAAAAACTGAAATGCACTCATCAATGAGTCCTCCTGGTTCTATAAACAATAATTAATCAGAAAACTTAAAGACTTTACTGGCAGTTCCGTACAATAATTGCTCTTTTGCTTCCGGACGCAATCCAAGGTCGTCGATTTGCTTTAAGCAGGTTGGCCAGTTAAGGACGGGATAATCTGTACCAAACATTACTTTGCCAATTCCCCGTCTGGTATTAAGGTAGCTTACCAGGTTTTTGTCCCAATATTTGGGGCCATGGGCTGTGGTACCGATATAAATATTCGGGTGCTTCCAGGACATAGCTATTAGTTCTTCACACCACGGCCAGCCGGTATGCGCTGCTACTATCTTTAATTCTGGGAAAAAGAGGGCAATATCATCCAGCAGTATTGGTCGTCCCATTTCACTGGGCATTGCTTCCGCAGAATGTCCGATTTGCATTACAACGGGGACATCAAGTTCTACACATTTGGCATAAAAAGGGAAGTATCTTTTATCATTAACAGGTATGCCAAAACCATAAGTATGCAGGTGTGCGCCGACAAATCCAAATTCTTTTACAGCTCTTTCTAACTCGCGTACTCCATCCATTCTCTCTTCAGGATTAATTCCATGAAGTCCGTATAATCTTGTAGGATAGTCCTTTATGATGTTATAGATTTCCTCAGTTGTAAAGTTCCATTGCATAACCTGTCTCATGTAAGACTTAATTTTGCCTGAGGGGATAAGAACCTTATCTATCCCATATTTGTCCATATCCGCAATGAATTCTTCCGGGGTCCTTCCCTTAACGTCTAAACCCCACCATTTAACAACCTGCGCCTGCTCAGGATCATCAACATATGCTTTTTTCATAAGTTCTGGGGTAAACGGTTGATGCCAGTAATCAATTACTTTAGTCATAAGTATCCTCCTTTATTATTGATAAGTATTTTTCTTGCTTAATGACATTTTACTTCGCAAGAATCATACCAGGCTTACTGTTCAACAATAAATAGTTTATTGTGTGTGTTTAATGGCATATTATCAGCAAGGAACTGGAGTTTTAGTCTCTATAAACTGGTTGTAAAAAAATTATTTAAAAAACAATTGTCCGGCGTTCCGGATTACCGGACGCCTACTGTCCTATTTACTGTACACTAGATAGTTCTTTTTTTAAAAAAAGATATATCAGCTGCCAATATTGCTGGCTTCTTTTCTAAATGTTTACGATTACTACAAGGATATGGTATCAAAGGATAATGATTCAAAGTTTGTAGCCTAAATGGTATCACCGGGTTATTTACTCATAAGAGTAAAATCCCTTTTTCGTTTTCTTGCCCCATTCTCCCTTGATAAATTTCTCAACTACTAGCGGCGAGGGCTTGTCTTTGGGGTCGTGTGTTTCCCGGTAGCGCTCCATGGCTTTATAGTAAGCAAGATCGATTCCTGTTAAATCCATCAAACGGAAAGGTCCCATCGGATGTCCCAAGGCATTGGTTACCGCAATGTCGATCTCCTCGGGGCTCACAACCCCGATATCGGCCAGAAACAGCGCCTCGCGATTGATCGCCGTCAAGATCCTGTTAACCACAAAACCATAGATTTCTTTCTGTATTAAAATGCCGATTTTACCCATTTTTTTACATAAATCCATTGTTATTTTTGCGGTTTCCGCGGAAGTATGAGGTCCCTGGACAACCTCAACCAGTTTCATGACCAGGGCAGGATTAAAGAAGTGCATGTTACATACTTTATCTGGCCGTTTGGTGACATCGGCGATCTTCGAGCTGACGATATAAGAACTGTTGGTAGCCAAAATCGCATGGGGAGGAGCAATCCCATCCAAGTCTCTGAATAGCTTGCGTTTAATGTCAATTTTTTCAACCACTGCCTCAATCACAAAATCAGCATCTCCGGCAGCTTCCTCCAGACTCTGTGTAAAACGAAGATTCGCAATTGCCCCGTCGGCTTGTTCCTGCGTCAATTTTCCTTTTGCAACCCGCTCCGGCAAATATGTGCGGGCAAAGCCCTCCGCTTTGTTCAGCATCTCTTGGCTGATATCGGTGCAGGCGACCTGATACCCGGCCAAAGCAGCACACAAAGCAATCTGATGGCCCATGTTGCCGGCACCTATAACACATATTTTTTTAATGTCTTGAATTTTCATCGGAACACCCACTTTACATTTTTTACTATTTTTTAATAATGTTTCTTCCTATGATCAAGCGTTGTATCTGGTTCGAACCATCAAGGATTTGTATCGCCTTAGCATCACGCATCATACGCTCCACCGGATATTCCTGCATGTAGCCGTAGCCTCCCAGTATCTGTACAGCATCAGTAGTTACTTTCATCGCCACATCTGAAGCAAAACATTTTGCCATGGCCACCATAGCCAGTGTATCCCGGCTTATCCGTCCCGCTTCCCGGTCTACCCGGGCATTCGTCATCCGGACCAGGGATCTGGCTGCTTCCACAAGCATCGCCATATCTGCAATCATGAACTGAATTGCCTGAAATTCGGCAATTGGCCGTCCAAACTGTTCCCTCTGTTTAGCGTAAGGCACAGCGTAATCTAAAGCTCCCTGAGCGATCCCCAATGCAATAGACGCGGCCCCCCAGGCACGCATACTATTGGCCAGGAAATTTAGCGCATACCAGCCTTCCCCTTCTTTACCCAACCGGTTATCCTCGGATATAAAAGCATTCTCTAAAATCAAGTCAGCCGTAATCGAACCATGTAACCCCATTTTCTTTTCCACTTTGCCAAAACTAAGACCTTCGGTTTCCTTCTCTGCTATAAATACAGAAATCTCACGCTCCTGGCCCGTTCTTGCAAAAATAAGATATAAATCGGCCACTATTGCCAGTGTAATAAAGCACTTTCGTCCATTGAGCACATACCCACCTTCAACTTTACTGGCTAACGTTTTTAATGAGTGTGCATCCGATCCGGCATTGGGCTCGGTTAAACAAAATGCACAAAGCTTTGGACCTTTACTTAACCGTGAAAAAAAACGTTCTTTTTGTTCTTCGTTACCCAGTAAGTCAATAAGCCGAATTACCGAGTTTGTAGATAGAAGCATTGGGCCAACACACGCCAGAGCCCGGGCACATTCCTCAATCACCAAGGACATTGTAAGTGCATTGGCATGAAATCCACCATATTTTTCCGGTAAAGCCATCCCTAAGATGTTATTCTCATAGAGTATTTGGGCAATGTCCCAAGGAAACTCATCCGTTTGATCTATTTCCTGCGCCCGGGGCATAATTTTTTCGGTGGCTATTTTTCTTACAGTACTTTGAATCATTAATTGTTCTTCAGTAAGTTCAAACATGTGATTAAATCTCCTTTCTATGCAGTTAATTGATTAATCCAAAATCTTCAGTAAAATTACTATTTTAAGTAACCTTCCTGTTGCAGCTTGTTCTTAATATCCTCACGCAACAAATATTTTTGAATTTTACCAGAGGCGGTCCGCGGGAGGCTTTCCACTATTTCTATGCGCTCGGGATATTTAAACTTGGCCACATTCTTCTCTTCAAAAAAAGCTACTATCTCTTCCAATGTTGGTTCCTTATCAGCATTATGTGGTACTATATAGGCACATGTCCGCTCACCCAGTCTTTCATCGGGCATAGCCACCACACCCGCCTCGCGTACTTTGGGGTGCTGCAGCAATATATCTTCAACTTCGCTGCTGCTGATATTCTCTCCACCGCGGATGATAATGTCTTTCTTTCTGCCCGTAATCCTGATATAACCGTCATCATCCATGGTGCACAGGTCGCCACTGTAGAACCACCCTTCATCATCCATAAAACGTGCTGTCAATTCGGGCTCCTTAAGGTAACCCACAAAGACATTTGGCCCACGGGACGCTTCCTCTCCCTCAACTCCTGCCGGAACCGTCCGCCGCGATTCGTCAACTACCCGCACTTCCACACTCGGCACGGCCACACCATCTGTGTTAATGGTTCTCTCAGGGGGGTCATCCGGGCGTACGAATGCGTGCGGTACGCTCTCGGTAGAACCATATCCACTCAGTATTTTAAAACCTTCTTTTAAAGCTTCTTCAACCATATGCCTGGGTATCGGCGCCCCGGCGCACACAAAGAGACGCAGTGAAGAGATATCGTATTTCTTTTTTTGTAATTCACGTAGTATATCGTAAACAAAAGGTGTGGCTCCCATACTACAGGTACATCTTTCATTCTCGATTAGCTCGAGGCTCTTATCCGGTTTAAATATGTCCTGAAGGACACTTTTAGCACCAAACATAAATGGCATGGTCACACCGTGGTGAAAACCAGTGGCATGGGCCACTGGGGCGGGCATTAACATAACGTCGAAACAGTTGAAATTCAACCTGGCAGCAAAAGCCCTTTCAGCGGCAATAATGTTATTATGGGTAAACATCACACCCTTCGGAAAGCCCTCTGTTCCAGAGGTAAAAAGAACAGCTGCCAGATCGTCCGCACTACGCATACTGTTACCGGCCAGCGGGGAAAACTCCTTTATCACCCTACCTAAAGTAATGCCCACATTAACCTTCTTTTCTTTTTCGACCATGACCACTTCCCTCAGGCTAGGGATTTGTGGCGCCAGCGAACGGACCATTGCTGGATAGTCATAATTTCTAAACTCAGCCGGGATAAACAATACCTTGGATTCACATTTATTTAGAATGTACGATAATTCCTCGGCGCGATAATTTGGCAGGATGGGGTTAGCAACTGCCCCTGCTTTCAGACAGGCCGCATAAATAACGGTAAATTCAGCCCAACCGGGTAATTGGAAAGATACAAAATCACCTGGCGCCACCCCCGCCTCTTTGAGAAAAGCAGCTACCCTGCCAGCGGCGTCATCAAGTTCAGCGTAGGTATAGCATGTTCCCTGTAGATCTACCACCGCTACCTTTTCTGGGGCGCTTAACACCGCCATCTTCCAATAATCGGCCAGAGTAGCGTCACCCCAGTACCCTTTTTTACGATATTCACTCTTTCGGTGTTCAATAAATTTAATCCCAAAAGTCAATCCTTATCCCCCCCTTAACAGCTATTTTTAGCCTTGCTTACCGGGCGACCTTTAATGTGTGACTGAATGCTCCCCAAAAGACCCCCATCGACCAGAACAGCCTGACCGGTTATGTACGATGCTTCTTCGGATACGAGAAAGGCAACGACATTGGCGATCTCGGTGGGTTTGCCAATTCTTTTCATAGGTATGAGGGCGGCCCGTGCAGCATGGATTTCCGGGTCGGCGATAAGATATTCATTCAGCGGTGTTCGTATAATACCCGGACAAACAGCATTCACCCGCACGTTAAACTGTGCCCATTCAAGAGCCATCTGTCTTGTAAGCATGATCACTCCTGCTTTGCTACTGCTGTATGCTCCCATTCCTTCATATGGCTCCATTCCCGACATGGAAGATATATTAACAATTGATCCCCCCTTATTTTTAAGAGTCTTTACAGCAATCTGGCTGCACAAGAAAATTCCTTTCAGGTTTACATCAATAACCCTGTCCCATTGATCCTCTTTAAGACTTTCCAATCTTCCGGGCATCGTAATTCCAGCATTATTTACCAGAATATCAAGTTCCCCAATTTCTTTATTAACCCGTGCAAAAGCTTCCTCCAACATTACCCTGTCCGTTACGTCCACCTGATAGAAAAAAACTGTCCCCTGTTTTTCTAATTGCTGAAGTGTCTCATCCGACGCCTTTTTCCGACAAAAAACCCCTACCCGGGCACCTTCACGTACAAACCTCTCAACGATTGCCTGCCCGATACCCCGGCGGCCGCCGGTGACTACTGCCACCTTACCCTTGAGCAATCCACCATCACCCCGTCATTACTTTCTGCAATACATTACGCATAACTTCCTTGGGAGGTTTTACACCGGTCCATAACTCAAATGCAAGGGCCCCCTGCTCAATCAGCATACCAATTCCGTTCATCACCAAACACTCGTGGGCCAGAGCTCGCTGCAACAACTCTGTTGTACGATTAAACACCACGTCACAAACTATCAGACCCCTGCGAAAAACGGAATCATCCAGTGGGATTTCATCATTCCCGGGATGCATACCTACAGAAGTAGCATTCACCAGGACGTCGGCCTCCTCGATGCTTTTACGCAAAGAATCTCTTGTTAAAGGAATGCCCCGGGCAACGCAACCGGTTGTTTCCATAATATTGTCCGCGAGAATTTGCCCCTGCTCAACCGTTCGATTAGCCACAAAGATCTTCTTGGCCCCGCGCAACCCCAAACAAACGCCAATCGCCCGTGCCGCACCTCCTGCGCCAATAATTACATACACCTTATCCGCTACCGGGGTTCCAGTTTCGTTTTTAAAAGACTCAATAAAACCGGCACCGTCCGTATTATAGCCTACTAGTTGACCTTCCTCTGCGACTACTACATTAACCGCCCCAATAATCTTAGCTTCCTCATCAACCTTGTCCAAGAATTGCATTACTGACGACTTATGCGGTATAGTAACGCTTAATCCCTTAATACCCAGCGCTTTAATTCCCTTTATAGCGTCCGACAGATAATGCTTTTCAACCTTGTAGGCCACATAAACGCACCTCATACCTAATTCAGCAAACACAGTATTATACATAATCGGAGATAACGAATGTTCTACCGGGCAACCGATTACTGCAAATATTTTTACATCTGCGCCTATTAACATACGCCTCACTCCCGAGCATCTCGCTACATACCTTGGCTTGCAACACCTGGCATTGTTCTTCTTTTCCCTGAAAGAACGATGATCTCTGCTGCGCTCGATGGCTACATCATTTTAACCATCCCCTCCAACCAGAAACGTTTTCACATTAGGCTTCTTTGTGGAATTGAGTTTCATAATCCAGATCTCTCTGACTATTTAGAACATAACTAAAAGCAAGAATTATACCAAAAACAAAAAAAATTAAAGTCTTTTATTTGACTTTTTTACCCAAGTTTGAAGTTTCGATAAGGAAATGTTTACATAATTAACAATTTATGGAGTTTTTTACTCCTGGGGTTACCTGGCCACAAATCCTTTCATAAATTTTAGGTAAGAAACACACCGAACTCAAAGGAGTATTAATACAAAGCAGCTATTATTTCCTTTGTATATATGTCTTTTTTTTCTTAAAAAGAAAAAATGTCCTGTTAATCATACATTTCATTATGATTAGCCAGACACATGTACGATTTTGTATACACATCCATTTCGTCTATCTCGGTCGCGTTGGTTTTACCACTGGTTAAAAAACTACGGAGCAAGTAATACCCGCAGTCCCTTTCTTTGGTCAATTAAAGAAAAAGCTCTTTCCCAATCCTTTAGAGATAGGGTATGGGTTGCCATCGGCTCCACATTTAAACCACCTTCCAAAAGTTTACAGGCCTGCTGCCACGTCTTAAGTTTATACGCCCTATTTCCGATCAGACTTATTTCTTTCAATGATACTTCAGTCATCATGATCTCGCTTGGTTTCGCTGGAAAACCAGTTATCCCTATCCTTCCACGTTTAGCTACCAATTTCATTGCCTGTGACACAGCTGAAGGACGTCCGGCAGCATCAAACACCATATCTGCTCCCCTGCCGCCGGTAATATCTTTTACTATGCTCACAGGATCCTGTTCTTCAATATTAATAGTCTCAGCCCCTAAGGATTTAGCTAATTGCAATCTGTCTTTATGAACCCCTAAACCGGTTACAATTACCCGACTAATACCAATAGCTTTTAGAACCATAAGTATTAGTAACCCAATCGCCCCCGCTCCAATAACGACAGCAACCTCTCCTAATCCAGGCTTCACTCTTTCCACAGCATGAATGGCCACGCAAAGGGGTTCCATTAATGCCCCGGATATAAAACTTACACTATCCGGAAGTTTAATTACGTTCTGGGCTTTAACAGCTATAAATTGGGCAAATGCTCCATTGAGATTTATCCCCAAAAATTGCCGATTATCGCATATATTAATAAGGCCTTCGGCACAATAACTACATTGCCCACAATAGTAGATGGGATTTACAGTGACACGTTCCCCGGTTTTAATTCCTTGCACTGCGCTACCCACCTGGGCAACGACTCCAGCGAATTCGTGACCCAGGATTCGAGGGGAATCAATCTGATAAGTATTTGCAATCGCTTCGCCCCAGTGATAAAAAGAACGGTCTGTTCCGCAAATCCCACAAACCTTTACTTCAATTAAAACTTGATCAGGGCTAATCGAAGGAATTGGGACAGATGCAAATTTCATATGCCCTGGAGCCCCTTTACACTTCAACACAGCATTCATCATGACTTAACTTAAGCCTCCTTTCTTCTAGGTGAGCTACCAGCATTTCCTTCGAGTTTAGCGTGATTTTTTTTACTTATTACATTATTTTCAAAATAATGACAAAGACAAATGCTCTAATTTATGTCCAACAATTGGTTCCCCATTATTTATATTGCTAATAGATTGGCAGGAATTTTCATGCCCAATATGAGCTCTTTAATCAAAAACTGTTATGCCACTTAAAAATGCACCATCAACAAGCAATGACGTCCCATTAACATAATCAGACCAATCACTAGCCAGAAAAACCGCAGCTTTAGCAATGTCCTCCGGTGTACCTACTCTGCCCTGCGGAATTTTGGGCAGTAATTTCGCAAGTATTTCTGGTTGTTCCATCAGGCTTCTATTTAATTCCGTCTTTATAACACCTGGACATATACTATTAACCCTTATTCCATATTTCGCCACTTCCATAGCGAGACTCCTTGTAAAATTCACCACTCCGGCTTTGCTAGCGGCATAGGCAGCATTTTTGTAACCAGTCAAACTGGCTAATGAACCAATATTGATTATACATCCACCCTGCTGCCGGATCATAACAGGTACAACATACTTTGACATCAGAAAAGTACCTGTCAAATTTACTCTGATAACATTAGTCCAGTCAGCGTACGTATGCTCGACCGCTGATTTTCTAACGATAATTCCCGCGTTGTTGACTAGTATATCTATCCTCCCATATTCCTTTGCAACATTTTCTACCAAGTCTTGCACAGAATTTTCGTCACCGACGTCACATATTTTCAGCACCGAATTAGGAATTTCATTTACCACGTTGCCACAATTACTATTTATATCCGCAATAACCACCCTTGCACCAACTTCGGCCATGGCCTTGGCGGTACTTTTGCCTATACCGGACCCCCCACCGGTTACTATGGCAACCTTATTTTCTAATAGCATATATATACCTCCCTCGTATAATAGTTCTCGGAAAAACACCTTCCCTCCAAACCGGACAACCCTCACTGGACAACCAGTAAGATGAATTCTGAGTCCTCCTTTTTTTAATCATCTGTATCAGAAAACTTAAAGACTTTGCTGGCAGTTCCGTTCAATAATTGCTCTTTTGCTTCCGGGCGCAATCCTAACTCTTCGATTTGCTTTAAGCAGGTTGGCCAGTTAAGGACGGGAAAATCCGGTATGTGCCGCAACTATCTTTAATTTCGGGAAGAAGAGGGCAATATCATCCAGAAGTATCATGGTTTCGGTTTTGTTTCGTTTGTTTCGATTTTTATTGCGTGCAAAAGTGGTGCCAAATAAAAAGCCGAGTGGCAGTACCTTCCGATCACTGACTCGGCCTTATATTTATACGAGTTCACTCAGGTCCGGGCGGCTGCATAACTCGGCCCTTCGGGCCTTAAACAGATTCGCCGTTTATCCTACGCCTCGCTCGCTTTATTAATGGACCTCGTATGTTCGCTCCAGGTACACCACTCGGCTTTAGCTATAATTAAGTATAATTTCCTAATCAATAAAAAACCCGCCAAGTAAGCGGGAGTTTTATTAAAAAATTGTCACCTTCTATTTTATATGTCCGCAATACCTAACACTACGTGCATGCTCAATCGGACACTTGTATGATACCTCGTATATATTCATCTATTCTAAGCCATGTTTTCTTAATATTTCATATAGCGCCGAACAGCTAATCCCAGATTTCGGGCAGAAGCCATAAACGGCATCTACAGCAAGTGACGGCAGGAGAACCTATTCTGGCTGTATAAATATTTATAAGCATTTTATCATGAGGATGTGAAAATTATGTGTCACGAGCCGAAATTCTTTATTTGCAAACATTGCGGCAACCTAGTAGTAATGATAGAAAAAGCCGGTGCCAAAATCATTTGCTGCGACCAGCCTATGAATGAGCTGGTTCCAAATACTGTGGACACTTCCAGCGAAAAACACCTGCCTGTAATTACCTTTACAGGCGGTTTCTCAGCTAATGCTGCCACAGTTAGCATTGGCAATATTCCCCATCCTATGACGGAAGAACACCATATTGAGTGGGTCTATCTCCAGACCGTACAAGGCGGGCAATTTAAATACCTGGCGGTAGGACAAGATCCCGTGGTCACTTTTGCCCTAGCCGATAAGGATGCCTATTCTTTTTGCGACCGACCAATCTGTAAAATGGGAAGAGAACACTGTATGTTTAAATGTAAGCGGGGCTTTGCAGCATATGCTTATTGCAACCTTCATGGTTTGTGGAAAACTCATATGCAATAGTTTTTAGTTGTTAGTTGAAATAAACATGTTTCCTGAAATTTATTTCAAAAAAATCTCCTCATCATAATAATTCCTTATCATAATAATATCTATATATTTAATTGCTGAAACCGGGAGTGGCCACCCTTTACATGGAGCATCTCGGCATGTGTCTCCAGAAAGCTAGCGGGAAGGCTACACTATGCTTGGGCCTTTCGCCCAAACAGGTTAACACAGGCCGCGCTCCATATAAAGGGCTTCGCAAACGGCCAAAAAATTATTCGATACCAATGGTTAAGCTGTCAATGTATGGCAAATGTTAGAACTTGAATATTATAATTGATCTTGGTATTGCCATAATTAACCGATTAGGAAATTTGTTTGTATCTTAAGAAATTTGTTTGTATCTTAAGAAATTTATTTGTATCTTAAATTTTTAAAAAATGTGTCTTGACAATGCGTTCCGACTTGAACAGGACTACTTAATAATACCATTATTAGGAATAAGACCCCTGGCGATAGTTAGACGTTGAACTGTACGAGGACCCTCTTCAAACCATAGAGCTCTAGCATCACGGTACATTCTCTCTACTGGGCCATACGGATTGTCTTCGAAGTATCCGATACCGCCAAAAATCTCCAAACAAGAGTCTGAAACCTCACGTACAGTGTCAATACCAAACAGTTTGCACATGGACGCTTTCATCTCAATGTCCTCGCCACGGTCATATTGTCTAGCACAATCCCACAGCATCATACGGAGTGCGTGAACTTTGGTGCCCATGTCAGCAATCATTTGTTGAATGGCCTGGCGGGAAATTAAAGGTTTACCAAAAGTAATTCTATCTTTTGCTCTGGCAATAGCCAACTCAAGAAATCTTTGAGACAGACCTAAACAATTAACGCCGATTGACGCACGGGAAATAGCAAGAGCCTCCTTGAAAATATCAAGACCGTCACCCTCTTTGCCCAAGATGTTCGTCGCAGGAATTTCGCAGTTTTCCATAATCACATGTCCATGGCCGGCTCCGCGGCAACCCATCATATGAGGCATTGGCTCTACGCGGATACCAGGCCTGTCACCTTCGACAATAAACGCGCTGAGACCGCCTTTTTTTCTTTTGGATTCATCAGTTACTGCGAGGATGTAGAAAGCGTCGGTAATGTCTGTAAAGGAGATCAAGGTCTTTCTACCGTTCAAAATATACTTATCACCTTTTTTTACAGCCGTTGTACGAATGTCCGCACCAGAGCCACAATCAGGCTCTGTCAATGAAAAGGTAATAAAGTACTCTTCGGTTGCCATCTTAGGTAACCATTTTGCTTTCATTTCTTCATTACCGTGGTCATGAAGGATATGCCAGTCAAGGCCGTTCACATTATGCAGGAACATTCTGATGCTTCCAGGTCCACGGCTGATCTCTTCGAGAACTTGGAAATACTGTTCAACATTAAGTCCCATGCCGCCATATTGCTCAGGAAGGCGTAATCTGAATAGATCATTTGCCCGGCAAATGTCCCACAATTTTTCAGGGAATACATGAGTCTTTTCCATTTCTGGAACCAAAGCTTCAAACTCGGTTTCTACAATCTTACGGACCTTAAGCCTTAAGTCCATTAACTCTTGATCTGTCAATAACATAAAATTAATCCCCCTCCATATTTGGTGTGTTATTAGATCTCAACTTGATAAGTACCGAGCAGCCTGCCAGACAGGCAACGAGCTTAAATTTACCTTCTTCGTTCTTCCTAAACAGGTTGTCGAACCACCTCCTCCAACCAAAAACATTAGCGAATACCCTTTGAAACATAAATTAAATTTATTGAGTCTAACATAGTCAAGATGTGACCATTAACCCAATAAATACATATATTATCATTTCCGAAAAAACTATGGGGCAAGTAATACCCGTAAACCCTGCCTTTGGTCAATTAAATTAAAAGCACTTTCCCAATCCTTTAGAGGTAACGTATGGGTTGCTATTGGCTCCACATTTAAACCACCTTCTAACAATTTACATGCCTGTAGCCACGTTTTAAGTTCATAAGCCCTATTTCCGATGATAGTTATTTCTTTCAATGATACTTCAGTCATCATGATCTCACTTGGTATCGACGGCAAACCGGTTACCCCTATCTTTCCATGCTTGGCTACCATTTTCATTGCCTGTGGCACTACTGAAGGATGTCCGGCAGCATCAAACACCATATCTGCTCCCCTGCCGCCGGTAATATCTTTTACTATGCTCACAGGATCCTGTTCTTCAATATTAATAGTCTCAGCCCCTAAGGATTTAGCTAATTGTAATCTGTCCTTATCAACACTTAAACCGGTTACAATTACTCGGTTAACACCAATAGCTTTTAGAACCATAAGTATTAGTAGCCCAATCGCTCCCGCCCCAATAACGACAGCAACCTCTCCTAATCCAGGTTTCACTCTTTCAACAGCATGAATGGCTACGCAAAGGGGCTCCATTAATGCCCCCGATTCAAAACTTACACTATCTGGAAGTTTAATTACGTTCTGCGCTCTAACAGCTATAAATTGTGCAAATCCTCCATCAAAATCCGTACCTAAAAATGGTCGATTGTCACATACATTGATAATACCTTCAGCACAATAACTACATTGCCCACAATAGAGAATGGGGTTTACAGTGACACGATCCCCGGTTTTAATTCCTTGCACCTCGCTACCTACTTCGGAAACTACTCCAGCGAATTCGTGACCCAGGATTCGAGGAAAGTCAATCTTATAAGCTTTGGCAATCGCTTCGTTCCAGTGATATAAAGAATGATCTGTTCCGCAAATCCCACAAAATTTTACTTCAATTAAAACTTGATCAGGGCTAATCGAAGGAATTGGGACAGATGCAAATTTCATATGTCCCGGGGCCCCTTTATACTTCAGAACAGCATTCATCATAACTTAACCTAGCCTCCTCTTTGCCTTGCTTCAGTTCTTTAAAAAATTTGTTAAAAAAACAATGCCATTATCTAAATAAAGTCCGTATCGCTTTGCCTGCTGTTCGCAAGTTTACTCGATCAAATCACACCTGCCTCCGAAAGGGCTTTTATTTTTTTATCTGAGTATTTTAGAAGACCTCGATAAATTTCATCATTGTGCTGTCCTAGTGTCGGCGGAGGTGCGTAGACCCTTCCAGGGGTTAAAGATAACTTGGGAGTAACACCAGAAACCCTAAACTTACCAACAGAAGGATATTCTACTTCTACAAACATTTCTCGAGCTTTTATCTGTGGATCTTCCAGCAATGTGTCTACGTCATTCACTCTGCTACAGGGTACTCCAGCCTCGGCTAGTATGGAAACGACCTCATCTACCGTCCTTTCTGCTACCCAGGCCTGAGTAATTGCATCGACCTCATCAACGTTTTCAACCCTTGCCGATGGTGTCACAAATTTCGGATCATCTATTAGTTCTTTCCGTCCCATAACCCGAACCAGCCTATGCCACAGAACATTGCTGGTTACCCCTATGACCACATACCCATCCTTTGCAGAATAGCAGTTATAGGGCGCCACCCATGCAATACGGCTGCCATCCCTTTTCGGTTTCAGTCCCAAGAGGTCATAATTAGGCACCACGTTCTCCAGAATCGCAGCGACATTATCAACCAAAGCGCAGTCAACATGTTGCCCTAATCCGGTCTTTTGCTTATAATATAGTGCTGATAGAGTTCCGTAGACTGCGTACACCCCTCCCAAAAAATCAGCTAATGCATTGCCTACCCGCAGGGGTGGGCCTCCTGGCATGCCGGTAAGACTCATTAACCCACCCATAGCCTGGGCAACTATATCTAACCCGGGCCTTGAGCTATATGGCCCGGATTGTCCGTAACCGGAAATTGAGGTCATTATAATACCTGGATTAACCTCTTTTAATTGGTTATAACCAATATTCCACTTGTCCATTGTTCCCGGACGGTTATTTTCAATTACAATATCGGATATTTTAGCCAAATCCCTGAACACTTGCTGACCTTCCGGTGTTCGCAGGTCTAATGTAATACTTTTTTTATTCCGGTTTGTGGCAAGAAAGCAAGTTCCCTCTCCATTGACTACTGGAAAGGAATGGCGATTTTCATCCCCAAAACCCGGAAGTTCTACGTGTATAACTTCCGCTCCCATATCTGCTAGCAACATTTCTGCATATGGTCCAGCCAACAACCTGGTTGCCCCTAATACCCTTACTCCCGATAAAGCCATCTCCATGATTTATCACCCTTTAATAATTCAATGATTGTTCTGTGCGATTAAAGCCAAGTAGTTAAAACCAGATGATTAATAACAAGACCACCCACCATCCAAAACCAAGGTGTGACCAGTAGTGTATGATGCTTGGGGAATACAGAAATAAAGCACAGCAGCTGCCACCTCCTCCGGTGTTCCCATCTTGTGTAAAGGGGTGCGCTCAAGAATAAAATTGGTTTTGTCAGGGTCAGCCAACAAACCTGCAACCATATCAGTAGGAACGTACCCGGGCGCCACGGCATTAACGTTAATATTATACTGAGCAAGATCTACGGCCAGTGCTTTTGTCAAAGCCATCACAGCACCTTTCGACGTGCAATAAGGAGTAATTCCCGGCAGGGCATTGGTGCCCCTTATCGACGTGATATTGACTATTCTACCACCGCCATTTTTAGCCATAACCCTTGCAGCGGCCTGAGAAACAAAAAATACCGCCGTCAGATTTACCCCAAGAATTTTTTCCCAATCTTGCCTTGACACATCAAGGGCGCTTGTCCTTGGAATTGCCATACCCGCATTGTTTACTAAGATGTCAATTCGTTCGAAAGCTTCACATGACGCTGCAATTAAGTTATCTATATCTTCCTGGCAGGTGACATCGGTACGAACAGCAAGGCTCTCACCGCCGTTGGCCTTGATTTCTTCACAAACTCTTAATAACTTTTCTTTGTTGCGACTGGCAACCACTACTTTTGCTCCCGCTCCAGCCAAAGCCAAGGCTATCGCGCGTCCAATCCCTGTCCCTCCACCGGTTACTACCGCTACCTGACCCTGTAAAGGTAAAACACCAAACCAATTTCCCGTCATTGGATTATCCACCCTCCATCTACGATAATTGTACTTCCGGCTACAAAACGTTACTCATTCGATGCTAGATATAAATAACGGCCCCAACTAAACCAAAAGAACTAGCTATTCTACTGACTAATTCATACTCCTCCGACGATTCCCAGTTTAGCGAACGCCTCGATATCATCCCTTTTGAACCCAATTCGTTCCAAAATCTCCCCAGTATGCTGTCCTAATTCTGGCGGAGGTGACACTGATTGAAGCGAAGTAGGAATTCCAGATAGCTTTAACGGTAATCCAGTTTGCAATATCTTCCCGACGACAGGAAAATCCACGTAATCCATTATTCCGCTATTTGCTGCCAAGATGTCTTTTATGGCATCCCCCATATTCTTGACCGGGGTTACACAAATGTCCTTGTCCTTAAGCCACTCTAACCATTCCTCCTGAGTTTTGCTAGCCACCAAGTCGCACATCTTTTCCCAGGCTTCCTGATCTTCGTGGCGCCGTAAAAATTGTTTGGGGATTAGTTCCTCCATGCCTGTTTTCTCACAAAACTCCTGCCAAAACTTCGTTTCTACCATACCAAATGCCATTAACTGGTTGTCTTTTGTCTTATAGATGTTGTAGCAAAGCGCGGGGTATTCCAGTGTCTCTTGGGAAATGTAATTTCCTTGAAAATGGAATCTGCTATATAACAGGCTAAGCCACCACAAAAATGAATCAAACATCGCTACATCAACGTACTGACCTTCTCCAGTCGCTTCACGGTGAAATAAAGCTATAGCGATACCCAGAGCAGCAACCATAGCGGTTGCCACGTCAGCTAAATGCACCGGAGAAAGCTTGCCTCCATTTAATGATAAATAACCGCTTAACGCCTGCAAATTTACGTCATGGATAGCTTTTAAGCTTGCAGGGTTGTTTTGACCAAAACCCGATAAGGAACAGTAAATTATTTTGGGGTTTATTTTCTTGATTTCAGAGTAGTCGATGTTCAACCGTTGTGTAACTCCAGGGCGAAAATTTTCAATTATTACATCCGCCTCTTCAGCCAACCGTTTAAATATCCGCTGCCCGTCGTTGCTTTTGAGGTTAAGGGATAAGCTTTTTTTGTTGCGACATAAGGCTGCAAAGTAGTAACTAACGCCATGCAATTTTGGCGGATCCAACCTGCAAAAATCGCCCTTTGTTATCTCTTCAACTTTTATCACTTCCGCTCCAAGATCCGCAAATACCTGTGTAGCGTAGGCCCCTGGTAAATACCTTGTTAAGTCGAGAACTTTAATTCCGGAAAATGAATTTTCGCTCATCTTATAACCCCCTAAATCCTCTAAATGCTATTCTATTTATTTGACCATCCACCAGCCCCCTGAGTTATACGCTCTCCCATGTCTATATCCCCTGCAGTAGCTGGCCCCTTTCACTATAATTTCTTCCTAAAAGAATGAATTTTTGAAATTATTCGCCTGCTATCCCAGGTAAATTGTTAACTATAAACATTCCTTCTGGCCATTTATACTTGGCAACTACGTAAGCTTCCAAATATTTTTAATATTCGCTACGGATGACTGTTCCGCAGAAATCAATACCATAGTGACCTCAACTTTTTTAGCCTTTGCAACCAAAAACTCTTTGAGGTCCTGTCCTAAAGTGAATTTAAAATCCAAGGTTTTTAAATCAGAATATACGCCAGTATCTCTCTATAATAAAATCTTATTTTTTGCTCCTTATATTTTGTACAGTGCAAAAACCATACCAAATCTACTGTGCAATAACAAAAAGAACGTTTATTACAGGTTCCACTGTAACAAACGTGTTTGATCGTAGTGGTTTAGTAGTAAGGGACTTGAGTGTTTTAATCCCTATAAACAGGTTTTCGAAAAATGTTTTTCATGAACGAATGTCCAATGCAATCCGGATTGCCGTACATATGTCCTGTTTTTCATACACCAACCTATAGTTTTTTTCTAGCAAGTTCGCAAACAAAGGCCATAGGGCCTTTGCAAGCCCGCTGAATGTCAACATATTCATCGTCCTTAACCGTTGTAACCGCATCTTCCAATGTTATTAATTTATTTTGTATTTTCATTTTAGCTTCCTAATCATTAGGCCTGAATATGACAATACAAAGTTTGCAAACCTCACCATTAATAATCTTTATATCAGCTAATTCTGTTGTTAACCCCTGGGTCTGTTCAATTAAATACATAATAAGATTAGCACATGGACATGCGAGCGGTTCTTCTACTCCATTTTCCAACAACTTACTTTCCATACCAAGGTGAAGGCATCCATGAATTTCAACATCAAGAACCTCAGAAAAGTCTTGTCTTTGGTTATAAGACATGCTTAGTATAATACCATGACCTTCCAAGTATGTTTTAACATTTTGCATAGCCGTCAAACAATTTTCAGACTTATGTATAAAGCTGTTTTCATTTAATTTAATATATCTATCTATTCCAATAAGAGTGGTCCTATACCGGGCGCCCCTACCCCTCTCGTCCCAAAAACTTTTAAGAGTATCTGCTAATATATCATTTAAATAATTAATTTGCTTTTGAAGAAAAGTATTATTCACAACCCTCACCGCCAATAAAGTATTTTATACCGTATTTTTCCTTATAAACCATTTGTTCTAGCGGTTTTCTAGGCCTTGGTTTGTGTTTTGTTCTTGGCTTACCAAAAGCTATTATACTAATAACTTTATACTCATTTGGAATTTCAAAAAAGTTCTTTAACATTACCTCGTCTCTTATATCCAAAGTAGACGCATTTACCCAACACCCACCCAAACCCATAGCATGTGCCATAATAAGCATATTCTCTATAGCTGCAGAACAATCATAAGGTGTATTCAAAACATTTTTTAAGCCGATTACAATAATTAAAACCGGTGCCTCGGCTACAAAAGCGGATACATCACCTGAAGTAAGTTTCTTAAATACTCTTTTTCGTTTTTGTATGTCAGTTAGGCTTTCGAAACGCTCCTGCATTTTCCTGGTGACATATTCGCCTGTAAAGTGTCTCCCACTACCCCTTTTACATAATTGACCTAAAATTTTTTTATTTTCCTCGGATTTCACAATTATAAAAGACCATGGTTGGGCGTTTTCCCCTGATGGCGCTCTCCTTCCAGCCTCAAGAATTGCAATTATCTCCTCTTCCGTAATCATTTCAGGTAAGTACCTGCGAACACTAACCCTCGTATTAATAACATCTGCAACTACCTTTCCTATGTCCAAATCCTACAACCTCCTATCTCATATTTTGCAATAAAGCTTTAAATAGCTCTTACTAACTGCCTTTTTTAAAGCAGGGTAGGCCCTGGCACAATGACCTTAGGTACGGTCTATCAGTTTCACCCCGTTTCCTCTGGGAATACCTCACTAGCATAACCATAACCAGAATGCCAGACCGATCAGACCCCTAAAATCACATGGTTTCATAGATTTTCATCCAAAATAGTGTTACGTAGTTAAAACTTTCCATAATAGACCGGTAGCCTTGACAGCCCTAAGTGCTGTGGTGTCGTTTAATTACCGACGGACGGCTCCAAAAACATATAAAAGATTATCCGCCTCGTCGGTGATATATTGCACCACAGCTCTTTTAACGGGCTGTCAAGGCTACCCTGCGGTGCCTGGTACCTAACCCGGGGTTACCTCAGGGGCTCACCAAAAACATGTTCAAACTTTTATAATATTTATACACTGGCTTGACTTTTACCAGTTACTGCATGTGCGTACTCATTTGCTTTATCTGTAACATGTTTAAAATACTGTGGTATATACTGAGCATGGTACCTTTGCTGTGAATCCGTTGGAACCTTCTTGGTAAGCGGACTTATCACAAATAAGAGGATCATTGTAATGAACCATCCAGCTACCGCTCCATGCAAGCCAAAAGGAGCAGGTACTTTTCCTAGAACAAATATGGCAGCAAAAATTGTACCTACAATAGCTGATATTATTGATGCTGCTGGGGTTATCCAAGCTAATTTTGGGAAGCATGGGGGTGCAATAAAGCACCAAAACAGTATACCAGCTAAAAACGCAGATATCCCTACGAGAGATACAATTGAGTCAGGTTGCAGAGCAGCTGCAAATGCACAAATGCCCCCCACTACTAAAACAAATATTCTACTAAACTTTACTTCTTCTTCTTTTGTTATAGCTTGCTTTCTAAATCTCTCGTAAAAATCTTTATAGAATATATTACTAGTTGCTATTAAAGCCGAATTTGAAGTGCTAAGACTAGCAGCGGCAACGGCTACTCCGTACAGTACCCCTAAAATTGGGAATGTTTGAAATATTGCAGTTGCTGGTACCATATCCAATTTTACGTCCATTGCCGGGTAAATAACAAGCAGCATCAAACCCACCATGGGCATTAAGAACCAGCAAACTAAGTTAGTAAGACCAATACCAATACCGACACCTCTACGACATTCTCTTTCCGATTTGGGAGTGATAGCCCTGGTAAAAAACATAGGCAAGCCCATGTAACACATACCCCAAGCAAAAGCGTAAGTTATAGCATATACTGGTTTCCATGTACCAAGCGCCCCTGGGAATGTTATATGCTCCGGCATATTAAGCAAGACACCGGGAAACCCAGCGTGTATTGCTAGTGGCGTGAATAAAGCGAAAGTACCTATAGCTACAGTGAAAAAAATGCCACATTGTAATGCATCGGTCCAAATTACCGCTCTTAATCCTCCAATATACGTATATAATACAACGATAAACAAGGCAATAATAACGCCAATTGTAACTGGTATTCCAGAGAGTATATTAAATAATAATCCTACTGCCATTAGCTGTGCAACAATATAACCAATTTGAGCCAGTACTGAAATAATTCCTATAATATATGTTTGTGCATCTTTAAATTTAAAATAATCTCGCGCCAGATCACCAATGGTTTGAATTGGAACCTGTCTACTAAAAAACCACACCCTGGGCGTATAGAAAACCCACCATAAAGTATATATAGTTGACCAAATCCAACCCAACCAAAGAAAAGATAATCCGTGACCATAGATATATCCTATTGCCCCCATCATTGTAAATGAGCTGGATATAGTGGCAAAAGTAGTTAAACCTTGCAGGGTTAGATTAACTCCTTTTCCAGCCAAGTAATAATCTGTGCTATCCGCAAATCCCCTTCTATGAGAAATATAGCCTAACAGAACGTTAGCAGCAAGAAAAACTGCCATAGCTATTGCAAAACTCACTTTTATCCCACCTTTCTAGTTAATTTTTTACTTTTTAAAACAAAAATACATAGCTATACCAAAAGACAGTAAAATACAAGGAATGTTCCATACCAGAATTTCCGGACAGCTATTCGGGAAAGTACCACTTGGAAGTGCAACAGGGATAAAGCATAAACCGATTGCAATCGCAGCTATCAAAACTAATACCAAATTGCGACCCCGAACCTCCATTTTATTTCACCTCCTTTATGCTAATTTTTAAAGTGCCGGAGAATTTGAATCACCCTCTGTGCCCAGGAAATATCCTATGGTCTATTGTGAAACCGAGAAGAAAAACCTGACCAACAAATTCCGCTGTCCTAAGACCTGTGGTCAACAGGTGCAATGCATAATCATACCAAACCCGGTAGTTTATTAGTCCCAGGTCACCGGATGTTACTAGGTTTTTGATAATACTGGTGGTCTGCCACTAAGGTTCTTTAAATCCTTCCTTTAAGTCTCCTAAATCTGAAATCATTAATTTTTCTGAAAATATTAATTAACCTGTAAACGGTATTTAATCTAAACAATAGAATAAATCTGAATAATCAATAACTTTGCCGACAGTCCCATATACAAATAGGCAATATCATCCAATAGTATCGTGGTTTCGGTTTTATTACACGCAAAAATGGTGCCAAATAAAAAATCCGCCCAATGAGCGGAAATTAATTAAAAAATATATACCTCCTGTTTATATGTCCGAAACACACAACACTTTATGTCTGTTCAATCGGACACTTGTATGGTTTAGCGTAATATACTTTTTTATTCTAAGCCATATTTTCTTAATTTTTCATATAGCGTTGAACGGCTAATCCCCAGATTTCGGGCAGCAAGGGCTTTATTACCGGAAGCTGATGCTAGAGCCTCTATAATAACTTGTTTTTCGGTCTCAACCAAAGCAGTTCGGTAATCTTTGGAACAATTATCCTTTTTAACATTTCCAGTAGTTATGACGGGTGATTCCATATTAGATTCCGTTAATAATAACATCGAAAAATCGTCTTTGTCCAACCATTGTCTTTCCTTTGAAACGAGATTCATTACTCTTTCAATTACATTTTCCAATTCCCGAACATTGCCTGGCCAAGTATATTCATTAAGTAATTCTAAAGCTGGGATTGTCAAACCATAAATATTTCGACCCATAATACTATTAAATTTTTGAATAAAATAATCTACCAAGAGAGAAATATCAGATCTTCTTGACCTTAACGGAGGAATAGTAAACGTAACCACATTAAGCCGGTAATATAAATCCTTTCGAAAACTGCCTTGTTGCACCAAGTCAATTAAATTTTTGTTAGTAGCTGCAATAATTCTAACATCAACTGACCTGGTCCTGGTTGCTCCCACCCGCTCTACCTCACGGTCCTGAATTATTCGCAATAATTTACTTTGTAGATTTAAAGGCATATCTCCGATTTCATCAAGAAAGATTGTCCCGCCATTCGCCAGTTCAAATTTTCCCGGTTTGCCTTGACGTCCAGCACCTGTGAATGCGCCCGGCTCATACCCAAAAAGCTCTGATTCGGCCAACTCGAAAGGAATGGCTGCGCAATTTACTTTTATAAAAGGTTTCCTAGCCCTTGGACTAGCGTTATGTATAGCCTGGGCGAAAAGTTCTTTACCGGTGCCGCTTTCGCCCAGGATTAAAATATTAGAAATACCCTTAGCTACTTGTCTACATTCCGCTTTTAATTTTAGTAGGTCCTCATCTCGCGTGATAATACTATCAAAATTGTATCTAGTACCGTTTAAATGATGTAACTGGTTTTTATAATAATCGAGCTGACTCTTAAGGTCGTCAAGCTGAAAGATTACTTCCCGTAATTGATCCAGTTGACTAACAGTTATTTTTATAATACTGCCTTGAACTTTATCACCATACTTCATTGGCACAACTGATACTATCGCGGGACGACCAGCAACATAGCAGGCTTCTACTTTATTCAAATCCCGGGTAAGGCGGGTAATTGACTGATCTTCCACCACAGAAGAAATCGGTTTATATAAGAGTTCCCCTGAAGACTTGCCTATCAAATCGGAGAATGCCTTGTTGGCTAATGTAATAACTCCATTTTGATCTAATACAACAATACCATCATAAGCTAGATCAAGTATTGTTTGCAGAGTGGTTTGTAATTGTTTTGTACTATTAAGTTCCTTAGACATTTTTTCAACTTCAGTCATATCATGAATAATAAAAATTACACTCTCAATCTTGTTTTGGTTAAACACAGGGACAGCACTCACAATGACACTATGTTTTCCAAACTCTGCTTGTCTTGGCAATATTTTTTCACCATTTAAAATTGATTGCCATCCATCCAAGATGTTTAAAGGAACTAATTTAAAAATATTTTGACCAACTACTTCCGCTCCTTGAAAATCGATTATTCTTTTAGCCACCGTGTTACAAAAAGTTATGTAACCATCAGGATCTGTAGATATTATCCCAATTGATATATTTTCCATAACACTGTTTAATTGAGCATGTAAAATTTCAATGCGATTTATTAAAACAGTTACAGCATTGATGTATGTAATAACGCCAATAGGCCTATCATTATTATCAATCACCGGTGTTTCACTAACAGAAGAAGTGCGCAACCATTTAAGCATTTGATGCAAAGAATCAAAATGCTTATCCATCCGAAAATATATAACATTCTGTTGGTAGATACAGTCTTTAATTTTATGTTCCAGATTTTTCCCCATTAACAGGCTGTCATAAAGGTTTGATCGCGTAAAAATACCTATTAACTGATTATGTTCATTTACTATTGGAATACCATTTAATTTAGCCCTTCTAAAAATATTAATTGCATCTTTTAATGTATCATTAAGCTTAAGATAAATATGTATTTGTTGCATAATTTCCTTTGCGTTCATACTATCACTCCTACAAACAAGTTACCCAAAACACCAGATGACAAAACTGCCGTAAATACGGATATATTGCATCGGAAATATTATATTTATATTTATTTTCCGGTTCACAGTAATTCTACGCGGGCGTTTTAGATGTGTCCCGGCGTTGCAGACCTCCGCCTGAGGCCAGGAACCTATTTGCACTATTACCTGGATGCTACGCTCAGGTAGCGGGGCACCAGAGCAGAGGAGTGCTATAATAAGGTTTTCTACACATCTCCCCGGAAAGAATAACAACCCATGATGACCTGTGGAAAGCTGCAGCTATGAATATACTCTTCACTTTATTGCCAGTTTAGTATCTCAACAATGTTACCTTCAGGGTCTCTCATATAGAGAACTGTTAAAGCCATTCACCTTTAAGATCCCGCTCCGGATACACTGGCTCATACCCCAATACATTAACATAGAATTGAGCGAGTTTTTCCCAATCGTTGGCTATAATGTTTGTATGTGCAAATTTTATATTCATTATTATTTATCCTCCAATCTAAAGGCGTTTATCCTAATTGCTTTTTTTATATGAAAATATCCTTTTTTATTAATATTGCAAAAATAGCTTAATTTTTGTCAAGTCTAAAAAGATGTTTAAGATGTTTAAAACCAGCAAATATACCAATTAAATTTTATCATTGCAAGAAAACTCCTTATAATAGAGATATGGTCAGGCCCTATCAAAATAGCGATTAGGCTGGGCTAGCCTATCTTATGGTATTCCTTGCTATCCTTGCCTGTTTCTACGCTTAATGGCCCAGGAGCAGTAGATAACCTTGGTCTAGGCTATGTTTACCAGGTTTGATGTCAAGCATGTATATATCCACCAGTCCCTCCAGCAGCCTGGCACAAGAACGGCATCATATAGGAATCTTTTTAGACAATATATGCAGGATCGACCGGGCATTACAGCGAATAATTTACCTCACCCGGCTTTATTTGGCAGGTGAAATTCTTGTTTGACCCGTCTGTTCTGGATAAAATTATTAGCGAAACAGTTACTTACATTGAAAAATCCCAGGAACAAATTTACGACATTGCTGAAAACGCGCGTAAAGAGTACGCCTATGTCAATAACGAGCTGGAAGAGGTGAAAAAATCAGTCGCCCAATTAATTGACCGGGTGGACAAGCTGAATATACGGGAAAAACGGGCCCGCTACCGCCTGATGGAAGTCAGCCGGGATTTCACCTGTTATTCGGAAGAAGACATCAAAAAGGCCTACGATACGGCGCAAAAACTGCAATTGGAATTAGCGGCCCTGCGAGGCCAGGAACAACTACTCAGATACAAGCGCGACAACCTGGAGCGCAACCTGCGGCGCCTGCGGGATATGCTGGAAAAAGCGGAAAACATGATGTCACACCTGGGCGTGGTGTTAAAGTACCTGACCAAGCACATGGCCAACCTGTCCACCAGGATCGAGGAATTGATGCAAATCCAGCAACTGGGCATTAATATCATCAAGGCCCAGGAGGAAGAACGCAAGCGGGTGGCCAGGGAAATCCACGACGGCCCCGCCCAGCTGCTGGCCAACATCGTCATGCGCGCCGAGTACATATTAAAACTGATGGACGTTGATCCGCAAAACGTCAGAAAGGAACTGGTGGCGTTACAGGAACTGGTGCGGCAAAGCCTGCAGGACGTGCGTAAAATCATTTTCGACCTTAGACCCATGGTGCTGGACGACCTGGGACTGGTACCCGCCCTGAACCGCTACATTGAAGATTACAGGAAACAACATCAAATCAACGCGGAATTCATCTTTTTCGGCAAGCAGGAGCGACTGTCGCCGGCCACCGAGGTGGCCCTGTTCCGGGTGGTGCAGGAGGCGTTGAATAACGTACACAAGCACGCCCGCGCCAAACAAGTACTGGTTAAAATGGAACAGCTCAACAACAAGATTACAATTATGATTAAGGACGACGGCAAGGGATTCGATCCGAACTTGGTGGAACAGAGTATCAATCGTGAATGCTACGGCCTGATCAACATGCGTGAAAGGGTGCAAATTTTAAGGGGCGAATTTAAAATTTCCAGCACGCCGGGCAAAGGAACATCAATTACCGTCACCGTACCGGTATAAACATGCATATTCGATGACGTTATGATTGAAAGGAGGTTTAATTATGAAACAGACAACAATAATGATCGTCGACGACCACGCTTTGGTCAGGGAAGGAATTACCAAAATATTATCCCTTGAACAGCGTTTCCAAGTGGTAGCTGAAGCAAGCACCGGAAGGCAGGCCATCGAACTTTGCCGCAGCCGGAGGCCGGACATCGTGCTGCTGGACATCAACCTGCCCGACATCAACGGAATTGAAGTGTGCAAAACCATTAAATCGGATTTTCCCTCCACCGGAATCATCGCCCTGACCATCCACGACCAGGATGAATACATCATTGAAATGATTCGCAATGGGATTTCCGCCTACCTGCTCAAGGATGTCAGCCCCGACCAGTTAATTAATACCATATTACAAGTTGCCGAAGGAAAATCCTTTATTTCCCCCTCCCTGACGGCCAAGATTTTCAGCCAGATCAATAAACTGTCCACCAGGCCGGTGGAAAGCAGGCCCCGGGGATTGACTGAAAGGGAAATCGAGGTACTGGGGTTGGTGGCAAAAGGCAACTCCAATAAATCAATTGCCAGGAAGCTGTTCATCAGCGAAAAAACAGTTAAAAACCATTTAACAAATATTTTTCAAAAGCTTGAAGTATCAGACCGGACCCAGGCAGCTCTACTGGCCATCAAAGAAAAAATCGTGGAAATCTAAAACCCCTTCCGTCTCGAAGGGGTTGATGTTGCAAAAGCCAGGACCTTTGTCACATGTCGATGGGAGATTGTGCCCAGGAACAAAGTCCCGTAAAGTCCCGTATCAGGTTTTAAACTGTAGACATAAATTGTTCAAAGTATTTGATACCCTCAATATTTTGCGCATGGAGGATTCCAGTTCCCCCAGCAATTCGGCCTGTTTTTCGCTTGCCTCTCCCGTGCCGGCAAACGCCCTCAACGACTTGTCCAACTCGCCCGCCAGATAGCTTAGAGTTTCCGTTAATTCTTCCCCCAGCTTTTTGTTTTCCGCCAGGTGGGACATCACCCTTTCAATGGCATCCCTGTCTTCGGCCAGTTTCCCGGCTATTTCCCGCCAGAGTTCACCGGCCTTCCTGATCCCCTGTTCGCCTTGACGTACTACGTCGAGATTTCTTTCTACGGCTTCCTCCAGGCGGATGATGTCCTCACCCGCCCGCCGCAACATGCCGGTTATCTCGCCCGTCCGCTCCAAGCCCTCGTCGGCCAGCTTTTGTAGTTCCTCCAGCTTCTCCGTCATGCCACCCCCGCCAATCTTCGCCACTTCGACGGCGATGCCGAAATTGAAAGTTCTGCTCCGGTCCAGGTAACCGGTATACAGGCCGGCCGCTCGCTCCACACCGGCAAGTGTTTCCCTGTAAACCGCAAGGGCCTTTTTCATTTCCTCCAGGGACCGGTAAATGTCGCCAACATCCCGGCCCACGCCGTCAATTAATTCAGCTGGTTCCTCGCTGCCGGATACTGTAGCGGCAATTTCACCCGCCGACTGCTGTAAATACAGACCTGTTTGTTCCACCCGCTCGACCAGGCCGCCGGCCAGGTCGTTGCACCCCTGGATCAGGGCGATATGTTCCCGTGTCTTGCCGGTGTGATGTTCCATCGATTCGGCAAGTTTCCTTGCCGTTTTAACGGAGGAACCGACATTCCTGTTCAGGGCCTGGCACGACCGTACCAGTTCTCCGGTATAAAAGGTTATGGAATGGAACAGGTTGGCAAGGTACCCGGTCATCATGTTAAAAGACATGGCCAGGTTACCCAGTTCATCCCGGTGATGGATTCTGGCCTTTCTGGAGAAATCACCGGTGGCAATGGTTTCAGTGGCCGATACCAAATCCGCGATGGGCTGCTTGAGTATGCGCCTGCTGATCACTATGGCCAGGAAAATGCCGGCGATAACCGCGGCAATGGCGAAGGAACCCAGGTACACCATCATTTGTCCGACCTGCTCCCGCAACCGCCCGTCACCGGTGTCAACTGTCAAATAACCCACCGGCCTGCCGTCTCCGCTTTTTATTACCCCGGTAAAGTCAAAAGCCGGTTCGCCGCCCGGGCCACCGGATAAATAATTCACCGTAAAATCCGATTTCAAGGATCGGATGTTATCCAGTGTTGTCCCCAGCCGGCCGGCGTCCGTACCGGCAATAATCCTACCCGTAGTGTCCGCCACAAGAATATTTTTGAATTCATTTTCTGCCCGGAGCGTTGCAACAAGCTGGTTTAATTGACCCGGATCGCCTGACTCAAGCGGCCCGGCCAAGCGATAAGCCAGCGCCCGGGTCAAATACCGCCCTTTGGCCACCGCCTCTCCTTCAACCATTGCCTTCAACTGGTACAGAGTTACTATACCAACCGTCACCATTAAAAAAGTGATCAACAAACCCAGGCTCAAGGCGATCTTTGATGTTATGGACAACCGCCCCTGTCCGATTTTCATGTCCAAACCTCCCGGTTAACCAGATTTAGCCGGTCATTCAGCAAAGTGCCCGTTGCGGCTATAGTACCCGGGGGCAACTCTATAACCGCCCGGGCTTGTTTGACAAAAGGGCTGACTCGATAAGGGTGGAGAAATTCAATCGTTTTTAGAACCCTGTATTGATCGTCGATAAATAGCACATCGATGGGAAAACGCATGAAAAACGTATGTACCTGCTTGCAGGGAAGTATCAGCAGCGCCGCTCCCGCCGGAAACGCCCGCCGGTCCCGGCCCAACAAGCCCCGCAAGCGTTTTAGGAAAGTTTCGGCCCGGTAAACGTTGTGGGCTATAACCGTACGCCTGGATTCATTAATCAACACCATGCCGGCAATTTTCCACCTCCGGTCGTTAGTGGATAAATGACCGGTAGACCTGAATGGCGCCGGGCCCGAGAATAACGATAAATATGGCCGGGAAGATCATGAACACCAGCGGAAAAAGCATTTTCACGGGGGCTTTCATCGCCTTTTCCTCGGCGTTCTGGCGCCGGCGCAACCGCACCTGATCGGCTTGCCTCCTGAGCACATTGCCGATGCTGATCCCCAGTTGCTCGCCCAGGATCACTGCGCTGACGAAATTGTCCAGATCCTTGACTCCGAATCTCTCCGCCAGATCCTTCAGGGCCTCGCGCCTGGGCTTGCCCATCTTGATTTCATGCATCATCCTTTTAAGTTCATGCGCCAAAACACCCTTCGTCTTTTCAATCACCTTGTACACCGCGCCGTCGAAGCCCAGGCCCGCTTCCACGCTGACCGTCAACAGGTCCATCACCTGCGGCAGCGTTGCTTCAACTTCCGCGTTTCTGCGCCTGATTCGGGCCTGCAGGTAATACTCCGGCAGTATTAATCCCGTACAAACTCCACACAGCAAAATGACGGCGATATGCAACAACCCCACGCCCAGCAAGCCGGAAACAAACAAAGAGCCAAGCCCCGATAACAGTGCCAGCATGTACTTAACCGCCAGCGCTTCCACCGGTTTGAGCCGCTCGATCAACCCGGCCTGGACCAATTTCTTTGCCATGGCCGACTCTTTTTCGGAGGGCAGCGCCCTGGCAAGCGCCACGGTCATTTTCATAACCAGCGGCCTGATCACCCGCTCGGCAAAGGGAGCGCTTAATTCTTTTTCCCGGATGGATATCGCGGGTGAACCCACAACCTGGTCCACCCGCCTGGCCAGCATAATCCGTTCGCCGAAAATTAATATGTACCCCGACAGGAAAACAAAAACACCGGTCAAAAACACCGTCAACATCAGGTATAACATGACCATCCCCCGTTTAATATTTGATATCCACCATGCGCCTGATGATTAAAAATCCGGTAGTCTGCATCAAAAAGGCGATGCCCACCATCACCAGGCCCACCCGGGTGGTAAATAACAGGGAAATGTACTCGGGGCTCATCAAATACATCACCAGAGCCAGGGCCGTGGGCAACAGCCCCACGATCAATCCCGAGACGCGCCCCTGGGCGGTGAGGGTTTTGATTTCACCCTTGATGCGAATCCGTTCCCTGATGGTATGGGCAATTTTGTCCAGCACCTCGGCCAGGTTGCCCCCGACCTGCCGCTGAATCAGCACCGCCGTGACCACCATATCCAAATCGTCGCTGCCCACCCGCTCCGCCATGTTCAGCAGGGCCTGGTCGGTGGGCGTGCCCAGGCTGATCTCCTGGAAGGCCCGCCCAAACTCCCGGGCGATGGGATCGGGCATTTCCTTGCGCACCAGGCTCATGGCCTGCATGAAGCTGAAGCCCGAACGCAGCGCGTTGGCGATAATCAATAAAGCATCCCCGATCTGGCTGTTCAATTGCACCAGGCGCTTGTGCCGGGCCTGCATAATGAACAGGTACGGCAGGGGCAACAAAATCACCACCGCAATGGAAAAATACAACAGGTTGCCTGTAATAAACAATATGGCGAAACCGGCCGTACCGATCCCCAGCACGGAAAAAGCCAGGAATTCCTCGCTGCGCAAAGGCAGGTCCGCCCTGGTCAGTTCCCTGCCGATCCACCTGTTGACCGGGGTGGCGCTGACCACGTTTTGCAGCGCCCGGTACAGGCGGCCGGCGAATTGGTTTGCGCCGGCGGCGCCGGCTGCGGCGTCGTTCCTCCCGTCCTTTCTTAAGATCCTGGATATGCGCCGGGCAAATTCAAGTTGTTCCGCTATCGCGGGCTGGTAAAACCCCAAAACCAGCAGGATTACGCTGATAAAAACCAGCCCTGTGATATAAGTCATGGACACCACCAGCACCTCCCGTCTACCAGTAACCGCCGTCGCCGTTGAACAGGTCGTGGCGCAGCTCGATTCCGTACGCCTCAAATTGCTCAATAAACCGGGGCTTGATTCCCGTGGCCTCGAACCGGCCCATCACCCTGCCGTTCGCATCGATGCCCGTTTGCCTGAACACAAAAAGGTCCTGCAGGGTGATCACATCCCCCTCCATACCCTGCACCTCGGTGATATGGGTTATCTTCCGCGTGCCGTCCCGCATCCGGCCCTGGTGAATAATCAGGTCAATGGCCGAAGCAATCTGTTCCCTGATTGCCCGCACCGGAATTTCCATGCCCGCCATCAAAACCATGGTTTCCAGGCGGGACAACATGTCCCGGGGCGAGTTGGCGTGGCCGGTGGTTAAGGACCCGTCGTGCCCGGTGTTCATGGCCTGCAGCATGTCCAGCGCTTCACCGCTGCGCACCTCGCCCACCACGATCCGGTCCGGACGCATCCGCAGGCAGTTGCGCACCAGGTCCCGAATGGTAACGGCGCCTTTTCCCTCGATGTTCGGGGGGCGGCTTTCCAGAGTGATCAGGTGCCGTTTTCTTAGCTGCAGTTCGGCGGAATCCTCAATGGTAATAATCCGCTCGTTGTCGGGAATAAAAGAGGACAACACGTTCAGCATGGTCGTTTTCCCGCTGCCCGTACCCCCGGAAACCACGATATTCAACCGCGCTTTCACGCATGCTTCAAGGAACTCCGCCATTTCCGCAGTCATTGTGCCCAATTTGATTAAATCCTCAACCGTAAGGGGATCCTTGAAAAATTTTCTGATCGTAATGGAGGGGCCGGTCAGGGACAGCGGCGGGATGATCACGTTCACCCGCGAACCGTCGGGCAGCCTGGCATCGACCATGGGCGAGCTTTCGTCAACGCGGCGACCGATGGGCGCCACTATTTTTTCAATAATGTTCAGTACATGATCGTTGTCCCTGAATTTTATATCCGTCAACTCCAGGTTGCCCTTGCGTTCGATAAAAACCATATCAGGGCCGTTAACCATAACTTCCGATATACCCGGGTCGTTCAACAGCGGAGTGATCGGGCCATAGCCAATGGCATCATTGATGATTTCTTCCACCAACCGCTCCTTTTCCAGCCTGGACATGCCGTTTTGAACGGCCAGTTCCTGCAGCACGAGCTTTTCAATGTTGGCCGCCACCTCGTCCATGCCAGCGCCGGCCGGCTGGCTCCCCGAAAGCTCGCTGATCACTTTTTTGTGCAGTTCGGCGCGCAATTCTTTATAGGGGTCCCGTTCCGGGGCTGCCTGTTGGGCTACAACGCTTTCCATGTTTTTCTGCAATCGTTCCAACAGGGACACGGTTTAGATCACCTCGAAAAGCTGAAAATCTTTTTGATGGGATTGATTGAAGCGGCCCGGGCGGGGGTTTTTTCCACCACCTTGTTTTCCATCACGCTCAATTTTCGGGCCAGTTCCAGCACGCTTTCGGCCACCCGGCTGTTTTTGTGCCCGAGCACGAAGGGTTGTCCTTTGTTCACCGATTGCAAAACCGTTCTGTCGTCGGTGGGAATCACCGCGGTCATGGGTAAGCCGAGGCTCTTCTCCAGCTCTTTTACGCTGATGCCGTCGGGCCGCAGCTGGTTTAAGAGCAGGGCTATTTTATCACTGTAATGCAGGGCGTTAAGCACCTCCACTGTAGACCGCACGTGTTTTAACGTGGGGAGGTCCTGAGCCACCAGCAACAGGATCTGGTCGGCCAATTCCAGCACGTTCAGGTTGATTTCGCTGTAGGAGGGCGCGGTATCAACGATGACAAAGTCAAAGACGCTCTTTAAATGACCAATGATCCCGGCCACATGATCCGGGGTGACCAGTTCCGCCTGTTCCGGGCTATTGGGGGCAAACAGCACCTTGATCCCGGAAAAATGGGCGGCCAGAAAGGTATCCGTAACCGCAACATCATGGTCAAGATCTTCCTGGACCAGTTCGGATATGGTATGAACGCCGGCCATGTTCAATATTACCGACACGTCGCCGCCCTGCAGATCCAAATCCACCAGCACCACGTTTTTATTCGTTTCCCCGGCCAGGGCGATGGCCAGGTTGCAGGCCAGTGTGGTTTTGCCCACTCCACCCTTGGTGCTGAAAAGAGTAATAATTTTGCCCGCCGGGCCGGTGTTTGAACCGGCTGCTTTTTCCTCCTGACCCACCAGGCGCAGCGACCTTTTGCGGGAAAAGGCGTTGGCCCGGCGAATCGTTTCGGCCAGTTCGGTGCTGGTAAAAGGTTTGACCAGGTAATCCCTGGCGCCGGCGGCCATGGCCTTTTTCAGATATTCCTGTTCACCCTGGATGGATATGATGATAATCGACGCCTCCGGCACCTGCACCGAGATTATCTCCGAAGCGGCAATACCGTCCATGCCGGGCAGGTTGATATCCATCAACACCACATCGGGTTTGATTTGCTGGGCCAGTTCCACCGCCTCTTCTCCGGTTGCCGCCTCCCCGACCACCTCCATGTCTTCCTCGAAGTACAAAAACCGCTTGATGTCTTCCCTGGTGTTTTTTACGTCATCCACGATTAATACTCTTATCCGTTGCACCGGACGCCCCCCTTTTTATCTCACCAGTTCCTGCTTCCGGCTGGAAGGAATGTTAACCAACCCTTTATCGGCTGGTGAACGCAGCATAAGCCTGATGCTGCCCTTTTCCGAAGCCAGCACCAGCTGCTGGGCCTGCTGTGGAGCCGCCAACAAGGTCAATGTGCTTGCCGCTCCTTTCTGGTCCCCGGTCGTTTCTTCGCCGGTTTTTTGATCCGTGGCCAAAACCTTAATATTCTGCAGAATTAAAGTCGTCGCTTCTTCCAGAGTAACCAGCACGTCGACATAATCCCCCGGCCTGACCAGCCCGGCCACGCCGGAAACCTCGTCCACCGCCACCGTCACCGCCCTTTGCCCCTGGGGAATGACGAAGGCCAACCCTTCCGACGGGTCATCCCGGCCCGCGATCTTGCTCCGGAGAATCTGTTCTCCGGGGTAAATGGCCGTTTTGGTCAATTGGCCAGTTATTTCCTTGGGGTCTACCACAGCGTCATCATTAATATACTTTGATGGAATTTCCCGCATGGCGAACATCTGCGGCGTGATCTGCGTTTTAGGCGGTATGTGCTGCGCGGCCACGGCCACCGGAACAAATTTACCCTGTTCCACGTAAGCAGCCTTGACACCGTTAAGATACTGCATAACTCCGTAAGCGGCCGCCGCCCCGAAAACTATGGCCAGAAGCAATATTAGATTGAGCTGTTTTTTTATTTTCATAATGAAGTCTCCTTGTGCTGTTGTTTTTCTCAATCACTCTTATTTAGACAAATAAACTACATAAGTTCCATACTCGCTGATGGTGGAACTGGTAGGGTCGGGATCGCCCTCAATCGAACCCTCCAAAAACCAACCTTTTATGCTGCTCGATTCAATATTCCCATGTTCATCAAGATCTTCTGAATAATCAATAAGTAAAAATTTAGCAAAACCAACCGTTCTCACGTTTATAACGTGATTGCCCTTCTCCTCGCCTTTCTCATACACGGGAACAATAATCACCCTGGGACAATTATTCTCGTATCTCGAAATAGAGCATTTTGGAGAATGGGTACATTGGTTCAATCTTGCTTCAACAGCAGCTTTGACGGGGCCGTTTCTGTTCCCTTGGATAGTTGCGATCAGATCGCCCTTGCTGATTTCCTTGTTATATCCGTTAATAAAATCTTCTCTCCACTCATCGGACCCGTGACCGTTTCTTTCTTCTTCATCTATGTCCCTGCTGCTGCCCTGGCCTGTAGAACCTGGGTCCAAAAGGCCGCAGTTGCCCGAGCCTAAAAAACTCCGCCATCCCCCTTGGTTGCCGTCCTGGGCGGGAAGTTTCAAAACACATTCTTTGCCGAAACCAAAATCGGGTTGATCAAAGGTCTCTGCAGGAATACCAACCGGAACAACACCTGTAACTGATGTTGCGGGATCGACCCTGGCGGTGGCGGCGGCGCTAACCGTGGATTCGCTGATACCTAACACGGTTGCTAAAAAATGCTTCACCTGCGTGTTCCCTCTCACCGTAATCTCCCTGTGGTCTTCAGATACCGATATATCCAACTCCACTTTTTTAGTGTCGCTAAACGCAACCGCCATTGCCTTACCTAAATGGCCCGCGGTAACAATTTCCCACTCATTCTCTCTGATATATTCTTCAGCCGCCGCTATGGCATAGTCTTTCACATTGGCTTCTGCAAATTTCTCACCCATTATATTGGCGCCGGCAAGCGCCGCAGCATCTACTGAATTACTCAGCTTTTGCCTGGTTAACAACAAGTTGCCGATGTCCACAACCAGCGAACAAAAGCCCACTATGGCGACAAAAGCAACGGCAATAATAATCATGACCGCACCCTGGCGGTTCAATAGCATTTTTCTACACCGCATAATTGTCAAATCGAGCATCACTTCCTTTAACTCTCAATGCGCATCGTTGTCTTTGATTTGAGCACGACCGGATCCGGCAAAATTGCGCTAAGAACGGGTGTAAACGGGTGCACTTTGTATGTTACCTGGACTTGCATTCTCCTCAACACCGAATCGGAATTAACATCAACAGTGATTTCAGATTGATCAAGAGCAGCGCACATGTCCTTTACTTTCTGCTTTAAATCCTCTTCGTCGGTATATTCTCCAACAATGCCGATCCTGGCCCCATCCCGGGAAGCATTGGTAATCACCAGATATGAATGGAAGATGCTACCAAATTCAAAAATGGCCATCAACAGCAGGATAACTAAAGGAAGAATAAGGGCAAATTCCACCAACGCTTGCCCGCGAGTATCCCTACTAAGTTTTGTCAAAGCCCGCACCTAATCACCCCCGGAAAAAAGCCCAGACGACCCCTATGCCAATGGCCAGGGCATAGGGAAAACTTTCGCCTTCCACCGCCGAATCCAGTGTTTTAAAGCTTACAGAAATAGGAATATGTAAAACTTTGTTTAAAAATAGAAAATAAATTTTTTTCAGAGTAATCATCAGCCTACCCTGTTTCACCAGCATTAATATCGCAAAGATACCACCGGTTATTGCTCCGGCTAAAAATGTTGTAAGTACAAATTCCGGGCCTTTGAACGCCCCGATGGTTCCAAGCAGCTTGACGTCACCGGCGCCGATACCGCCCCGGGCGAAAGGTATCAATAACAGTGCAATACCCAGGAGCAAGCCTTGCAAACTATAAAAACAGCCCCCCAACCCGCCAGTGATATAGCTGAAAACAAATGCCGCAACCACGGCTGGAATTAGAACGGCGTTGTAGATTTTTTGGGAACGCAGGTCAGTGTAACAGCAAACCAGCAAAGTTACCATTAGTAAAATATCCACACCTGTAATTATAGAGTTTGATAAACCATCCATCCGGTACCAACCTCTCCGATAAGGTGACCCTACTTAAGACATGCTCAAGTAGGGTCACATGAAGAATAAAACCGCCTCAATGCTACATTTGGTTATTCAAATTCGAATAAAATGACTTTACTTTGGTGCCTATGCCTTGGAGCACGAAAACACAAGCAATTGAGATGAAAAAAAGGATTAGAACATATTCCGTCAAACTCTGGCCCCGCTCGTCAAGTAAAAAGCACCTAAAAAATGCATTAGTACTCATTTCCGACTTAAAGTTAATTAAGTTGACTGTCTACTGCTTGGAATTTGGTAAGTAGTTTTTGACCGATTGTAGCAAGAACACCAATAACCACCACAGATACCAACGCTAAAATCAACCCGTATTCCACCATTCCCTGGCCACTTTCTTCCCTCCACAGCTTGGCCAACAAATTCATATAACTCACCTCCATGTTTTTTTATAATTTTACTTTTTTTTTAGAAATTTAAAATGCGTCGACAGTCTCAAATCTACAAATAATACCGTCCGATCATCTTGGGACCATCTTCCCGGTTAAAACAGGGACAAAAAAACCGGCACAAGGCCGGTGCTACAGCACTAAGCATATAATTTTACACGTTAAACCGGATATTTAAAATATCCCCATCTTTAATAATATAATCCTTACCCTCCAGGCGCGCCAGACCCTTTTCCTTCACCCGGCTCATGCTGCCCAGTTGTTGCAGGTCGTCATAGGCAACAACTTCGGCCCGGATGAACCCGCGTTCCAGGTCGGAGTGGATTTTGCCGGCGGCGCTTTTGGCGTTCGTTCCTTCGGAAATGGTCCAGGCTTTCACCTCGTCTTCACCCACGGTGAAAAATGAAATCAGCCCCAGGGTGTCGTAAGCCGCCCGGGCCAGCCTGTCGATGCCCGGTTCTTTGAGCCCCAAGTCCTCCATGAACTCCCGCCGGTCATCTTCATCCAGCCGGCTGATTTCCATTTCAATCTGGCCGCTTACTTCCAACAGGATGATTCCCTTTTGATCTGCATACTCCCGCACTTTCTCCATCCCCGGGTAACTTCCGGCGCGCAGCTGGTCCTCGCCGGTGTTGATTACCAGGATCATGGGCTTGTCCGTCAAGAAACTGTAATTTACCAGCAGCGCCCTTTCAGCATCAGTTAACTCCATGTTATGCACAGTAACCTCGTTTTCCAGCGCTTCCAGGCATTTGCGCAAAACCGCCAGTTCCCCGGCCTGTTCCTTCTTGATCTTTTTCCCCGTCTCGATGCGCTGAATTCTTTTTTCCACCAGGTCCATGTCTGCCAGCAGCAACTCCAGGTTAATGGTTTCAATATCCCGCATGGGATCGATATTTCCATCGACATGGGGCACGTCCCGGTTATTGAAGGCCCTGACCACGTGGACAAGCAGGTCGGCGTTGCGGATGCCGTCCAGAAAACGGTTGCCCACCCCCTTGCCCTCGCTGGCCCCGCGCACGAGGCCCGGCACGTCGCTGAACTGGATCTGGGCATAGGTGGTTTTCCGGGGCTTATATACCCGGGAAAGAAAATCCACCCGGGGGTCGGGCACGGTAGCCATACCCACGTTGATTTCCGTTTTCCCCGTTAAATAGTTGGACGTCTCCAACCCCGAGCTGGTTACCAGGTTAAAAAGTGTCGTTTTACCCACCATCGGCAGGCCGATGATACCAGAAGTAAGCACGTTATTCACCTCAAAAGAGATTTTATTCTTTAAAAGTAAAAAAAGCAACCTGGATTACATTTTTAAAGAAGCTTTACTTCCGCTTTATTTCATAAAGGTCGGTCCGCCGTTGGGAGAGCAGGGGCAGCCGGCCGCGCACATCCTTGATTTTTTCCGGATCTATTTCAGCCATGATAATTTCCTCGCCGGTACCCGCCTCGGCCACCACCTCGCCCCAGGGATCGACGATCATGGAATGACCATAGGCCACATATTTCGCACTTTCATCCCGGGCGGGGGAAGCCGCCGCAACATAAACCTGGTTATCCACCGCCCGTGCCCGCATGGACATCTCCCAGTGCGCCGGGCCGGTAATTATATTGAAGGCAGCCGGAATCACCAGCACATGGGCTCCCTCCAGAGCCAGCAAGCGGGCCAGTTCCGGAAAACGCACGTCAAAGCAGATGATTACACCAAGCTTGCACAGTCCAGCGTCTATCACATCCAGATTGTTCCCCGGCCCCAAAGTACTGGATTCCCTGATCCGCAAATTGGGTAGATCAACGTCAAAAAGGTGCACCTTCCGGTGCCGTCCCAACAAATCGCCCCGCGGCCCGAAAATAAAGGAGGTATTATAAACCTTATCCCCGTCCCGCTCCGGAATGGAACCGCCCACCAGCACGATACCCGCGTCGGCCGCCACCCGCGCCAGCATTTTAACCGTTTCGCCGTCCGGGTAAGATTCCGCATAAGCGGGAAAAAAATGTGTTTCATAGGGACAATTGAACATTTCCGGCAGCGCCACCACTTTGGCACCCCCGGCGGCAGCCTCCCGTACCATTTCCCCGGCACGCCGGATATTTGTCTCCTTATCTCTAGTTACGCTCATCTGGCAAACTGCCAGTCTAAATTTATCTTTCACTTGCAAGCCACCTTCCATAAAAACCATAAACCCCCGCCTGGGCAGGGGTTGTTATTAACTTACGCCTGTACTACTTCTTTAACCTCGGGCACAGCTTGCTTGAGCGACCGCTCAATCCCCATTTTCAGGGTATATGTGGACATCGGTCACCCGCCGCAGGCACCCTTTAACTTGACTTTCACCACGCCGTCAGGCGTTACATCCACAAGCTCAACATCACCGCCATCGCGTTGCAGGGCAGGACGTACTTTATCCAAAGCGGCTTGTACTTTTTCGCGCACTGTTCCAACCTCCCTTCTGCTTCTATTATAACAACAAGTGATTAACAATATGTCCGGGCTTAAACCGTAACTATTCCTATTTTAACTGTAATTTACCAGGATGACAAGGCCCCGGAAAAAACCGGGGGCACATAGATTCTAAATATAATAATTATAACGAAATTTAAACAAATTTACTTAATCGTGAGCTTGATAATGGCCATATCCTGTTCCCGAAGCTCATTTAGTTTATCTTGCCCCTGTTCAAATTCATTGTTCAAGTCCTTGTAATAAGGAATGTAATTGACTTCACCCAGTTGTTTTATCTCACCCAGGAAAAGTTCAACCCCGTCTGCGGGAATAAGAAACGTCCAAACCTGGTTCTGCCCCTGAGGTTCGGATTCAACATAGCCCCCGTGCCTGCCAGCCATCTCCACCACCAGTTGCGCTGCATCATCCCGGCCCGTTTTCAGTGTTACCTCGTATTCCCGCGCAACCAGCGGCCCGGCCTCAACCGGATCATATTGTTTTACCTTTTGTTGGATGCCTTCGCTATTCCCATCTTGATTCCCGTCCCGGTCATCCTGACCGGCTATTTCACCCGGTGCTCTCTCAGGAGCTTGCATAATGAATAACCGGGGTTCATCCCCCTCCGGGCTTTGATCTTGCTGTACATCGCCTGTTGGCCGGTTTTCAGGGTTTATAGCGATTTGCTTGGTTCGTTCCGCTACAGGTTCCGGATTGCCACCGGGTGAGGGTCCAAACTTCTTGGAGCCATTTTCAACCAAAAGATCCTTTTCCCCGGTTTTACCCTGCCCGGCGGTCAAAGCCGCCACCTCTTCACCGGCGTGGCGGTCCCGGTGTCCGCCCCGTTCAACCTGCTTTTGATTCTCCTGGAAAACTGGGTCCAGTATACCGCCATTATGTTTATCATACCAGAGAGCTGTAACACCAACGGTGAGAAATATCACCGCCGCCGCGGCCAATGGCCGGGACCACTTTTTCCAAACCGGCCCCTGCTTCCCGATGGATTGTTCGCTGTTAACAGCGGGAATAACGTTGAAATCCCGCAATCTTTGTCTCAGATTGGCGTGGAATTCGGGCGGCGGAACAACTTCCGGCAGTTCCCTAACCATCTCCACCGCCGCCTTCAGATCTTCATATTCCGTCCTGCACTCAGCGCAGGAAGCAATATGTTCTTCGACCTGTTCAACCAGGGAGGAATCAAGCATGCCATCAATATAGGCTGATAATTGTTCACGAAGCTCATGACAGCGCATTTTCCTTCCCCCCTTTTCCAATCTGACGACTATGCCGGGATAAAAGTTCCCCTTTCCTTTTCATCTTTTCTTTCAGCGCGTTCCTGGCCCGGCTGATGCGCGATTTTACCGTTCCCAGGGAACATTGCAACACTCCGGCTATTTCCTCGTAACTTAGCCCCTGAATTTCGCGCATCACCAGGATCAGCCTGTGGTCGTCGGTAAGTTCATTCAAGCAATCCTGCACCTGGCGCTGCACTTCGCGGCGCTGCACCGTTTCCTCGGGAGAATAATCGCTGTCGGCCACGGGCATGTTGGCGGGAGACGACGCAATCATCTCTTCCATGGACACATTGCACCGCCTTTGCCGCTTCCGGAGTTCATCCCGGCAGGCGTTGGCCGTGACCCGGTAAAGCCAGGTGGAAAAGGAAGAATCGCCACGAAACCCGCTTAGAGCCTGGTATAGGCGGATAAAAGTTTCCTGAGCCAAATCGCTGGCATCAGCGTGATTGCCCATAAAGCGATATGCCACGCTGTATACCTTACTCTCGTAACGGAGCACCAGCTCGTTAAACGCGTCCAGGTCGCCTTGTTTGCTTTTCTGGACCAGTACCTCATCCGAAAGCTGCAATTCAGCTCAACTCCCGTCAATAAAAAAGCCAGGGCACCAATAACACCCCGGCTTAAACTTCGACAAAATAAAACGCACTTCCTGCAATACATTGATCCAAAGAATGCCGTTGACAACTGGAATTCAACTATGTTAAAATCTGATATGCGGGTATAAACGCCTTCAAGATGATTCATAAATATGCCGAAGTGGCGGAACTGGCAGACGCACACGACTCAAAATCGTGCGGGTTTATCCCGTGAGGGTTCGACTCCCTCCTTCGGCACCAAAACCTACATAATAACAATGGTTTCATGGTTTTTGACCTTGAAACCATTTTTTTATCCACGGCAATCCGGCAAACCGCCATATCAATATTTAATAGTTTTAAATGTGCCAACTTAATAATTGACCAACTTTCTTTTTATCAAGCGAATGTCAATATCGTGTTGGCCTACCTTTTCCAAGAGATAGCTTTTTGTTTCCGTATCGCTTTCCTGCTTGTCTTTAATCCACTCTATCATTCCGCTAAGACTGTTCTCAATATTATCTATTTTGGCATCATGCTTTTTAATACTGCCTTCCAGGTAGTTAAGCATTTCATCGTTTCTTACAGCAATAGCTCTGGTTACTGAAACATTTTCTTCCAAACCCCGGAGAATCCGGTACATTTCGTCTTGTCCGCTTGCTAGATTTTCAACTTTTTCTTTTAAAATACCAACATCTTGTTTTAAAACACCTACATCTTGTTTCAATACGCCTATATCTTGTTTTAAACTGCTTACATCTTGCTTTAAATTGCCTACATCTTGTTTTAAGACACCCACATCTTGCTTTAAGTTGCCTACATCTTGTTTTATATCCTTAATCCCGCCTAATATTTGCTTTAATATTTCTTCCACAGGTAAAACCCTCCAGTTTTTAGTTAAAACCATTATACCATCCAACAACATGAAAACCAAGGACATGTTAGTTAAGCAATGTAATCCCAGGGTTTGTGATCAACGGCAAGCTCAAAGCAAGCGGAAGACTGCCGGTCAAATCGGAAATAATCCGGTGGTTAAAAGAGGAATTTAATCGCTGATTAAATTTAATAGAGCAGTTAAAAAAAGCTGCAAACCCTTGATAGCCCGGGGCATACAGCTTTTTTACCTGTCCGAGTGGCCAATCTTTGGGCATACGCTAGTAATCTGGATAAGTGGATTTTGTACGATGCCGATTCCAGTAACGGCCACGAAGCGGTCAGGACCAGCCCCATAAAAAACAAGGCCGTCACCAAGGCCACAATTCGCAACACCGGCGAGGTGCGCCGCGGCTCATCTTCATAATCGTCTACGGGCTCTTCATAGTTTTTTAGATACTCCAAATCATATTCTTCCGGGTAGTCTTTTTCATCTTCTTCGTATCCTTCCACCAGGTCGCCGTACTCTTCCTCGTTGTTCCAGGCGATATCGTCATCGTAATTCCCGTTCAACTCAACTTTCGATTTTTGAATCCCGGGTTCCCTTTGATCATGGAAACGCAAATCTTCAAAACTTCCATGCTTTTCCACCAATCCGGTTGTCCAGCATATATAACTTCCTTTCTTTTTTGCATTTCCCTGTATATATTTGTCCAAACCTTTATGCTCCCTTCATGCGGTTACAATTTAACAGGACTTTAGACCCGTAGAAAGCAGGACGAAAGAATCAAGGAAATTTTAATTGAGATAAATATTATAAAATTATTATATTTGATTGGGCAGGTGATTTAACTGACCAGGGTTAGAATAGTCACCGACAGCACCGCCGACTTGCCGGCCGATATTGTGGACCAGCTCGGCATATACGTGGTTCCGCTAAAAGTTATCTTTGGCACCGAGGAGTACCGGGACGGTGTCGATATCAAGACTAAACAATTCTACGAAAGATTATCGGCCGGAGAGTTGTCCATGTCCTCACCCCCGGCGCCGGTTGATTTTTTGAAAGTATACGAGAAGTCCATCGCCGCCAATGAAAGCATTATATCCATCCACATTTCTTCCCAGCTAAGCGCCACGTTGAATTCGGCCCGCACGGCCAAAGCCGTTTCCGGCTATGAAGATATAACGGTTATTGATTCCCTTTCGGCCAGTTCCGGGCTTGGACTAATGGTAATGGCGGCGGCGCGGGCAGCAAATGAAGGCAAGACCAAAGAGGAAATCATAAATTTGATCAAAAACGTCAGAGAAAAAATGAAGATATATTTCGTTGTTGATACACTGGAGTACCTGATCCGGGGAGGAAGAATCGGTAAAATTGAGGGTTTCGTGGGTTCATTATTTAACATCAAACCCATCCTGACCATCAAAGACGGTGTAATTCTACCGTTTGCCAAAATAATGGGCAAGTCCAGGGCCGTGGAAAAGCTGCTGGATATTATAGCCGAAGATGCCGGAAGGGCCGGTGAAAATTTTGTCTTCTCTCTAATCCATGGAGATGATAACGCGGCCCTGACCCACTTGGATCAAAAAATTAAAACAAGGTTGAACAAACATGAAAAAACCGTAAGCTCGGAGGTCGGCCCGGTAATCGGAACCCACGTCGGCCCCAGGGTGGTGGGCCTTGCCTATTATGCAATTTAGAGTCTAATTTTGGTTGATCAAAAGAGTTTATCAAAACAATAGTTTTTTTCCACTACAGTTTGCGGCGTTATTAGTGCCATAACCCGCAAACTATTTTCTTTTTTGGGCATGTTTTTAACCCTTAAAAAAGTAATTTTTTTACGTTTTGTAATTGATTTCACTTTCACATAGTTATATAATTAACATATAAAATTCCTGAATAATATTTAATATGCCTACAAGGAGGTTAATCCGATGTTTACTAAAATACTTGTTCCGACTGATGGTTCGGATAGTTCCGCAAAAGCGGTACAAGAAGCCGTCGATATCGCGTCAAAGCTAAACGCGTCAATCACCCTCTTCCACGTGGTACCTCCCCTTCCAACCGCGGTACGGGGTATGGTCTATGAACGGCAGCTGATTGAAGACCAGATGCAAAACGGCCGGCAAATACTGGAGGAGACAAAAAATAAAATTTCGGACCAAAATTTAAACGTAAACGTAGATATTGAGATGGTCCCGGGTGACCCGGCTTACGAAATATGCCTAAAGGCCAAAGAGGACAATTATGACCTCATTGTTATCGGTAACAGGGGTCTTGGTGAAATAAAGAGCTTTCTAATGGGCAGCATCAGCAGGCGCGTCTCACGCCACGCGCCCTGTTCGGTGCTGGTTGTCCGGTAAGCGAAAAAAAATAGCCCGGTCACGCCGGGTTAGTCACAGTTCCTTCACCCGAGTTTGCCCAAATACCCCAGTTGCAAGCGCTGCTGTTGGGCCAGTCGCCGTTTAAGCCTGCGCTTTTCCCCGGGGTCGACCGTTGCAGCTATTTGCTTTTTAAGGTTATATATTTGCTTTTTCGTTCGCTCAATCACAGCCTGAAGATCGGTGGGATTTTTGGGGCTTGGATCCATGCCGCTCACCTCTTCAGTACATTATAACACCCGAATACAATTCAGACAAACCATCCTCTCCTTCCCCCATTAACCAGTTCAGCACGGCTGAACTGATTTTTTGTCACCCAAGGCGGCAACGGCATTATTTATTATGCAGCTGAAGTCATATTCTTAATGACCACAAACAACCCGAGGAACCCTTTGAGAATCCCGATGGAGGAAGATAATAAAAGGTCGGCATTCTGTGACCTCCTCCCCTCAATAAATTGAGGGGCATCCACGGAGAAGACACCATCCGTGGTGCCGGGGTCCGTGATTAGGTGCCCCGGAGGTTTCTGCATTGCTGCAGCACACAAGTACAACCTTTCGGTCATACCGTGGCCCGGCCACAGAGGCAAGGGGTCGTTAATTTAAGCCGGCCTCAGCAACTCTTCCCGGTGCGTCCACTTGCCGCACAACGTCCGGTGAAATGTTATACGCACCCGGAAGTCCTTGTAGTTAACTCTCCTTTGAGCCGTCCCGGCGATGACCCTGTTCAGCAGGTTGACTGACGAGTTTTCGTCCCTGTCCATGACCATCCCACACTTCGGACACCGGTAGACGCGTACAGACGGGTCCAACTTCATTCGGTGCCCGCAGCTGTTGCATTCCTGGGAGCTATACTTCTCGTCGAGGGGCAGGAATAGCTTGCCTCGGTACTCCAGCTTGTAGTCGAGGAACTTGTTCTCCTTCTTCAAAGGCCAGTTGTTCTGCACGGCCCGGTTGATGGCCTGGTTGCCCTTACCTTTGTCAGGGGCGTCGGAGACCATGCCCAGCTTGTCCGGGTTGCCCACACCCACAACATCCCACTCGCCCTCAGCAAGCAGCTTGGCAATGGCGTGCAGCTCGTCGTCCACCTGGGCGGAGCGCCGACGGTAGAGGCTGTCCAGAACGTCGTTAAGCATGTTGTGCCGGCGGGAACCTTTTTTACATCTGTCACGCATGGACTTCACTTTGTCGATTTGCCCGTCGAAATACCTGGTCGTCCTCTTGACCAGCGAGTCGAATACGATTATCCTGCCGCTGTTGTCGGCTCCCGTGAGGAATGTCTTCACTCCCGGGTCGAAGGCGGCGACCTTCAATGGCCGCACGGCTTCGTATTTTAGCGGCTCGGCTTCGTAGACAAGGCTGGCGTAGAAGTTGCCGGTCTTCCGGTCATGGGTAATTGTCAGGCTGTGGACTTTATCGGGCAGTTTCCTGTATCCGGCAATACTGATGGTCTCCCTGCGCCGGCGGTGCTTCACCCTGCCTTTCTTGTCGGTGTGAGGCTCCATTCCTCCGGAGAGGACGAGCTTGCCGTCTTCCAGGGCAAAGCCACTCTGTATATAGCAGAGGGTGAAAAAGTATTTGGAGCTTTTGAACCGGGGCGGCCTTGCCGTGACATCTTCGCCGTTCTTCTTCTGGTTCTTCAGCCGGCCAAAAAAGGAATTGAAGTCCTTCTGCAAGAGCCTGAGCGCCTCCTGGGCGACCAGGCTGTAGAGGCACAGGAAAAAGGGAAACTCCTTCTTCAGCTCCACGAGTTGGCCGTTTTGGTGCTCGTAGTTTATGCCCGGTTTCGTGCCGTGGTAGCGTAGCCAGTGTCCTTTGCGCTGCTCCAATGCTATGTTGTAGAGCAGTGTCGCCACGCGACTCATGTGCCAGAGCCAATTTCTCTGCTCAGGCGTGGGATCAAGCAGGACCTTTTCTGTCATCAGCATCGGGTTCACCTGCCTTCTGGAGTTCGATGTACTTTCTGACTGTCTCCTTGGAAACATCACCAGCCGTACCGACGTAGTAAGAAGGGTTCCATAGGTGCCCGCCCCAGAGCTTTTTCTTTAATTCCGGGTGTCTGGTGAACAATGTCCTGGCGCTGGCTCCTTTGAGTACCTTGGCAATAACCGCCGGGGCCACCTTCGGCGGTGCGGAAAGGAATACGTGCACGTGGTCCGGCATCACTTCCATTGCGATCAGTTCGTACCCGTGTTCTTCGCAGAGGTCGGTTATGGTTGATTTCAAAACTTCCTCTACAGGTGGTGCCAGCACTCTCCTGCGGTACTTGGTTGACCATACAAAATGGTAGTTGATATTGTAAACTGCCGTTCCAGTTGACTTCCAGGTTTCTTTTCTCATACCATTATTATACCATGGCAAACTTGTGTTCGCAACAGAATTTACCGGGCTTGCGCCCGATGCGAGGGGGTCCGTGTATCCCCTCAAATAAATTGAGGGGGGATTACAGCCCCCTCGCGCTCCCCCTTTATTCTAAATTGATTTGCTTTATATTTTCAAAAAAACCGGCTTTAACTTTTTGCATTACTGCGCTTATTTGTTGGGTTGCGGCCGATACTTCCTCAGTTGTCGCGGTCATTTCCTGGCTTGTCGATGCCAAATCTGTAGCTTTGACCGCTACTTCTTGTATTTTTAATGCCGCCCTGAATGCCATTAATTCCGTATGTACTAATGAAGTCAGCCAGTGCCGATAAAAAGAATGGCTATGGCTGCAGCGAATTTCGCCGGTAAAGCGAAACCCCGCAATTCCTTGCGGGGCTTGACTTTGTTTGGAGCCGACGGTCGGATTTGAACCGACGGCCTGCGCATTACGAGTGCGCTGCTCTACCACTGAGCTACGCCGGCTTAACACTTATAAATAACGCAACATTTATATTACCGGTTTTAAGCCCGGTTGTCAAGACTCAGGTCGCAAGTTTCGCAAGTTCCCAGTTTTCCTTTAAACCTTGGACATCTGCAAGTTTGCTCACAAATTTTTAGAAACCGGTCTCCAAGATATTCAGGGCAAAAGGTTTGATACTAGCTCTTCAAAACGACAGACAGTAAAGGAACCTCTCTCCATCCGGAAAAGAGGTTCCTTATTACCTGAGCCCGTAATAATCTTCGCTCCGGCTGCTACGCGTATCTTAACAGCCTGTGCCAACCTTTCGGCTGCCACAGACCGCTATTGTCGACACCCGCAACAACCTTTGCTCGACCATTATGGATATCTTATGAGCCCGCGGCAATCTCTCGACTACCGCGAACCCTTGCTTAAAGGGAGAACCTTAAACACAACACCCATAATGATCTTAGCTCGACCGGTAAACATCCCTTGCGACCATATTGCAATCGTTCGGACTGCAATATAACCTGCCGGAACATTTACCAATCTTCCCGCCGGCCAATACCGAGCTTTTAACCCGGTATTAACCTTTGGCCGTCCGTTACAGAGCCTCACTTGAGACCCTGTAACGAACTTGGCTCGACTATTACGAACCCGTTGTTTGTATTATCACCAACACGCCGGTAATTATTACTGGTAAAATACGGTTTTTGAAGTTATTTTCGGCCGATTTTTTCCAGTATTAAAGCCAGCCGCGACCCCACTCCGGGAAGGCGGCGCACGTCGCCGGCCCTGACGCCGTACAAGGCCACCTGAAACACGGGGTAAATGATCATTCCGGCCAGCACCGCCAGCAAGGTGGGCCAGGTATTGCCCCCGATATGCTGCACGGCTTCGTGGTAAACGGCCAGCACTCCCGCGGACATGGCGATGGTGGACAAGGCGGATCGCAACAGGGTTTCGTTAAAGTTAAAATTAAACCCCACCAGGCGGGCTATGGACAATATATTAAGCAGAGATGAGACCACGAATATGACCACGGTGCCCAGCGCGGCCGCCCTGATTCCAAGAGAGGTGGGAGTGTAATAATAAGTGATGGCGATCTTGATGATGATACCGGTGACCAGGTTTCGCACGGGTATGGCGGCCCTGCCCATGCCCTGCAGCGCGCCGGAAGTGACCAGGTGCACCGACCAGAACAAAACGGCCGCTGACAGCGAAGCCAGGGGGACCCCCGCAGCTTCCTCGGCAAACACCAGGAGGGTCAGCTGGTGGGCAAGGATATACAGTCCCGCGGCGGCGGGGAGAGTAAAAATAATCACCAGCCGCACCGCTTGCGATACCTGATGCCTGATACGCTGCAAGTTTTGTACCGCCAGGCATTCCGCCACCGAAGGCACCAGGCTGGACCGCAGGGACTGGGCCAGGGCGGTGGTGATGGTCACAAAAGACATGGCCATCTGGTTGAACTGGCCAAACTGGGCAATGGCCTGTTGCTGGGTATAACCTACCAGTTGCAGCCGGTCCACGATCAGCTTGTGATCGATGATGGCCGTCACCGTAATGGCAATACTGGCAATGGACACGGGAACCGAGGTTTTAAAAATACGTTTAAGCAAGGACAACGTCCCCTCCCTGGCCCCGGAAACGTCCTGTTCGGCTAAAGCAAGTAAATCCCGCCGCTGCCCGCGATAAAGAAAAACCAGCAACAAAGTGGCTGCGGCCGCACCGGGCACGGCACCCAGGTTGGCCCCGGCGGCGGCGACGGCCAGTCCCTGCGGCAACAATAGGTAGCTGAACAAAATGGTGGCCGCCACCATCATCACCTGGTCGGCAATCTGGGAGTAGGCCACCGCCCGCATATTTTGAAACCCCTGGAACAGCCCCCGGTAAGCTGAGGTGACCGCCGCAAAAAAGATGACCGGCGAGATGGCCCGTAACCCCAGGTAGGCATCCGGGTTGGGCACCAAACCGCTCTCAATCAGCCACCCGGCACTGGCAAACAAAGTTAATGAAAAAACCAGCCCCACCAAGATCATAACGGTCCGCGTCAACCGGAAAACGCGCAAGGCGTCACGATAATGCCCGACAGCCATTTTTTCGGAAACGATGCCGGCAAGGGCTACCGGTATCCCGGCCGAGGAGATTGTATAAAAAAGCATGTAAAACTGGTTGGGCACGGCATAAATCCCCAGCCCCACGTCGCCCAGCATGCGGCCAAGGGGCACCCTGTAAACCGCACCCAGAATCCTGATCACCAGCCAGGTGATCGTCAATATTAGAGTACCCTGCAATACCGTCTGTTTGTTGATGGAAACCCGTGACATGTTCTACCCCGTAATAACAAAACTTACATTATAAAGCATATCCATTTTTGGCATCAATTACAGTAACGAAGAACACCATGTAAATTTGCCAGGTCGAGCCCGTCAATCCAATCTGCTAAGCGAATATCTCCCCCCGGGCCCGGCGGCATTTCCCTCCAGGGCCAGCAACCGGGCTTTCCATTCCAGCCCGCTGCCAAACCCGCCCAGCGTACCGTCGCCGCGAATTACCCGGTGGCAGGGAATAACCAGCAAAATCCGGTTGGATCCAAGGGCTCCGCCCACCGCCCTGGCCGCCCGGGGGTACCCCGCCAGGGCGGCCACCTGACCGTAGGACAACAGGGAGCCGTAGGGTATTTTATGCACTACCCTCAATACCTCCCGCTGAAAGGGCGTGTACACAGACCAGTCCACGGCAAAATCGAAATCCTCCCGCATCCCGTTAAAATACCTGTTTAACGCCTCTTCCAGGCCCCGGAGCTCATTTTTCGCCCCCGGCGGCTTGATGATGTAATCACCTTTAACACCCAAATCCACCAATTGCCGCAGACTGTCCTGCTCAGCCGGCTGGGGCAGCGTCAAAGCCGCCAGCCCCCTGCTGGAACGGGCGGCGCAAACCCACCCGGCCGTCGTTTGCATTGTCCAAACATACATATCCTTCACCCTGTCAGTTGGAAGCGGCGGCTCCTGGGCCGCCTTGGTGAAAATGGAACCGCAGAAACCCGCGCCACCCCAAGAATAACAACCAGGTAAGAATTAATTACAGGCTTTGACATTTACGTTCATCCTGGTTGATTAATTCGTTATATTATAAGCTTTAACCTTTAGTTTTAAAAAATTATTGCTTTACTTCTTCAAAAACGACTAACAATCTATTTTTAAAACGCATTAGAACCTGGTAAAAAGATTTTCCCAGTAAGATAGTAAACACAACGTTTCCTGCGGCATGTAAAGTATCAAAGGGAAAACTGGCTATATAAGTGGCAATAAAAGTTTCCAGCGTTAAAGGATAAACAAAACCAACCCAATGCCATACATTCATGATCCAGCCGAAGAGATAGCCCCAGAATCCGGCCAGGATTGCAAAAGTATTTAATTTAAACCCCTTTTGTACCCGCGCCAGCAGTGCCGCCGATACACCGCACAGGCCCCAGCAATACATCTGCCAGGGTGTCCACGGCCCCTGTCCCAAAAAGAAATTAGAGACCAAAGCCGCAATAGCTCCAACCATAAACCCGGTTTGTGCACCGAAAACATATCCGGTAATCATAACAATAAAAGTTGTCGGCTGAACACTCATAATGGCAGCAAAGGGTATTCTCGAAACAGCCGCCAGTGCGGCCATGGTTGCTATTAGGGCAATTTCCTTTGATGTTGCCCCGCTTTGCTCGAAACGCCAGAAAAAGGCCGCCATGGCCAGGCCGATGATAACCGGTGAAAACAAAGCCCAGTTGACATTATACAAGGGATTGCCGGGAATTACGCTAGCAGCCAGTAAAATTCCGGTTAAAATTATTATTGCAATAAAAATTTTCTTTTTCATCAATTCACCCAGATACGGCCTGATTAATTCAATAGATTTTTTAACCGCGCGATACTATAGGCACACTGGGCCCTGGTTGCATAAGCCCGGGCATCAAAGCCGGGATACAACAGTCCATTATCTCCGGCCAGTTGTACGCTTCCCGAGTACCAGTAAGGACCGGCCTCAACTTTAACCTGTTTTTCCGGCGGCAATGCCCTGACCAGCATGGCGGCCAGTTCCCCTCCGGTTATTTTGCCGCCGGGATCAAAAATTCCGCCCGGCCTTCCTTTAACATATCCCTTATCCACTGCTATAGAGATAACCCGGTTAGCCCAGTAGCTTTCTGACACATCCTTAAATCTCCGAGCGGAGTCACTTTCCAAGCTCTGGTAACCCAGGCCGTAAACCATAAATTTGGCAAATTCAGCTCTGGTCACCGGGTTCCCCGGCTTAAAGGTTCCGTCGGGATACCCGCCCAATACTTTTTCTTTCACAAGCTCCATAATGGAGTTATAAGCCCAGTGACTGGCGGTAAGGTCGGAAAATATCCCTCCAACAGGAAGTTCCGCTTTTCCCGCAGCGTAATCAATATTCACCGGGAACGGCTTTTTCGCCAAAGCCATTATTGCATAAGCCGTCATCAGCACCGGTGAAGATTGCACACCGGGCATCCAGTTAAAGGAACCGTCACTGTTTTGCAAAGCTAAAAGGTGGGTTACTGCATTCCTTCCGTCTACAGACCATTCTTCACTTACCGGGTTTTCTCCGGCGGCGAATAGCCCCTGTAACACCCAGGCATCGGTGGCGCTGTTGGACTTATTACTCTCCCAGCTAAAGCCGCCGTCTTTTTCCCGGCAGCTTTTCAAATAACTCAGAGCACCTCTTATGACCGGAGAACTTTGCGGGTCCTCTCCCAGCATAACCAGGGTTTGTATGGCCACCGCCGTGTCATCCGGGTCACTGGCTACTCCCTCGGCCCAGCCGAAGCCGCCGTCTTTATTTTGCCGGGCCAGCAGCCACTCTTTGGCCCGCTCTTTGTTTGGTATATCCTGTCCGGTTGAGGCAAGGGCCAAAATCGACCACATGTGATAGTTTATCAATCCCTGCTCTCCCCGGGCGGGCTGGGCAAATTGACCGCCGGTCTGCTGAAAGGAAACAATTTTCCCGGCCAGGTCCGCACCTTGATAAGCCGTACCCTGATGGGCAGCCGTCAAAGCCAGTAGAGTAACAGCATAGTCACCGGTTGATTCCAGGGAATCTTTACAATTCTTTAAAAAATCAATGGGGCCTTGGCCGGAGGGAGACCATTTGCCGCCGGCAACATCCTCCCCCGCCGCCGCCAGGGCCATGACAACCCAGGCAGTTATAGCCCGGTTACTATTGCGTTCCTTTTGAGCAGGAAATCCTCCATCATCATTTTGAACACTGTGCAGGTACGTGATTGCTTTTTTGATACTCTGCTCAGCCTGCTGCTCCGGGAATGAATTGCCGGCCAAAGCGATACCGGCAAATGAAAAAATAAGCATTAACGCAACACTAATGCAAACGATACTTCTTTTATTAATCATATCATTCCCTCCTTATGAACTAACCGCAAACAACCTGATTTTCTTTTACCACCATTAACCGGGTTAATATTTCGCGACCTTGTTCCAGAGTGACCACGTCATCGACCAGATTATTGAATAACTTGCTGATCTGCGGCGAATAAAAGGTGGAACGGGTGAGCATTTCATACTTGCTTCCGCCGGCAATAATGGTACCCTCTGCCATTAATACAATGCTTTCAGCATACTCCGCAGCAAATTCCACATCGTGGGTGACAACCAAAACGGCTTTCCCTTCTGCCTGAAGTTGCAAGAGAATATCTCCCAACTCCGCCTTTAGCCGGTAATCCAACCCCCTGGTGGGTTCGTCCAGCAGCAGCACTTGGGGCCTTGCTACCAGGACGGAAGCCAGGGCCACGCGCTGCCGTTCCCCCGAGCTTAAATCCCGGGGATTGGTTTCCGCATAAGAAGTTAATTGCAACCGTTGGAGTATTTCTGCACTGACTCCGTCATCAGAAAGGCACATATTGCTCAGGGTAAAGGCCAGTTCTTCCCGTACAGTGGGTAAGAATAAATAGTCATTGGGGTCCTGAGACAGGTAACCGATGGTGGAAGCCAATTCCTCCACGGACACTTTTTTGGTGTCCCGGTTTAAAACTTTCACCTGTCCTCTGCCGGGTTTGAGCAACCCGGTGATGTTTTTCAGCAAAGTGGTTTTCCCCGCCGCATTTTCTCCCATTATTACCGTGAAATCACCGGGTCTGATTTTAAGATTGATGTTCTTTAACGCCTCTTTGCCGCTGGGATAAGTAAACCAGAGGTTTTGTATATCTACCAGGCATTCATCCCCGGCTGCTTCCGCTCTTTTTATTTTTGGGTTCCGGTTTCTTAAGCCGGGAAACGGATAATAAGCTTTAAGAATCTCCCTGCCCTGTTTAACGGTAAGCGGTACCTCCGGGAAGCCCACGCCCGCAAATAACCTGGCCAGTGGTGGGATAAAGGGCGACTTGTTTTTTGCCGCCCACCGGGCTACTGATTCCGGAACACCGTCATAGAGTATACGCCCGTTTTCCATAACCAGCACTCTGTCGGCCAGGTGAAAGCACCTTTCCAGGCGCTGTTCCACCAGGATAACGGTAATGCCGTTTTCCTCGTTTAACCGTCTAACCATGGCAAGTATTTCTTCACCGGCTACGGGATCCAGCTGGGAGGTGGGTTCATCCAATACCAGGATTTCCGGCTGCATGGCCAAAACAGAAGCAAGGGCGACTTTTTGCTTCTGTCCCCCAGATAATTCCGGGATAAAACCATGTAAATAACCGGATAACGCCAGGGCGCCGGTAACTTCCATCACCCGCCTTTTCATCAGGCTATTGGGCAAGCCCAGGTTTTCCAGCCCGAAGGCCACCTCCTGTTCCACGTTAGTCATGACCAGCTGGCTCTCCGGGTCCTGAAAAACCATACCCACCTGGCGGACCAGACTGCGCCGGTCGAGTTGCCTGATTTCTTTACCATTAAGAAAAACCTTGCCCCTGTAAGTTCCGCCGTAAAAGTCGGGGATCAATCCCGACAGGGCGCGGATCAAGGTTGATTTTCCGCAGCCGGACCCGCCCACCAGCAGGACAAACTGCCCTCCGGTAATTTCCAGGTTGATATTATCCAGAGCCGGTTTCTCCGACTCCGGATAATAATATGTTAAATCCTGGATTTTAATAACGGCCATTTCTTCCACCCCCAGCCAAGCATAGCAGGAACCGTCAAAGCCAACATTATGATCATTGCCATCTTGAGCTCACCCAACTTAAAACTTTCCAACCGGGGGTAATAGGTGTAGGCGGACCACCCCTGCCGGGCCGCCCAAATTCCGGTGATCAGGGAAAGGACCGCGGCGAAAAGGATTAAATAGTCCCCCGGTCGCAATAAATCACGGGTATAACAAGTCCTTTTCCCGCTACCGTATCCCCTGGCCTGCATTGATTCAGCCATCTGCCAAGACCGCTCCAGAGAAGACAACAAAAGCACGTTAATTACCGGCAGCCGGTTTTTAACCCGCTGCCACCGGCTACCCGTATCCAGTTTTACCCCGCGGCAGCGCTGCACCTCGGTTATTCTGCGCACATCCCGGATCATCAGGGGAAACAACCTGGTGGAAAGGGTTACGGCCAGTACGGACTTGTTGCCAAATCTACTGAATAACTTTAGTACTTTATCAGGGTGTACGGCGTAGGTATAGAAACAAAATACGCTGGTAATTACCAGCAAACGAATACCCATGCCGATCCCGTAACATATGGCTTCCAGGGTTATTCTAATTTTACCCAGCACGGGAACCCGCGGGCCGTTAAAGAGCACGGTGGAACCGGCCTGAACAAAGACAGCATTAACCAGCATAATCACCGTAATCAGGCCCAGGCTGATCAACAGGTAAGGTTTCCATTCCCTGTAATTACCGGAAGCGATGATCACCGTTCCCACCGCCAGCAGCAGGCCCAGCAGGTATACCGGATGGGAAAAAAGCAGAGCTAAAAGGATAATTACGGTGATATAGGCCACCGCCGCAAGGGGATGCAGCTTGTGAATTAAATTTTCCTTTTCACGGTAAGCAAGCATGATTCACCCTGTTCCTTTAATTTTTTATTCCAGCGGCAGGCTGACAACTTCTCCCGCTACAATTGCCGCGCTATATAACCCGGAGATTTTACCGGGACTTGTAACCAGCACATCCACTGCCTGCTGCAGGCCTTTCTGGTCGGTACCCACAATCAGCCACAGCGGGCTTTCGTCTCCGCTGCCCTCACCGGTAGCTGTTATAACCCCGGCACTACTATCGATTGTACGGGCGACCCGCCCCCTGTAATCGAGCAACTCCAACCCGTCACTGGTAAAATGTACGCAAGTGCCGTTTTTGGTATAAGCCTTGTTTAAATTGGCCAGCCAGTCAATTTGGCTTAATTCGCTCCACTGTCCCAACACAATGGTCGGACCCTGTCTGTTTTTCAACAAACCGGCATCCAAATTATTGATGGTGACGGAAGCCACCCCTTTAGCCTTCAATGCTTTTTGTAAATTGTCAGCCAGTTTCCTGTTGCCCTCGGCACTCACGATCGTTGTATGACCGGCTTTACCCCTGAATCCGTGAACGAAGGGTTCAGGATAACAACCGATAACCGCGGGGAACATGGACATTCTTTCCCACCCGTGGTAATCCCACCAAATAACATCCCCCGGCCGGGGGTAGTAATCCAGCGCCCCCACATCGGCAAATATTCCGTTAACGTAATAAAACCAGTCTTGCTTCTCACCCCCAAAACCGCCGGAACCGGATTTTATCCCGTTAATACTGTCAATAAAAGCGCCGCCATGGGCAGTGGTCACCCGGGTACTTGTTTCGAGAACATCAAATACCGACCAGTTTTTTTGCAGAGCCACTGTTTTAATTAATATCGACTTTCTGCCAAAATCCCTTGTCACCCACAGAGACACTTTTTTTCCATTACCTGCAGCCGGTACCGGTTGAGTTTCCGATACGGGGGCGCCGGGCTTTTTCGTACTAACTGTTGCTTTTGAAGAGCCGGTTTTTTCCTCCTGTTCCCCTTGTTTCTCCTCTGGTGCGCCAGCAGTTGCAGCAGTAGCTACATTACCGTCCGGTTTGGCCGGCTTTTCCTTTACCTTAAGATCCGTCAGCCAGGCCCCATCTGCAGTGTCCTGTGCCGTTTTTGACTCAATCCCGTTGGCAGCAGGGGTAACACCAGCCGGTTCCTCACCGGTGCCCTTGCCTGCACAGGCAGTAGCAATCAGCAGCATTAAAACAACAATTGGCAGTAAAAATATAAACCGGTTTTTTTTCACTTTTACTCAATCTCCCTCCCACAAGGTGCCAGGTGTTGAAAGGTTGAAAGAATTTACTCAATATACTCAAGCAATCGCCCGATTATGACAGCTATTTCCGCCCGGTTGACCATACCTTGCGGAACAATGGTATCTTTTGTGCGGCCGTTGACAATGCCGCTTTCCACGGCAAGGGCCACCCCTTCTTGAGCCCAGCCGGGAATTTGTCCGGCATCGGTATATTCAGCCAGTACTTTTTTTGCATCGGAAACTTTCCTGCCTGTTCTACTTTCAAGCACCCGGCTGATCATTACCGCCAGTTCGGCCCGGGAAATACCCTGATCAGGCGAAAACATGCCGGCTGATGTTCCTTTAATAATGCCCGCCTTTGCGGCAGCCGCAACATCACCGGCGTACCAGGCGCTGTCAGGAACATCGGTGAATGCATGGCCGGCATCACTTTTTGGCATGCCCAGGGCACGGACCAGCAGAGCGGCGCACTGGGCCCTGGTTGCCATTTGACTTGGTGCAAAGGTAGTAGGTGTAGTACCGCTTACTATATGCCTTGCGCTCAGCACCCGGATATCTTTTTCAGCCCAGTGACCGGCCAGGTCGGTAAATTTCTTATCATATTCCAGCAGGGTGAAGGTCCCTCCAGTGCTTGTTTTGGCACTGATCACTTCTCCGGACTTGTCCGGTTTTGCTCCGGTAAAAGTAAACTTGCCGTCCTGATACCTGTAGATTCCGGTAATTTCCGGGTTTTCGGCCAGTCCCCGGTAATTCATTATCAGTTCCAACGGTTCGGCCAGGCTGTTTACAACTTCTTTGTCAACCGGATCCATAATCGCCACCGTGTATGCTTTACCCACGGGGCGCAGGATAAGATGCGAAGACGAATTTGCTTCGGCATCCCGGGCCAATTTATCCGCCCTGGCGGAATCTAATTGGGATACCGATAATACGTAACCTTTAACAGCGGAGGATGCCGGTTCATTCCCGGAAACAAGGCCGGAAGCAAGTAAACTACCGACATCACGGGCTGCTAATTTTATCCCTTTGTTATCAATAAAAGCTATTCGGCCGGCCCGTTCTTTTCCGGACAGCACGATTGCGAAGCCATCATTCATCCTGACAGCCAATTTTAGCCCGCTATCCCCCAGGTTCCGGGCAACATCACCGGCAACCACCAGCTCGGTATTTGCTTTCCGTCCCGCAATCCCGGCAAGATCCATTTCAATTTGCTGAACCGGTGCCCGAGCCAGCACGGCAACGTCTTGCAGTTGGTCACCGCTGAGGATGTCCGGCAATTCCCGCCGCACCTGGCCAAGCTGTGTAAGTTGCTGTTCCAGAATACCGGCCGGTAAACTTACTGTCGTTGTTGAATCCGAACCGGATAATTCCAGTTGCCAGGGATAAATTGTACTTACCCTGGCAATTATATTCCGGACCAGAGAGGTAAGGCTATTTTTAAGTTCCTGCGCTACACCGGTCGCATCGGGCCTGGCCAACACAATTTTCACACCGTCGGTTACCACGGATTTCAATGCTGCCACGGCTTGAGCAGCATTAGCATTTTTATTTTCCATCAGGGAGGCAATGGTGTTTTCCATAAGGTGCCGGACCGTTTTACTTGCATCCACGGCGCTTATCTCCGGAGAAGCCAGCTCATCTTTAATGCCGCTCATTATTTTGGCAAATTCATCCACGGCATCAGACGGTTTTATTGAACCATTGATAATTTTGTTTTGTAAATCATTTGCTTGATCAATGACATTCTCTATCGTAACCTGGTTTTGGAGTATAATATTATTTTTTGTTAAATTATCCCAGGTTGGGCCGCTGGAATTGGGGTCCGTGCTATACCACCAAATAATCTGATCTCCCTCATTTATAGTTTTGTCGCAAGCCAGGACGCTGGGCACGGAATTATTGACCTTGTACATCCACCCGCTCATGCCGCTGTTGGTCTGCCCGGCAATGCTTGTAACAAAACCTCCTGCTTCCGTATAACTAAGTCCGGTGGCATGCAGAGCGCCCATAGCCGTTAGCCCCCAGCTCCCGGTTTTGCTCACAACAACGCTGCCGGGGCCGTAGAGCAGCTCACCGTCTTTACCGACCACAGCGATGTCGACAATATATTCACTGGCGGGCGGCGGAGGTGATGTCGGATTATTATTGTTGTTGTCACCGGCGCCCTGTTGTTCATCTATTTCAAGGACATAAGCGTTAAGGGCTTCGGTGGCCCCGAACACGTTTTTCGAGGTACCGAAACTGCCGTCGGAATTCATCGTTTTGTTCATCAGGTAGGACACCGGGTTAACGTTTTGGCCGTCAACGGTTTTGGTCCATTCCGCGCCCTTGGGTTCCCTGCCCAGCTTGTGCAAGGTTATGATGATCTCCGAGTTATCAACTGCCGGGTCATCCCACGGGTTATACACACCGCCGTCGTCCTGCTGAAACCCTTTCAGATAATTAAGTCCTCGCTCAATAGCCGCCTGAATTTCAGCATCAGTTGCGGCACCGGGCAGGTAAGTCAATGCCCGAATGGCCTGGGCCGTGGAAAGGAAGTCGGGATAATACACGAGATTGCCTTCGGCATCAGGGAAACTTTCTCCCCAGGAGCCATCACCGTCACCGTCACCATGTTGCTTGGACAAAATGTAAGTTTTTACATCACCGGTATTCAGTTCGCCTATTTTACCCGCTTCGCCAAGGGCGATATAAGCCCACATGTCACTGTATACACTATTTTCAAAGGAACCTTTCCCAGGGTCTGCCGCCTTTTGTCTGCCGGTCAATAGACCGGCCAACCGGTTCTTGCGATTCTCATCATTCCACTTGCTCAGCGCCAGCAAACACTGGGCAATGGTTTTTGTCTTCGACTTCTTCACCCAGGGTGATGCGCCACCGGCGTATTCGTTATACGTTTTCCCCAGGGATTTTAAAGCAATGAGCGTTTCAGCCGTAGCAAAGGTGCTGTCCCACTGGGCCGGGATGGCCGCCGTATCGGGGTCCTGGATGTCCGCCAGGTAGGTTAAGGCATCTTTAATTAAATTGTTAACATCACTGTTTGCGGTACCGGCTCCATCAAAATAACTGAGGGCGGTAACCACCTGCGCGGTAAGATCGGGTTCCTCAATACCGCTTGCATAACCCCAGGCCACGCCGGCATCATAGCCCCAACTATCTTTATGGTTCTGCTTTAAATTATTAATATAGTTAAATGCTTTACTCTGATCAATCCTGCCAATTTGACCCGTTTTGCCGAGGGCGGTTAAAACCATCACATGGTCATAAATACTGGCCCCAAAACCGCCATCTTCACCCTGTTTGGCTATAATGGCATTGGCCAGAACATCAATATTGCTCGAAGTTGGGTTAACAGCGTAAAGGGCTGTGAGCTCTTTGGCCAGGTAAACGGCATCTTTTACTGAGGGATTGTTTGCGGTGGCGCCGGCGGAAGCTATCACCGCATCCTTAAGTGACGTACCGTTATAGACCCAATCGCCCACCGAAAGGTCTTCACCGGCCCGGGCCAGCGCTTCCACGCACCTGTAGTCAAAATTCCAGCCGTTTACATCATAGGTCATACTCCCGTTCCGGTAACCGGTTTTAAAGTAGTTGACCGCACCGGCAATTGCAGCCTGCACCTGATCATAAACCGCCGTGTCCACAGGAATATCGTCTTTTACCATTGCCAGCGCCTGCAACGGAGCCTTGGTTCCGTATTCATTGGCATAGGGCCCGAAACTGCCGTCATCGTTTTGAGTGGCTGTGATATAGTCAATCAAACTGTTGTGGTCGCCCAGTAAATCAGCCAGGTTTTGAATTTCCTGTTTGACGGTCTTCCCATTGTTACTCCATTTACCGGACGCAAGGTCCTCGCCGGCCAAGGTCAATACATAGGCCGCATAACCATCAATTTTTTCCCCGTTTTGATATTTGTCATTTATAAAGTCTATGGCTTTACCGGCCAGATCTCCCGCCGAATATACAGACGGTTCTTCTGAAGCATCAACTCCGTTTACCAAGGTAAAGGGAACCACAAAGCTGAAAAGAAAACAAAACGTTAATAGTACAGACATAAAACGCAATTTTTCCCTATTTCCCATTATTGACACGCCCTTCCAATGCTAATTAGAATATAAGCCAATCAATTCAACAACTTCTGCTTAATTAACCATTAACAAAAAGCCCCTGCCTACAAAGAGACCGGGGATTAATCCCTACTACCGGGATAATAATTCAGCATAAAAATAACCACCTCCCTATCACCCGTAGGTAATGGTTCCGACAAAACAGGCAGGTCTCCTGGCTCTGGTTCATTAAGATCTCACGCCTTCCCGGGTTAGCGCCCAGTGACCTTATGTGAGATCTTTCCCCATCACAGTGGCGGGGCCGCGCCGGATTTACACCGGCTTCCCTTTTAAGCTTGCACCTTTCCGGTGGAAAGCACCTGTTTCGTTTATTGTATTAAGTTATAATATTCATTTAAGTTGAACTTTTATAAGCCAACCATACTTTGCCAGTTTTTTACTTTATACATTATTTGCAACGTAACGTTTGAGTCTTTTAGTGATACCAAAATAATTGGCATATTGCTGACTTCTCATGTTATATGGAAAGTTATATATAAAGCTGAAACTGCCGTTTTTAAAATTTGCTCCCGGCGGGATGTCACCCCGCCGGGGTACATCAAATATAGAAAGGAGTTTTGGGTTTAAAATCTATCATAATCCAAAAACTTATAACATACGGGAAAAGCCCGGCTTTTCCGTGAAAGCCGGGCTTTATCAAAAGGTTTGACACCTTTACATACGATACCCATTTAGCACCTGACCTTTCCACGGAAGGCGATACTTATCCTTTGCCCAGGCAGGTCTCCTGACTTGTGGCTCATAGCACCTCTCCCGCCTTCCCGGGCCTTCGTTAACCCAGTGGCATTATGGGAGCCGCTCCCCACTTACAGTGGCCGGACCGTCCGGGATTTGCACCCGGTTCCCTTTTTACCCCCGGCAATAACCGGGGTAACCTGAACAAAGTATTCAATTTATTTAACATTAACATTCTTTTAGCAATTTGTCTATCCTATTTTTAAGATCCTCATTATATCATGTTGCCTTTTTTGCTCCACAAACCGGACAGTTTTGCAAACCAAGGGGCATTTCAAGCCCGCACTTTTCCATCAATTCCTCATTGGCCAGAATTTCCACTGTCGGCCCGTCGGTAATTACCTTCCCATCCTTCAAAATAATAGTTCTTTCGCAAAGCTCCAGGACCATGTCCAAATCATGAGTTGCTATAATTTTGGTATGAGCAAAGCGCTGAAGAAGCGTTATCAACCGGCGTCTTGATTTCGGGTCAAGGGCGGAGGATGGTTCATCCATAACAAGAATATCTGGATTCATGGCTAAAACTGTGGCAATGGCTGCCGCACGCTTTTCTCCACCTGAAAGCTTGTAGGGAGGCCTGTCCATCAAGTGGAGAATTCCGACAGTCTCAAGCGAACTCTTGACCCTCTTATCAACCTCTTCTTCAGGCAATTTATAATTACGTGGACCAAAGGCCACATCATCATAAACAGTTGTCATAAACAACTGGTCATCCGGATCCTGGAAAACCATCCCCACACTTTGCCGAATCACCGGCAACGTTTTCTTAATTACAGGCACTTCGCCAATACGAACTTCTCCCTCATCCGGAAACAACACGCCGACAAGATGCATCAATAATGTCGACTTACCCGCACCATTTGCACCTACAATACCCACGGACTCGCCGTGTAATATTTTGAAGGTAACACCATTTAGCGCCTGTCGCCCGTCAGGATACGTATATTTTAAATTGTCGGCTTGGATAATATGGTGACTCATCTTCCCACTCCTGTAATTAATGAACCTATCGTAGCCGGAATATTGAAATATCGTACCACCACAAAGTACAAACTCCATCCGGCAAAGTATAAAATATCTCCAGTCCGGATTCTTTTTTCACTGCCGGCATTATACTCTCCTGTAAACCCCCGGCAGCACATTGAATAATAAACACGCTGGGCTCTTTCCAGTGTTCTGATCAGCAACTGGCCTGTTAACGAACCCCAATCACTAAACCTGATGCCTTTTTCACCCCGGGAACGCAATGAATACGCGCGTACCGTGCGGCCAACCTCCTCAATCAGCACGGAAATATACCTGTATGTCAGAATAAGCTGCAGTATAAATACCTTTGGTATTCTCATCATCCCAAGCGCCGCTGCAATCCTTGTCATTCCCGTTGTAGCTATAAGGAGCAGTGCCGCCAGTATCGTCAACACACCTTTGGTTAGAATTGAAAAAAACGATATCCAGCCGCCTGAAATTTGCATCCATGGCAATATGACCACCGGGTCGTGATCAAACAGCGGGTTAAATAGTCCTATGCCAATTATGAAAGGTGAAACCACAATCATCCTTTTTAACAGCGGAACTACCGGAATATCCGCCAGCGCCATGACAATAACAGGATAGAAAAAAAGCGGCAACAACCCGCTCAATTCGTACTTATTGAAAGACACAGTTATGATCAAATACAAGCAGGTTGTCAATACCTTCACCAGCGGGTGAAGATTATGAATAATTGTTGTTTTTTCTGCAAGTTCATCAAGCAGCCTAATATTGTATAATGATGCTATCATGTTTGACATAAAGTTATCAATCCCAATTTAAATTATATTGGCGGGGTTTAAAGCCCCGCCTCGATTCCCCTTTAAACAGCGCCGGCTTTATTGCGCTTCTTTACCCTATTTATGCAAAAGCCTACAATACCAGCCAACAGCAAGGTCATTGCACCGCCGACCAATCCCGAAACGCTTGTTCCGGCATCCACTGCAGGCCATGCTTCTTCAGGCTCCGCATCACCGGCACTTGTTTCCTGCTCCTGAACTTTAAAACTATAATCGGGCAAAAACGCAATCTTTTCCTGAACAGCCGCCAGTATTTGATGAATACCACCCGAAGCCTCAAGTTCTTCTTTACCCGAAGTTTTGGCCATGGACCATTCCAGTCCATCGGGATATGCAGATGCAAACCATGAGAGAATACCACCGGTTATAACTGCAACAACGGCAAGACCGGCAAGGACCTTCTTGATTGAAACGCGGCCCAATGCCTTACCCGATGCCGCTTTCTCAATGATTTCAGGGCGTGCCTTCCAAACAAACCCGACAATAGCAGCAGTAACAAGACCTTCTACCACTCCAATGGCAAGATGTATGGGCTGCATTAACATTACAAAAGTACCAAAGGGCAACTCCGATTTGCCCGAAAACAGCGTTTCCAAAACTACGCTGAACGCGCCGAGCTGAAGACCGATGATTGCAGATAACATTGCCCCGGTAAAGATGCGTCCGGTGGAATACCCTTTGCGCGTAATCCACTTATAAATCAAAGGATAAGCGATAAAACACGTATAAAAGCCGAGATTAAAAATATTGCAACCCAGCGCAAGCAAACCACCATCCGCGAAAAACAACGCCTGGATCACCAGAATAGACGCCATGACAAGAAAGCCCGCATAGGGGCCCAGCAATATCGCAAGCAGCATGCCTCCCCCCAAGTGCCCGCTGGACCCGGTCCCGGGAATTGTAAAGTTGATCATTTGAGCAGCGAAGACAAATGCCCCCATTACCCCCATTAAAGGAATTTTTTGCTCATCCAGGTCATTTTGAACTTTTTTGGCTGAATAAGCTGCAACTCCTGCCGTCGCCGCCCACATGGCTCCACCCACAACCGGGGAAATCAAAGCGTCTGCCATATGCATATGTATCCTCTCCTTTCCTGATAATTTGAAAATATTTTTCCGGCAATTAAAAAACACTCAAACCAATACGCACTCCGGTAGTGTATTCAGCCTTAGTGACTGTGTTATATTGCATAATGTCCATCAATCATATATTGAGGGACAACACGCCCGGTTCATGCCTGGTGATAAATATTTCGGCTTCCAAACCGGCGATTTTGCAGGCCGATTCAACATTTTGACCAATTCCAGCGCTGGAAAAACAATAACCACGAAAGCACTCTCTGCTTTTTGCAGGGAAATACCTCCGTGGTATGTTTCATCCTCTGCTTGTATAGTTGTAGTTGTTTTACGATTAATTTTGCACAACCTTTAATTATAGCGGATCCATTCCGCCTTACTCCGTTATTTGTATTCTGTGATTGGTTTATAAACTCCTGCTTACCGTAAAATTTTTTCTTTAAAATTTTGATTTTGACCACATTCAATATTTTGATGATAACGATCGTCAAATTTAAAGAATTTTTCCATATGCACAGTTTGCCTGGTGCCACCCTCATTTAATCTGACTTTAAATCCCTGCGACTGCCAGAATTCAAAAGCACCCGGCAAATGCATATGAGTGTGCAAATAAATTAACTTATATCCAGACCTTTTGCAGAATTGTTCAGCCTCGTTAAATAACAAGGAACCAATACCGGTTCTCCGGTATCTCTTATCGACAAAACACTTCGCCAGTTCTGCCGTCACATTTAAATCATAATAACCCTCCAGAGCCTGAATTCGACCATCATACCGGCGCACGGCCAGGGTTCCGACAATTTGATTATCTTCAGTAAAAGCGGCCAAAAAGGTATTGCCTTGCGTGTTGATATATACCTCTTCAAAATTAAGCAGGTCATGGTCCCAAACAGGGTTAATTCCCCTACCATAAACCTCTTTAATCATTTTAAAGGCAAATTCCGTGGCGGGCCGGATTTCACTATCTCCCACTCTTGCAAGAAAAACCCCTGTGTATATTGACATATAACGTTCTCCCATATTACTAAAGTATAGTTTTTCAGTGAGCACATTGGCCTACATTGGATGAAACCGGCGGTTTATGGAGCGACTTTTCACCAGCATCGATTTTACCGTAGTATCAATTATGGTGCGACAGTTACATCCGAGTTCAACATATAGTACTCGGAGGGAGATAATTCAATGCCCTTGACTTTATCGCTTATGGCCATATAACTCTTAGGATAGACCAGGAAGGCAAAAGCCGCGTCATTGAGCACCACTTGTTGAGCTTCTCTGGCAATAGAATTTCTTTCCCGGGTATCAAAAGTCGTTTTCAGTTGATCAGCTAATAAATCAAGCCTGGAATTGCTATATTTTCCGAAATTAGAATTTGCCCCTGTCCTGAACATGGTCTCCAGAAGGTATTGCGGGTCGCCGGTGGGAGCAGTGTTCAAACTGTAAATAGCGGCGTCAAAGTCTCCTTTCATCAGTGCCTCAGTAATATTTTCCACGTTGACAATATTTATCCTGATGCCGATATCTTTCAATGCTCCCTGGATGGTTTCTAAAAGAACCGGCAGCTCCGGCCGATTTTTATAGCAAAGAACAGTAAGTTCCAACTTTTTCCCGTTTTTTTGGCGGATGTTATCGGGTCCAGGTTTCCACCCCGCGTCATCAAGCAATTTCTTGGCCTCCTCGGGCCGGTAATCATATCCCTTTAGCTCATTACCTCCAAAAGGCAAAACCAACGGGAAGGGACCAACCGCGGGAATGCCGCTCCCTTCCATCACTTTGTCGGCCAGGTCTTCTCTATTAATGGCCATATTAATAGCCTTTCTCACGTTAATATCATCCAGACCCGGTTTATTAACATTAAAAATAATCATATGCGTGCGAACAGAGGACGCACCTACAACTTGATAATTACCTGTTTTAGTAATGGCTTCCGTGCTTTCTACAGGAATGTTATTCGCAACCTGGATTTCTCCCGCCTGTAATGCCATCACCCGGGTATTGCTATCAGGAATGTATTTGAAGGTAACCTCGTCCAACTTTGCTTTATCCCCCCAATAAACGTCGTTTTTTTCGACTACCACCTGAACATCTTTAACATAATCCTTTACCTTGAAGGGTCCGGTTAATACGGGTTTTTCGGCAAATTCTTCACCCATTGTATTGGCTGCGGTAACATCCACTATGACCGCAAAAGGATCGGTTAAAGCAGATATAAATGATGGATTGGGATGATTGTTCTTTACCGTTATTTCATTGCCATTTGCCTCTATTGAAGCAATATCAAGCAACTGAGGCGCCCTTTTATTTATTTTAACGGTACGTTCGAGTGAAGCCTTCACCGCATCACCGGTAACTTTTGCACCGTTATGAAAAGTCACATTATCCCTGATTTTTATTTTCCACGTTACATCGTCCACTTGTGTCCATGATTCAGCAAGCCATGGCTCAATTTTCATATCCTTGCCTATCTTTACCAGAGTCTCGCCTATGCCGTACTTAACAACATACCAGCCGTTATAATTATCGGCGGGGTCCAGGTTGCCGGGCCATTGGGCCAAACCTATAGTTAAGGTTTTCTTTTCGGTTTTTTCTCTATGTCCAGATTTTTCAAAAACATTCTGACCGCAGCCTGCCATTGACAGCAACAGCGTTCCAATTGCTATAAATATGATAAAATAATTTTTTAGCTTCATTTTTATGAGCACCCTCTTTCAAATGATTTAGTCATCATATTGCTTGTTTTTTTTATTACCGTAACCGTTAACCGTATACAAGTAATTTACCGGAAGTATCGCCTCCTCATGACTCTATTTTATAAGCGCAAACCAAAAACATCGGAGAAGTGCTATATCGTATCTGTTCCAGTTCAGACCAAATTTTACACGATATGTCATTATACACAATAACTTTTTGGAAGCCGCACTCTAATAATGCCTTTTTATCCCAATCCGGTCTCACCTCATAACTTAGTGGAAGGTTTTTGGCTATATTTTCATATTCTATTTGTTGTTCCTTAGACAATGGACTTTTATATCCCATTGCTTCCGCTGCTTTTTGACTTTGCTCATATTTTTCTTGCAAAGATGCATCGCTTAGCCTAAGGTACCAATTAGCATCAAAGATGATTAGCTTTCCATTCTTACTTAAAACTCTGTACCATTCTTTGTATGCGTCCCGGGGATTGATTAGTGTCCAAACAAGATTTCTGCAAACTATTAAATCAAATGAATTATCGCTAAAAGGTAATTTGTGCACATCAGCTTTAACAAACTTAATTGAAAGCCCGGCATTTTCCGCATTTTGTCTTGCTTCGAGCAGCATATTCTCTGAACTGTCAACTGCTGTTACATTGTAACCCAATTCCGCCATCAATAAGGCGAAAAAACCAGGACCCGTACCTATATCCAGTGCCTTGATATTCCCACTTTGCCCGGCATTTTCGCTTATGAGTTTCTTCCAGGCGTCTTTTTTAAAAGAGCTAATCTCCTCTTTAATTAATTGACTATAACCTTTCGCTCTTGCTGACCAATAGTTTTTCATCCTATGCTTTATTAACATGTAAAATTCCTCCAATCAACTATGTAGTGTAACGGGCAATTGAGTATTGGTTATCATGGACCGCGGCATCTTATCCCATCATCCAATTTTATGGCCTTCTCTTTTTCTTGCTTTAACAAAATTAAAAATGCCATGAAAGCTTCACCCGCTTCAGCGGGAAAAGGCCTCCATGGCATGGGTTTTATGGTTTTAACTTTGAAAAATACAAGTACTTAAAAACTTTTGGCCGAACTTCTGCGGCCAATGGATGGTTCTTACCACCCTTTTATTTTATTATTTCTATAATTACTAACCTGGTTCCTGCTGCTTTTTCGAACATAAATTATTTTTTTATCAATAAAATACCTGCAATAATGAAAAGAGTTCCCACAAGCTTATACCAGCTGAACTTTTCTCCTAAAAACAACAGCGCCATTGCCACCGTCACCAACGGAAACGCGGCAACAATGGGAACAATACGAGATGTTTCGTCCAGTTTTAAAGCATGGTAATAAGCAAGGTGACCTAAAAGAGAAGCAAAAATACCTTCTCCGGCAAGAAAAACAGCCGACCTGAAATCTAATTGCGCCAGCCCTCCCAGTTTCCCCGTCAGGATACCGTATAAGAGAATAATTCCACTGATCACAAAGGTTCGCAAAGCCAGACCAATAAATGGGTCCGCTTTAATCAAGCCTATTTTGGCAAAAACCGGTGCGAGACCCCAAAATACCATTGTTAGCAATGCAAAAGTAAACGCTTTCAAAACAAAGCCCCCCTATAAAAAATGAGAGTACATGCCTATGTTAACAAAACTACCAATCCAAGAGCCAGGCAAGTAGCAGATTCTCGCACCAACAACGCTGCCAGGCTTACCTTACTCCCTAATTTGGGGCCAAAAATGGAAATATTGGTGGGCAGTCCTCCGCTCCAGAATTCATACAGGTAGTGAAGTACCGAGGTGATTAATAACGTAGTAATTGCCTCACAAGGAGTTACCAATCCGGCCTGCAGGATCGGACCTAAGGTACCGATGCCGGCAATCATGCTCATCACACCGGTGGTAATCACAATAATAGTAAGTCCCGGCAAACCCAAGTAGTTTAAAGCCGGGTCAATTTGGCGCATTATTTGATCCATCAACGAAGTATGTATCAGGATGGATACCAGCAGGGTAACGGGCATAAAGACCGTGGCAAGGCGACAAAAAGCCGGCAGAGTACGGCGTGCCGCGACAATTAATTTTTCCCGCCACGGTTCCCGAATTACTATCCAACTTGGTTCATCTTTTTCCTGGCCTTGCTCCGGTAGGGGCAAAAGAAACTTACCCATTAACAGCCCTACACAACTGACTATAATATTAGTGCCAAGGTAAATGAATAGATATGCAACCCCTGTAAACCACCCCAAAGAAGAAATGACTACCGGACCAATAAAGAAGACAATAAAGTATAAGCTGGTGGGAAGGGCGGAAACCAAAAAAGAAACCACCACATCCCGCGCCTTTATCAGCCCGGTATTCTTCAACTCGGCCAGCATGGTATAGGCGGCAATACGATTAACCAGACATAAAGTAAGAGATGTAGCACAACCTGCGGGCAAGTGCCCCAGTTGTGCCAGAGGGCGCATTCCCTGACCCAAACGATGTAAAAAAGCAGTATTATGAAATAAATTGCCAAGAAAGCAACCCAGCAACATGGAAGGCAACACATTTATCCATAACTTCAGGACACCAGGCAGCACTTCTAAAATAACCTGCACCCCTCATCTCCACCTTCGGGATAAACCAATAGAAGTTCAGATTCAATTATTACTTTCTTTAATTATATTTGATATATCTAAAAGCCTGTTAATTATAATAATAAAGATGCCTATAGAAAAACAATAATGTTAGAGATTATTTATCTGCTATAAACCCAAATAAAGGGGCTAGTATTTATTACGAATAAAGATCTAAGCTGACTTTCAACCGACATTACAAAATACCATATATGGTAGCTAGATATATTTTTATAATTTCATCCTCATTATAACCTTGGAAACTTAAAGCTGTAGCTGCAAGTATAGTTGTTTATATAATCTTTAATAATTTTAAAGATACCATCATATAAAGAGGAGCTTAGAAGAACCTTGGTTTAGAAAATCCAATAAATATGGTATAATACATATCAAAAATATCCATTTATCTCCTGGAAGATTCATTATAAATATTATTGATACTATCGCAGATATTGAAGAGCCCAAAAGAGAAAATGATCGAGTTCTACCATATAGAAATTTTTTAAATTTAAACCAATGTTTTTGCTCTAAATATGAATAAATCATAAACAGAATTTTCAAATTGCTTATCCCTTTTTATTTCCTTATAAACGTTTTTAGTTTTCCCCCGGGGGCCCTAAAAAATAACCCTTACATAGCAAGCGTGGTACTACCTAAAACAGTTTATCCTCTGCCGGGAGTAAATCTGGCATTCCTTCTATCATTGGAAAGCTTCTGTTACATCCTTTACAAACAAGCTCATTTTCCCCTTTTCTTTCAATGTCATTATGGCATTCCGGACAAGTAAGAATCATTAGAAATTCATCTTCTTCCCACTCTTTACTTTCATAATTAGAAACATGGTTGAATTTGACAGGTTTTGTACCTTTAATCAAGGAAAATTTAAATCCGTCATAGAAAAGCTTTGAAAATAAAGTTCCATATTCATCCTCTTCTGTTCTTGAAACATCTTTTAACCCTAGTTGCTCAAATTTTTGGACATATTTATCCAAAGAATACATAGGAAGCTTACCTTTCGTTTTTTCCCAGAATCTTTTTGTTCTAAAGGGAGATGCTCCAGTTAATAAGATTAAATAAATAGAATAGAGTTGTTTTAAAAGTTTTTTCGGAGTAAGCTTTTTTTTCTTACTACCATAACTGCCTGATTCAAATGTTATAATTTTTCCTCCCGGCTTAGTAACCCTAATCATTTCCTTTATCGCCCGCTCCGGATCGGGCATTACCCAAAGAACCCATCTACTTACAACGGCATCTACAGAATTATCTTTAATCGGAAGATTTAACCCATCACCACGCACTAACTTGACCGGATAACCAAACAATTTTTTCTTTGCCCTTAATAGCATATGTTCATTTATGTCCAAACTAATGATCCTTTTAAAGCCTGATTTAGCTAAAATTGAAGCTAAAAAACCAGTACCCGTCCCAAAATCAAGTATGGTGCAATCTTTATTTACCTCCAAGTGATTAAATAAGCTGTCCTTAAACTTATCTTCATTTATATGATGCATCTTATCATAAAGCCTTGCACCTTTTTCATTCCAATAATCCCGTACTACATGTGCCACTTTCACTGTATTTCTTCCCCCTTTTCTTGAACATTCCACCATATTACAGCTGCTCGTCCCTTTTCTCTGTATTTTTCTCCCTCTGCCTTTGTTAAAACATAATCTCTAATCATTTGTTCAATTTCTGAAGTTACCTCCCTATATTTTTCAAAGAAAAGCTTTTTATGCATTATTTCATTTTCTACAGACCTTTCGCTGGTGTAGTATATTATATCAACATTTGGAAACCTGCCTTTGCTATAGAGAAGATTATAGATTAGAGGATATTCTGAATAACTTGGTTTCTTTACATCACCCATTACCTTGTGCCAGAGTTTTTGCTCCTCGCCATTCCAGTCTCCTGTTCCCGTAACAACACAGCAATATCCTCTTGACGATTGTTCCATTCTTTTTAATTGTTCCCATACATCTTTGAAAATCCATAATACAATGGAGCAAATAACAAGGTCATATTTTCCGGTAATTTTAGAAATATCGACTTCTTGCCATACCTTGTTTATTATTTCAAAGTTTCTAACCCCTTCTTCCTCTGCATTTTTTCCTATCTTTTCGCACATTCCTTTTGACGGCTCTACAGCAGTAACTTTTTTGACCTTTTTTGCAAATGGTATCACAAAAGTTCCCGGCCCTGCTCCAATGTCCAGTACCTCAGAATTAGAATTTATTATTTCATGAAGAGCTTTTATAACTTCCCTTCCATATTCGTAATCATTTGTCTTCCTGCTTTCAGAAAAGTCTTCAGCCCTTTTATCCCAGTACTCTATTCCAGGGTCCCTGTATTCAATCTTTCCTCTCTCTTCATAGATTTTTTCCCATAGATTCTCCCAATTTAATTGTTGCACATCAATTACCTCCCAATAAAAAATTAAAGATTCTAATCGACAGCCTTCCACCACATCACTGCCATTTTGCTTTTCCTCTGGTATAAGCCACCCTTGGAATTACTAAATACATGTTTTTTTATTGTTTCCTTATCCTTATCAGTCGGCTCTCTATATTTACTGAGCAGTAGTTCCCACATACTTAATGCCGAATCAACTGACCTTCTCATAACAACTTCGAACATCCTAACATTAGCCAACATATTTCTCTGATAAAGAATATTAAACAGGTAAATAAAACGGTCCAAGCTTTCAGGGTTTATTTCTAACTTCTTGTATATTTTAGCGAACTCATCATCATCCTTGATACCGTTTACAACAGAGCAATATCCCCTTGATACTCTGTTCATCCTCATTAATTGCTCTCCTATATCCGGGAACTGCCATGAAGCTTGCGAGCAAATCACGAGGTCGAATTTCTTTTCCCATTCAGCGTCATTTACTTCCTCCCATTTTTTGTTTATTATCTCAATATTTTTAATTCCTTTTTCCTCAGCGTTTCCAAGCAGATTTTCAACCATTTCCTTTGCCGGTTCTATTGCCGTTACTTTTTTAACAACTTCTGCAAAAGGAATGGATACTGAGCCGGGCCCAGCTGCAATATCAAGGACCTCAAACTCCGGCTTTAATATATTTGCATTCTCAAATATCGCTCTTATTTTTCTTCCATGATTATAATCGCTCGTTTTTATATAATTGGTATAGTCTTTGGCTCTTTTGTTCCAATAAATGGTATCGCTAACCTTGCTGATTTGTATCGTTTTTTCCTCCCATTCCTTTTCCCAATTTACCAGATCTTGCATGACCGGCATCTCCCCTTTTTTAGTCTTTAAGCTAAACGTTTACTCCTAACAGAATTAATAGGAATTATCTGTGGTATTCCGTCATCCTCACCAATATTGACTCTGGCATTAACCCCGTATACAGACCTTACCATCTCTGAAGTTAAAACAGACTCCGGTTTTCCTGCTGCATAGACTTCTCCATTATTCAATATAACTAACTCATCGGCACACCTGGCTGCCATGTTCAGCTGGTGTAATGTAATAATGGTAGTAATATTCCTTTCTACTGATAATTCCCTTATTAAATCAAAAATTTCAAGTTGATGTTGAAGATCCAAATTGTTCGTTGGCTCGTCCAAGAGAAGAATTTTGGGTTCTCGAACAAGCGCTTGAGCTATAGAAACCATTTGCCTTTGACCACCGCTTAACTCGTTGAAATGCCTTGAAGCCAATTTATGAATTCCCAATTCTTTTAATATACCCCAAACAACCTCAAGGTCATCATCGTCAACTTTCCAGGATAAGGAATGTAGCCTCCCGAGAAGAACTACTTCAAAAACACTTAGTACAGCTCGAGCAGAGCTTTCCTGCGTGAGGTAACTCACAAGTTTTGTGATATTATCTTTTTTAATAGTATTTATTTCTTTTCCTTCAATTAAAATATTTCCCTCAGGCCTTATTATCCCGGCTATACACTTAAGAAGCGTCGACTTTCCGGCAGCATTTGGGCCAATGACAGCGGTAATCTTTCCTGGCGATACCTTGATATTTATATTTTTCAAAACTGGCTTGGAATTGTAGCTAAACTTTAAGTTCTTAATCTCTAACCTCACCAATATCCCCTTCTCTTTGTTAAAATTAAGGAAAAAAAGAATGGTACACCGATAAGAGAGGTGACAATTCCTATTGGAAAAACAGCTCCTGGAATGATTACTTTGCTACCTATTGATGCAGCTGAAAGCAAGAGAGCGCCTCCGAGAGCTGACATGGGTAAGAAGAACCGCTGATCCTCTCCCACAAGCATTCTGGCTATGTGGGGCCCTACAAGACCTATGAAGCCTATTGTACCGACAAAACATACGGCAGCCGCCGTAAGAAGAGAAATCAATATAAATGCTTTTAATCTCAGCTTCTCAACATCAATTCCCAAGCTTTTAGCTTTCTCATCTCCCAATCTTAATGCAGTAAGTTTCCAGGCGTCCTTAGCAAGCAACGGGACAACGATAATTAAAACTGCAGCGACAATTCCTAACTTTGGCCAGGTAGTTTTCATGAGATTTCCAAATAACCAAAAAACTATTGCCTGCAGAGCTTCTTCTGTTGCTATATATTGTAGTAATGCTAATAAGGAGTGAAACAGAAACAGCAAAGCAATTCCGGCAAGTATCATGGTCTCTGCTGTTACCCTCCTTGCTTTGCCAATGAAATATATTAGGAGACAGGTAAGCAAGGAAAAAAAGAAGGCGTTAATGGAAACGAGATATTCCCCTGCATAAGGAACTATACCCACACCAAGAACTAAAGCCAGGGCGGCGCCAAATCCTGCTCCTGCCGATACGCCAAGCGTATAGGGACTCGCCAGGGGGTTATCAAGTATCGTCTGCATTTCCGCACCTGCAATGCCGAGGGTTGCACCAACTACAATTGCCATCAAAGCAATTGGCAATCTTATTGTCCAAACAATAACATGTGTTGTAGGATCGCTGGAATTTGCCATGAAAATTGCTGAAAAGACTTCCCGAATTGATAGCCACGCCGGTCCTACTAAAATATCTATGATCAAAGTAAAAACACAAGCGACTGCGAGTAAGACCAAAAGGATATACTTTCGGCCTGTTATTTCGCAGTATATCTCTTTAGCCTGAATATCTATCTTTGTGGCCACTTTTTCAATCCTTTCTTTGCTAGCGTAATAAAAGGTATATATTTAGGGGATCGAGGTAGGGGATCGAGGGCCTTTAAATCCAAGGTCCCTTGCTCCCCAATTTATTAGTCAATTCCCCAAAATAACAGACTGATTAATCTGTAAGACTCATCATCCATACACCGCTATAATCCACTGGTAGGAATCTTTCATGGAACTCTTTAAAACTATCTACCGGATCTAAATCCTTGAATTCTTCCGGATAGAAAACCTTGGCAAGGTATTGAATTGGTACAAAATCCCAAATTTCTCTTGAAAGCCCGTGATTTATGGAATAAACCCTGTTGTTTTTTACCGCGTTTATATTTTCCCAGCCGGGACGCTTTGTAAAATTCTTGAGGAGATTTTTTGATTCTTCTGGGTCGGCAATATAGCCAAGTCTCATCGAATCAGGAGTCTTCGGCCAGTATGAGCCCGTTATAATTATCACATCAGGGTTTGTCTTCAAAATATACTCGGGATTTAGCGGACCATAATTTTCTATTTTCCCTTTGGCTATGTTTGTTCCGCCACACTGTTCTGTTAATGCACCCCACATATAATTGCCATAAGAATTACCATAAGTGGATGGCCCCTGCGAACCACATTCTACGTAAACCGCTGGCTTCGATTTTTCTATTTTTTCCAGACGGGAGTATACTTTATTAACCTGCTCTTTGTAAAAATCTGTGATTTCCTGGGCTCTCTTTTCTTTCCCCAAAATTCTACCCAACAACAGAGCACTTTTCGTATGGTTTTCAAGGGTTTCTGAATGATAATCCATAACTACAGTAGGTATACCTGCATCTTCCAATTTGCTAACAACTTCTTTAGCGTTTCTGTATAGATCTAAAGGTAGGATAAGTACATCAGGTTTTAAAGAAACAACCTTTTCTACACTAAATGTTTCTTTATCTATGTTCCCCACATCTGGTATGTTTTCCAGTTCTGGAATCGCTTCTAAAAATTTTTGCCACATATCGTACCGGTATTCTTTCAACCCGGGGTCCCAACCTGCTATTTTTTTAGGAGCTTCTTTTCCCTCTAAGGCAAGCAAGGTAATAAAACCGCCACCACTACCACTATACTGAAGTATCACTTTATCAACCGGCGCCTTCAGTGTTACTTCCCGCCCAGCGAGATCTGTGACCGTGATTTGTTGTTCTTTACTTACTTCCTCTTTCTGCCCACAACCCGTAAAAGCTGTAGCTGTAATAATGAGTAAAATGGTTATAATCAGTACTTTAAACGGTACCTTAAACTTTTGCATAAAAATGGTCCCCCTTTTTCTTTTGGAATTATTTAATCATGGAATGGCCCCGGTCAAAGCCTCACCCTTGTACAATACCTTTACCTGCAGGGTGTCGCCCGCTGCCTGGTATAATTCGCCCTGGGGCACTATTTCCAATGTATTGCTCACCGCCGATACCGTGCCGTTAAGTGCTTTTTATTTTGTAACCATAAACGCGTAAGTGGTGGTCAACGAAAGCTCATCGTAGCCCCCTTCTTCCCCTTCGAGCACCCGGCAGCGGGCAATCAGAAGGTAACGGCCGGACTCCCTGGCCTGCAGGGCGAGCCGCCCGTCTCTTCCCGTCATTTCCTGCCACTGCAAGGCCTTCATCTCCTCTTTCCCGGCCAGCCCGTCGACTTGCATATTATGGCCCCATTTGAGATAAACCGTTACGTTTTCACCCACGTGGCCGTGACTTCCGGCCAGTTCCAGCCACGATTCGTGACCGTAAACCATCAGGTGGGTGGTGTCCTTGAAAAAAGCGCTTGTTTTTTTGTTTAATTTGATCATCCTCCTTCTAAATAGGTGTATTTTTTTAAATCTTAAACAGAAATCCTATCATTTTTATTAACGGCTTACCGTCACCCCCCTTAAGCCCAACAAAATAAATAACCATGAAAAGTCCATCTTGCTTCTACAAGACAATGACCTTCATGGTCAAAATACATGTTTTTAAAATCAGTAACTAATGAGTTTTATTGTATTACTGTTAAGTAAAAGTCTAAAAAGAACCCCGGCGCATGAGGTTAGTTTAGGGGTTACCAACCCCATACGCCGGTCGAAAAAAGGAATTATTCTACTACCGGTGCATGTAAACCTGGTAGCAGAATTACTTTAAGGAGGTTAAAGACCCTGCCAAGGTTAAGCTTTTAGCTAAAATTAAAATGCCATGAAAGTTTATACCTGCTTCTGCAGGTTAAAAACCTCCATGGCATAATATTTTTCAAATGAATACTCATTATCTGACCGCTTTCAGCGGTCCAACGGATGATTCTTATCATCCTATTTTAGTTTATTATATTTTTTTAAAAAGATTAACATACTTTCGCTAAACTGTCCATATAATTAAAACTTTTTTTGACCCCCAATCATAAGCAACCTTTGTTTAGCCCGACAACAGCTATCCCAAAGGCCATGGCGGCAGAAAAAAATATCCCGATGGATACGTCCTCCTGAATTCCTCCATGCCGGCTAACAAAACCGATGATGTTTCTATTACGGCCTGTACTATCTGGGAATGAAAGTCCGAAAAAAAATTGGAAAAGGAATGTTAAAGTTAGTATAATTACTTTAGGATTTTTCGGGTGGGGTTAAAATGCAAAATAATAAAAAACAATTCAACCAAGAAAAACTTATAGAGATTTTAAAGCAAGAACCGGACATTATTGCTGTTTATCTTTTTGGTTCATACCTGGATGAAAAGGTTACTCAACCTGGAGATGTAGATCTGGCACTGCTTCTTAGTAAATCACCCAAAAGCAATGTGCAGCGTTTTATTAAGCTGTATCCCAAGCTGTCCGAGGTGTTTGCACCGTTTGAAGTAGACCTGCTATTTTTACACTCAGTTAAAGTCCCCATGCGTTTTGAAGTAATCAGTGCCAGTAAGGTTATTTACTGTACGGATGATGATTTGCGTACCGATTTCGAAGATAACGTAACCAGGGAATATCTTGATTTTATGTATCACCTCAAAGCTGCCCACCGGGAGTTTTATGAGGAGTTAATGGAGGGAAATTTATTTGTATAATCACCAGTTGATAGCAAAAAATTGGGGATCATTCGGTCTTCTTTTAATAGATTAAAAAAACTTGCCCAGGTACCAAAGGAAGAATTTCAGAAAAACGAAGATGCCCAGGATATTGCTGAAAACAGGTTGCGCAAGGCTTTGGAAGCCTTGTTTGATTTAGGTCGGCATCTAGTAGTTAAATCCGGGTCAGGAATACCCCATGATTACCGGTCTGTTATTACTATGTTGAAGGAAAAAGAAATATTGCCGGCAGATTTTGCCGATCAAATTGCGGGTATGGCCGGTTACCGGAACCGCTTAGTACATGAATATAACAAGGTAACTGTGCAGGAACTACATGAAATATTACAGACAAGATTAGAGGACTTGGAGCTGTTTTGCCAATATATAACTAAACACCTTGTAAACAAGAAGTGAAGTTTATACCTAATGAATATCCCATAAACCAGCAAACGGTTGCCTTGCTTGGGATAATTTAAAAATTTTTATAAACGGCAGGAATTTATTTTCACATGTCAAATAAAATTATTAAACTTGCCGAAGCAAGGTAACCAGGGGAGCTTGCGAATGGCGAAATAGAGGCCACGAAGGTTTCTAACCCGGTAAGTGCGGGAGTAGACTTTCGTGGTCTTTTTATGTTCAAAAAGGAGGTTGGGCGAGTGAAAATGAAAAAAAGATTAACTGCGGTTATTGCTTTGCTCATGGTGTTGGTACTAATTGCCGGGTGTGCGGCCAAAGAAAGCAATAAGTTAAAGGTGGTCACCGGAACTTCCCTGATTGACAATATTGTGCAGGAAGTGGGCGGTGATAAGGTAGAGGTGGTTAATATTATTCCACCAGGCTCCTGCCCCGGGCACTTTGATCTTAAACCGGATGATGTACAGAAGCTGGCTACAGCCCATTTATTTTTGCTCCATACCTGGCAGGGCGAAATGTTTACCCGGGATCTTATCGATTCTGTGCATAACGAGCAATTGGCCGTGATGCCGGTGGATGTGGCCGGTAACTGGATGGCACCGCCGGTGCAAAAAGAAGCTGTGCAAAAAATAGCTGCCGTGCTGGCGGAAAAGGATCCGGCCAATAAGACCTATTATGAACAAAATGCCGCCCGTATAGCTGCGAACGTGGAAGCCAAGGGTAAAGAATTGCTGGGCAAGTTGAATGCTGCCAGTGCAGCAAATGTGAAGGTGATTTGTGCCGATATGCAGCAGGGTTTTTTAAAATGGGCCGGCTTTGATGTGGTGGCCACTTACGGGCGACCGGAAGAACTTACTCCACAGGTGATGCAAAACCTGGTCGTACAGGGCCGGCAGGCCGGTGTAAAACTGGTAGTGGATAATTTACAAAGCGGGCCCGAAACCGGGGCCGGCATTGCCAGGGAATTGGGTGCGGCCCGGGTAACCCTGTCCAATTTCCCCGGAGCTTTTCCTCAAACCGATACCTGGAGCAGCGCGGTGGAAAAAAATGTGGACTTACTTGTAAGTGCTCTAAAAGGTCATTAGGAGGTATGTAGCAGCTGCTAACAAGCAAACAAATATTGACAAAACATAACAAAATAACTACCATAAATTCATGGAACTTTTAACCATCAGTAAAGCGGCAAAAAAGTTGGGCGTCCACCCCAATAGCCTGCGCAACTGGGAAAAGCGCGGCTTAATCAAGCCCGTCCGTTTGCCTGGAGGCCAGCGCCGGTACTCTATAGAAGAACTCAACAAACTCTTACAATCCGGCCAAATGATTGACGGACAGGAAACAGCAGTCGTGCTTTACGCCCGGGTATCCACAAAAAAGCAGGCCAACGCGGGCAACCTGGACCGGCAGATGGAACGGTTGCGGCATTACGCCCGGGAAAACAGTTTTACCGTCAGGGCGGAATTCACGGACGTGTCCAGCGGCCTAAACCAGAAGCGCCGCGGTTTAGCGAACGTACTCAAACTGGCCGAGC
>NZ_JADNRQ010000048.1 GCF_015594625.1 Desulfallas sp. Bu1-1 | reverse complement strand
CCAAATGATATTTGGGCTCAAGCCCTGATATCATCTTGGGAGATTATGCAAAGTAAATCCATAAAAAACTACATAAACATCGGCAGTTCAAGCATTTACTTTGCATAACTACTTTCTTTGCATAAGGCGTGCCAGTGCGCCCACTACTCCCGACCGGACCGGCAGAACCAATCCAGTCTCACGGAGATACCTTTGCAGGATATTGTACGCGCCCACCAGGTCGGCGTTGAACGATTTACCGCAGTGGACAAACAAGCCCCGGTACACACGGGCCTTTTTAACCCGCTTGCCGCATACCGGGCAGGTGGTGCTGGTGCTTTTCTCGGGTACCTTGACCACACGGATACCGGCTAATGCCGCCTTGTAACTGAGCAGGTCTACTATTTTACTGAACGGCCAGGTGTGGAACTTCTGGTTGCCAGCGTCTCCCCAGTCCTTATCTGTGCGAATACTTTTAATTCGCCGACCAATATGATGGAGACGTTGTGGGCAATAGCCAGATTAACTAACCATCTGGTCAATACATGCAGGTAGTGTTTACGTTGCCGACCCCATTTGGTATTCAATTCAATACAACGTCTGCTGGTGGATTTGGTACACTTGGCCTTCTCCTTCTGGAAGTACCGGTCGAGGGCCAAAAGTTCCCCGCCGGGAACAGTGAAAGAGAAGCCGTCGGTCACCAGTCCGGCTGCAATATTTACGATACCCAAATCAAGGGACATAACGTTACCAACTTTACGGTATTCGATTTGAACCTTATGGATGATGTGCAGATACCAGTCCCCGGTCTTTGTTTCGTGTAATAGCTTTACCTGCTGTACCTTGCCCAGGGTGGTGTCCGGTGGTAGCTGGTATTCCAGCACGATTTCCCGCTTGTTGTATGTCTTGGGCAATTTCAGCTTCACCCGGTTGTCCGGTAGCATCTCAAAAGCGTTTTGCTTAAAAGTTACCGTGCTGAGCGAGTCCTTCTTCCTGAAACCCGGCGGGCGTGCTTTTTGGTCACCGTTTTTCCGGTGGGAGTACCAAGACCGGTAGGAGTCGTCCTGTTCACCCAGGACTTCCTGTGCGGACTGAGAAGGCAGGAGCTTGTACCAGCGGTTGGTCTTAAGTTCCCGGCACTGCTCTGCATAACCGGGTATTTTGCCGGTTTCACTCCAGGTGACACGCCGGTGGTGGTTGGCCACGTTCCAAAGTTTAGTTGCGGCAAAACCCAAAAGGCCCAGAAGCAGGGCGTCCTGGTCGGAGAGGTTGACTACTTTCGCTCTGGCTGTGAGGGTTTGCATTGGCACATCGTTTTTAGATTTTTTCTTTCGTGCCATGAGTTCAGCCTCTTTTCTTCTGCATTTCAATATACCTTTGGATGGTATCGGATGATACATTACCAGCGGTTGAGACGAAGTAGCTCCGTGTCCACATGGACGGCATCCGGGCTATGTGGTCGAACTCCCGGCGCAGATGGTGCGAAGATACACCCTTGAACCGCGCTACGATGTCGTGTGGTGCCAAATTAGGCGGCGCATTGACGAACAGGTGCAGGTGGTCGGGCATGATCTCCAGGGTCAGGATTTCCAGGTCCAGTTTTTCAGCTACCTCCCGAATTAACTCCCTCAACCTGGCTTCGACGGGACCGACCAGCACTTTGCGTCGGTAGCGCGGGCACCATATGTAGTGTAGTTGACCAGTGATACAGACGTATGTTTGTGTCTATATTTTTGTTCCATAGTTATATCATAGCTATTTTGGAACAAAAGCGCAACAAATGTTCGGAAAAATAAAAAACCGCGCTTTCATCCCACGGCTGAAGCCGTGGGCTTTCCCGCGCGGGTTTTGTAAAGTACATCAAAGAAAAATATTGTCACATTCTGTCTATATTGTCAATAATAAGGGTAAATAATGATGTCCAATATAATTTCTGATATAATTTATCTAAAATATTTTTTATCGAGGAGGCACCTATTCTAATTATGAAAA
>NZ_JADNRQ010000047.1 GCF_015594625.1 Desulfallas sp. Bu1-1 | reverse complement strand
GGTCTAATGCAGGATTACTGCGATGATAGCCGGGTTGCCGAATGCTCATGCACGCATGGCTTGCATAAATGGTCAACTCCTTTAATGGTAGTATTAACCATTTACACGTAATTTAATATATTCTCTGAAATAAAGCGGGGCACACCGGATGCCCCTTTTATTATTCTACATAATAATAATCGGAATACGATTTTGCGGATTCGGTGGTCCCATTATGAGACAGGCTGTGCTCAGATCAACCCAACTGCTACCGTTCCAGCGCTGCAGGTACAGCTTAACCATGATATAGTCCACAGTTTGATAAGCCTGGGTGTAACCGGTTAGATTAATTTAGATTTATTACACATATGTTTAAAAAGGCTCTTATTAACGCTGGTTGGAGCTACATTACTCTTGCCGCCGGAATAACACTTTCTGCTGAAGCACTTGCAATTATAATTGGCATAGCAGTAGGTGCGTTCATTGTCTACGCGTTCAGTAGTTTAAACGGTAGTGATAGTTATGTAGACATCAGCTGGAATGATACAGCTGCTAAAAACGTTAATAATGGAGGTTGCGGTTCATTTTATAACGACGAATATGGTTATAAAACTGCATGTTACAGCTCCAGCATATATCCAGCTTGTCCATAATAAATATAAATAATATAATAGTTATGGAGTAGGTTAGTTTTACCTGCTCCATAACTTATACAAAATGTGAGGTGTTACAAATGAATCTTGGGCCATTTTGGATTATTGTTTTGTTAATAGCGTATACCCCAATCGTTTTAATAAAGTATTCTTTCTTAAAAGAGGGCGGACGTCCATTATCGCAAGTTATATTGTTAATTTTTATTACAGCTTTATTTGTTATTACAGAAGGCATTGGAGATTATTTATTAGTCGCGGTTTATGATTTACTTTGGATAGGTGCTTTATATTCTTTTTTAAAATTAAAATAAGGAGATTTAAAATATGGACAAAATTATTACTTTTGTTTTAATTTTTTTTAATATTTGTCTGCCTTGTTATGCAAATGACAATGCAAATAAATATACAACCACTTTTAATAATTCAAAAGCTTATTGGCACTCACTAATTGAACAATTTATGAAAGAAAACCAAGCATATTTTTATTTAAGAGGGCTAGAAAATAGCGAATTTCGTGGGATTAAGAATAATTTGGTTGAAGCCGGAATGCTTTTACAAATTCTTGATGACGACTTAGACAACGATGCTTGTGACTATCGTTCTAATCATAGCGGCGGAGACTTAATCTCAAACGATCCATTGATACTTGATTTACGTACAGAAAGATTACGAGACTAGCCATATTCCGACCGCTATATGGATTGCTAATGCCGAAGAGATGGGTGACAGTGAAAATATTAAAAAGTTAAAAGCCAAATTAAATGCGCATATAAGTAATGGGGGGAAAAATGAAATTATCGCTTACTGTTATACTGGACATACAGCAGGGCTAGTATGTGGCGTATTAGGAACACTCGGGTTTAATATTAAAAACCTTATGTATGGTTATTCATTGGCCTGGGATGGCTCCCAAAAACCACACATTCCTTATTTGGAAGCCCCAAAGGAAGACCAATATGGTAATAAAGTCCTATATAAGAATATACCTTCGCCATGAGCGAAACAAAATTTATCTTGTGGTTCACAAGAATAGGTCTGATTCAAAACTAGGGTCAAATTTTATTGCAGTTTTTGGGGGATAGGGGGGGGTGGGGGACAGGGGGACAGGGACTTGTCTGCGCCTATTCTAAAGCAGGCAGTGGCGCAGGCGGAAACCGTCACCCCGTACCGGGAACCGCTGGTTGCTTTTGCTTCAGCCGGCGACCACCTGTTTACCCAGATTGAAACAATTATCGGGCCGCATCACCTGCATCCCGGGGAAATGCTGCCCGAAGCAAAAACGGTGGTGGCCTTTTTCATCCCCTTCGGTGAGGAGGTGGTCAAGGCCAACCGGAATGAGCGGGAAAAAGTAGCCCGCGTCTGGTCTATCGCTTACGTGGAAACCAACCGGTTGATTAGTGAAATTTGCGAGCGGGTCAAACAGGTGCTGGAAGCACAAGGGATCAAGGCGGTTGCGGAAAGACCCACTCATAATTTTAACGAAAAGGACCTGACTGCGGGCTGGTCCCACAAGAGCGTTGCTATTGTGGCCGGCCTGGGTACTTTTGGCGTCAACCGGATGCTGATCACCCCGGCGGGCTGCGCCGGGCGCTTCGGCAGCATGGTCATATCGGCGGAAATTCCTCCCACCCCCCGGCCGGGCAGGGAGTTTTGCCGGTATTACAGCGAGGGTCAGTGCCTGTACTGCGTCAACAACTGCCCCACGGGGGCGCTGAAAGTGGATGGCTTGGACAAGCAAACCTGTTACCGGCGTTTACTGGAAGTAGCCGGTCAATTTACCGACCTGGGACTGTGCGATGTTTGCAGCAAGTGTGCTTTGGGACCGTGCGCCACGGGTCCCGCTTAATGATTGG
>NZ_JADNRQ010000046.1 GCF_015594625.1 Desulfallas sp. Bu1-1 | reverse complement strand
GGCAGGTCTTTCTTGGTGCCGGAGTCGGAGGCCAGCACCTCCATCACCTGGCCCGGTTGAATTTCGGCGATGGATTTTTTGGCCGCCAGGATCGGCCCCGGGCAGGATGTGCCCCTGGCGTCCACAACTTTGTCCGCTTTGATGTTCTTCAGCTCTTCAGGTGTCATCTTGGATCCTCCTTAATCAATTAATTAAATTCAGTGATACCTTACCCGGGTATCGAGAAGTCAAAAATTCCGGCGCCTTAAAATTGTTTAAAATGCCACCGTATCTACATTATAATTGCCACCTGGTTTCTTTACCTATACCCCTACGGGTATCTTAGCATAAAATTACCATACCGGACCCGCCCATGTCAAGCACCAATTTACGTGTTTTTAATAGTTGAACAGCGGAATTATTTAGGCTATAATCAAACTATACCTTACGGGGTATGGTAAAATTCGGGGTATGGTAAAATGCGAGCACCTTCGCACGGGAGAGGGTAGAATATGAAGGAAAAACCAAGCGGCGGAATGAAGCAACCCGGCAACAACAACACCGGAGGATTTGAACCGGGCGGCGGCCATGCCATTGAAAAAGACCCGACCATGCAAAACGAAGTGCTGAGCAGGTTGAAAAAAATCGAAGGACAGGTGCGCGGTGTTCAAAAGATGGTCCAGGAATGCAGGAGCTGTGGCGACATAATGATCCAGCTGGCCGCCATCAAGGCGGCGGTCAACCGTGTGGGCATTACCGTGCTGGCCTGCCACCTGGCCGACCAGATGCAAAAGGACCTGCGCGAGAGCAACGACATCAAGGAATCACTCAAGGAATTCATGAACATATTTAAGAAGTTTTCCTAGGTGCCAGACACTCCTTCGTGCGACACCGCGACACCGGGCCGCGACACCGGGGGGGCGACACCGGGGACGGTTCTTGATTGTCGCAAGATTCTTTTGCGACAGCGAGAAGAACGAAATCGCTTCGCGATGGCCTTAGATAGAGAAAGTTCTTAACCAAAAATTTGACGTAAAATGAAAAAGTATGCCCTTTTTGTGGTATTGTTTAATTGCCCAAACAAAACAACCCAGAAAGGAGCATACTTTTTCTTTCATGATTATACCATGTACAAAGAGTCAAGTACAAACATTTATTAAAACAGCTAAAACAGCCAGGTCTCCTCCTGTCTTCTGATGCAATTAATCAGTAAGCAAAAATCATCAAATTTGTTATAATTATCACAAACAACTAAAGAAGGTGGGACCAATGATAAACAGGATTGTCAAAGGTCCTAATTCACATTAGGGACGGTTCCCAATGTGAATGTGACTTATGAACCATTCACATGCGGAACCGTCCCTAAATGTGACTCGCATACACCGCCTTCGCCAGTTCTTCCAGCACTTTCAGATCATGCAGTCCGTCCAGTTTTTGGGCCGTGGTTTCTCCAGCAAAGTTAAAACGGATATTCAGGTAAGCAACCAGACTGCGCCTGATGCCCTCCGGCCGGCATTCCTCCCGCCTTCTTTACCGATATACCGCAGTTGGATGGACACTTCTCACACCCGGCTATCAGGGATTGACTAATTCTACTGCAGCGACTTGCCCAATCCTTCCCGGAGGATACCTTCAGCCTCTTCCAGCGAGCCGGCAGCAAAAAGCTCCGTCAAAATACGATCCAGTTCTTCCAGGCTGGTCAGTTTCTTGATCTCTCCCTGGACGCGGGTAGGATCCACTCCAAACCTCGCGGCCAGAAATTTACAAATAACTTCCTGTTTCCCTTCAATCTTCCCTTCAATCTTCCCTTCAATCTTCCCTTCAATCTTCCCTTCAATCTTCCCTTCAATCTTCCCTTCAATCTTCCCTTTCTCATGCCAGCTGGTGGTAACCTGCATGATCGCCTCAGCCTCCTTTGGGTCTATTTTATCCAATTCCAGGTAAAACTCCTCTTCTTCCCGGCGGCTCAGTGTCAGATAAGTTTCAAAAAAGCCCGCAATCAGCTCCATCCTCGCCGGGTCCAGCTTCAACCGGACCAGCATGCGCATAAATTCTACTTTTACCCGCACTTTTTCTCCTTCGCCAAAGCCCATTTTGCTCAGCAGGGCAGCAGCTACCGGGTTGTCGCTGTGAATGTATTCCCGCCAGGATAGTTTCTTTAACTCCAGCTTGTAGAAGTGAAAGCGCAGCACGTCCAGGAAGGAAAAGCCCAGTTCAAAGCTGTCCGGCTCATCGCGCCCCTGGTCGTAACTGAAGACGGTTATGGGCAGGATCTTTCGCCGGTATTTTTCGTATAGCCGGCTGAAGTAAATAAACATCCTTTCCTGGAAGTCTTTTTGGATATATGATTGGGGCTCTACGTGGACCAGGATCAACCCCGGTTCTTCTTTCAACCTGGTTTCCACAAGGATGTCTACTATGTGTTTTTCTCCCGCCGTAACGTCAGTAAAGACTTCCTGCTGCAGGAATTTGAGGTGCGTAAAGTCAATGGCCCGGTAGGCGTCGGGAAAGAAGAGCTGGATAAATTCTGCAAAGAAGGTTTCCAGCAGTTCTTTAAAAAGGCGGTCGTGATCAATCTGGTTTTTACTCAATCTGACAACTCCCGTTTTTATTTAGTGGTCCTACGGGCGTAACGACCTGATTAAAGTCTATAATGTAAAGAGCCTGTTTTCAAGTGTTTTTTGCATACTGAGAGGTTGCCTGCCGTGACATAATTAATGCATAATGCCGCAAATCCTTTCCAGGCCCTCCTGTGTTTTGGCTTAGCAACGGACCACCAGCACGGGCTGGGTGTTGGAGGCCCGCACCAAGCCCCAGCCGTCGCCGAACAGCACCCGGGTACCGTCCACGTCAATAACGTCGTATTCGCCCCGGAAACGATCAACCAGCCCGGCCACCATATCCGGCCTCCTGGAGCAGCGCCTGGGCTTCTTTGACGATCCTGGACGCCCTTTCCGAACAGTCGGGAAGATAGGCGCACTCCTCGCCGTCGGCGGCGATAAACACACCATCAAAACCTTTTTC
>NZ_JADNRQ010000045.1 GCF_015594625.1 Desulfallas sp. Bu1-1 | reverse complement strand
GCTGCATCTTGTTGCCCTGGGACTGGAAAACCTGGCCTGCCTGCAAAACAGGTAGGCCCGCCACTAAAATGGGAAGATGTGGGGTTCAAAACCTACATGCTTCCCACTTTAGTGGGGAGTAGTTGACGTAGCCAGACAGTTAACCGGCAACTGCCTCCCATGCCTCCTTTCGATTCAAGCGGGCCGGCCCGCTATTCGAGATCATAAACGCCTTCGGGCAGGTGCGGGGCAAAAACCCGCACAGTGGTAATATAACGGTCTCTCTCGATGACCCTTTCCCCTTTTTCTTCCGGGATCACTTCTTTATCGACCACCTTTACGGTCCTGCCGACCAGCAGGTGGTTGCCCATATTGCCGCCAATCGCTCCGGCGGCGATGGCTATGGCGTTATGGGCCGGTTTCAGCGGAAGAATGGGATTTTTCAGTATCGAACCTTTTTTGTACGGCATAAGCCTGAAGCCGATTTCCTCCCACACGGGGGAATTGGCTATGTCCTCTCTTATTTCCGCGGGGTCCAGCAATGAGCCCCGGAATGATATTTTCTTGTCCGGCTGGGACGGTATCAGGTAGAAGGTATCATTTTCAGCGTCGAGGGGCGGAATCATGTCAGGCCCACCCCCGGCCAGTTCTTTGAGCCATTCCCTGATGGCCCTGGCTTCCTCGCCCCTCCTGGCCTTGGAACGCCTAACGCCTAATACAACTACCTGTTTAAATACGGGGTAATTTGCGTCGGTAAACCGGAAGACGGCCAACTCATCGAACCTGGCCGCCAGCAGCGGCGCGGCGTGTGCCAGGACATACTGGGGGATACAAAACCCCAGAACACCGCCTTCCATTAATTTACCCAGCACGGGGTCGGTCAGGTCGCGCAAAAATATTACTTCCGTGCGTTCATGACCAATGGAATCATAAGGCGGGTTCAACCATAAAAAACTGAATGCCTTGGTTGAAACGCGAGCCTGCTTATAATCGCATTTTAGTGCAAAATCAATGATTTTTTTGCACTCCGCTGCCCTGGTTTCCTCAAGCTCGATTCCGTAGGTGGTTATGCTGCCGCCCTGACTGGTTAGTGAATCAGCGATTATCTTTAGCGCCTCTCCGGTTCCGGCACAGGGATCAAGCAGTGCTGCGCTGGAACCAAGCTCGACATAAAGTTTTTTGCATACCAACTTAAGTTCATCCGCAGGGGTGGGGTAATAACCCCCTTTTTCCCTTGACGCGCTGCGGGCCATGGTCTACCCCCTCCTTGCATAGCGGACCAGCTCTTTATACCGTTCTGGGACGGCTTTTTTCAGAATCTTGGCCCATCGCCCAGGTTGATTGCGCCGGATTTCTTTCCAGGCCCGTTTTTCGACAGTTAACAGGTTTTGTTGATGTATCATTTTACACCCCCAAATACAAAGACCCCCTATGTGTTACTGCATAAGGGGTCTTTGGAATGCTGATATTACGCCGATTTTTCGATATAACCAGGTTTTGCAACAGCCGGTTTATTTGTAGCCGAGATAAAGCAATAATAATTGTTTTGCTCTACCTGGCACGCTTTATTGCCCATAAATTTAAGTTTGACTTCATTCCCTGAAACAGCCAGGGCTTCCATTAAGTATTTAATACTTAAGGCAATGTTAATTGGCTTTCCAGTGTGTTTCATTTTATAGTGATAGGTAAGGATACTCCGACGGCATTACCCGTCCGGGCTCCTTTTCCCCCACTTCACACCGTGCGTGCGCCTTTCAACGCACACGGCGTTCCATCAAGCAATTTCTGGTTTCTGATTGAGCTTTTCCCTGAGTTTGAGAATCCTTTTATGTGTTTTCTTATCGACCAGATGAGAAACGTCTTTTGTGCTGTGAATTAGGTTATGGCACCATTTGTGGGTAGACGCAAGGTTGGGTACTTTGTTAATTTGGTTTAGTGGTAAATCGGGGTTTATATGATGTGTTTCGAGTTCGTATCCTATTATTGGGTTGCCACATACCTTACATTTCCCTTTATCCCGGTTGAACGCATATGCCCTATTCATTAAATATTCAAAATTATATTTTGGGTCAGCCAATCCTTTGGCTATTAATTCGGATAGTGTTAAGTTCATTGTTATGTCATCTCTGGGTAATGGTTGTTTCTTTGACGTGCGTTCATAGTAGGCCTTTCTACCTTCCGGTGTGTATGGTGTTTCTATTGGGTTTTTGAGATGTGCCTTTTCCCATTTGATAAATCCTAAACTGGTAACTCCAATGGTTAGTTCGTTATATTTAATTGCTGGTATTTTTGTTATATATCCTGTATGTCTATTTATTAGATTGTTTACTTTATTTGCTGGTGTCCAGTGGGCACCTTTAGGTTTTAATGCTTTAGATGCTGTATATAGTAGAGAATCAGCATATTTGTTTAGTTCGATGTTTACCATAGTTGCCGGTTTGTAGTAGTTACCTATTCCGGTAATGGCACTGTTTAATGTAATAATTTGGTGTATTAATTGCTTTCCGTTATATTTACGGAGCTGTTTGGTTTGTTTTCTTAGTTCGTTTATTTTTGCTTTTAGGCGGTTGTCATCCGGTCTGGTGCACGTAATCCATCCTGTTTTGGATTTTCCTGGTATTTGTTTATAACGGAAACCTAGAAAATGGATGGGGCTTTTCCTGATGTTTGTTATTAATGTTTTGTTTGGACTTAGTTTCAACTTGAGCTTCGTATCCAAGTATTTTTCTATACGCCTTTTCCACTTTTCAGCGTTAGCTTTAGAATCTGTTATTAGTATCCAGTCGTCAGCATACCTCACGAGATAGGCGGGTTTGAGATTAGTTTTCCTTAACCCTCTAATTTTTGAGTTTTTTCTTGTATATTGGTGTTTGGTTGTTTTTTCTTCCCATTCTCGTATTATCCATTGATCTAATTTATGAAGGTAGACATTGGCTAATAAGGGGGAAATAATTCCGCCTTATGCAAAGTAGATGATTATGCAAAGTAAACTCGTACAGACCATTAAATATAAGGATTTCTGTCTCATTTACTTTGCATAATCTTTGAGACTTCTACAGTCGAGACAGCCATGCAAGAAGTGCC
>NZ_JADNRQ010000044.1 GCF_015594625.1 Desulfallas sp. Bu1-1 | reverse complement strand
TTACCCCCCCCCCCCCCGAACATATGTTTGTTGTGTCTCATTCGTTTTCGTTTCATAATATCAACCTTTAATCCTTATATTTAGCAATATAATTACATGTAATTTTTAAATTTCCTCTAAATCGACCAAATTCTACATTATTTTTATTATAATTGTGATATTAAGTTAATAAACGTAACGCATAAAAATTAACTTAAATTTGATTTAACTGCAAAAACACCACAGCGGCAGGCGATCCGGCGGATTTCTGGAGTGAGTGGAACACTAGATGCGGAATAGCGGTCAGGGGACACACCTCCTCTTTTAGGGCAAAGCTTTGGGGTCGGAGGTATGTCCCCAACGATACCGTCATGGAGGCACATAATATGCATCTCCCGGTTTACTTTAACAGAGCCAGCTCCCGCGCGGCCGTGCCCCTACACGCGGAAGCGCGCGGCCAACCTGTCCAGTTCTCCGGCCAGCGCGGTAAGTTCTTCGGTAGAGGCGGAGACTTCCTCCATTGCCGATGTCTGCTCTTCTGTTGTCCCGGCAACGTTCTGCACGCCGGCCGACATCTCCTCCGCGGCGGCGGCCACCTCCTGGACCTGCCGCGCAACATCCTCGATGGCGAGACTGATGGCCTTGATATTGGTCCCAACCTCGTTGATCACCTTGCTTCCCTCCGTTACATCCGCCGCCCCTGCGGCCATGACCTCTACCGCCTTCCCGGACTCGTCCTGAACAGCGGTGATCAGTTCGTAGATCTCCTTGGCGGCGTTGGCCGACTGCTCGGCTAGCTTGCGGACTTCCTCGGCGACGACGGCAAAGCCGCGGCCCTGTTCCCCGGCGCGGGCGGCTTCGATGGCGGCGTTTAATGCCAGCAGGTTTGTCTGGTCGGCAATCTGGGTGATCAGGTCCACGATCTGGGTGATCTGACCTGCGGTCTGGTTGAGAGCATTGATGGCGGAAGAAACGTTGGCGGCTGACTGCTCAATGGCCTTCATCTGCCCGATAACCCGCTCGACGCCCCCGGCACCTTCAGCGGCCCGGGCCGCAGCCTGTTCGGCCGCCGCTGATACCTTCTGCGCATTTTCGGTTACCTGCTCGACGGTCGAGGCCATTTCGCTCATGGTGGAGGCCGTCTCGTTCGCACCGGCGGCGGTCTGCTCGGCCTGGGCGGCGAGCTGGGAGGACGATTCAGCCACCTGCTTGGACGTTTGGACTACCTGGCCGACGATCTCGCGCAAGTTTGTGCGCATGCGGTTGAAAGCCTCGGCCAAACTGGCGATCTCGTCCCGGGTGCGCACCACCAGTTCTTCGCCTGTGAGGTCGCCTTCAGCGATACGGCCCGCCTCGCGCACCGTGGCCAGGATGGGGCGGGTGATCATGCGGGTTATAAACACTGCCATGAGGAGCCCGGCGACCAGGGCAAAAGCGCTAACAAGGATGACCAGAGAGCGTCCGTGGGCAGCACCTGCCTGCATGCTATCCACGACGACCCCGGTCTTTTGTTCATTTTCCATAATCAGTTCGGCCAGAATCTTTTCAGCGTCGTTGGCATAAGAAGCGATGCTTTGTGATGCGGCAACAGCTTCTTGGAACTTGCCTTCCTTGGCCAGAGGAATTGCACGGCTGGCAATCTGCCGGTCGTATTCAGTGACCTTGGTGAGCACTTCCTCCAGTTTGGGCCGGGCCTGGGTGGAACAGTTGTTGAGTCGTTTCTCCAGCAGGATATGCGTGTTCTCGATATCCTTTTTGTATTCGTTTAAGTATTTCTCGTCGCCATAGAGAAAGAAAGCCCGCAGGTCTCTTGATGCTTCTTTGAAGGAACCGTTGATCTGATAGTCTAAACTAAGGCGCACCACCCGCTGATCGACATTGGCGGCATCCGAAATCGTATTCCCCATTATAAGCAACGCCTCGATCGCCACGGCAGTCATAAAAAGAAGCAGTAAAACGAAACCGCCGCCGATTTTCATTCCAATGGACATTCTCATTTCGAAATCCCCCTTAATACAAATATATTTAATCCATTATCCCGTGCAGGTTTAAAAGCAAAATCATACCGTCCTCGTGATGAACAATGCCCGTAATAAACTGTCCTTCATCATTTACTGAATCCGGTTTTTCCACTTCATCCCCGGAATACCGGGACACTGAATATACAGTATCTACTATCAAGCCCAGTTTTCGCCCGTCCGACTCTGTCACTATAATGCGGGAATCCCCACCCAACTCGCTCTCCTCCAAGCCCAAGCGCAGATTCAGACTCATGACAGGAACAATTGACCCTCTAAGGTTTATTATTCCTTTATAGTAATATCTTATATTTGGGACCCTGGTTACTTCCATCATCCGGATGATTTCTGATACATTATTTATAGGCAGCGCATATCGTTGATTGTTTAGCCCGAAAACAACCAATTGATCGTTTGCAACCAAAAAAACCTCCCCCTTTAAGAACGCAAAGTACTATACCGCATATGTTTTCTCGTTTTGCAACAAACGGTGAAATGGCGAATTATTCACATATAATAACCGGAGTGCATATACCCAAGCTATTACCTCCTTTTCTTGTATGAAATACAAAAACGACCACGCTAACCATGGCCGCCTTAAATAACCCTATACATTATTTAAGCAGCCTGGCAGCCATAGCTTAAAAAGCCTTAGGCCCATAGCTTTGCGCCCCGATCTTTCGAACGGTTTGCCCGGTTTTTGATTAAACAAATCCTCTATTGCGCGCAACTCGCTAACGGACATGCCCGGCTCTTTGGCCAGCATCAACGCGTAAAACGCCACCCGCCGGGAATGCCGGGAAGCGACATTAAAACGGTCCTCCTGGATTCCAACCAACGCACCGGTAGTATGAATGAACATTGATTTCGCATTACACTTTCGGAGAGAATAAGAAAAAAAGACAGGCCGTTAGCGAAATAATGGGATAAAAACTAAATGGTGGGGAACGAAGAAGAAGAAAAAGAAGAAGAAAAAGAAGAAGAAAATGGAAGATCAAAAGACGGTATAGAGTCATATATTTTCTTTTTTTCAATATTTTAACATATATAGAATATTTACCCCCCCCCC
>NZ_JADNRQ010000043.1 GCF_015594625.1 Desulfallas sp. Bu1-1 | reverse complement strand
CCTTATGCAAAGTAGATGATTATGCAAAGTAAACTCGTACAGACCATTAAATATAAGGATTTCTGTCTCATTTACTTTGCATAATCTTTGAGACTTCTACAGTCGAGACAGCCATGCAAGAAGTGCCTGATCCTCGTTCCAATCCGGCAAGCTACTGTTGACTAGTTCTGGATAGGCATTCTCGATTGCCTGACGCTTCGTCTCTGTATCGGTTCTGGCGTAGATCTCAGTAATTTTTAGATCGGAATGGCCTAGGAAATCACGGATATAAATGAGGTTAACTCCGGCCTGAAGAAGATGCATTGCCTTGCTGTGACGAAACATATGCGGTCTGACCCTAGACGGAATCAACGTTGATGATAGCCTAGCTTGTTCCACATATTTTGAGATGATGTAGGAAACCCCTTCTTTGGTTAGCTTACTATGCTGTTTATTGAAGAACAGCGGATACTCATTTTTCCAGTTTACATCAAGATGGTTTTCGTAAATATAACGTTCCAAGAGCTGGACAGTACCTTTCATGATGGGAACACGCCTAATCTTATTGCCCTTTCCAGTCAACACGATGATGGCCGGTGTGTTCAGGATTACATCACACACCTTGATGTCAATAAGTTCCTGTACCCTTGCCCCTGTGTCATAGAGGACACTCATCAGGGTCAGGTCACGCCGCCCGCGGATTGTCGTTTTGTCCGGTTGGGACAATAGGAACTGCATGGCCTCAGGAGTAAGGTGCTCCACAACTGCTTTGCCTGCTTTTTTGACAGGTATGGCAATGACCTTTTGAAAATGGTAAAGTCCTGATGGGTCTTCACACTGGGCATAACGGAAAAAGGAATGGATGGCAGCCAGCCGCTGATTTCGTGTCGATATACTGCATTTGCGCTCTGTTTCCAGCCATTCCAAAAACCTGGTAATCAGGCCTCCCGACAGGGTATTCATTGTAATATTTTCTGCTGCAATACCTTCTTTTTCTTGGCAGTAGCGGATCAGGAGTTTAAATGTATCGCGATAGGAACTGATGGTATTCCTGCTTACGTTTTTGTGGCCTGGTAGATATTCGGAAAGGAATCTGGTAAGATGCACTGCGAAATCAGTCGGTTTCATCTACATCACCTTCCAGCCCAGGGATCAGATCCGGATATTTCCCTTCCAGACGAATGGTGATATCCGGGAAAACATCTGCCGTCATCCTTAGATAATAAGCGGTCTCCTCGAAGGAATCGTGTCCCATGTAAGCTTTGAGGATTGGTAGATAAGCTGACAGGTCTTTGCCTTGTTCAACCCAGCGTTTCAGACAATGACAAGCAAAGGTATGGCGAAAATCATGGATCCGTGGGCCTTTGCCTCTGCCGCCATGAGAAATGCCGGCGCGCCAGAGAAATCTCCTGAAGTTATGGTAGACATTTTGTATTGTCATAGGTCTCCCGCCTACTGCAGGGAAGAAGTACGCCTTTTCGTCCGTGAATGGATGGACTTTCCGGGCATAATCCCGGCATCGCTTTGTAAGGGTTCCAGACATAGGAACAAGTCGGCTGTTATCTTTCTTGGAATGGTTAATGATAAGAATACCGTTATCAAGATCCACATCGCCAACCTTAAGGAGCCTGGCTTCGGACACACGCAGACCACAGGAGTATATCATCCTGAAAAACACTGGCATGATTAAGTGCCTGTCTGGACACTCGATACAGTAATGGCATTTATCAGTTTCTGCAAAAAAACGCTTCAGTTCATCCGGGGTATAAATATGTGGAATGTACTGCTCCTCTGTAGGGTAGTAGCCTTTCGGAATAATGTAAGCATCAAGTCCAAGGGAATCCATATATTTTCCGAACTGACGTATGATAGAAGCCCGCGAACATTGGTTGGCCTGCGCCTCATATGATCTCTTTTTGCCCCAGTCAAGGACAATTTCTTTTGAAAGTCTGTCTGCTGATGGATATTTGTCTATTGTAAACTCATCAAAGCGCTTCAGATGCCGGGCCTCGGTGTCATATTTGTATCCTATTGCTTTCTTGAGCTGTACGAAATCCTGAATGTGCTTACCAAAGGGACCCTCATAAATAAAATTACTCATTGCGGGTCACCTCCGGAATTTCCAGCGGGCATTCCTTCAGCTTCTTTAAGTCAACCTTGAGGTATACGGCTGTAGAATCGGTGTCGGCGTGACCAAGGATATCGGAGATGACCGCCAATGGCGTATCATTCTCCAGCATAAGCGAGGCCGCGGTGTGCCTTAAGGAATGCATCCCCCTTCGTTTCTTTAAGGTGGGAAGGTGTGCTTCGACCATGTAATGCTTGATTATCTGGTTAAGATGGTCTCCTTCAGTAAATGGAAGGAACGGCGCTGTATGCCGGATGAAGATATATGGGCTGTCCACCTTTGGTCGGCCATACCGGAGATAATCAATGACTGCCCATCCTACTTCCGGGATAAGGGGAAGTACCAGCGGTTCCTTTGTCTTAGATTGCGTTAATACCAGTTTTTTTGCTTCCCAATGGAAATTTTCCGTTTTCAGTTGTTTGATATCGGTACACCTAAGACCAAGGGAGCAGGCTAGAAGGATAATGGCATAATCACGTTTCCCCTTTGGGCTTCCACGGTCGATAGCGTTAATGAGCGCCTTAAGTTCATCCTTTGTCCATACAGATGGTATTCTTGTTTGTTTCCTTGCCTGAACCATAGGCGTCTTTGATGCAAAATCCGTGCTGACGATTCCCCTTTCCTGAAGAAAACGGAAGAACGTCCGCATTGAACAGATATTCTGCTCTACCGTTTTATAGGTATAACCGGCAAGTGTCCGAATATATCTGTTGATTAGTTCCAAAGTGATATCGCTGCAGTTGCTGATTCCCTGGGAAGCAAGATAGTCCATAAAATATGCAGATTGCTTTACATAGTGGTCAATAGTGGATTTTGAATAACCTTTTTCTTTACAGTAGTTTTGAAAATCATCACTAATGTTGATGTAATACGGATCTGTCAATATTTCCTTGTGCTTGTAATAGCGCCGCAGTACAGAGTGGTGAAGCTGAAAGTCACCTACCATCCTGATTACACGTAGCTCCTGAGTATCCTTTTGAGAAAGAGTTTTGTCAAAATCTTTTTCTAAAATATTAAAGTGCTTTTCAACAAAGTCGATACCCAGTTGTTCGCTGAAGTAGTTTTCTCCCCGAGACTTAGCAAAATCCAGAAGCATCTTCCAACGGCGACGGTAAAACTTAAGAGAACCTTCTGTATAGCCGAGTCGCATCAGTTCCTGTTCTAGTTCTTCCAGGAGTTTTGTTAATGGTTTGCTCTGCATGATCGTTCCCCCCAAATGATATTTGGGCTCAAGCCCTGATATCATCTTGGGAGATTATGCAAAGTAAATCCATAAAAAACTACATAAACATCGGCAGTTCAAGCATTTACTTTGCATAACTACTTTCTTTGCATAAGG
>NZ_JADNRQ010000042.1 GCF_015594625.1 Desulfallas sp. Bu1-1 | reverse complement strand
AATCTCCTATTAAGTCAATAAATGGTAGTTAAGAAAAAGGCAAACTCATCGAAAGATGAGGACGCAAAACCACGGGTCTAATGCAGGATTACTGCGATGATAGCCGGGTTGCCGAATGCTCATGCACAAGGAGCAGAAGCTTATCCTGTGTTTACGTACGGGGTAAGCTTTTATTATGAAACCCAACGATTATTTTAATAATACCATTGAAAGGAGGGTTTTCATTTTGAATACAGAAACCATTGTCGCAAAAATAAAAAGCGGCGATGTTCAGGCACTCAGATTCATTTATGAACTATTTTACAGGCCTGTTTACCAGGCTGCTTATTATATCACCAATGACACTGGCCTTGCCGAAGATGCTGTACATGAAGTCTTTCTTAAGATTAAATACAAAATAGAACAGCTTGAAGACCCCTCCAGGTTGGAAGCCTGGCTGTGTCGTATGGCTGTAAATACTGCTCGGGACATTATCCGCCATCGTTCAAGGAACACTTTTTATATGGAAACCCGGGGTGTTTACTCAGACAACCAGCTATTATCACCGGAAACCATTTTACTGATAGAAGAAGATAAACAAATGATTAAGCAAAAAATTAATTGCCTTCAACCGGAGTACCGGCAAATACTATATCTAAAATATTACAGAGAAATGTCCTGCGATGAAATTAGCGCAGCCCTGGGATTGCCGGTGGGAACCGTCAAGTCCCGCCTTTTTCACGCCAGGCAGAAGATCAGAGAATTAATAGAGCCTGAAAGTAAATTCCCACATCATAATACTATGAAGTTAAACTCGGAAGAGGCGAAATAAACATGAAACAACAATACATAAAATCAGAACTGGATAAGGTGGTTAAAGAAACTGTGCGCGAGACAGTTGATTCAATTACCCCTCCCCCGCTGGAAGAATCGTGGGCAAGGTTTGAAAAAAAGCTTCAAGAGCAAGAGAAAGCTTTACATAAGAATAAAAGAAAATCTTTATTGTTCAAGCTGGCTGCTTCTGCCGGGGTAATTATCGTGTTAACCGGTGCTCTTGCTATATCAAGTCCGGGAAATGCCCGGGCCATAGGGGAGAAAATACTTCATACGGTAGAAACCCTGCTTGGCGGTACACAAATGAATGTCAAAACCAGTTACCGGCAACATGAGCCAGGCCAGTTGCCTCTACCACAAGAGAAAGGTTTTTCAGAACTCCCTATTGAAGAGGGAAAAATTGTTTCCCTGGAAGAGGCGAAAAAGATATCCCCTTTTCCTGTTTTGGTTCCACGGTATATTCCAGCCGGCTATACCCTTGACCGGGTTGAATATCAGCCAATGACAAAACCTGTGGTGAAGATCAGCCTGCTGTACAAGAGTCCAAATGCAGATAACATTGTACTTGAAGAGATGAATGTTCCAGACGGATATGTGCAGGGGTATGGATATGATATTGAAGACGCTGTCACGGAGGATATCACGGTGGGAAAAAACAGCGGCCAATTGATTTTATTCAAGAATGAAAGGATTCGGATGACATGGATAAATAATAGTGTATTGTTTACCCTGGATGGTAGGGTATCAAAAGAAGAGGCAATAAAAATAGCCGAATCCGTAAAATAAAACGGGGCATGGATGCCCCTTTTATTATTCTACATAATAATAATCGGAATACGACTTTGCGGATTCGGTGGTCCCATTATGAGACAGGCTGTGCTCCGCCCGTACTCTGTAATAGTATCCCTTTAACACTTCCAAACCCTTCAACCCTTCAGCCTTGGAGGAGTTATACCTTTCAAAGGGCCATCCTCCCAGATCAACCCAACTGCTACCGTTCCAGCGCTGCAGGTACAGCTTAACCATGATATAGTCCACAGTTTGATAAGCCCGGGTGTAACCGGTTAGATTAATTTTTCCGCCTCCGCTGGGAATAAGACTGCAATTCCAATCCTGCAAGTACTGCAAAGACTCAATTCCGATTTCCTTATGTGCTTTACTTTGTTCCGGCGGCGGCGCCTTCAAATCAGTCTGCCCGGCATAAACAGCGCCGGTTGCCGTAAGAAAAACAACCATCATTACCAACGATAAAACACCTTTCCAAAGCCCATTCATGTTACATTTCCCCCTTTCAGAATTAAGAATCAATATAAGACGTTTCAGAATGGGCTCGGTTTAAAATTTAACAAAAAAATCTGGAATTTTTTTTGGATTTTTTGAACCTAAATCCATTTTCAATCGTCTTAGTGTGATTGAGTTTTGAGGGGGTGGGAATGAGGGGGGGAAATTTAGACGCAACCGGTAAGATTCCCGGGAAATGGTCTCTAATGACCTGATAAACTTTATCGTCCTCATTGAAATTTTCTGCGAAAACTTCAAAGGGAAAAAGTACTCCTTCAAGAATATACATTTTAGGGTTTAACCTCGCTTGTATGTTTTTTGTAGGGGTACAAGAACATTTCTACAAGCAAGGAGGTGAAACCTTTCTATTCTGGCACTATTTAAGAGATATTTGTAATTTTTAGTTTTGGGTAAACGGTTTTTCTTGGTTTGTTAAACACGTGTGGGATATGGGCTGGGAATTATGCAATTGGATCACTAAAAAATAAGGAGGTTAATTACATGATAAAAAGATCCTTATTATGTCTATCATTGGTAATTTCTTTTTGTTTAATGTTATATGGGCCAGTTGCGGCTCAAGAGAAAAAAGCCGAAAAGACAGAGTATGTTAAAGTACAACAGATGTTTAAGAATAATTTACCTTCAATGTTAAAGGAGCACTATAAAGAAGGCGGTATTGATTTAGATAAGCAAAAAGTTGAAAGGGTTGTTGTTTTTGATAAAACAAACAATTTAGATGCTATTAAAGAAAGTTTTGAAAAACCCGTGGTTATTTATGAAGAACGTTATAGAGTAGTAAAAGATGGAGATTCTGAAGCAAATACATCAGGTGATGTTTCCATATTATCCTTAGACATAGACCCATTAACACGTGTTATAAGTTATGCAGGTGCATCTGTAACATGTTCCGGCGAAACAACTTCTGATGTTATTTCAGAAGGTGGATCTTACTCTTGGTATAGAATGATAAGCTCCAAAGGTTGGTGGACAAGACAAAACTATGGTACTCAGGTTGTTGCTTGGGCTGATAGAATGAGATTATATGCATTTCAGGCCGGGGCTGTCAAGCCGGGAACAGGCACAAATACAAACCCAGTTAATTATGATAAAACATTTACTTATGGCAGCAATTTAGCAGGAGGTACTCACAATAAATCTTTTAGTCATACTGAATACACTTCAGTATCAAATTTTGGTATATGTGGAACCTATCATGAATTTAACTGTTGCTTTGCGCGACCTGGATACCCAGTTGTTCAACAACCAACAGAATTTAACACTGGTGTTGGTGGTGCATATATACCATATTAAATTTTTCTAAATCTCTTGTATATCTCTTGAATTATGTACCTGTTTATTGTATAAAACAATAAACAGGTACATAATTATTACAAAGAAGGGAGACCGATTATGAGAAAAGATGTTTTATATGAATTAGGTTTATTTACATATGTATTGATAATATTTTTAATTGCCGACGACATACAAGCATACCAAAAAAGTAATTTTTTTTATATGTCTGATTTGATAGCATTATTACTTTTAGTCATTAACGTAGTTTTTGGGGTTTTAATTGGGTTAGAATCTATTTTAGCAAATTTGAAAAAGAACGGGGCATGGGTAGTTAATTTTAGGAGAATTCTATTGGTTAGCCTTCCATCACTAATTCCTGCCTGCTCGTTTTATATTTTTCAATCTGGGTTTGCATATAAAATTCTAGGCATTTTATACACAAAATACAATATTGCAATAAGTTTTAGCTTAACTGCAATGACATTAGGGCAAATCCTGCTCGGATATTCTTTAATAACCAGCATATCCAAAAGAGTGGGAAATAATGAATAGTTTGGACAGGAAGAAGTACAATAAACACCGAGAGAGAGTCTAAAATAAATTATGTTTTTATCCTCACTTAAATATCAAGAAAAGCTATTTCTTATCGCTTCGATGGACAATCTTAAAGGCTTTACTGAAGCTATCATGTTGCCGCTCACCCTCAATGGCGGAAGGAGAGCGGTTTTTTCTTGCCCAAAATGGCATTCATACCTCATAATGATTGTTAGGAACCAGCAACAATAGCAACGACAACAAAAACTACAGAAAGGCAAGGCGAAAAAAGCGGAAGAGGGAAACCCCATAGGCCACCACAGCCAGTTTCCCTCTTCCCTTATGACATTCGTCAAGATAATCATAATGGGTTGGCAAACCGATGTCCAGACCTATATAGGGCTTGCTGAACGAAACAAAAACCCAACAAAATCAAGGATTTAGGAGCATATTTGTCGAAATAAAGTGCATGGAAAATGCGGTAAATGCTGCAAAAACCGTGCACTTGGAGGAAAAATATGTTCCGCAG
>NZ_JADNRQ010000041.1 GCF_015594625.1 Desulfallas sp. Bu1-1 | reverse complement strand
TGACCAAACTTTTGCAGTTGCTAATTTCTTGAAAACTATATTGCTTTAAAGATTTAAACTAACAGGCAAGTCACTCCTTTTTCGAGATTGGTGATCAACCAAGAAATAGAAAAAGGATGTGACCTGCCTTGATACAATTATGGTGTCTACCAAAATAATCTAGTTATCCATAGTTAACCAAAATATTTTTTATAAAGTTTATTTAATGCCTCATCAGCTTCTTTAATAAATTCACCGTATTTATGCATTAACTCCCTGGCCTCGGCGGTCAAGTAAGAACCACCCCCCAAACTACCACCTACTTCACGCCTTAATAGTTTAAAACCCAGTCTTTTTTCCAGTGTATTAATAAGATTCCAGGCTTGACTGTAAGACATGTTTATTTCTTTAGCAGCTTGGCTCAGGGAATTTAGCCTGTCAATACGCTGTAGTATGTCATATGGTCCTTCACCAAATGCTTTTCCCTTGTTTTCCAGCCAAATTTTATATCGAAGCTGCATCCTTACACCCCGTCTCAAAAAAATAAGTTTACTATATTAATACATCTTCAATGGCAACCGGTATATTGTTTTATTTTCAGGTAATCTTCCCAATTGTCAATATCCATAAGAACACCGGGGTCATCCACCTCAACCCGGCAAATACCGGCGCAACATTCCTTGAGTATTTCTTTAGCGCCCGTGTCCCCTGAAAGCTCCGCTAACTTGCTAAACAGCTTTTTATCGAAGAGAACCGGGTGTCCCCTTCTACCTTGATAAAAGGGTGCCGCTATGAGACAGCCGGTGTCGCTATATACTTGCAAAAGGCGGTCAATAGTGCCCGGCTTAATCAAAGGCATATCCCCCAAACAGATCAATACGGCGTCGATTTCATCAGGTTGGTGTAACAAATACCTGATTCCTTCCCTGATCGATGTGCCCATACCCCGAGCAAAAGCGGCATTTTCTATAATTTTGAGATCATAGTGTTTTAATTCCTGTTCCAATTGCTCTTTCCGGCAGCCCACCACCAGCGTTACAGAGTTGACTTTGGAAGCTAATACGCGTTCCAGGGAATGGCGGATAACCGTTTTCCCTGATAATTTTAAAAGCATTTTATTTGTTTGCATCCTGCTGGAAAGCCCGGCCGCCAGTACCAGTGCTTCAATACGGGGCAATTTCAAACACTCCTCTTTTTTAATTCCAATACAAATTAACAAATTTGCTTCACAGGCGGGTTACTCATTGCCGAACCAATAATAATTTTATCTACCCCGGCTTCTTTTAATATTCGAGCTAATTTTAAAGCGCTTTTTTCTCCTGTTTTAGTTTCCACTTTATTAATAAAAGGAATCCAACGGGCATGATTGGGTACATTTTTTTTGTAACCTTTTGGATGCAACATAATATGGGCGATAACTTTTTCATTTACTATGTCACCATAATTAAGCCCCGTCAATGCACAAATTTCATCAATAGCATGAAAATAATCTTCTATCAAAGGCTTACCGGCGCATTCAACCCCTACCACGGGTACCACCAGTGTTGCAATTGCAGGGATTACCGGTTCGTAACTACGCGGAGCTTTGAAAGGTTTGTTTTTGGCACCATCCCCCTCGATTAATAAAAAGTCAACCTCATTAATTTTATGTATTTTTTCCACCTCTTCCATGGAAAGGCCGGTAATTTTATTTTCATAATTAATATTTTTTCCAACAATTACATAGTTGGTTTGGCTAATTATATTGAGAATCGAGCTCTGTAAATCATCTAATTTATCGGTTAATAATACAGGCACTGAATTACGAGTGCTCGGAGCAAAAATTTTAGTTGTAGTGCTCACAACAACCTTTTTGCCGGCATCTAACAACTCACCGGCCAACCTGTTAATTATCGTTGTTTTTCCGCCAGCCCCTACTACAACAACCAAATCTTTTCTTTGCAAAACCAGTGCTTCGCTTATTAAATTCACGCCTGCTACCCCTTACATCGTCTTTTCTATAGAATATTATTTTACAATATGGAATTCAAGGGTTCCAGCAAATGGAACCCTTGAGATTTAAATCTTTTACATAAGATTTTCGGCCAGATTTTTCATCTTTACCGACAATTCACTGAGCCTTTGACTCCCTGAAGCTATTTGCTGAGCCTGGGCCGATTGTTCTTCACTAATGGCCGCAAAATCATTTACCGTCTCCAGGATATTGTTTAATTGATCATTAATTTTCGCTAGAATATCGGTAATTTCCGCCGCTGAAGACTTGCTGTTCCGGGCCAGTTTCCTGATTTCTTCGGCTACCACCGAAAAGCCCCGCCCGTGTTCCCCGGCCCGAGCTGCTTCAATAGCCGCATTAAGACCCAGCAGATTTGTGGTTTCCGCAACGTTTCTGATGTACTCGAGTATTTCACCGGTTTTCTTAAAGTGATCATGAGCTACTTTCGCGGCCTGGTTGATATTCTGGCTACTTGCTGCCAACGACTGGGCCGCACCGGCCAGCTCTTCGGTAGCCGTCGCAAGTTCCCCGGTAAACGTTTGCAATTCTTCAGCCATTTCCAACACGGTTTGTTCTTTGTCTTGGGATACGGTAAAGCTAATGGTACCCAGGATGTTTCCGGTATCGTGATTAATAATGGGTGCGGAACGGACAATGATGGGAGCCCCAAAAACTTCCTTGGGATAACGGACTACCTGCCGCTGTCCGGTTTGCAAAACTTTATCCGAAGCGCCCCCCTTGACGATATCATCACCTTCTTTAATAGTTAACTTGAAAGTTTCCGCCTGTTTAAAACAAATAAATTTTTCCCTATCTGTAATATTTAAAGAAACGTCCTCACCAAGCAGAGTGGATAAAACATTAAATACAATTTTAAACGCATTGAAAAATTCTTGATCCGATACAGGCATTTAGAACACCCCTTACTATCAATTAACCTAAAAATATACCCCCTTGCCAACCTTGTAACAGAGCAAGGGGGTTTCCCTAATTACTTCTTGTAGTACCTTATTTCCAGGGTCATGCAGCCGTTGGGAATTTCATAAGGACCGTGTTTCATTCCGGGCGGGCGGCAAGCATACATACCTTCGATGTAGGTTTCTTTTTTATTAATGTCGTAGAGACTGCCCTTTAAGATGTATACTTCCTCCCAAAAGTCATGCACCAATACCTCAGTTGTGGTCATGCCCGGGGGGAACTTCAACAGCCTGGTGTAGTCCCCAGTTTCGGGGTCTTCACTGAGGATCTTTTCGATAATCCCTTCTTGCGCCCCTTCTACCTGGCGCCAGCCAATATTAAGGTCATGGTCAAAGAATTCCAGTTCCGGTTTCGCCATTGTGCAACTCCTCCTTTTCCATTATTTTTTTTATTTTTTAAACCATTTGCTTACCGGTTCCAAACGGTAACCGCTTGAAAGCACAAGCTTCCTTTTCGGGTCTTCCAGTTGAGCCTCAAAAAACGGGCTGTAATCCACTTCCACTTTACCCGCCACTGTTCCCGAATAAATTACCAGTCCTTCCAGGCTTGGCAGGTCGACTATTTTCTTGACCCGCTCTATAAGGTCGTCGGGACTAAGCAATGCGGCTAAAGGCGCCTCCTGATAAACTACCTTTCGGCCTTTGAGTTCCACCCAGCCGCGCAGGATTATTTCATCCCAGTAGTCTTTTACTTCTGATAATCTCCAAACGTCTTTGGAAATAGTATTTGGGTATACTTGCTTGGCCTTGGGGATGTCATCCTCTTCCAGTTTGCGGTCAGTGTGGTCACTACCGGCGGCAACATAGATCTCATTACCGGTGCACAAAAGAACATATTCCGCTTCTCCCGAATGATCGGTTTCATCAAGCACTTCAATTGTTGCATCCTGTGTTATGCGGTCGTTAAATTTAGCAAAGTAGGTTGGCGTTTCATCCGGCGCAGGTATCCCTTTTTCTTTCAGTTCATCGATGTGTTTTTGAACTTCTTCCTGGTTCCTTCCTGTATACCCGGCGTTGATCATCTTTTTAACTTCAAACTTTAAAATTTCGTTGGGATTGCCATTGATCCTAAACTCTAATACCGGCATGCTTCCTCCTCCTTTCGCACTTTGTATTTTTACTTATATTCTCAATTTCCTATCCCGCAATGGCGGAAATACCGCCCTTACCTTGTGCACCAGGGACGGATCTATTTCTGCTCTGACGATACGCTCTTCATCCGCACTACCGGCAATAACTACACCCCAGGGGTCTACCACCATGCTGTGCCCTAAAAATTGCTTGCCCCTGTTGATACCGGCACAATTACAGGATACCAGGTAACAAATATTCTCCAGCGCCCTGACCTGGTTTAGCGCCACCCAGTTGGCTACACGCGGGAACGGCCAGCCGGATGTAACCAGGAATATTTCCGCACCCTGTTCCATCATCCTGCGATATAATTCAGGGAATCGCAAGTCGTAACATGTGGAAAGGCCCAAGTTGCCCAGTTCTGTTTTTAATGTAACCACTTCCGTACCGGGAGTTAGTATTTCTGTTTCCGCCGACCCGTAACCAAACAGGTGCATTTTCCTATAAGTGCCTATAATTTTCCCCTTGTTGTCCAGCATCACACTTGTGTTATATAATTTACCGCCATCTTTTTCCACAAAGCTACCGGCAAATACGTAGGAGTTTATTTCTTTAGCTTTTCGGGCAACGGCCCTTATTGTAGGGCCGTCTAATGACTCACTTTGGCTTTCGTACTGGTCAAAAGAAAAGTAACCAATGTTCCATATCTCAGGCAGCAGAATTAAATCCGCGTCCCGCGCTTTTTCCATTTGCTGCAGCGCATAAGCAATCCGCTCTTCTTTGGTATGATCATCGTTTATGCTTAGTTGTATAGATGCAACTTTAATGAGATCCGGTTTCATCAAAAGCCCTCCCGCTAGATATTAGATATTATATATTATATAACTGAATTAAACATTCCTTCTACCTAATAATAAAAAAATTTTTAAGAAATTTTCTGCGGCACAATAACCATTTGGCCTACAGCCATTCCAGAGGTAACAAACCCGAGCGCCAACCCCTGGCGTTTGTGAAACCACTGGATCACAACGGCGGAAGCAACAACATTGGAAGAACCGGCGTAACCTATCGAAATTAATATGCCATAAACAACACCAAGCACCCACAAATTATTTAACCATTGAATAATAATTAAACTTAAACCGATAATGGCCATACTTCCTGATAAAACAATTCTGGTACCTAACAAATCACTTAACCGCCCCGCAACGGGTTGAAATATACCGTAAAAAATTAACCCGATAGCTGAGATAAGAGCCAGTGTCCCCCGGTTAACATGAAACTCTGCTTCCCACGAAGTTACAAATACGCCAAAAGATAACCGAATGCCCAGGGAAACAACCAGGGCCAGGAAACATAGAAAAAGTACAACCCAACCATAAAAGAATTTTTTCGTTCCCACGTTATATAGAGCCAACGGAATATCCCCCGTGCCTACTTTTTTATCCTCTGATATAAAGATGGCCACTATTAACAGACCTAAAAAGATAATTGGATATCGCCAGAACAGGTGCAATGGATTGACAAATAAACCGGCGGTTAAAAAACCGAAAAAGGATTACCCTCTTCACTTGTTAATCAACAAGGGAAGAGGGTTTCATGATTGCTTCAGGTAACCCCTTGCAGCACATTAACCGGGCCCCGTGATATATAATATATTATACATTAATCATTATTTTCCCTTCACAATAAAATATAATGGCCAATAAAAAGTGTTAGTTCAGGCTAAC
>NZ_JADNRQ010000040.1 GCF_015594625.1 Desulfallas sp. Bu1-1 | reverse complement strand
TTTTAAAATGTTTTTAAAAAGGTCTATTTGTCATGCGCTTTTTTAGGCTCTTGCTTACTATGCTTGCTTATCATTACAAGTCTCCCTATATATTACATTTGGGATTTATTGTTTATCGAATACACTCCTTCAAGCATCCACAGCTCTTGAGCATACATGTTTTTCCAGGCAGCGTCCGTATTAACCAGTCGTCTCGCAGAATCGGTGGCAGCTCTGTGAGCTGCGGAGACCCACATGGCATAAGCTTTTACGTGGGTGAACAACGTCCACCACCTGAGTGCATTGCGGTCAACCTTGAGGCCGCTGACATCCTCCCAGATTCGGATTGCCTCATCGGGCAGGAGCTTCCCGGCTACCTTGCCAGGCGCAGCCTCAAAGTGCCAATTCCTGGCAAATGACCAGGCCAAATCTTCAATCGGGTCGCCAAGGTGAGCGAGTTCCCAATCTAATATTCCGATGATTCCTTCAGGAGAATACAGGTAGTTGCCAATCCGGTAATCACCATGAACAACGGACACTTTTGAGGCTGCCGGTGGTGGTTCCCGGCGCAACTTACGGATCACAGCGCTGGTTACAGGAAGCGGACCGATGTCGTGATCACGAATTATCTTCTCCCAATAGTCGAGTTGCATCGCCCACGCATCGTCCACAGAGGGGACAGCCAATACGTCAGCCAAGCCCAGGTCGCAGTAATCCTGGGCTGCTATCAAACCCAAAATTTCAAACATCTGGCGCGCGATTCCGGACCACTTTTCCTTGTATATAGGCTTGCGGAGCTCGCCCGGCCACGCCACTCCATCAAGCCTGGACATAACAAAAAACGGCATCCCAAGCAGCCCCGGGTCGTCTTCTATAAACAACGGCTCAGGGACCGGTACCCCCGGTACGGGCCAGAACGCCTTATACATCGCATACTCGATACGTCGGTTGCTTTCGTGTAGAGAGGACGGGGGATCCATTCGCAGAATCATGCTTCGCTCTGTCCGAGCTCCGTTAGCAGTGAGCCAACCGGCGTCAATTCTCCAGGATTCGCGCGAAAAGCCGCCGAATAGAGGTTCAGCGCGGTACACCACTACATCTTCGAACCCAAGTTTTCCAACGAGATATTCTCTGAACCTTTCCGGAATCGAATTGCCCACCATACCACTCCGGTCATCAGCACCACATGCTAACGAGGATTGCTTCATTTTTGCCATTCCCTCCTCGTCCAATGAGAATATTTAACTCTCCTCACAGACTACCGAAAGAATCACTTTTTATTTATCATTCTCGGGGGCGGACAGCCCTTCCTGATACCCCACTACTTCCGGAACGAGAGTTTCCTGGGAAATCTGGAAAACCTTTTTGAGCGCCTTTTTCACCCGGCCAGGCTCCACCGGCTTCAAAAGGTAATCGACAGCATTTACTTCGAAGGCCGAAACGGCATACTCGTCATGGGCGGTTACAAATATTATATATGGCCTCTTCGGCAGCGACTGAACGGCTGCGCCGAGTTCCAACCCGCTCATGCCGGGCATGGAAATATCGAGAAACAGCACCTGGTAGTCGAGAGCCTTAATCAGAGCAAGGGCCTCATGGGCGTTGGCCGCCTCACCCACTATTTCCACGCTGTCGAAATTGCTTAGTATATACCGCAGTTCCTGCCGCGCGGGGTATTCGTCGTCTACAATCAACGCTTTAAGTTTCATTAACGATACCTTCCTTAAATCAGTCATTTTCAACATAAAATCCAACCCTGCCCGGGCATCGATGTCTATGGAAAGAGCCTCCAATGCCGCTAATCCCCCGCAGGATCATCGCTGTAACGTAAATTCCGATGGCAAAAATAAAAAGTACGCGGTCACCTTATTCTAGCATAGCAAGTTCCATGCCTAACGTCGAGTGTCCACCAACAGCAAAAACTGATGGACGCAACCCTTACTTCGGATTGTTCTACTGCAAAAAATATTGCAATATTTCAAAATTTCATAGGACACTGGATTACATTATGAAATAAAGCCCCAAGGCTGGGTGGGCAACTATATTTTGCCGCCAAAACACCGGGCAAGCGGGAATTCATGACCCTGCATTTACTTTATTGCTTTTTTGCAAAAAAATTACAATAACCTCACGTATTTTTCACAGACCACCATCCGGTTTGCACCGGCATGGTAATTGCATAGTAAAGCAAGTGGAAGGGATATTAAGAAAGCTGAAATACTTGACGTTATTATCTTTTCAACATTGAGAAAACGGTAATCGCTGCTGTCAATTCATTTACCGGGGGGGGGGTTGTGTGTAAAACCGAATGGCAACCGGTACTAGGAGCGGCAAAATTGGGGTGAGGTTTTATGCGATAATTGAGGATAATGAGCACTAAAATTTACAGAATAATATGAGTTGTCTGAAGAAAGAAATTAAGGAAAAAAAAGGCAAAACCGTGTTACCATCTGTCTTTGAATTGGCATGAAAATTGCGACTTGAGCCAAATAAATAAAACAAGGAGGCTTAATCATGACCGCAAAACGTTTTCATCATGCATATTTAATTGTTTGGGTATGCTGTAGTATGAGTTTATGCGTTGGAATAACTTACAATACCGCCGGTATTTTCTTTCCTTCGGTAATAAAAGAATTAGGGGTGTCAAGAGGAGCATTAGCCCTCTATATGACCGGAATTGGCCTGATGTCCGCTCTCTTTCTTCCTATCGCCGGTAAACTCATGAAGGGAAAGAATGTGCGTTCCGTTTTATCAATTGTCGTTCTGATTCATGCCATTACGACTGCTGCTATGGCGCTGTGTGCTAATGTTTATCATTTTTATGTTGCTTCAATATTCCTGGGTATGACAATGTCGTTTTTCCTATACGTAGCAACTCCTACCCTTATCGGTCGCTGGTTTGCCGACAGGGTGGGGTTCTTTGTGGGTTTATGTTTCGCTTTTACGGCAGGAGGCGCTATTGTCTTTAATCCAATTGCCGGATATGTTATTGCCAATTTTGGATGGAGAATGGGTTACGTAGCGATGGGTCTTTGTTCGTTAGTTCTCGTTTTTATTCCCGTCGTCTTATTTGTCAGAGGCAACCCCGAAGATGTCGGATTAAAGCCACACGGGATTGAAAAGGTAGTAACAGGTGCGGGCGATGTAAGATTCGCAGGCGCATCCGTTTCCGACGCCTTTAAATCCCTGACAATCATTCCTGTGCTCCTTTATGTGGTGTCGGTTGCTCTCTTTAGCGACTTATATGTTTATCTTCCTTCTTATGCTTCTTCAAAGGGAATGGGAATGGCTTTATTAGCTATGATAGGTTCCAGCGCCATGATTGGAACTGTGATAGGGAAGATTGCCTTTGGGGCTTTAAATGATAAAAGTCCAATAGGAACATTGGCGCTCTGTGGCCTCTGTGGCGTTATAGGGGTACTTACCATGCTTTATTTAGGGGTGGCTAATCCCACGTTTTTCTTGATCGGTGCTTTCATTTATGGATTGGCTTACTCAACGCCGACAGTTCAATCAGCTTTATTAATAAAGAGAATATTTGGATTGCGTGAATACCCCCAAATCTATTCTGTGATTATGATGATATATGCCCTATCCACAGCCACCGGCCAATCTTTGTGGGGTTTCATTACTGACCGGCGCGGTGGAGATTACACTTTATCCTTTCTGCTCGTCGCAGCCTTAGCTGTAGGGTTCGCAGTATTTAGTATTACGGCGCTCCTCATGAGGAAAAGAGTTGTTTGGACATCAGCACCGGAAGTATAAGCAGGTTCTAATCTCTTATTGACAATAAAACTGCGTTTGTCAATAGAAAAGTGATCCACTTGATAAAGTAAAACTGATCCACTTGTGATAAAGTAAAAGTGATCCACTTCCTTTTTGTTACTTGAGCAGAGCCGATTTCCCCTTCCCCGGGGGAGGGGAAATCGGGGCGCGAACAAGAGTTCCACCAATCTTTCGGCTGCAATAATTGCCTACCGTCGGCATTAAATGAAACACAATTATTATCACTCCTGTCGTAATAGTATTTTTACCTACAGAATTATTGAGCTTGTCCTTTTATACAAAAGTTTTTAAGACTTTGCGGATAAACCAATCTCCGCTAAATAAGATACTTTTGCCCAGGGAGTCCCCCGGCATTCCATAGCCAGGGCATAGACCAGAATATTTTGCAGGCCGACTGGTTTCTCCCGGTAGTTAATTTGGGCCACTTCGGCAACGCTGATTTTTCCTTCCCGGAGCATGGCCAAAAGTTTGTCAAAAGGAAGTTTGCCCAGGTAAGCCACCACCTTAGTTTTGACCTTGCCGTTTTCCCAACACCTTTTTTCTAACTGGGCGTAGCATTCTCCCCGGACGGCCTTCCAGCGGACGAACACTTTCTCACCGCCTTTAAGTCCGGAAACTGTTGGTCACTAGCCGGACTGTGCTTTAATTGCTGTTTGAGGCGGTATGATTCTGCATTCATGTTCAAGATGTGGGACCGGAAAGTAACACGGTCTACCAGTGCCGCGGTCAGCAGGCGGTCCCCGAAGATCTCCTCCCAGCGGGAAAAGTCCAGGTTGCTATTGATAATTACACTGCTACGCTCGCACCGCTCGGAGATAACCTGAAAGAGCAGTTCGGCGTTTGGCCGGGGAAAGGAGATGTAAGAAAGTTCGTCAACAATCAAAAGATTAACTTTCGCCAACTCATTGAGCAACCGGCCCAATCTTTTTTCATTCTGAGCTTCGGAAAGCTTGTTGACCAGACCGGCGGCGGTGAAAAAGCGCACAGAGTAGCCATTGGTACATGCATTCATTCCCAGTGCTATAGACAAATGACTTTTTCCGGTGCCGGGGTTACCGATCATTAAAATATTCTCCCGGCGCCTGATAAACTCTCCGGTGGCCAACTCCCGGACCATGCTTCCTTAACATGGGGTAAAGACGTGAACTGAAATTCATCCAGTGTTTTCCGTAAAGGAAAACGGGCCGCCCGGATCCTTCTGGCAACCTGGTTCTCTTTCCGGTTGGCCGACTCCCGGGAGAGCAGCGCGCAGAGGAATTCTTCATACCCCCAGCCTTCTGCGGTAGCCTGACGGATTACCGCCTGGTAACCGGTGAAGGCAGGAAGTTTGAGTTCCTTGGCGTAAAGAGCGATTAATCCGGCTTTGCTCACCGGCGCTCACCCGCCCAGAGGCGATCGTACTGCTCCAGACCGACCGGTTCCACGCGTGGGAATTCCGGCAGAAGAGGGGGATCGCTTTCCCGCCGGGTCAGGTAGTAGCGGATAGCCTGGTAACTATGCTGGCCGCTTTGCAAAGCCAGACCGATGGCCTTTTCCGTTTCGTCGATGCCGTAATCCAGGACCAGTCCCAAGATCCGAGCCAGTTCCCTGTCTTCGCCCCGGTCCAGAAGGTTCTGTTTGAGAGCATTAAATCCCGGAGGTAATACAGACCGGCGCAAAGGGGCGGCGTTCCTCAATGACCGCGGTTTTTTAACCAGTACCGGCAGGTAATGTTCCAGTTCCAGCCTGGTTTGACCCTGCAGATAGCTTCGCGGGTGAGCGGCCACTTGCCGGGAGCCGTGGTAAATCTTTACCGCCAGAGGATAACCCTTGACGGTGACGGTTTTCCCTACCAGATTTACGGGGACGGAGTAGCGGTTACGGTCGAATTTGACCAGGCTTAAGTTATCTACTTCGGCTAAAGTTGTTACCGCGTAATCAAATTCCCTGGCCGGCAGGGGGGTCATATTCTTTTGCTCGGCGGCCAGGGCCTCTCTGACCGGTGCAGGGTGGTAGCGCAAGTGTTTTTTCTGGTACTGGATGCATCTTTTGTCCAGCTCCGGTTGCAATTCCGTTAAGTTCTCCACCCGGGGTACCGGGACAAAAAAATTGCGGCGGGCAAAACCGACGAGATCCTCTACCAGCCCTTTTTCATTGCCGGCCCTGGGGTTGCAAAAATCAGCGCTAAAGGCGTAATGGCTTCTTAAAGCGATAAAAGCCGGCTGTTCTGCTCTGACATAACGTCCCCAGCCTTCCTTGACGGCTGTTTTTAAGTTGTCGTAGATCAGCCGGCGGGTGACCCCGCCAAAGAAGTTGAAGGCCTAGACGTGCCCGGCCAGGAAGCACTCGCTGCGCTGGCTGGGGAAAGCAGCAACGTAAGGAGCACAGCTATAACATAGAGCCGGTAGCAGAAGATCTGGACTTTGCTTTTCCGTCCGGCTACGTATATGGTTGCCTCTCCCCAGTCCACCTGCGCCGCCTCACCGGCGTCGAACTCCAGGGGCACGCAAGCCTGTCTACTTTCCGGACGGAGTTCTTTAACCAATTTTCTTATTGTGGAGGCGGAACCGGTGAAGCCGTGTTCTTCTACCAGGCGCTGGTAGATCCTTTCGGCAGTGTGGCGCTGTTTTAAGAGGGCATCCTGATCTCCGGCCAGCCATTCTTTGACTATTTCTTCGATTGGTCCGGTAACCGGCCGTTGGTACTGCCGTGATTACTTTCCCAGGGAACGTTCTCTCCCTGGCAGTAACGCTTTACTGTGTTTCGGGATAGGCCCAGTTCTCTTGCTATTTTTCTTTGGGAAAACTTTTTTACGGCAAAAAGATACCTGATTTGTTCGTAAGTATTGATGGAATCACTCTCTTTCTCTCCCCTGCAATTTGTTTTTTTTAAGTATACAGGGGAAGTTTGGGAGTGGATCAGTTTATATTATCAAATTGGCCCAAATGGATCACTTTTGTAATATCAAAAACAGTAGTTCGGGGGGTTGGGTGGATCAGTTTGATATTATCAAAGTGATCCAAAGTGGATCAGTTTTATTTTAGCGAATACAAAAACGGTTGTTCCACTTTTTTTATGCTTGGCAGGGTTGTTTTATTCACCCTGTCAAGCGGGGCCGGGCATAATACTTGGAGGTGAAACCAATTGTTAACTGACATTGACGTTGCTTCGCTAAAACCATTTTTTGAACCTGAATCCATAGCTATTCTCGGGGCTTCAAGTGATTCTGCCAAACCCAGCGGAAGAGCCCAAATTGCCTTGATGAACAAGGGGTACAAAGGTAATATTTATCCCGTTAACCCAAAATACCAAGAAATATTCGGCCTTAAGTGTTATCCTTCCCTGGCCGATGTGCCAGGGAAAGTGGATCTGGTTATTATCAGCATACCTGCTGAAGGAGTCTGTGCCGCCCTGGAACAGTGCATTGCAAAAGGGGTGAGGGCTGCCGTCATCTTTAGTTCGGGATTCGCGGAAATCGGTCCGGAGGGGCGTCTCCTGCAGGAAAAGATGACGGAACTGGCGCGGGGATCCGGCATTCGACTATGTGGTCCCAATTGCGTCGGGGTGATCAATACCAACAATGGGGTTAGAGCTTCTTTTGCTTTTGTTGTAGATATACCCGATGTGGATCCGAGATATGTGGGTTTTGTTACCCAAAGTGGCGCTTTTGGGGCCTTGATTTATGCTCAGGCTCTTGCTGCCGGTGTGGGGTTCAATTATTTCGTCAGTACGGGCAATGAAGCGGATGCGGAATTTGCTGATTTTCTGGGATATATGATCCGGGACCGCTCGACCAAACTGGTGGGGGGGTATCTCGAAGGGGCGAAGGATGGGCGAAAATTGCGCAGGGTGGCTGAGGAAGCTGTAAAAGCACAAAAACCCATAATGATTATGAAGGTGGGGCGCAGTACGGCCGGCGCCAGGGCCGCCTCCTCACATACCGGGTCCCTGGCGGGAGTGGATCGGATCTACGACGCCTTTTTTAAGCAAACAGGGATCATCAGAATTGATGGGCCCGAGGAGATGATTGCATTTGCCCCGTTAATTTCCGCAGGCCGGCTTCCCCGGGGGAAAAATATCGTCATATTGACCACATCCGGCGGTACCGGAGTTACCCTGGCCGATGCATGCGAAAAGCTGGGTTTCACTCTTCCCATGCTCAATGAAAGCACAAGGGCAAAGATGGAAGCGGTTCTTCCTTCATTCGCGTCAGTCCAGAATCCCATTGATTTGACCGGCCAGTATATGACCCACCCGCAAATACTGGTAACCTGTTTCAATGCCCTGGTGGAGGATGATAACGTAGATATCATTTTGGCCAACTTTAATTTAGCGGAGCCTTATGGGGTTGAAATCGCCCGGAGAATTATCGATATATATAACTCTACCGGCAAAACCATTGTCATTTTTCCCTGGGTATTACCCGGAGCTGACGAAGGTGATGGTGTCAGGGAATTGCGCCGGGCCGGACTGCCTGTGCTCATCGATCGGAACCTGGCTGTTCGCGCATTGGCCCATCTGGCTGATTATGCCGGGTTCCTGCGCAAAAGAGAAAATAAAGAATATGAAGTACCGGTTTCTGCGTGCTCGGAACATAGCAAGGTTGAATTGAATGGTTTGCAGGGTGTTTTAAGTGAAGGCCAGTCCAAAGATCTCCTGGCCCGGTTCGGTATCCCGGTGACCAGGGAAGGCTTGGCCCGAAGTGAGGACGAGGCCGTCCGCATGGCCGGGCAAATAGGATATCCGGTGGTCCTGAAGGTGGATTCCCCGGATATTCCGCACAAAACGGACGCCGGCGCTTTAATGCTAAACCTGGCCTCGGAAGAGGAAGTAAGAAAAGCATATTCGACTGTGCTGCAAAATGCCGGGAAATATAAGCCTGATGCCAGGATTAACGGGGTGTTGGTGCAGGAAATGCTGCCGCAGGGGATTGAAGTAATTATCGGGGTGACCAGGGACCCGGTATTTGGTCCAACCATTATGTTTGGTTTGGGCGGGATTTTTGTGGAAGTGCTGAAAGACGTTTCTTTCCGGGTGGCGCCTCTCAGTCCCGGCGATGCCCTGGATATGATCAGGGAAATAAAAGGTTACCAGGTGCTCAAGGGGACGCGGGGAAAGCCGCCCGCCGATGTAGATGCGCTGGTCAATGTAATTATGAAGGTATCCGCCATGGTCACGGAACTGAAGGATCGCATTGAAGAACTGGACATCAACCCCTTAATGGTATATCCTGCTAAAATGGGAGCCAAGGCTGCGGATGCCATGGTTGTTTTGCGAAGATAGATTGTTATAAGTGCTGCGGGCTGCGTTCCCGCAGTTTTAATGAAGCGGGGTTGGTGACAAACCCCGCCCGCATCTTTATCTCATCCCTGGCGTTGGCCATCGCCACCCCGAGCGCCCGGCGTACTCGATCATGTCCAGGTCGTTGTAGCTGTCGCCCACGGCGATTATGTTTTCACGGTCTATGCCGTAATAACCGGCCACCGCAGCCAGCGCTGCGCCTTTACCAGCGCCGGGGTTCATTATCTCCAGTTTTAACTTCTATATTCTGTATTCCTAAAGTTGAAACTGTAAATGAAATAGCTCAGCCGAATTCAATTATCTCTTCGGATTTAAACAAAAACTATTCAGTATCTGAAAGATCAAGTCCCAAATTGTGTGTAAAATTCCTCAGTTAGATTTTATCAACTTGAACACCGCCGCTTAAATTATCCAGCTCGCCAGTCGCCAGTCAAGGGTAAAGGCTACGCCTCCGCTTCGCGGACCCTTGACAGTCGCCTGGCTTCGCTG